>DATCEH010000110.1:0-7427 GCA_036510225.1 Solirubrobacteraceae bacterium | reverse complement strand
GTGTCGAGTCCGAATGGTTTGACGGGGTCGTGTGGTGGTGGGTCGATCACGGCGACTGCGGGTTCGGGTTCGGTCAGCTTGAGTGGGGGCACGCTGGCGGGCGCGGCGAGTTTCACGTTCTCGGTCAGCGTGACGGGGACGTCTGCCGGGGTGAAGAACAACTCGGTGAGCGTGACGTCGACGACGGCCGGGAGCGGCAACACGGCGACCGCGTCGATCACGGTGGTCGCGCCGCCGCAGATCACGAAGGCGTTCGGCGCGGCTTCGATCCCGCTACACGGATCGACGAGCCTCACGTTCACGCTCAGCAACCCGAACACGACCGTCGGCCTCAGCGGGGTCGGCTTCGCGGACACGCTCCCCGCCGGCCTCGCCGTGGCCAGCCCCAACGGGTTGACCGGCGTATGCGGCGGCGGGACGATCAGCGCTGCTGGTGGATCTAGCGGGGTCACACTGACGGGGGCGGCCCTCGCCGCCGGCGCGACGTGCAGCCTCTCGGTGAATGTCACGGGAACCGCGTCCGGGACGCAGCTGAACTCGGTCACGGCGTCGTCGACGAACGGCGGTACGGGAAGCGCCGGCACGGCGTCTCTGACCGTCGTCGGCCCGCCGACGATCGCAAAGGCGTTCGGAGGTCCGACCGTGGCGTTCGGCGCCACGACGTCACTGACCTTCACCGTGTCGAACCCGAACAGCGGGACCGCGCTGAGCGGCGTCGGCTTCACCGACACGCTGCCGTCCGGGCTCGTGATCGCTTCGCCGAACGGCATCACCGGTAGCTGTGGCGGCGGCTCGATCTCCGCTCCCGCCGCAGGAGGAGCGATCAGCCTCTCCGGAGCGACGCTGCCGGCCGCCGGCAGCTGCACGTTCTCGGTCAACGTGACGGCCGTCAGCCTCGGGACGCAGAACAACACGACATCCGCGGTGACCTCGACCAACGGAGGCACCGGCGGCGCGGCGACGGCCTCGGTGCAGGTGGGCCGGGCGCCGACGACGACCAGCGTCGTGGCGGTGCCGTCGACCGCGAGCTTCGGGAGCGCGATCACGTTCACGGCGACTGTCGTGCCCGCCCAGCCCAACGGGAGCGGCACGACCCCGACCGGATCGGTCGGCTTCTTCCTCGACGGGGGCACCACGCCGGTCGCCACGGTGCCGCTCTCCGGCGGGACGGCCAGCTTCACGACCGCGGGCCTCGGCGCCGGCAGCCACAGCGTGGTCGCCGTCTACGGCGGCGATGCGAACTTCCTCGGGTCGACCTCGGCGACGCCGGCGACCGTCACCGTCACCTGCGCGACGACCGTCACGGGCAGCCACGGCTCGCTGACTGTCGGACCGGGTGCTACCTGCCTCTCCGGCGCGCAGATCAGCGGAAGCGTCCTGATCCACGGGGGAGCCGCGGTCGACATCGAGAACTCGACGATCAGCGGCGCGATCAGCGCCAGCGGAACCGCTGGCTTCCGCCTCTGCGCGAGCACCGTCTCCGGGACGGTCACGGTGAGCGACGCGACGGGCCTCGTCGTGGTCGGCGATCCGGGCGACGAGTGCGCCGGCAATCGGATCGGCGGCTCCGTGCTGGTCCACGACAACAACAACGGCTTGGTCGCGCTCGGAAACCAGGTCTCCGGTGCCGTGGACATCAGCGGAAACTCCGCCCCGGCCCGTTCCCGGGCTGACCGGCTCGGCGCTCCAGGTGGGCGCTGAGAGGCGTCCGGGTCAGGTGGCGTCAGGTGGCGCCGAAGGTTCCGGTCGCTGACCGGACGGATGTTCGATGCACCTTTCGGCGGCCCGCCCTATAATAGAAAAAGCAATAGCTAGGACTGGTTAAGTCGATAGATGGGGCCCGAGATGTCCGGTGGCGGTCACAGTGGTGAGGGTGCACAGCCCGACGGTCAACCGCCGGAGGATCCGCTGACGGTCCACGTGCTCTGGCTGTCGGCGGGGCTCGGCTGCGATGGCGAGAGCGTCGCGATGACCTCGGCGACCAACCCGAGTGTCGAGGACCTCCTCGACGGGGTGATTCCCGACATGCCGCACGTCGTGCTCCACAACCAACTTCTCGCCTTCGAGGTTGGCGACGATTTCATGCAGGCGTGGTACGACGCGGAGGACGGAAGCCTCGACCCGTTCATCCTCGTGCTCGAGGGCGCGATCGGCAACGAGGAGATCAACGGCGAGGGTCACTGGACCGGCTTCGGCGTCAACCCGTTCGACGGTCAGCCGATAACCGTCAACGAATGGATCGACCGCCTGGCGCCCAAGGCGGCGGCGGTGATGGCGGTCGGGACGTGCGCCACCTACGGCGGGATTCCGGCGATGCGCAACAACCCGACCGGAGCGATCGGGCTGCCGGACTACCTCGGATGGGGGTGGCGCTCGAAGCGCAACCTCCCGATCGTCTGCATCCCGGGCTGTCCGGCCCAGCCGGACAACATGACCGGGATGCTCCTCGAGTTGGTCCTCCACATCGGCGGGATGGCCCCGGCACCCGAGCTCGACGATCAACTGCGACCACAGTGGATGTTCGCGCGTACGACGCGCGAGAGCTGTACCAGGGCGGGCTTCACCGAGCAGGGCAGCTTCGCCACCGAGTACGGAGCCGACCCGCGGTGCCTGGTCAAACTGGGCTGCAAGGGTCCGATGGTGAAATGCAACGTGCCGGCCCGTGGCTGGATCAACGGGATCGGCGGTTGCCCGAACGCCGGAGGGATCTGCATCGGCTGCACGATGCCGGGCTTCCCGGACAAGTTCATGCCCTTCATGGACGCCGATCGGTGGGGCAACAGCGCTGCGAACTTCCAGCGTTTCACCTACGGTCCGCTGTTCCGCTACTTCCGCAAACGCAACCTCAAGCTGAAGTACGACGTCGAGCCTGCCTGGAGGGGTCCGGGGGCAACCCTCGACACCGGCTACACCCCGCGCTGGTAACCCGGCGTGCCGGCCACAAACCGCGACGTGAGGGGAGTGCAACGCTGATGGTCACGTTGGGGGAGATCTGCCGCTGGATCGTCTATCACGTGCGCAACGGCTACTACCGGGCCGTCCGGCGCCTGCTGCGCGGCGACCGCCTGCTGTTCGGATCGGAGCGGAAGTTCCGCGGACTGCTCGAGGCCGCACCCGACGCGATGGTGATCGTCAACTCCCACGGCCACATCGCGCTGGTCAACGTCCAGGCCGAGCGGCTGTTCGGCTACCGGCGGGAGGAGATCATCGGCCAGAGCATCGGCGAGCTGATCCCCAAGCGGTACCGCGCCCAACACCGCCAGCACATGAAGGGCTACCTCCGCAACGCGACCGCCCGTCCGATGGGTATCGGTGGCGAGCTCTACGGCCTGCGCAAGGACGGAACCGAGTTCCCGATCGAGATCAGCCTGAGCCCGCTGGAGACCGTCGAAGGGATGGTCGTGTCGAGCGCGATCCGCGACATCACCGCCCGCAAACAGGCGCTGACCGAGCTGGCGGGGGCCGAGGAGCTCTTCCGCGGTGCGTTCGACGGATCGCCGATCGGAATGGCGCTGATCGACGAGTTCGGCGAGATCGTGCGGGTCAACGAGGCATTGTCCGCCCTGAGCGGACACCCCGCCCAGAGGTTGGTCGGCTGGCGATTCGAGGGACTGCTCGACCCGGAGGAGCCGGCGGACACGCGTGTGGCGCTGGACCGGCTGCTCGCCGGCGGGTCTGACGCCCGCAACGTCGAGACACGGTTCATCCACGCGTCCGGAGATCCGATCTGGGTCACCGTGCAGGTCACGATGATCCGCGATCGGGCGGGAGAGCGCCTGCGCGGCATGGTGCAGGTACAGGACGTCACCTACCGCCACCACTACGAGGAGAACCTCGAGTACCTGGCGAGCCACGATCCGTTGACCGGACTCCACAACCGGGCGAGCTTCGCGGGCCAGCTCGAGGCCCACGCCGACATCGTGCGCCGGTACGGGTCCGACGGGGCGCTGCTGCTGCTCGATCTCGACCACTTCAAGTACATCAACGACACGCTCGGTCACCAGGCCGGCGACCAGCTGATCGGCCGCGTCGCAGCCGTCCTCTCCGGACGGCTGCGCACCAGTGACGTCCTTGCCCGGCTCGGGGGCGACGAGTTCGCGGTGCTGCTTCCACGGGCCGACATCAGGACCGCGCAGACCGTGGCCAGAGGCCTGCTCGACGCCCTGCGGGCCGAGCGCATCACCGTCCCGAGGACGCGCGACCAGGCGGTCACTGCGAGCATCGGTGTCGCGATGTTCGAGGAGGGGGAGGCCGCCAGTGGCGAGGACGTCCTCGTCTGCGCCGATCTCGCGATGTACGACGCGAAGGAGGCCGGTCGCAACCGGGTCGCCGTATACACGTCAGGCGAGCCCGCCCAGGGCCGGATGCGGGGCCGGATCACGTGGGCCGAGCGGATTCGCGTGGCGATCGAGGACGAGCGCTTCGCGCTGGTCGCCCAGCCGATCGTCGACCTCGTCGACGGGCGGATGAGCCAGTTCGAGGTTCTCCTGCGCATGCGCGACGATCGTGGCGAGTTGATCCTGCCGGGGGCCTTCCTGGCGACCGCCGAGCGACTCGGCCTGATCCAGCAGATCGATGGCCTGACCGTCACCGCGGCGCTGCGGGCGTTCGCGGCCGAGGGCAGTCGGGGAGTCCTTCCGCCGAGCATCGAGATCAATCTGTCCGGGGCGTCGATCGGCGATCCGGCGATCCTCGGACTGATCGAGCGCGAGCTCGCGGAGACCGGCCTCGATCCGGGCCGCGTGATCTTCGAGATCACCGAGACGGCTGCGATCTCGAACATCGCCAAGGCGCGCGAGTTCAGCCAGCAGCTCGCACGGCTCGGCTGTCGCTTTGCACTCGACGACTTCGGCGCCGGCTTCGGCTCCTTCTACTACCTCAAGCACGTCCGCTTCGACGTGCTGAAGATCGACGGCGAGTTCGTCCGTGACTGCTGCGCCAGCCTGACCGATCGGATGGTCATCCAGGCGGTGGTCGGGATCGCGCGGGGTCTGGACAAGCAGACCGTCGCCGAGCACGTCGGCGATGCCCAGACCGTCGCCCTGCTGACCGAGCTGGGTGTCGACTCGGGCCAGGGCTTCTACCTGGCCAAGCCCGAGCCGCTCGAGGCTTTTCTCGCGAAGCTGTCGGACCGCGGACCGATCGTGTCGAGTCGGGCCGGCCGCCCGGATCGCCCGGATCGTCTGGCTCCGCTGACGCCACGTACCAGCTTCAGGCCTGCCGCCTGAGAGTCGGCTTCAAGCCGGCGTGTGGTGCGGTGCCTGCCACGCCGCCGAGCGCGGCCTGCGACTGGCCTGGAGTCCTCGCCCACGTCCGCGGTCATACGTACCTCGGCGTCCGGCCGCTGAGCCGTCTCACGAGGTCGGCGGGAGCACGACCACCATCAGCCGCGGGAGTTCGACCTCCGTGGTCCCGCTGCCGTCGATCGCCACCGCCAGGTGGAGCTTGTGGGACCCGGCCGACAGCTTGACCATCTTCTGAACGGCGAGCTCCGGTGGGTAGGCCTGCGGGATTGCCGTCGGCGCGTCGTCCACCGTGCCGGCGTACGCGTCGTCGGCGTATGCGCTGAGCTGTGCGAGCTGGCCGTCCTGCGACGCAATCGCCGACGCACGACCGAGCATCAGGACCCAGGCCGGGTGTGCCAGCTTGATCGTCATCGTGCCGAGCACGCGTGGGGCCTGCAGCTCACACTGCCGTGAGCCGACCTTGGTGTTGTCATGGCAGAAGAAGGCGGCGACGCTGGTCATGGGGAATGACGCTGCCCGTGCGCCGATCGAGAACCCGAGCTTGGACGGCGTGACCGCGCTGGGCTTGAGCTGCCTGCTGCCGACGCTGCCGTCGGGCAGGTTCAGCGCGGCGTAGGAGGTCCCGCCGAGGGCGATGAAGAGCGCCAGCGTTGCCACCACGTTGGCGTAGCTGACGTGTCGGGCCACCCGCCGCATCCCGGGAGCGTACATGCACGTCGCCCGGGCGGCCAGCCCCAGATCGCGCGCGGCCACGGGTTCGCCGCCGGCGTGCGGCGGCGGTGCGAGTCGGCGGAGTACGGTTCGACCGCGTGAGCGCGCACCCAAGGGCCGCAGACCTGCGGTTGACCGCGCGGGGTCGGGTGATCGACCTCGCGCGACCGCTGGTCATGGGCATCGTCAACGCTTCGCCGGACTCCTTCTCCGACGGCGGCCTCCATCCGACGCTCGAGGCCCGCGTCGAGCTGGCCCGCGAGCTGGTGGCCGCCGGCGCCGGGATCATCGATGTCGGCGGCGAGTCGGCGACGACCAACCGGCCCGTGGTCGATGTCGACGTCGAGATCGAGCTTGTCGTCCCCCTGATCGAGCGCGTCGTCGGGCTTGGTGCTGTCGTCTCGGTCGAGACCTACAAGCCGCGCGTGGCGGCCGCGGCGATCGCCGCCGGGGCTGCGATCGTCAACGACGTCAGCGGACTGCGTGACCCCGGGCTGGCCGACGTCTGCGCCGAGACGGGTGCTGCGCTGGTCGTGATGCATACCCGCTCTCCGCCGCGGCGGCGTCTCCACGACGCGGATCGCTACGCGGACGTCCTCGCCGACGTGCTCGGGTTCCTCGCCGAGCGGATCGAGCTCGCCGGCTCGCGGGGCGTCGCCTTCGAGCAGGTGATCGTCGACCCAGGCCCGGACTTCTCGAAGACGCCGGCCCAGACGATCGAGTTGCTGCGGGGCGCCGAGCGGCTCCACGACCTCGGACGTCCCCTGCTGATGGCCGTCTCCCGCAAGGACTTCGTCGGTGCCGTGACCGGCCGCCCGCCGCGCGAGCGGCTGGGCGGCTCACTCGCGGCGCTCTCCTACGGCCTCGACATCGGCGCGAATATCTTTCGGATGCACGATGTCGCCGCCGCGACCGACTTCATCGCCGTTCGCGCGACGCTCACCGGCGAGACCGAGCTCGCTCGCGACGCGGCCCTCTCAGACTCGCTTCGCTGGGAGCCGCAGTCGGCGACCGGTGATCGGCGCTCGCCCCGGTCACCCGTCGACGACCAGCCCGCCGTGAATCGCGGACGCTAGTCGGGGTTCTTCTTCGGCAGGGCGACCGACAAGGCCCTGCGCCGGAGCGAGTCGCACGCGACGCAACCACCGACCAGAACCAAGACCCAGACTGGAGCGTCACCGACGCGGAAGGTCACCGCGTCGGGCCCGGCGGCGCCAGGACTCGGACGAGCACGTCGACGACATGGAGCTTGCGCGCCTCGGCGAAGCCGTCGCTGGTCGCGTCGAGACCCATTGCCGCGAGCATCGTGTCGTTGTGCTCGAGCGGGAAGAAGCACAGGCCGACCGTCGTGATCAGCAGCTGCTGCGGGTCGACCGACGGACCCGGTCGGGGCGCAAGCCAGCCGACCACGCCGGCGAGGGCCTCCTCCACGGCGACCGAGTGGCGCGGCTCGGGCCCGAGCCGGCGGCC
>DATCEH010000109.1:0-36778 GCA_036510225.1 Solirubrobacteraceae bacterium | reverse complement strand
GAGCCGGTCGGAGTCGATCAGGTGGCGGGTGTCCGGCGTCAGGCTGACGTGGAGGCTGACGTAGTCCGAGACCCCGAGCAGCTCGTCGAGGTCGACGCGCTCGGCCCCCAGCCTGACGGCGGCTTCGTCCATCGGGCGTCTGGCGGCGAAGACCACGCGCGTGCCGAAGCCCCGCAGGAGCTCGGCGACCCGCTGGCCGATCCGGCCGAAGCCGACCAGTCCGACGGTCGCGCCCGACAGCTCACGGCCGAGGAACTGCTCCGGCTCCCAGCCGGTCCATTCGCCCCGGCGGAGGACCGCGTCGGTCTCGACGAGCCGCCGGCCGACTGCCAACATCAGGCCGACGGCCAGCTCGGCCGTCGCGTTGGTCAGGACGTCCGGCGTGTTCGTCGCCCGGACGCCCCGGTCGCGAACGGCCAGCGTGTCGATGTTGTCGTAGCCGACCGCGAAGTTCGCGACCACCCTGAGGGCCTCGCCGGCCGCGTCGAGCAGCTCGGCGTCGACGGGCACGGTCGGGTCGGCGACGATCCCGCCGGCACCGGCCGCCCGGTCGAGCAGCCAGTCGCGGTCGAGTCGGACCCCGCCGGTCTCGACCTCGAAGCGCTCGGTCAGCATGTCGAGCCCGGCCTGGGGGAGAACCCGCGCGACGAGGACCCTCGGTCTTGCGGCCATTGGACCGGATCTTCGCCGACGCGCGTGAACCCCGCAAGTCGCCGGTCGGCCGTCCCGCGAGGTTCGCGTCCGCCGCGGCCGGCCGCCTGCTTGTAGACTCCGGCCGAGTGCGGCTGTAGCTCAGTTGGCTAGAGCGGCTGCTTGCCATGCAGCAGGTCGAGGGTTCGAGTCCCTTCAGCCGCTTCGAGAAAGCCCCGCTCAGGCGGGGTTTTTTCTGTCCGTGGCGCCAATTTCCCGGTGACATCGAGGATTGGGCATCACGATTGGGCATCAAATCGGCTTCACCGATACCTGCATGCGCGGCCGGCGCGTGGGGCGGCGGCAAAGGTCACGGGGCCTTCGCGACGACAGCGCCGAGCGGACGCGACCTCCGCGGCGAGACCGCCGTGAAGGCGTGATCGGCACCTTGCTGGCGTATACGTCATCGTCTACACTTGCAGCTATGGCTGCGACTACGACACTCCGCGTCCGTCCGAGTACCCGCGACCGCATCAAGCGGCTGGCCGCCGAGGATCACGTGGCAGCGCCTGAGTTGATCGAGCGCCTGGTCGCAAAGGAGGAGCACGAGCGGCTCCTGCGTGCGATGAACGACGACTTCGGCACGCTTCGCGATGACGCCACTCGCTGGGCCGAGTTCCAGGCCGAGACGGCCGCCTGGGATACCGCGAGCGCCGACGTAGGCTCCAGCCAGGCCGCGGACGTGACTTGAGCGTTCCCGAGGCGGGTCAGGGAGAGGTCTGGGATTGCGAGCTCGACCCGGTCGCCGGCCACGAGCAGGCCGGACGTCGTCCGTGCCTGGTCATTTCCGTCGATGCGATCGGGAAGGGGCCGAGTGGTCTCGCGATCGTCGTTCCGATCAGCCGCTCGACGTACAATCGGCTCGACGTTCGGATCGAGCCGCCGGAGGGCGGCCTGGTCGCCGTTTCTCACGCGCTGCCCTACCAGGTCCGAACGATCAGCCGCACTCGCTTAGCCAAGCGGCGCGGCCGGGTTGCCGATGGGACGCTGACGGAGGTGATCGCGCGAGTGCGTCTGCTGATCAAGTCTCCGTGATCGACGCCGAGGGCGGGTCCGGTGCTCGCTCCAGGACGACGAGCGTGATCAGCTGACTGCCGCTGTGCCGGTCGGATCGGAGTCGTCGGCGATCCACGCTTCGATTCTCCACCGCAGGAAGCGGATCACGCGTCCGCGGCGCATCGCAGGGAGCTTGCCGGTTCGCGCCCACTCGTACACCGTGCTCTCGTGGATGCCGAGCAGGTCGGCGACCTCGTCGGCTTTCATGATGTCCGCTCGGGTGAGCGGCCGTTCTGGTCGGTGAGCCGTGGTCACGACGGTCCTCAGAGGTTCTCCATGCCGTGGGTCCTCAGCGGCGACCCGGATGACGGGTCATTTGGTGGGTGTTGGTGGTCTGGTGTTTCGCTGCTGGCGGGGTCCTCCTCGTCGCCGCGGCTTGAGGTGAGCTGTGCGGCGGGGTGGACGGTCATCTCGCAGTTGCTCGCGGTTGCTGTGCCGATCCGTTCGGGTTCCTGGTCGGGGAGTTGGAGAGCCTTGACGTTGCAAGTCACGGGCGGGGGCCCGAGGGTGGTGTGGATCACTGCCTCACCGGTGTTGAGGAGCCCGAACTGGTCGGAGGCGATGCGGAACTCGCGTACGCGGCGGCGGGTGCCGGCGCCGGTCGCTGCGTGGCCCGCGGTTTGGTCGGTTGATTGCCAGAGGGCGGTGGTGCCCATCAGCTTGGCGAGCCAGTCGCGGGACTCGGGGGCGGTCTGGTGGTGGATGATGAACGCGGTGAAGTTGTCGGCCATCGACGCGAGCAGGCCCACTTTGCCGGTGAGGGCTTCGATGTCGGCGACGGACTGGGTGATGACGTGAACCTGTCCCTCATGGGTACGGCCGCGTTGGAGGAGCGCGAGGGCTTGGTCGCCTGCGGTGGTGATGACGGCGCCGAACTCGTCGAGGACGACGGTCCAGAGCGCCGGGCCGTGGGTTTGGGCTTCGACGGCGCTCGCGTGGATGTCGTTGAGAATCAGCGCGGTCACGGTCTTGGCCTCGTCGGGCATCTGATCAACGTGCGTGCGCCAGAGCACGACGGCGTGCTCGTGGATCGCGTTCGTGAGGCTGACCGCGACGAGCTCGCCGGTCGGTTCGGCTGTGCGTGGGGTGAGGACGTCGCGCCAGGCTTCGCCGATCACGAGATCGAGTCGGAGCAGGCCGCCGGCGAGCGCTTTCTGCCCTTCACTGGATTTGACGAATCGGGCGTGGTTGCGTACCCGCCGCCAGAGGTCGGGGTGGTTATCCTGGTGCCGGGCGGCGAGTTGTTGGATACGCGGGTACTGCGCGAGCTGGGCGGCGTCGACGAGCAGCGGCAGCGACGGCGGCCAGGTCCCGGCGGTGTGGAGCGTCGCGGCGGTGAGCGTGACGTGTTGGCGCAGCACGTCGGCGTAGTAGGGCTCGCTCGTCTCGATGCCCGCGAGGACGCGAGCCACGACCTCCGCGGGGCGATCGCCCCAGAGAGGCTGCCAATGGTCGCTGTCGGTGGCGCGCGGGTCGAGCAGGATGAACGGAACGTTCGCGACGGCGGCCAGGCGTCGCAGGAACGTCTCGGCGCCGGGGTCACCTTTCTGGTCGACGAAGAAGAGGGCGGCGCGGTCTTTGAGGACGCGGCCGGCGGCGCAGCGCAGGGCCGAGGTCGTCTTACCGCTGCCCGTCGCGCCCGCGGTGAAGACGTGGTGGCCGGATCTTCGCGGCGCCCGGGGGCCGTCGGTGTCGGCGGTCAGCGGAACGAACGGCTCGCTTGGTGGCCATCCGCGCTCGCGAATGATCTGGCCCTGTGTTGCGATACGGACGCGCTCACCCGCGGCTCGGGGTGTCGCGGGCTGCCAGAGCCACCGTCGACTGAGCTCGAATTGGCGCAGCTCGTCGCCTGCGCCGAGGTCCGAGAGTCGCCAGCGCCGGCCGGCGAGCGCGGCCGCGACCACGCAGCTGGTCAGCGGCAGCAACGCGATCAGGACCAGCCACGCGTCGCGCTGGATCGCCGCCAGGTCGAGCACGGGCGCGGCCAGGGCTGGTGGGTAGAGGTTGCGGATCGAGATCGTCGTGCGGCGTCGCAGCCACCAGGCCAAACTCAGGCCGATGAGGCCGCCGGCGAGCATCGCCGACATGACGTAGGGGACGTAGCGCAGCGGGCCGAAAATCACCGCGCCACCTCCATCAGGGCCGTCGCGACGTCGCTTCGGTCGCGGATCGCGTGCCGCGTTCGAGCGGCCTCCCTGGCCTGCTCGACGATCACCCCGAGCGGGCGCACTGTGAGCCGCGGGCGGTCGAGTCGGGCGTCCTTGGCGACCCGTCCGAGGAGCCCGGCGATGTCGTCGTTGCCGGTGATGTAGAGCACGCCGGCGAGTGGACCGTCCTCGCCCTGGGTGAGCTCCGCGTACATCTGGAGAATCCCGAGCAAGCGGGCGCGTGGTTTGCGTTGCAGCTCGACCTCGACCGCCGCGGGCTTGCCGTCGACGCGGACCCCGAGATCAGGGCGGTGCGTGACGCGCGCGGTGCCGCGGCGGTCACGGTATGTGACCTCGCGCCGCCAGAAGTCGCTGTCTTTGACTTGGCGCTCGCTCCACCATGCCCGGTCGCGAAGCTCCAGCCACGCGCTCGCCCACGCGCAGCCGCAGGCGTGCGCCCAATTCGATGGGCCGATCGACCTTGGCGCCCAGCTCCCGGGGTACCCAGCCTCGCGCGCGCCACGCGAGCTGGCGACGACCAGGACGCCTTGGCCGCGGCGCATCGCGACGCGCTCGACGAGACCGGCCGTCTCGAGGCGTTGAACGTGATCCCGGGCGACGCGCTCACTCCAGCCCATCACGAGCCGCCACGGCTCCACCGGAGACGCCCCGACCCGCCCGAGCCATTGGAGTCCTTCCAGCGACCGTCTTCCCGGAGCGACGCCCGTGAATGTCATCCCATCCACCAGATCCATTGATCCTCTCCTTCATTAACTTGAGGCCGACCAATCCATTCCTCACCAGCACTGGCCCCGGTTCTCCCCTGCACCATCAGAGCTATTTGCAAGGACTGCTTGACCATCACCACTCGACGTTGAGGGGGGGTGGTCAAGCAGGCCGCCCGCCGCAATCCAGCGCCATTGCTGGGGAGAACCGGGGCCCAGGCCTCCACCCAGTGGAGGCCTTCCCGGAGGCCATCGCGGAGGCCCTCCACCGTGAGAAGCCGGTCGCCCGGGGTGCTTTCGCGTTTTGCTCCCATACTTCTTAAGTCGAAGAAGGGGCCGTAAAGGGTGCACGCCCGCGCTCGTCGCCACCCGACGTCGACGACGCGCCGCCGCCGCCGGTGGCGGTGTGGCCGAGCGGGATCGCAGGAAACGCCCATCGTGCCTAAGTCGAAGTCGACCACGTAAAGGGGCCAAATCGCGCCCGGATGCACCATCGCGGCCGGCGACACCGAGAGCGGAATCGGCCGGGCAAGCGGGATACCAGAGAGCGCCATCTGCTCTTTAATCGAAGTTCAGCCCGAAAACCGGTCAAACATGCTGAGCCCCGAGCATCGACCCCAGCAGGCGACGGGCGCAAGTGGACGCCGACAGGCCAGTCGGACACTTGAAGCCTCGTTCAAGCCCGAGCCGCAGCCCGGTCTGCCCGCCCTCCCCGGCGGCTACGCCGACGGCGCCACGCCGGCGGCGAACCGATGCGCAAGGCGGCGGCTTGGCCGTCCCGTTTGAGGCCGCGCCACTGCGAATCTCACCGGGTGGGTGCTACGGGACACCTCCGCCCGAGCGGCCGCCGAACAGGGGGCGGCGTAAGCGCTGGACGATCCGCGTGCCGGCGCGTCGGGGGATCCGGACCGGCTTGAGGCGGGATGGTGCCGAAGGGCGCCTGGCAACGTCGCGACCGTCGCCTTCGCCTCGGTAAACTCGGCGCGATGCCCGGCCGTGAGGCGATACACGCCCGTCGCATTTCCGAGCGGGCTGGAACCGCAGGCGAAGCCGGTCGGGGCTCGCCGTGGGTCATGTGCCGCGCCTGATGTTGGGGGTCGGCGGAGCTCCTTCTTCGCGCCTCCCGCTCAGTGCTCGTCTCGGGGTCCGGGAATGAGCGGCGAGTTCTCGTCGAGGGAAGTCCGCTTTTTCAGCGCGGCGGCTCGCGCTCCTGCGCGGCGGGTTGTGCGACCTGAGCCTGAGTCCGCGACGCGGCGTCGCGCTGGGCCCTCGAGCGAGTTTCTGCTGATCGCGGCGATCGTGGCCGTGGGGACGGTGCTGCGCTTTCGGGGGCTCGGCCAGCAGAGCTTCTGGTATGACGAGGTCGCGACGATCGACGTCATTGACGGGACGTTCCGTCATGTGTTCAGCGCGGTGCAAGCGTCGGAGTCGACGCCGCCGCTCTATTACGCGCTCGCGTACGTGTGGCGCCACGTGTTCGGTCTCTCGGAGGCTGGTGTCCGATCGTTCTCGGCGCTCGTCGGAACGGTCGCGATCCCGTTTGTGTGGCTCGCTGGCCGCGAGCTGGGGTCGCGACGCGGCGGCCTGGTAGCGGCCGCGCTTGTCGCGGTCAACCCGATGTTGATCTGGTACTCGCAGGAGTCGCGCGCGTACTCCCTTGTGGTCGCGCTGACCGCGGCGTCGCTGTGGCTGATGCTGCGCGCTCTGCGCGTCGGGGGGCGTCGGTCGTTGTTCGCTTGGACGGTGTCGGGGATGTTGTTGTTGCTGACCCATTATTTCGCGGTGTTTGTCGTGGTCGCCGAGGCCGGCGTGCTGCTGTGGAAGATGAGCGACCGGCGCCGGCTCGTCGCCGCGGCGATCGTGCCGATCGCGTTGACCGGGTTGGCGCTCGTGCCGCTCGCGCGTGCTCAGGAGCGGGACGGGCGCACGTCGTGGATCTCGTCGAGTCCGCTCGGCGGCCGGTTGCACGACGTTCTTCACGAGCTGCTCACCGCGAACGCCGGACTGATTTCGTCGAACTCGACATCGCCTCACGGCCCGTGGGGCAAACTCGGGCTGATCGCGATCATTGCGGCTGTTGTCCTGCTCGTCGCGCGCCCGCTTGAGCGGCGCCTCGGGCGCAGTGCGCTGCCGCTGCTGATCGGTCTGGGATCTCTCCTGATACCGCTGGCGCTCGTCGTCGTGCACCTCGACTACTTCAAGGATCGCAATCTGATCGCCGCGTGGATCCCGCTGTCGCTGGTGCTCGGACTTGTCGTGACGGGAACCCGTGTCCGTTGGCTCGGACTGACCGCGGCCGCGGCGATCGTTCTCGCCGGCGTCGTCGTCGACAACGAGGTCGTCAACGACGTGTACATGCAGCGCACCTCGTGGCGCCAGGCGCTGACCGTGCTCGGGACGCCGAACACGACTCGCGCGGTCGTGATCAACCCGGCCTATTCGGCGGTCATCCTCGACGCCTACGGCCAAGGCGTCGGTCCCATGGTCCCGGGCATACCCGTGCGCGAAATTGACGTCATCCAGCTCACCGGCTACAACCCGCCCGTCGTCCCGACCCCGCCCGGGGTTCACCTGATCGCCCACCAACAGGTCCAGTACGTAGCCGTCTACCGGTATGCCACGAACCGTCCAGTCACGTACACGAAAGCGCAAGTAGACGCGGCTAGCGGCCAGCTCTTCCTTGAGATCAGCGTTCCAGACCAGCGCTGGTTCGCGGCGTACGCGCGGTTTGTCGCTCAGCTGCGCGGCGACGCGAGCGCCGGAGCCGGCGCAGCAGCGCTAGCCCAGCTACGCGCCGCGCCTGCCGCGGCTGCCGCGCTTGGGTCCCCGCCGGCCGATATTCCCCCGACTGCTCGACGGCTTCCAGACCGCGCGCGGCTCGCGGCCAGTGCGGCAGCTCGCTACGCAGATGCGCGCAGCGCTGCTAATCGCGTCGCGCTGCTCGATGCCGTCAAATAGCTTCAGTGGCGCGCGGCTGCGGGCACGGGCGGCGCGAACGCGCCTCTGAATAGCGCCCCGTCGACCGCTGCGAATGCCGGCTTGGGCTGGAAGTTGGTGTCGAAGAGGTCTGCCGCCTGCTGTGCTCCGACCCAGCTCACGGCGTCCGAAAAGCCCCAGGTCGTGAACCGGTCGCACGCCGCGACATCCCAGCACGCCGTCGCCGCCGCGCGGTATGCGTCGGCCTGCGCGGTGAGCGCGTCAGCCGGCGCGGTGCCTTGCGTCTCCACATCCATCTCGGTGATCTCGACGCGCAGCCCCAACTGTGCGTACTGGCTCATAGTCTGCTCGAGCTGCGGGTCGGTCGGGTAGCCCGGCGCGTTCGTGTGGTTTTCCATTCCGATCCCGTCGATCTCGACGCCTTGCGCCCGCAGCGCGTTCACCATCGATAAAATGGCCTGCTGCTTTGGGTTGTTCGCTTCGGCGCCGATGTCGTTATAGAACAGCTTCGCCGCCGGGTCGGCTTGATGGGCGATCGCGTAGGCGTCAGCGATGTACGAAGGCCCCAGCACGTCATACCAGACGCTCTGTGTGTAGCTCCCGTCGTCCTGAAAGGCCTCGTTCACGACATCCCACGTGTCGATCTGGCGCCCGTAATGCTGCATCACCGTGGTGATGTACTGGCGCATCACATCGAGGAGCCCCCCCGGCGACCAGGGCAGAAGTGGATTCGTGAGCCACGCCGGGAGCTCGTCGCTCCAGATCAGCGTGTGGCCACGCACTTGCTTGCCGTTCGCCGCGGCAAGTGAAACGAGGCTATCGGCAGGCGCGAAGTCGAAAGTCCCTTCCGTTGGCTCGGTGAACAACATCTTCAGCTCGTTCTCCGGGGTCAGGGAGTCGAAGTTTCCGAGAAACGTCGCGAGATACCTCGGATCCGCCGTAAGCGGGCTCAGCGAATTCGCCGATGGATCCTGTGATCGCATCGCCGTCCCCAAAAGCGGTAACAAAGCGGAGCTCGAGGGCATGAAGTCCAGCCGCGAGACCGCTGGCGGCGCGCAAGCCGGCGCGTGGCGAGGCAGCCGGGCCGGGCGAAGCCGAAAAGTATGGACGCCCGCCGCGATTCGGCTGGGTACGAACACTGTGTGCCAACCGGCGCTCCCAACGGGCACGAGGAGCGGCCGCTGATGATCCACACGCACCCAAACGCGAGCGCTGCGAACGCACCCCGCCGACACGGTCAATGCCAGATTCCTAGTCGCCGGCGCGTCGGCGACCGCGAGCAAACCCCTCGCCGTCGTGAGCTCCACCCCGGCGCCCACGCCAGAGGCGCGATCCGGCACGACAGTCCCAACCCCGCGCATCGCAGACGCCTGAATCCCACGGACCAAGCTCGGTTGAGCAGCGCCCGCCGAGCACGTCACCGTAACCGAAGCCAAGGCCACCAATACGCCGAGCACGTAGCGCCCACCCGTCAAGGAGGCGAGTGTAGCGTCCGCCCCCACATGGGAACGGATGCCGCGCCCAGGTCAAACCGCCCGGCCACAGCAGTCTCGCGGGGTGCGAAGGCGGCCAAAGCCCGCCGAGCGGGATCGCGTGGTAGCGGGCCCGGCGAGTCGGCTACCCGGAGCTTCCGTCGGCCGCCTCTGACAGCCGAGCGCTAGCCACGGGGATCGGATCCGCGGCAATCTGCCGCGTCATCGTCTCGGCCGCGCCTAGCGTTTCGTCGGCTGGCAGATCGAGGTCTGCCTGCTCGCCGGGTGACGGACGGTCAGGATCGACACCGGGCTGGAGCGCCGGCCGGCTGAACGCACGGTTCAGCGTCGCGAAATCCTCAGGTCGGTGCTTCGCGCCGACGTAGCGGTCTGTCGTGCTGAGTCTGGTATGCCCGAGGTAGTCACGGACGAATACCGGGTCAGCCGCGCGCGCGAGGATGCTCCCCGAAGCATGGCGCAGGCCGTGGAGCTTGACGCGCCTGAGTCCGGCGACCTCGCACCCGCGGTGGTAGCGACGACGCAACGCCGAGTAGTCGAGCCTGCCTCCCCAGCGACCGCAAACCACGTAGTCGTCATCGCCGGTGAAATCGGTCCGCGCGCCCAGCCGGGCTATGGCCGCGACGGCGTGATCGGGCAGCGGCACGAATCTGGGCCGACCGCCCTTCGGTTCCGTCTCCTCGCCCGCGGAGAGAGTGCGCCTGACCAGAATCGACGGGACGTCGAGCATCACGTCCGCCCAGCGGAGCGTGAGCAGCTCGCCGATACGAATCCCGGTGTAGAACAGCACTCGGAAGATCTCGGCGTCTTGGTGATCCTCCACGGCGCGGGCCGTTTGCTCGCCGGGCTGCACCCCGGGCGTGGGCCGGTGGTCGCCTCGCTCGCACACTCGCGCGAGCGCCTCCACCTCCTCGATCTCGTAGAAGTCGAGTGGCGCTGGGGGTGGCTCTCGTCGCTTGTCCGTGCCGTCTACGGGGTTGACCGCCAAGCCCAGCGAATCGCTGCGGCATGCGTAGCCGAACAACGCCTGCAAGACCTGGCGGTACTTGTTGACGTTGCGGGGCGTGAAGCCGGCCTCGTCGAGCGATTTCAGGAACCGACTCACCTTGGCCTCCGTGACCTCGAGCGTGGGGTCGTCTCCGAACGTTGCCATGATCCGGCCGGCGCTCGACTTCGTGCCGCGTTTGTGCGGCGAGCCGGGCTCCCGCAACAGCGTCCGGTAGTCGCGCACGGTCGAGGGTTTCGAGCCCCGCACCTTCTCCAGCCAATCGAGCCAGTCGTGGGCGACAACGCGCACGGTCACCAGCCGGTCGCGCTCCTGCTGCGCCCGCTGGGCGGCGGACGCGACGATCTGGGCGTGGCCCTCCATCGCCTGAACGGCCGCCACGTTGGCCGACCGCTCGTCGAGCCAGCCCTCCGGGCATCGGCCCTTGCGTTTCCGCCAGTTACCCTCGCCGTCGGCCTCGATCCACGCTAGGCCGAGCCGGCGCTTCTTGAACCGCCAGGGCTCTCCGGCGCTCGTCCGAAATCGCCATTGGGCGTCCCAGTAGACCTTCTCGCCGTCGCCCTGGCGAAGGCGCAAGACCAAGCTGGTCTGCTCTATTGACACGGGCTCCTTGCGGACTGTCCACGCCCCCGGACGTAGCCTTCGACGGGGCTTCTTCGTGGGTTCGCGGCGCACCGTATCACCTTGGGCATCATCTGGGCATCACTTCTGATTGGGCATCACATTGGGCATCCGATTGGACTCCTGACCCCGTAAACACTGGCTACCAGCCGATCTCAGTGGCCCGTAACTGCGCGTGCCAGACCGCCGCCGTCTGCTTGCCATGCAGCAGGTCGAGGGTTCGAGTCCCTTCAGCCGCTTCGAGAAAGCCCCGCTCAGGCTCAGGCGGGGTTTTTTCTGTCCGTGTCGCCAATTGCACGGCGGCATCGCGGATTGGGCGTCACGGTTGGGCATCAAATCGGCTTCACCGACACCTGCATGCGCGTCCGGCGCGTGAGGCGGCGGCAAGGTTCACGGCGGCGTTTGCGACGACAGCGCCGAGGGGGCGCGACGTCCGCGACGAGACCGCCGTGACGGCGTGATCGGCACCTTGACTTGCTGACGTATACGTTATCGTCTACACTTGCGGCTATGGCTGCGACTACGACACTCCGCGTCCGTCCGAGTACTCGCGATCGCATCAATCGCCTGGCCGCGGAGGATCACGTGGCAGCGCCCGAGTTGATCGAGCGGCTGGTCGCAAAGGAGGAGCACGAGCGACTCCTGCGCGCGATGAACGACGACTTCGCCACGCTTCGCGGCGACGCCACTCGGTGGGCCGCCTTCGAAGCCGAGACGGCCGCCTGGGATACCACCAGCGCCGACGTCGGCTCCAGCCACGCCGCGGACGTGACTTGAGCGTTCCCGAGGCGGGTCAGGGAGAGGTCTGGGATTGCGAGCTCGACCCGGTCGCCGGTCACGAGCAGGCGGGACGTCGTCCGTGCCTGGTCATTTCGGTCGACGCGATCGGGAAGGGTCCGAGTGGTCTCGCGATCGTCGTTCCGATCAGCCGCTCGACCTACAATCGGCTCGACGTTCGGATCGAGCCGCCGGAGCGCGGCCTGGTCGCCGCTGCTCATGCGCTGCCCTACCAGGTTCGAACGATCAGCCGCACTCGCCTGGCGAAGCGGCGCGGCCGGGTTGCCGAGGAGACACTGACCGAGGTGATCGCGCGAGTGCGTCTGCTGATCAAGTTTCCGTGATCGACGCCGAGGGCGGGTCCGGTGCTCGCTCCAGGACGACGAGCGTGATCAGCTGACTGCCGCTGTGCCGGTCGGATCGGAGTCGTCGGCGATCCACGCTTCGATTCTCCAGCGCAGGAAGCGGATCCCGGGTCCGCGGCGCATCGCAGGGAGCTTGCCGGTTCGCGCCCACTCGTAGATCGTGGTCCCGTGGATGCCGAGCAGGTCGGCGACCTCGCCGGCTTTTCATGATGTCGGTCGGGTGAGCGGCCGTTCTGGTGGGTCAGGGTCTCCACCAGATGAAATCGCGGTCGGGGCGGACCGCCCGCGACCGTTCAGTCGCCTGCGCGGTCGCCGGTGTCATCTCGACGGCCTGCTCCGCCGGCCCTGGGGTGAGCTCGACCTCGGACTCGACCTCGGACTCGACCTCGGACTCGCGCTCGCGCTCGGGCCCGCGCTCAGGCCCGGACTCGGGCTGGGATTGCTCGGGTGGGGAGGTCTCGCCGGCCGGAGGCGGGTCGGCCGGCGGTTGGTCGAACGTGACGCTGACCGTCTCGGCGTCGTTGCGCTCCTCGATCTTCGCGAGCCCCCGCAGCGTCGTGTGGTCAGCGTGGCTCGGCGGGTCGAACAGGCTGCGGGGCCAGAGGTGACGGGCGCGGACGACGTCGATCTCGAGGCTGTAGAGGGTGACCTGGGCGCCGAGGTAGAGCCAGGTCAGCAGGGGGATGACGAGCTCGAAGATGCTGTTGACGGCCGACGCGTGCTTGTACACATGGCTGATGTAGATCCCGCCGACGGCCTGGAGGATCGCCCAGAAGACGGCGGCGATCAGGGCACCGGGGATCAGACAGCGCAGGGCAACGGTCTTTGACGTCAGCAGGCGGAAGGACGCGGTGAAGAGGACGATGTTGACGAGCAGGGTGATCAGGATCCCGCCGATCGTCTCGAGGACCCCGGCGTTCGACCCGGTGACGAGTCCGGCGAGGACGGTCGAGGCGAGGTTGAGCGTCCCGAGGGTCACCAGCATGCCGAGTCCGCGGACACGCTTGACGAGGAAGTTCGGTCGATCCTTGTGGGGGACGGCCCACACCTGGTCGAAGGCGTTCTGGGCGGCCTGGGTCGCCCCGAGGCCGGGGAGGAGGGCGCCGACGATGCCGACGACGAGGGCGAGTCCGCTCCCGTGGATCGTGCTCTGGCCCTGCTTGAGGTGGTCGCCGATGATCGGGAACTCGGCGAGCGTCGAGTTGCGGACCTCGTTGTAGATATGCGGGTGGCCGTGGAGGACGAAGGCCAGCCCGGTCGAGAAGACGAGGAGGAGGGGAATCAGGGAGAAGAACGCGTAGTAGGCGATCAGTGCGGCGAGCCCGCCGGCCTGGTCGTCTGAGAACTTCTTCAGGACGGCGATCGGAAAACCGACGGCCGGGTGACGCTGCTGGTACTTGTCGAAACTTCGAAGCGGCCCCGGGATCTCCATCAACGCCTCGATCTACCCGATCGTCGCGCGATCCAACCCGGTGGGGCCGGCGACGGACTCGGGTGCCGGGCCTACGCCGGAACGGTCCGGTCGCGGGGCGCGAGGACGAACAGCTCGGACGCGAGGTCCGGGTCGATGTGGTTCTGGCTCATGAAGGCGATCACCTTCCGCTGACTGAGACGCTCGACCGCTTCTGTGAGGTCCTCGCGCATCGTGTCCTGGACGGCGCGGCGCATCGTCAGGACGAGCTCCTGCTTCCCGTCGCCGGCGAGCGATCGCTCGGCCTTGAGGAGAGTGTCGCCCATCATCACGACGACGAGGTCGTCGGTGATCGTGGTGTGCGCCTGGGTCGGGCCGCGGCCGGTGTACTCGCGAAACAGCTGGACGACCGCTCGGGAGATCTGTCCGGCGAGGACGCCCGTCGGCGGTGGGGCGGTGGCTTCGATGGTCATATGGATCCTGCCTGCCCCCCTCGGCATCCAAGGCTGCTCGCAAGGAGAGGGGAGCGTTCAAGAACCCGACGGCAACCGCTCCTCCCAGGGTAGCGGCTCGGGCTGGCCGTCGCGGGTCTTGATGGGAATGTTCTGGAGCGGCCCCGCCGGGCGCGGGTGGTCACGGGGCAGAGGCCGCGACGATCTCGGCCAGCATCTCCCGGAGATCGTGGTTGGCCCGGAAGACGATCAGCTGGCGGTGGGCGCCGTTGCCGACGTCGAGCAGGTCGTTGACGCCGGCCAGCTCGGCCGCACACCCGAGCTCGTCGGCGTGGTCGGCGAGACGCTCGAGCAGACGGCGGGTCAGGTCCTCGAGTCGGACGACCGTGTTCGTCGAGACATCGAGGATCCGGGCGTCGGTCCCGTAGCGGGCGGCCAGCCACTTGTTGGCCTCGAGGACCTCGTGGGGGTGGTCGACCACGGTCTCACCGTCGGCGTGCGCGATCGCCAGCGAGCGAACGAGGCTCTGGACGAGGGCGGTCAGGGCGATCGTGTGCTCGAGCCGCGTCTGGCCGTCCATCGCCCGGACCTCGACCGTCCCGAGCCGGGGGTGGGGACGGACGTCCCACCAGAGGTAGGTGTAGTCGCCGATCATCCCGGCGTCGACCATCCGCTTGACGCGGGCGGCGTAGTCGTCCCACCCGGCGAAGTACGGGGGGATCCCGACCCGGGGAAAGGCCTTGAAGACGGGCATCCGGGTCGATTGGAGACCGGTCTCCTCGCCCCGCCAGAACGGCGAGTTGGCCGCCAGGCCGAGCAGGAGGGGAACGTGCTCCCGCAGGCCGTTGGCCACGGCGATCGCCGTCTCGGGGTCGTCGATGCCGACGTGGACGTGCATCCCGAAGACGAGCTCCTGCCGGGCGACGAAGGCCAGCTCGTCGATCAGGGCCCGGTAGCGCGGCCGCCCGACGATCCGCTGCTTCTCCCACAGGCCGAGCGGGTGGGTCCCGGCCGAGGCGATCGCCAGACCCCGGCGGCCGGCAGCCTGGTTGGTATGCCGGCGGAGCGTTCGCAGCTGGTCGGCGGCCTCGGCGACGTCCCGGCAGGGATCGGTCGCGATCTCGAGGACCGACTCCATCAGCTCGGGCTTGATCTGGCCGACCGGCGCGTCGTCGAGCAGCTGCTCGACCGCGTTGACGAGGTCGTGTGTCTCGGCGTCGACGATCATCAGCTCCTCCTCGACGCCGACGGTGAAGCGCGACTCGCTGAAGGCGTGGTCCATCCTGCCGCGGAGCCTATCCGCCGTGTCTCGTCAGCTGACGGGAAGCGCGCGCCTGGCGACCCGGCGCCCGCGTGCGCGGATCACGGCCCCGGCGAGCAGGCCGAGAGCGAGGAGGAGATATGCGTAGAACGTGACCGTGATGTGTCCGGTCAGCGTCTCCTCGAAGGCTGAGGCGTCGACGAACGAGTGGATCGCGATCCCTGGGACCAGCGACCCGGTGCGCTGGTAGAGCAGGCAGGCGACGACGCCGAAGCAGGCGACCCCCGGGAGCGCGGCGAGCGGATACTGCGTGCCGTGGACGAGCCCGAAGAGCACGGCCGCGGCGCTCGTCGCGGACAGCGTGCCGAGCCGGTTGCGAAGGCTTCTGTAGAGCAGGCCGCGGAAGAAGATCTCCTCGACGACCGGAGCGCCGACGGCCGCGGTGAACCCCGTGACGATGATCACGAGCGTGCTGCGATCGGCGATCCCCGCAAAGGGGTTGCTCGTCCTCGGACGGGCCAGGGCGTTGAGGTAGAGGTCGGCGAACGCGAAGTACGCGGCCAGCGCGAGCAGGCAGAGACCGACCGCCCGAGCGCCGGGTGCGCCGCGCAGCCCGAGATCGCGCGCCGAGAGCCGGCCGGACCGGTAGAGCGGGATCAGCGCGCAGAGCATCGTCACCTCGATGAACAGGGCGCCGAGGCCGAACGGGACGTGGACGCCGAGGACGTAGCGCAGGACGCCGGAGAAGACGAGGCCGACGACGACGGTGAATGCGTAGGCGGTCAGGGCATAGCCGACCGACCACGAGCGGGCGCGGACGGTCGGAGCGGGCCAGCGACCGACGGCCGCGCGCGGGCGGTGCGCGGCGCTCGTGCGGTTCGCGCGCGGGCGGTGCTCGGCGCTCGTGCGATCCGCGTCGGTGGTCCTCGACGCCCGCGGCGGCTTGCGCTTCTGCGGCTTGGCCGGCCCGGCGGGAGGTTCGTGGGTGTCGATCAGGACACCGTGTGCAGCGGAGCGGACAAGGAGCGACCGTCGCCGGTCCAGCTGAGCCGGCCGCCTGCGAGCGTCAGGGTGTGGCCGGTGATCTCGCGGCCGTAGTCCAGCAGGCGGGGTGCTCGTGCGCCCGGTCGGAGCGCGTAGACCCAGGTCGGATGGCCGGCTGCCCAGCATGCGGACCCCGGGCCGGTACGCGTGGTGGGCGGATCCTGGTTGATCGCGCAGGCGCTCCAGGCGACGGTGCCGTCGGCGCGCACGATCGTCTTGAGTACCTTGGCGACGCTGCCGTCGCCGGCCGCATCGACGTAGCGCGTGTGGCCGTCGGCGAGGTCGATGACGACGATCCGGGTCGCCTGGAAGTCGATGTTCGGGTCGGTGTCGTTGCCGAGGGCGGCCGCGACCCAGGTGCCGCCGGTCGCGAGCGCCGGCCCCGGCATCACCGGTTCGTATTGGCCGCTGGCGTTGATGATGCGAAGCCGGTCGGCCGTGCGCAGGCACGCCCAGTAGTAGCCGCTGCGGCCCTCGGCCGACCCCACCGTGATCGTGACGCGCGGCCCGCGCAGCACGACCCGCCCCGGCTGGCCGCGGCAGCGCCCCGTCGGCCGCACGGCTTCGGTCGCGGCCTGCCCCACCGGTCGACTTCGCGGGCCGGGGCTCGTCGTCGTGCCGCAGCCTGTGAGCACGGCCACGCCTGCGCCCGTGAGCACCGCCACGCCGGCCACGCCGGCCACGCCGGCCACGCCGCGGGCCAGGCGCCGCAGACGGCCCTGGACGCGCGCGGCTCGCGGCGCCCAGGCCATCCCGGCGGACGCGATCGGGACGAGCTAGGTCAGGTCGAACCGGTCGAGGTTCATCACCTTGACCCACGCGGCGACGAAGTCGTCCACGAACTTCTCCCGCGCGTCATCGCTCGCGTAGACCTCCGCGAGGGCCCGCAGCTCCGAGTTCGAGCCGAACACGAGGTCGACGCGGCTCCCGGTCCAGCGCAGCTCGCCCGTGGCGGCGTCGTGCCCCGCGAACGTTCCCGCATTCCCGGCCGTCGCCGTCCACGTCGTGCCGAGGTCGAGCAGGTTGACGAAGAAGTCGTTCGTCAGCGACCCGGGGGTCGCTGTGAGGACGCCCACCGTGGACTGCCCCGAGTTCGCGCCGAGGACGCGCAGGCCGCCGACGAGGACGGTCATCTCCGGGGCGCTCAGGGTCAGCAGGTTCGCGCGGTCGATCAGGAGGTACTCGGCCGTCAGCCGCTGGCGCTCGCCGAGGTAATTGCGGAACCCGTCCGCGGACGGCTCGAGCGCGTCGAAGGACTCCACGTCGGTGTCCTCCTGCGACGCGTCCGTGCGGCCTGGCGTCACCGCGACCTCCACGTCGAAGCCAGCGCTCTTGGCGGCCCGCTCGACCCCGGCGCAGCCGCCGATCACGATCAGGTCGGCGAGCGAGACCTGCCTGCCGCCGGCCTGGGCGCTGTTGAACGCCTGCTGGACGCCCTCCAGGGTGTCCAGCACGGTCGCGAGCTGCTCGGGGTCGTTGACCTCCCAGCCCTGCTGCGGCTCCAGGCGGACGCGCGCGCCGTTGGCCCCGCCGCGCTTGTCGCTCCCGCGGAACGTCGACGCCGACGCCCACGCGGTGGAGACGAGCTGGGAGACCGACAGCCCCGACTCGAGGATCTGGGCCTTGAGGCCGGCGATCTCGTCCGCGCCGATCGGCTCGTGCGTCATCTCTGGGAGGGGGTCCTGCCAGAGCAGCGTCTCCGTCGGCACCTCGGGTCCGAGGTACCGCGAGACGGGCCCCATGTCCCGGTGCGTCAGCTTGAACCACGCCCGCGCGAACGCGTCGGCGAGCTCGTCCGGGTGCTCGGCGAAGCGCCGTGAGATCGGCTCGTAGACGGGGTCGAACCGCAGCGCGAGGTCGGTCGTCAGCATCGTCGGCGTACGCATCGCCGAGCCCTCGTCCGGACCCGGGATCGTGCCAGCCCCGCCGCCGTCCTTCGGCTGCCACTGGTGCGCGCCGGCCGGGCTCTCGGTCAGCTCCCACTCGTAGCCGAACAGGTTCTCGAAGAAGCTGCCCGACCACGCCGTCGGCGTGGCCGTCCACGTGACCTCGAGGCCGCTGGTGATCGCGTCCGCGCCCTTGCCGGAGCCATACGTGTTCCTCCACCCGAGACCCTGCTCCTCCAGCGGAGCGCCCTCGGGCTCGGGGCCGACGTACTCGTCGGGATCGGCGGCGCCGTGGGTCTTGCCGAACGTGTGCCCGCCGGCGATCAGCGCGACCGTCTCCTCGTCGTTCATCGCCATCCGGCTGAACGTCTCGCGGATGTCCCTGGCCGAGGCCAGCGGGTCGGGGTTGCCGTTCGGGCCCTCTGGGTTGACGTAGATCAAGCCCATCTGGACGGCGCCGAGCGGCTGCTCGAGCTCGCGGTCGCCGGTGTAGCGCTCGTCGCCGAGCCACTCGGTCTCCGGGCCCCAGTAGACGTCCTCGTCCGGCTCCCAGACGTCCGCGCGGCCGCCGGCGAAGCCGAATGTCTTGAAGCCCATCGACTCGAGGGCGACGTTGCCGGTGAGGACCATCAGGTCCGCCCACGACAGCGCCCTGCCGTACTTCTTCTTGACCGGCCACAGCAGGCGCCGCGCCTTGTCGAGGTTCCCGTTGTCCGGCCCGCTGTTGAGCGGCGCGAAGCGCTGCTGGCCGGCCCCGGCGCCACCCCGGCCGTCGCTGATGCGGTACGTCCCGGCGCTGTGCCACGCCATCCGGATCATCAACGGGCCGTAGTGGCCGTAGTCCGCCGGCCACCAGTCCTGCGAGGTCGTCAAGACGTCCTCGATGTCCTGCTTGACCGACGCGAGGTCGAGCGTCTCGAACGCGTCGGCGTAGTCGAACTCCTCACCGAGCGGGTTGGCCACGGCGGGGTTCTTCGCGAGGATCTTCAGGTTCAGCCGGTCCGGCCACCACCCTCGATTTCCCCCGCCCTGCGTCGGGTGCGGGGCGCGCTCGTGCGTGACCGGGCAGCCGCCCCCGGTCTCCTCGTTCATCTCTCCAACAACGGCGTCAGGACTATCAGACAAGGGAACCCTTTCCGGGATCAGATGGTGTTCAGGGGCGGGGTCGAGCAGCCGGGGCAGAAGCCTCGGTAGATGACCTCGGTCTCGTCGATCGCGTAGCCGTGGTGGTCGGCTGCGGTCAGGCAGGATGCCGTGCCGGCGGCGCAATCGACGTCGGCGATCGCACCGCACGACCGGCACACGACGTGGTGATGGTTGTCCCCGACCCGCGACTCGTACCGCGCCGCGGAGCCCGGCGGGTGGATGCGCCGGACCAGACCCGCGGCGGTCAGTGCTCGCAGGACGTCGTAGACGGCCTGGTGGGACACGTCACCCAGATCCTCCCGCACGAGACCGATGATCGAGTTCGTGTCGGCGTGCGGATGGTCGTGCACCGCGGCGAGCACCGCGACCCGCGGACGTGTCACGCGAAGGGACGTCCCGCGCAACATGCGCGCCAGCTCCGGGGTGCTCGGCATGCCGCGAAGTCTGCCACAGATCTGGAATGAATCCGGATTAGGCGCGGTCGGCGCAGGCTTGGAAGACGCGCGAACCTGGACGGGTGTGGGTGATCGGGAAGATCACGACTGGTCGCGGAGCCCGCCGGCCGCTAGGCTCGCGCGACGATGGATCTCGGCCAGGCGCAGGCGATCCTCGAGACGGCACACAGCGCGTTCGCGTCGACCGACCAGGACGGCCGGATCACCTTCTGGAACCGGTCGGCCGAGGACGTCTTCGGTCTGACCCGGGACCAGGCGATCGGACGGTCGCTCGGCGCGACGATCATCCCCGAACGCGACCGGTCGCACTTCGACCGGGAGCTCCGCAGGCTGGTCGCGGCCGGCGACGGCCCCCGGCTCGGCGCGCGCCGGCCGCTGACCGCCCAGCGGGCCGACGGCCGGGAGTTTCCCGCCGAGATCACGATCTCGGCGCTGCCGTCCGGGCGGGCCTGGGACTTCCACGTGTTCATCCGGGATCTGTCCGACCTCGCGTCGGCCGAGCACCAGCGAACCCAGCTGATCGCACGACTCGAGACCGCCCTCCACGGGAGCGAGCAGCGCTTCACGGGGATCGTCGACGCCCTCGCCGAGGCGGTGACGATTCGTGATCTCGACGACCGGATCATCTATGCCAACCGGGCGGCCATCGAGTCGATGGGCTTCGCCTCGCTCACCGAGCTGACCGCGTCCCGACCGATCTCGATCATGGACGCGTACATCGTCACCGGGGAGGACGGCCGGGAGCTCGGCATGGACGACATCCCGTCGGTCCGGCTGCTCCGCGGCGAGCAGCCCGGCCCGCTGTTGATGCGGACGGTCGACCGGGCGACCGGCACGGAGCGGTGGCGGCTGCTCAAGGCTTCGGGACTCTCAGACCCCGACGGCGTCCTCGAGGCGGCGGTGACGATCATCGAGGACGTGACGAGCGTCAAGCAGGCCGAGGTCCGGACCCGCCTGCTGGCCGAGGCGAGCGAGGTCCTCGCGTCGTCGCTCGACTACGAGCAGACCCTCCGCAACGTCGCCTGGCTCGCCGTTCCCCGCCTGGCCGACTGGTGTGCGGTCGACCTGGTCAGCGACCAGGGCGATCGGCTCTCGCTCGCCGTCGCCCATTCCGACCCGGCCAAGCTCCGGCTCGCCGAGCGGCTCCAGGCCCACGAGCCGGAGCGGGTCGACGCCGACCGGGGGCTCGGCCGGGTGATGGCCACCGGCATGCCCGAGCTCTACGTCGAGGTCACCGACGAGATGCTGAGCGCCGGGGCGCGGAACCCCGAGCACCTCGAGCTGCTCCGGGAGATCGGCATGCGCTCGGTGATGATCGTCCCGCTCGTCGTCGCCAGCGGACGGACGATCGGCGCGATGAGCCTCGTCAACGCCGAGTCCCGCCGCCGCTTCGACCAGGCGACCGTGGCCTTCGCGACGCAGATCGCCGACCGCGCGGCGATCGCCGTCGAGAACGCCCGTCTCTACACCACGCAGGCGAGGATCGCCGCGACGCTCCAGAAGAGCCTCCTCCCCGAGGCCCTCCCGCCGATCGACGGGTGGGAGGTCGCGGCCCTCTACCGACCCGTCGGCGAGGGGGTCGAGGTCGGCGGTGACTTCTACGACGCCTTCGAGGTCCGCGGCGGCTGGCTCGTCCTGATCGGCGACATCACCGGGAAGGGCGTCGCCGCCGCGGCGATGACCGCGCTGGTTCGTCACGGCGCGCGGATCGTCGGTGGCCAGACGCCCGAGCCGGCGATGATCCTCGACCGCGTCGACGCCGCCCTCCGCGGTCAGCCGGAGCTCTCCCTCTGCAGCCTGCTCTGCCTCCTGGTCAGCGACCGGCACGTGACGATCGCCTCGGCCGGCCACCCGCTGCCCCTCCTGCTCGCCGACGGCTCGGTCGAGACGGTCGGCCAGCCGGGACCACTGCTCGGAGCCTTCGCGGACTCGACCTGGATCCAGACGAGCGTCGAGCTCGCGCCCGGTCAGACGCTGGTCCTCTACACCGACGGGGTCACCGACACCGTCGGCGCCGACGGCCGGTTCGGCGACCAGCGCGTGCGCAGCCTGCTCGGCCGCTGCGCGGGCTGCTCTGCGGCCGAGCTCCTCGCCGCGCTCGACGACGGCCTGACCGGCTTCCAGGTCGGCCCTCAGGCCGACGACACCGCGGCCCTCGCCCTCCGTCGCGAGCCTTGAGCCGATCCTGCCCAGCCCAGATCTCTCGCCGAGCTTCTCACGCTCGGCAATCGCCGGCGCGGTGGCAGCCATCCACCCGCCGGCGGCCGCCCACTCGGCGGAACGCGCCGTTTAGTCTGGGTTCATCGACCGGTTAGGCCCGGTTCATCAGCCGGGCATACGCTGATCCACGGATGATCGTCTACCTCCTCACCCTCGCAATCGTCGGACTCGTCGTGGGCGGGCTTGCGCGACTTGCGCTGCCCGGACCTGATCCGATGGGTATCGGGGAGACGATCCTCGTTGGAATCGCCGGCTCGTTTGTCGCCGGCCTCCTGGTGTGGGCGTTGTTCGGACGAGGCGGCGCCGGGATCGTGCTCTCGGTCGCCTGCTCGACTGGCATCGTCTACGCGATTCGCCGCTCGCGGGGCGGCACCCTCCGGCACCCCGCCGGGCCCCCGGTCCGTCGCCGCTGAGCGCGAGCCCGCCGCCCGAGTCGCCCGGCCGTCTCTGAGAGGGCGGTCCCGGTCGCTCGGGTGGCGCGGCAGCACTGCCGGTGCCCGAGTCCTCGGCCCGGGCACGCCGGCCCCGGCCGGGTGCGCCCTCAGCGACCGGCCAGAACCGGGGAGACTCTGACCGATGCGACGCTCGGGAGGCGGGTCGCCACGTTGAACCAGCTCGCCCCGGCGTCGCCCGACCCGAAGATGTCGCCGGACGTCGCCCCGAAGTAGAGCTCGAGCTCCGGGCCCTCGCCCGCGCGGTCAAACGACTGGCGCAGGATCGACAGGTACGCCCCCGACTGGGGCAGCCCCTCGGTGTGCTCGGTCCACGTCGCCCCCGCGTCGCGCGTCTCCCAGACCGCGACCCGTCCGTCGGGTGTCAGGCGGTCCGATGTCGACACCGGGATCAGGTAGGCAGAGTCCGCGTCGGCCGGGTCGAGCGCCACCGGAAAGCCGAAGTTCGACGGCAGCCCCCGGGCGATGTCGGTCCACGATTCGCCGGCGTCGTCGGACCGGTAGACACCGCCGTGGAACTGCATGAACAGCCGCTCCGGCGCCCTCGGCGCCCGCTCGAGGTGGTGGACGCAGAGGTTGATCGCCGTCGACCGGCCCTGCTCGGGGACGTAGTCGGCGACGATCCCCCGGTTGCCCTGGCGCCACGTCCTGCCCCGGTCCTCGGTCAGCCAGACCCCGGCCGCCGAGATCGCCACCGCGAGGCGGTCGGGGTCGCCGGGCCAGGTCGCGATCGAGTGGACCGACAGCCCGCCCGAATCCCGCTGCCATCGCGGCCGGGTCGGCTCCTCCCAGAGCGCCCGGTTGAGCTCCCACGTCTCCCCCGAGTCCACGCTCGCGAACAGGACCCCCGGGTCGCCGCCGGCATACAGCGTCGTTTCGTCCTCCCCGGCCACGATCACCCAGATCCGCTTCAGCGCGCTGCTGCCGCCCTTCGGCAGTGCGACGCCCCTCGCCGGCTGCCAGTCGCCGGCCGGATCGTCGGTGTGCCAGATCCGCGGTCCGTAGAAGGCCGACGTGACCGAAGCGAAGAACCGGCCCGTCCGCGGGTCGCGCATCGCATAGTCGACCGGATCCCCGATGAACGCCCGGGTCACGATCTCGAATGGCTCCCCGGATCCGCCGGCGAGCACGAACAGACCCTTGCGGGTCCCGACCAGCAGCTCGGTCATCGAGCGGGCGGCTCAGCCGCCGGAGATCGCCGGGAGGATCTCGATCTTGTCGTCGGCTCCGACCGGCGCGTCCTGCTTGACCCGCTCTCCGTTGACGAACACGTTGATGTGCGGGCGGATCACGCCCGTCTCGTCGAGGATCCACCCCTCCAGTGCCGTGTTCGTCCGCTCGAGCTCGTGAATCAGCTCGTCCACCGTCGTCCCCTCGACCTGCCGGTCCTCCCGGTCGCCGACGAGCTTCTGGAGGGGTCCCCTCAGGGTCACGGTCGCCATATCCCAATCATAGGCGGAGGCTGGATAGAGTGGGCGGCGATCGGCGTGCTTCCAGTTCAGACTCCAATGGCCGTCCGCATGGCCCGCGCACGCAAGGCCGAGATCGACGTCCTCGCGATCGACGGTCGCTTCAAGAACGTCCTCGTCGTCTCGTGGTCGACCGGCGCCGCCGCCCTCACCCGCTTCGTGCTCGGCCTCGAGCAGCTCGACCCCCGGCCCGACGGGCTCGACGAGCTCGTCGCCGGGCTCCAGGCCGCCCGCGGGCTCGACGCCGCGCTCGGAATCGTCACCTGGTGGCACCTGCTCGGCTCGCTCGCCGCGATCTGGCCCGACCGCTTTCTCGAGGCTGCGGCGCTCGCGGCCCGGGTCACCCCGTCCCACGGGCCGGTCGAGGACCGCGTCCACGAGCTCGATGCCCCGCCGACCGTCGCCGACGCCTACCGCTTCGTGCTCGAAGCCGCGACGGACGTCCCGCCTCTGCCCGGCGAGGATCCGCCGGCTGCGGTTGCCGCGATCTGGGAGGAATGCCTGTTGGCCGCCCGCCAGCGGGCCGTCGAGGGCAACCGCGGGATGTACATGCCCGGGGCCGGCCGGGTCAACCCGCCGCTTCCCGGGGATCCGCCCGCCGCGTGATTGACTCGGTCCGGGGGAGGGGGACGGGGAGGAGAAGGGGGTGTGGGAGTGGGAGTGGGAGTGGGATCTGGGTCGGGGGCGAGGCGGGTCTGGCGAAGAAGGGGACGCTGCGGGGGAATTGGGTCGTGGAGAAGTGGACTCTCCAACGAAAGTAGTTGACTGACTCAGTCAGCTATTTTCGCGATGAAGGTCTCGCATCCACCTCCGCCGCTCGGGAGGAGCCCGGTCGATCACATCCCCCACCCCCGCGCCCCCGCCCCGCCCCGCCCCGACCCGACGTGCAGTCGGCCGAGCGAAAAGTGCGAAACCCGAGCTGAGGCAGTCAGCTACTTTTCGCCGAGAGTCCCCGTCCATCGCGCGCCGTCCCTCCAAGAGCCGCACGCGCGTCCGCCTGAGTAGTCGAGACACTCGATCAGTCAAGTTCGACACAGGCGTGTCAGAGTAGGGTCCCGGTCGCCGTCGGTCCTCCGGTGAGCCAGCCTTCGATCGAGGAGCCAGTCATCAGCAATCTCGCCAAACGGCCAGGAGACCGGCCGACTCGACGCCAACGTGAGCAGCGGGCCTACGGGCTCGTCCTCGCGACGAGCGGCCTCAGCGTGGTCGCCGTGGTCGGCCTCCTGCTCGCCGTCGTCGGCGTCGTCAGCTTCGGCGGGCCCGTCCTGATCGCGATCGCCGCGGTCGTCTGCGGTCTCGTCCTGCGCCGATCGCTCGCCCCCTAGCCGGCCGCCGGCGCCCGCCCAGCTCATGAGTCCCGGGCAGGGCGGCTCCCGGGTCCCCGCCTCCGTCGTCACGGCGGGGTTCGTGACCGTCCTCGTCGGCTTCACGAGCTCCGCGGCGATCGTCTTCCAGGCGGCCCGGGCCGGCGGCGCCTCGCCGGCGGAGGTCTCCTCGTGGATCGGGGCGCTCGGGATCGGGATGGCCGTGTCGTCCATCGGCCTGTCGCTCCGCTACCGGGCGCCGATCGTCACGGCCTGGTCGACGCCGGGGGCCGCCCTCCTCGTCACCAGCCTGGTCGGCGTGCCGCTGCCGGATGCGATCGGCGCGTTCATGTTCTCGGCCGTCTTGATCGTCGCGTCCGGCGTGAGCGGTCTCTTCGAGCGGGCAATCACGCGGATCCCCCTGCCGATCGCCCAGGCGCTTCTCGCCGGCGTGCTCGTCCGCTTCGGGCTGGCCGTGTTCACGGCGATGCGCGTGGAGTTCGGCCTCGTCTGCTCGATGTTCGTCGCCTACGTCGCCTGCCGGCGGTTCTCCCCCCGGTACACGATGGTCATCGTCCTCGCGGTCGGGGTCGCGATCGCCGGCGGGGACGGGCTGCTCCGGCTCGGCGCGCTCCACCTCGCGCTCACGAGCCCCCGCTTCGTCAGCCCGGCCTTCTCGGCCAAGGCGATGATCAGCGTCGGGGTACCGCTGTTCATCGTGACGATGGCCTCCCAGAACCTCCCGGGCGTGGCCGTCCTGCGCGGATCGGGCTACCGGACGCCGGTCTCGCCGTTGATCACGGCGACCGGCCTGACGACGCTCGTGCTCGCGCCGTTCGGCGCCTTCGCGATCAACCTCGCCGCGATCACCGCGGCGATCTGCACCGGCCCGGAGGCCCACGAGGATCCCGACCGCCGGTACATGGCCAGCGTCACGGCCGGCGGCTTCTACCTGGTCGTGGGTGTCTTCGGGGCGACCGTCGCAGCCCTCTTCGCCGCGTTCCCTCCCGCCCTCGTCGCCGCGGTCGCCGGGCTCGCGCTGTTCCCGACGATCGCCGGCAGCCTCGCCGGGGCGCTGGGCGACGAACGGACGCGCGAGCCGGCCCTGGTCACCTTCCTCGTCACCGCGTCGGGGGTCGTTCTCGCCGGGATCGGGAGCGCGTTCTGGGGGGTGTTGGCCGGCGGCGTCGTACTCGCCGCGCTGCGACTCGGCCGGCCCGGTCGAGCCGGGCCGCAACAATCGGCCGGGCGGAGCGTTGGAGACGGATGAGCCGATCCCGTCCGCTTGCGTCGCACCGGCTCGTTCTGTTCGTCCTCGTCGGGCTCCTCAGCCTGCTCGGGCTGCCCGGAATCCGGACGGTCGCGACGGCGGTCGCCTCGCCGACCGTCTCGATGCGACTGCTCTACGGCAACGCGTTCACCGCGCTGATGACCGACGGAGGCCGCTACGCGGCGTTCGAGCCCGTCGAGGGGACGACGCGTGTGATCGACGCGACGACCGGCACGTCGGTCGACCGGCCGGACCCGGCGGGTTGCGAGGGCGGACTGGTCGGGGTCGGCGCGGGCGAGCTGCTCTACTCGTGTGTCCCCGCCGGCTGCGTCGGGCCGGTCCTCGGGCCGCCGTCGGCCGGCGTCGTGACGATCTCGTGCACCGCGCCGCCGACGACCGCGTACGCCCGGGTTCTCTACGTCGTCGAGGACATCGCCGGCGGGCGGCTCCACGTCGTCGCCGGCTCCGACCGGATCTCCCCGGGCGCCGGTGGCGAGTACCCGGCGTTCGACGAGATCGGATCCGAGTGGCTCTCGAGTCCGTTCTCGGGTCTCCACGTCGATCTGACGCTGTACCTCAACTGGCACACCGGACAGCAGCTGACCGACGACAGTGAGCCGAAGTCGGCGGCCCGCTCGACCGAGGATCTCGATGCCCCGAAGCTGTTGCGGACGATCTGCGCACCACTCCGGCGGACGGCTCAGAGCGGCGTGGACGCCAGCTCCGAGACGACGGCGGCGTTCGTCGGCTTGACCTACAGCCCGCCGTTCGCCGCGAGCATCGACGGGCAGGGCGGGCGGCTGGCGCTGAGTCGTTGCGGATCGTCCCGGGTCGCCCGGCTCCGGGGCACCGGCGTGACCGACTTCCAGCTCGCCGGCGGGGCGATCTCCTGGGGAACGGCCTCGCGGGAGATCCCCGGCCAGCCGAGCGTCGACGAGCCGGGCGTGATCTACGCGGCGGCGCTCCACACGACTGGACGGCACTGGCTCGCGACGACCTTCCGCTACACGGGGGCTCCGGCCGGTGTGGTCGGGCACACGATGCGGGCGCTCTACGACTCGACCCCGAGCGGCGGGACCCGGTACTCCGATATCTACACCGCCGCTCTCCGGCGTTGAGGCCGGGGCCGGCCGGCGCAAATGTAGACTCGATGACCGTGGCGCTGACGCGATCTGTCGAGGAGGAGGACGAGCCGGCGAGCGACGCGCTCCCGTCAGCTCGGCGGGCGACGATGCGAGGCTCGCGGCTGACCGGCCTGGTCGGTGCCCCGGTCGGCGCGGCGGTCGGCGCGATCTTCGGGGCGAGCATCTGGATCTCGGCCGTCGTCGGCTTCATCGTGTTCGCCGAGCTACCCGACCTGCTCTACCGGGTTCGCGCGCGCCGCGGCGACACCAGTCCGCTGCTGCCGGCCTGGGATGCGTCCGAGGCCTACCTCGTCACGCTGCGCCGGTGGCGCCGGTCGCGCCGGTCGCCGGTCGAGTCCGACGAGCCGCGCGGGTAGGGACCTTTCAGATCACCGCTACGAGGAGGAAAGTCTGATGGCCGGGATGCGGGCTGTGCAGGTCACCGAGCCGGGCGGCGCGTTCGAGCTCGTCGAGCGCGAGATCCCCGAGCCGGGGCGTGGTGAGGCGAGGGTCCGGGTGCAGGCGTGCGGCGTCTGTCACAGCGACTCGCTCGCCAAGGACGGCGGCTTTCCCGGCGTCACCTATCCGCTGATCCCCGGCCATGAGGTGGCCGGCGTGCTCGACGCGCTCGGCGAGGGCGTCGAGGGCTGGGAGGTCGGACAGCGGGTCGGGGTCGGCTGGTTCGGCGGCAACTGCGGGCACTGCGAGTCGTGCCGGCGGGGCGACTTCATCTGGTGCGTGAACAGCTCGATTCCGGGGATCACTATGGACGGCGGATACGCCGACTACCTCGTCGTCTCGGCGACCGCCCTCGCCCTGATTCCCGACGACCTCAGCGCCGAGGACGCGGCCCCGCTCCTCTGCGCCGGCGTGACGACCTACAACGCCCTGCGCCAGAGCGGCGCCCGGCCCGGAGATCTCGTGGCGGTGCTCGGCGTCGGCGGGCTCGGCCACCTCGGCGTCCAATTCGCCGCCAGGCAGGGCTTCGAGACGGTGGCGATCGCCCGTGGCCGTGACAAGGAGCCGCTGGCGCGCAAGCTCGGGGCCCACCACTACGTCGACTCGACGACCGAGGACGTCGCCGCCAGGCTGCTCGAGCTCGGCGGCGCGAGCGTCGTGCTGGCGACGGTGACCGCGGCCGACGCGATGACGGCGACCTTCGGCGGACTCGGACCCCGCGGCAGACTGATCATCGTCGGCGCGTCGATGGACCCGCTCACGATCAGCCCGATGCAGTTCATCGGCGGCGGGAAGACGATCTCCGGGCACGCGTCGGGAACGTCGATGGACTCGCAGGACACGCTGGCCTTCAGCGCGCTGAGCGGCGTCCGGCCGATGATCGAGACGCTGCCACTCGAGCGGGCGGCCGAGGCATACGACCGGATGATGAGCGGCGACGCACGGTTTCGGATGGTGCTGACGACCGGCTCGTGATCCACGAACCTCGCTGAACGGCGTCCGGCCGGGTCTGGGTCGGGGGGGAAGGCGCCGCTCACCTACCTGCGCGACAACGGTTGAACGTTGGCCACCACATGTCAGCGTGACCGCCGCTCAGACCTGTCCAACGGGATCCCGAGCACCGACACGTTCACCCAGCAAGGGGTGTTCTTCTCGCGCCACGTCACCAACCAGCGCTGGGTTTGGGCGCCGCACGACGACGGCGTCGGCCAGCTCGTCTACGGCGGCATCATGTACAACAGGCATCTCCGTCCGGGCGAGCGTTACTGGTAGTCGCGGCCTGGCTCGACATCGACGCGACGGCGGCCGGCGGCCGGGGCGGCGTGACCTCGTAGATTGGGGTGGTGGCCCCGCTCCGCGTTCTGATCGCCGACGACGAGGTCCTGCTCAGCGCCGGGGTCGCCCGGCTCCTGGAGGACGCCGGGATGGAGGTCGTCGCCCAGGTCTCGTCGGCCGACCTGATCCTCGACAAGGTCATCGCCCTGCGGCCTGACATCGCCGTCGTCGATGTCCAGATGCCGCCCGACCGAACCGACGACGGCCTGCGGGCGGCGATCGAGATCCGCCGATCCGGCGTCGGCACGGCGGTCCTCGCGCTGTCGAACTTCCTCGAGGAGCGCTATCCGCTCGACCTGATCGACGACGACGCGACCGGCGTCGGGTACCTCCTGAAGACGCGGATCGGCGACGTCGAATCCTTCGTCGAGTCGGTCCGCCGGGTCGCGGCCGGCGGCTCGGCGCTCGACCCGGAGGTCGTCCAGCGGATGGTCGGCCGGCGGCGTCGCGACAATCCGATCGACAGGCTGACGCCCCGCGAGCGAGACGTCCTCTCCCTGATGGCCGAAGGCAAGTCCAACCACGGGATCGCCGCCTCGCTCGGGATCACGCCGGCCGGAGTCGAGAAGCACGTCACCGGGCTGTTCCACAAGCTCGGCCTCGTCGACGAGCCGTTCGCCCATCGGCGGGTGATGGCGGTGCTGACGATGCTGCGGGCCTCCTGAGCCGGCACCGGCCGACCAGCCGCCGGCGAGCGGCGCCGCAGGCAGCCGAGCGTCTGCCGGGCCAACCCGCGGGACATGCGGCGCGGAGCGCAACGACTCCCTGACGCTCGCCGAACGCGCGGGCGGCCCCGAACCGAGCGACAACGCGGCCACGCCGACCGCTGTGACGAGACCGCTGCGGGCGCGACCGACCGACCCGCGATCCGCAACGTCCGTGGTCAGGCTGCCGCGGACGAGACGGTCGGCAGGATCGCACTGACGCGGGTCCCCGTCGCCGCCGGGGCCGGCGCCGGATCGACCGTGAGCGACCCGCTCAGCGCGGCGACTCGATCCTTGAGCCCGGCGAGTCCACCGGTCGCCCCGATCGTGGCGTTCCCGCAGCCGTCGTCGCTGACCTCGATCAGCAGCTGGCCATCCTGCTCGGTGACCGTCACGGCGGCGCTCGCGGCGCGCGCGTGCTTGATCACGTTGGTCAGCGCCTCGGCGATCACGAAATAGGCGGCCGCCTCGACGGTCGAGTGATAGCGATCCCGGGGGATCTGGAGGTCGACGGGGAGCGGAAGCGGCGCTGTGAGGCTCTCGACCGCCGCCCTGACACCCCGGTGGGTGAGGATCTGCGGGTGGATACCCGATCCCAGGTCGCGCAGCTCGGCGATCGCCGCGCGCGTCTCGGCCGAGGTCCGGTCGAGAATCTCCCAGACGTCGCCCTGCGCGTCGCCGAGTGCGTCCCGGGCGAGGCGTAGGCCGAGCAGGATCCGCACGAGCCGCTGTTGAGCGCCGTCGTGGAGGTCGCGGACGAGCCGGCGGCGCTCGGCGTCCGCGGCCGCGATGATGCGCGCCCGCGAAGCGTGGATCTCCTCGGCTCGGGCCCGCTCGACCGCCTCCTTGCGAGCGGCATCCTCGTCCTCCATCTGACGGGTGACGTCCCGGAACACGACGACCGCGCCGCGGCCACGACTCGTCGGCAGCGGCGCCGACGAGTACGCGACGCGGAACTTGGAGCCGTCCTTGCGCCAGAACGTGTCGCCGTGGGCGCGGACCGTCTCGCCGGTCGTCCGCGGCCGGAGCATCGGGCACTCCTCCTGGGGGAACGGGGTCCCGTCCCAGTGGTGATGGTGGATCGTCGGGTGGCTGACCCGGCCGAGCAGCTCGTCCTCCTCGTAGCCGAGCAGCTGCAACGCGGCCGGGTTGGCGAACTCGACCCGGCCGTCGACATCGACCAGATAGACGGCGTCGGCACTGCTCGTCAGAAGGGCTTCGAGCACGTCGCGCGGCGCGGTCCCCAATCGGGCGCCGACCTGCTCGAATCGCGAGTCACCCATGCGTCCAGGGTAGCCGTGACCGGGCGCGCCCGAGGGGGGCGTGGGGTTGACCGGACTAACGGTCGTGGGGGCTGGACCTCCGGTCCGGCCGAGCTTCGCGAATCCTGGCCGACGGTCCATGTGTCCGCGGGGGACGGGGACGCACACTCAGTAGATCCGCTTCGTCACGACCGAAGGAGCCGCGCATGGCAGTCGAGCCGCAGTTGAGCGAGCAGGAGATGATCAGCCTGCTGGAGATCGCTCATCCGTCCAAGCAACCAGGCGAATCGATCTACGGCTCCACGAAGGTCTTCCCCGACTACCAGGCCGAGGACGGTGAGACGTATCTCGGCATGGTCCACGGGATCGCCCACGAGTCGTCGGTCAGCTTCGTTGCCGTCCTCCTGGCGATCCGCGCGCTGCGCAAGGGCTTCGACTCGGCCCTCTACTTCTTTGGGATCGGCTCGCTCAACTGTCTCGCGACGCGGGGCTTCCCGACCGTCGGGAACGAGCTGTTCCCGGGCATGCGCAACGAGAACGGGCAGCTCGAGAAGTTCATGGGTGAGGGCGGCAAGGTGTACGCCTGTCGGCTCGGCCTGGCCCTCCACGGCGCCCGCGAGGAGGACCTCATGTCCGGCGTGATCCCGTGTCACCCGCTCGACATGCAGGACGCGATGATCGAGTACTCGCGCAAGGGCGCGATCATCAACACGACCTGGATGTTCTAGGCATGGAGGTGTCGCTGCGCAGCGAGCTCGCCGTCCGAGGCCTGCGCGCCGCGCCGCCGGTCCGCCGGCGGGCGGGCGCCGGGCCCAGCGACGACGGTCACTGGCAGGTCCGCGGCGGGTGCGCCGCGACCCTGCCGATGGCGCCCGATTCACCGTTTGCGATCGATCCGGGCGGCCGGTTGACCCGGGACGGCGTCGTCGTCGAGGACGCCATGCTCGAGCCGATCGACCGGCCCCGGTTCTACGACCTGGAGACGGCCGACGGTGTTTCCTACGAGAAGCTCGCCCGCCTGCACGGGGGCGACGTCCTCGCGACGACCGTCGTCCAGACGTGCATCCGCTACACGGCGGCCGACACCCGGTGTCGGTTCTGCACGATCGAGGAGTCCCTGCGCAGCGGGGCGACGACCCAGGTCAAGCTGCCCGAGCAGCTCGCCGAGGTCGCGGTCGCGGCCGTCCGCCTGGACGGGGTCCGCCAGATGGTGATGACGACCGGGACGTCGAACGGCGCCGACCGCGGGGCCAAGCATCTCGCCAGGTGCGTCGCGGCGGTCAAGGCGGCGGTCGGGACGCTGCCGATCCAGGTCCAGATCGAGCCGCCGGTCGACCTCGACTGGATCGATCGGCTGCAGGAGGCCGGGGCGGACGCGATCGGCATCCACGTCGAGTCGCTGGATCCCGCGGTCCGCGCCCGGTGGACGCCGGGCAAGGCCACCGTGTCGCTGGAGCGGTACGACGAGGCGTGGGACCGGGCTGTGGCGGTCTTCGGGGCCAATCGTGTCTCGACGTATCTGCTCGTCGGCCTGGGCGAGGATCCCGATCAGCTGGTTCGCGGGGCGACCAGCCTGATCGAGCGGGGCGTCTACCCGTTCGTCGTGCCCTACCGCCCCCTGGTCGGGTCGTTGGCCCACACCGATGGCGTCCCGGCGCCCGACCCGGCCGTGCTCGCCGACGTCACCGGTCGAGTCGGCCTGGCCCTGGCCGCGGCTGGGATGCGCGGCGTCGACCAGGTCGCCGGGTGCGCCGCCTGCGGCGCGTGTTCGGCCCTCCAGCAGGCGGGCGGCTGACCCGGGTGCTGGACATCGTCCAGCGACTGGGCGGCCCACCGGCTCGACCCCAGCCGGCGCCGGCGTTCCTGATCGTCGACGCGACCGACGACAGGCGGCGACGCGCCGCCTACGGGGCCGTGCGGCGGCGGGCTTTCGTCGATGACCAGCACCTCTTCGCCGGTGATGACACCGACGCACACGACGACGATCCCCGGACCCGGGTGCTCGCGGCGGTTGATCCCGGCGGAGTCGTGCTCGGCGGCGTGCGGATTCATCCGGAGCAGGGCGGCGGCGAGATCGGCTGGTGGCGGGGAAGTCGCCTCGTCTGCGGGCACGACGGCGGCGGACCGCCGCGCGGGAGGATCGGCGCGGCGCTGGTCCGAGCCGCGTGCGCGGTCGCGCTCGACGTCGGGGCCCTCCGCTTCGACGCCCACGTTCAGGAGCGCCAGGTCTCGTTCTTCGCCCGGCTCGGCTGGGAGCCCGTCCGCCGGCTCGAGTGCCGGGGAGAGCCGCACCGGCTGATGCGCTGGCCGGTCGGCCGTTTCGAGGCTCTCGCCGAGGCGACGAAGCAGCCGCTCGGTGGGCTGCTCGGAGCACTGCTGCCCCAGGACCGCTGGCGCGGCGACGACGGCGTGCCGGTGCCGGGATCCGATGTTCTCGCGTGCGTGGACGCGATCACCCCGTCAATGGTCGAGCGCGACCCGGAGTGGGCCGGCTGGTGCGGGATCCTCGTGACCGCGCACGACCTGGCGGCGATGGGCGCCGAGCCGATCGGCGCGCTCGACGCGCTCGGTGCCGCGGACTCGGCCCACGCCGAGCGGATCATCACCGGCCTGCGGGCCGGGGCCGAGGTCTTCGACCTGCCGATCCTCGGTGGACATACCCAGCTCGGCGTGCCGGCCGCCCTCTCGGTGACCGGGCTCGGTCGCTCCGCGGCGCCCGTCCCGGCCGGCGGCGGCCGCCCGGGGGATGACCTGACGCTGAGCGCCGACCTCGCCGGCGGCTGGCGACCCGGCTACCGCGGCCGGCAGTGGGACTCGACGTCCTGGCGCACGCGGGACGAGCTGGGCCCGATGCTCGCGGCCGTGCGCGAAGCACGCCCGCACGCGGCGAAGGACGTCTCGATGGCCGGAATCGTCGGAACGGCGGGGATGCTGGGCGAGGCGTCGGGTTGCGGCGTCGACCTCGACGTCGCCGCGATACCCCGGCCGCGCGAGGCCGAGCTCGCCGACTGGCTGACCTGTTTCCCCGGTTTCGCCGTCCTGACGGCTGACGTGCCAACGGCCCCGGCGCCTCGAGCGGGCGCTGCCGTGACCTCCCGCTGCGGCCGCCTGACCGGCGACCCGGGTGTCCGCCTGCACTGGCCGGACGGCGATGTCACGACCGCACTGTCCAACGGCGCGGTGACCGGGCTCGGGTCAGCGCTTGATGAGAAGAGGACACGATGGCCGACATAACGATCGCCGCCGCGGGCGCCCCATTCGTCCGCGACATGGAGACGTGCTTCAACACCATCGAGGGCCTGATCACGCAGGCGCGAGACCGCGGGGTCGACCTGCTCGTGCTGCCGGAGGCGGCGCTCGGCGGGTACGTCGAGACGCTCCACGGCGACGCCGAGCCGCCGCCGGCGCTCGACGCCGACGGGCCGGAGCTTCGACACGTCATGCAACTCGCCGGCGACATGGTGCTCTGCATCGGCTTCTGCGAGGACGGGGGCGAGGGGATCCGCTACAACACCGCCGCGTGTGTCAGCGGTGACGGGCTCCACGGCCTGCACCGCAAGGTTCACCTACCGCTCGACGAGCACCGTCTGACGACGACCGGCGATCGACTCGAGGCCTTCGAGACTCCCGTAGGCCGGCTCGGCATGCTGATCTGTTACGACAAGGCGTTCCCCGAGGCGGCTCGGTCGCTCGCTCTCGACGGGGCGCAGGTGCTCTGCTTCCTGTCAGCCTGGCCGTGCAGCGCGTCGAACCCGGCACCGCGCCTGGAGGACGACCGCCAGTGGCGTCGCTCGGAGTTGTGGGACCGGTCGCGAGCGGCCGAGAACTCGCTGATCGTGGCATCGGCCAACCAGACCGGCCAGTTCGGCAAGCTGCGCTTCATCGGCGGCGCCCGGGTCGTCGGCCCGGGTGGCGATGCTCTTGCCGAGACTGGGGTGGAGGGCGGCCTCGCCGTGAGCGCACCGGTCGACCTCGACCAGACCCTCGAACGCGCCCGGCGGGCGCTCTCTCCGATTCGCGACCTCCGCCCCGACCTCTACCGCCGGGCGGAGCCGGTCCCGTACGCGTGATGCCCGAGGTCAGCTTCACGATCCGCTGGCCCGACGGCACGAGTCAACTCGGCCGGTCGCCTTCCCGAGCCATCCAGGAGGTCATCACGGAGGGTGCCGTCTACCCGTGTGCGGAGTTCGTCCGCCGGGCGCGAGAGGGCCTGGGCGCGGCGTCGGATCGCGTGCGCGAGCGCTACGGCTTCGCGTGCACGGCGGCTGGCGAACAACTCCAGGCGATCGAGGCGGGCGCGGCCCGTCAGCCGGCGGGTGCCGCCGGCCTCGTCGCGGTCGAGCGGCTCCGCGTCGAGGCGCGCCCGGCTCGCTTCCCGCCGCCCGAGCGAGTCGACGCCCATCACGAGGTCGTCGTCGTCGGCGGCGGCCAGGCCGGGCTCGCCGTGAGCTGGTGCCTGCGCGAACAGGGGATCGACCACGTCGTGGTCGAGCGCAACCGGGTCGGCCACGCGTGGCGCGAGGAGCGCTGGGACGCCTTCTGCCTGGTCACGCCGAACTGGCAGTGCCAGCTGCCGGGTCATCCGTACCCGGGGACGGACACGGACGGCTTCATGGTCAGGGAGGAGATCCTCGCGTACCTCGACCGCTACGTCGACATGCTCGCGCCGCCGCTGTATGAGGGCGTCCGGGTCACCGAGGTCGCCGCCGAGGGCGACGGGTTCCGAGTCAGCACGAGCCACGGGACGCTGACCGCGGACCGCGTCGTCCTCGCGGTCGGCGGCTACCACCTCGCGTCGCTGCCGCGGATCGCCGAACGGCTGCCGACCGGTGTGACGCAGCTCCACTCGTCGACCTACAAGAACCCGTCGTCGCTCCCCGACGGGGCGATCCTCGTCGTCGGCAGTGGGCAGTCGGGCGCCCAGATCGCCGAGGATCTCCTGCTGGCCGGGCGCGACGTCCACCTGTGCGTCGGCTCGGCCCCGCGCGTCGCCCGCTTCTACCGGGGCAGGGACTGCGTCGCCTGGCTCGACGACATCGGCCACTACCGGATGCCGATCGACGAGCATCCACAGGGCCTGGCGGCTCGCAGGGAGCCCAACCACTACGTCACCGGGCGTGACGGCGGTCGCGACATCGATCTGCGCCGGCACGCGGCGTCGGGCATGAGGCTCCACGGGCGGCTGCTCGCGTGTGACGCAGAGACGTTGTCGTTCGCCGGCGACCTGCGCAGGAACCTCGACGCGGCCGACGCGACGGCCGAGCGGATCAAGGACTCGATCGACCGGTGGATCGCCCGGCAGGGCATCGAGGCGCCGACCGAGGAGCGCTACTCGCCGGTGTGGGAGCCGGGAACCGACACGGGCGAGACGATCAAGCTCGCCGACGAGGACATCCGGACCGTGATCTGGAGCACGGGGTTTCGGTCTGACTGGTCGTGGGTCAAGCTCCCGGCCTTCGACGGCGCCGGGTATCCGACCCACGATCGCGGCGTGACGTCGGTCGACGGGCTCTACGTCGTCGGCCTCCCGTGGCTCCACACCTGGGGGTCCGGGCGCTTCGCGGGGATCGCCCGGGACGCCGGCTTCATCGCCGAGCAGATCGCCGAACGGGCGGTCGCGGCGGACGAGCGCTCGAGCGCCGCGGCCTGATCCGAGGCTCGGGTCGCCGCCGCCCGCGCCGTTGGGGTGCCCGCCGGGCCGGGCGCGCTG
>DATCEH010000108.1:0-75350 GCA_036510225.1 Solirubrobacteraceae bacterium | reverse complement strand
TGGGGCGGGGGTGGGGCGGGTGCGGGTGCGGGAGCATCGGATGTGATCGACCGGGCTGCTCCCGGTCGGTGGAGGTGGATGGGAGACCTTCGTCGCGAAAGTAGTTGCCTGAGTCAGTCAGCTACTTTCGTTGGAGGGAGTCCGCTTCTCGACGGCCCGGTCCCCCGCGGAGAGCTCGCCGGCCTCTGACGTCGCGAGCCCGGCCGGAATGATCCTCGCCGGCATGGTCGCCAAGCCCCCGCCGCGTGAGCATCGCAGCCGCAACCGGCCCGACCCCAGGACCAGCGAAATCGCCGACGTCCAACATGCCCGGTCCGCCGCCGGCCAGCAACCGCGTGAAACCCGACTGAGTCAGGCAGCCACTGATGGGACGGCAGCCCAGTGGTCGGGACGTCACGATTCCGACGGTACATGCTGCGACGATGAACGGGTGACCGCGACCGATCAGGAGACGTTCTCGACATCGGCGCTCGACTCCCTGCGGGCGCTGACGGGCGACCCGGCCTGTGAGTTCCGGTCGGGCCAGCTCGAGGCTATCCGCGACGTGGTCGTCGATCGGGCGCGGGTGCTCTGCGTCCAGCGGACCGGGTGGGGGAAGTCGGCCGTGTACTTCGTCGCGACGGCGCTTCTGCGCAGGGACGGAGCCGGGCCGACGTTGATCATCAGCCCGCTGCTGGCGCTGATGCGCAACCAGATCGCCGCGGCGGGGCAGCTCGGGCTGCGGGCGTACACGATCAACAGCACGAATCGCGACGACTGGGATGACGTCCGCGAACGGCTGGCCGGAAACACGATCGACCTTCTGCTGATCAGCCCGGAGCGGCTGAACAATCCCCGCTTCCGCGAGGAAATGCTGCCCCTGTTCGCGGCGTCGGTCGGCCTCCTGGTGATCGACGAGGCCCACTGCATCTCTGATTGGGGACACGACTTCCGCCCGGACTACCGACGGGTCAGGGACATGCTCGACGCGCTCGCGCCGGAGGTCGCCGTGCTGGGAACGACGGCGACGGCCAACGATCGCGTCGTCGGCGACGTGCTCGAGCAGCTGGCGGCGTCCGCCGAGAATCCACTGCGCTCCTACCGCGGGCCGCTCGCGCGAACGAGCCTCCGCCTGGAGGTTCTCACGCTGCCTCTGGCCGCCCAGCGGTTGGCATGGCTGGTGGAGCACCTGCCGGCGCTCGGGGGGTCGGGCATCGTCTACACGCTGACCAAACGCGACGCCGAGCAGGTCGCGGCGTTCCTGACGGCCAGCGGGATCACCGCGGTTGCGTACACGGGCGAGCAGGAGACGGGGGATCGGATCGCCACGGAGGAGGGGCTGCTGCGCAACGAGATCAAGGCCGTCGTCGCCACGAGTGCGCTGGGGATGGGCTACGACAAGGCCGACCTGACCTTCGTCGTGCACTACCAGGCGCCCGGCTCGGTCGTCTCCTACTACCAGCAGGTCGGGCGGGCCGGGCGCGGCGTGGACCACGCGGACATCGTCCTGCTGCGGGGCGGCGAGGACCGCCGGATCCAGGACTTCTTCATCGAGCAGGCGTTCCCCGGGCGCGAGCGGGTCGCCGCGGTCCTCGCCGAGCTCGATGGCGCCGGTGAGACCGGGCGGACGACGCGGGAGCTGATGGCGGTCGTGAACCTCGGGATGGGCCGGATCGAGGCGATGCTGAAGATCCTCGACGTCGAGGGTGCGGTCCGCCGGACCGGCACCCGGTGGGTGTCGATCCCGGGGGCCGGCTGGACCTACGACGCCGAGCGCTACACACAGGTCACGGCCCTGCGCCGGGCCGAGCAGGATGCGATGGCGGCGTTCGGCACCGACGGTCGCTGCCTGATGCGGGTGCTCCAGGAGGAGCTCGACGATCCGGACGCACGCGACTGCGGCCGCTGCTCGGTGTGCACGGCACCACGCTTCGCCGAACCGCCGGACCCCGCCCTGGTCGAGCGGGCTCAACGTCACCTGCGGTCAAGGCCCGTCGAGCTCGAGGTGAGGAAGATGGCACCGGACGCCGCCGGGGCGATGCGGAGGATCCCCGAGGACGCCCGGACCGAGCCCGGCTGGGCGCTCGCGCGCTTCGGGGACGGCGGGTGGTGGCCGGCCGTCGAGCGTGGCCTGCGTTCGGGAGATTTCGACGACGACGTGGTCAGCGGGCTCGCCGATGTCCTGCGCCGGGCGGGCACGCCGGTCGCCTGGTTGACGAGCGTCCCGTCGGCCCGCCTGGGCGACACGCTCGAACGGCTCGCCGATCGCCTCGGTCGGGAGTTGGGGGTCCCGCATGTCCGGCTGGTGCGGCGCACGGAGGATCGGCCGCCGCAGCGGGAGATGGCCAACGCCGTGCAGCAGGCCGCCAACGTGCGTGGCGCGTTCCGGGTCATCGCCAGCCCGCCGCCGGGTCCGGGGGTCCTGGTGGACGACCGTCGCCACTCGGGCTGGACCCTGGCGATGGTCGGCGGCCAACTGCGGCGGGCCGGGGCGCAGCGGGTCGTCCCGCTGGCACTCGGGACGCTGATGTAGCGACTCTCCGCACGACGGGGCCGAGTTCCTCGGCGGTCGCGAGCGTCGGACGATCCGGATCGCGGCGCATGACTTGTCACGGCCCGAGCGGCTCGCGCACTCACGCGAGCAGGGCTGCGACGGCGTCGACGATCGCCTGACGACGCTTTGCCACCGAGAGCCGTCTGACGAGCCGGGTGTACTCCGGCGTCATCGACGACCACGTGCCCGAGATCGTCAGGATCAGCCCGAGCAGGACGGCGGGTTCGAAGCGCGTGCTCAGCAATCCGTCGCGTTGCGCGTCGGCGATCGCCCTGACCTTGGCGGCGTTGCTCGCGAGGAGGCCGTCGTCGCGCTCGGCAGCTTTGACACGCAGGCCTCGATCGCCGCGCTGATCGACGTTGCGGCCAACCGGGACTCGACCCTCCGCGAAGCGGCCGCGCGTTCGCTCGGGCGACTTCGGGCGATCGACGGCGTGCCGACGCTCGTCGGGCTGATCGGCTTTCCAAGCGAGCCGTTTCGCGCTGCCGCGCTCCATGCGCTCGGTCGGATCGGTGACCGGTCAGCCGTGACCCCGATCGCGGCGGTCCTCGCCGACCCGGACCGCAGCGTTCGCCAGTGCGCGCGCCACGCGCTCGTCCAGCTCGGTGCCGTCGACCAGCTGAAGACCGGCCGAGCCAGGCCGTGGTCGCTGGGAGGGCTGGATGTCCGCCGGGCCCGCGCGGTCGGTGAAAACCGCACCCGCGACTGAAGCGCCCACGCGAGCGGCGACGGCGCGCTCGGATGACGGAATGGTCGGTTGGTCCGCCGCGCGATCGCCAACCCGGCCGGCTGCTTACCCGGGTCCGCCGAGCAGCTGGATGTGATCGGCCTCAGCCGCCCCGGGGAATGGCCTCGTCAGCCCGTACTGGTTGAGCGTCGACTCCGGGACGCCTTCGACGCCCGGCGTGTCCGACGCGTCCCCCCGGGTGTGGGGGTCGTCGGCGAACCCGCCGACCTCGACCGAGTGCGACGGCGACCGGTAGCCGGAGATCCCGATCAGGTGGAGGCCGAGCGCCTTGCCGAGTGTGTTCAGCCGGGCGGCGATCTGCGGCTCGACGCCGACGCTGTAGTTGGTTCCCGCCGCCTGGAAGAAGCCCGACCCGGCGCCGCCTCCTCCGCCGCCGGCCGCGGCCGTCAGCGACGGGGCGTCCGCCTCGGCGGTGTTGACGCTCGGCGTCAACGACGCCAGCTCGCTGACCAGGGCCAACCGCCGATGACTGATCGACGAGATCTCGGCCGTCTTCTCTGACCGGGCTCGCGCGTAGACCAGCTGCCGGTTGACGACCGACAGGCGCAGCTGGGCGATCTCGTCCCGCTGGACCAGCACCGAATCGGCCGCCAGCTGTTGGCGGGCCTCCAGGCGGCCGAGCGCCGTCGTCTGAGTCGCGACCGCCGCCGCCTCGCTGTGGACCTCCGCCGTCACGGTGGCGTTCTCGTTGCTGACCAGCTTGAGATCGTCCATCCGCTCGAGCAGGTCGCTGAACCCGTGGGCCTCGAGGACGACCGTCATCACGTTCGGCGGCGGCGTCTCGTACGCGGCGACGAGTTGGCTGTCGAGGATCTTCCGGTCCCGGGCCAACCGCGTCTGGAGGGTGTTCAGCTTCGACCGTGCTCCACCGAGCTGAGTCCGCGTCGTCGCCAGCTGACCGGTCTCGTAGTTGACCGTCGCCTGGACCGCGTTCAGTCGCGTCTGGAGGTCGCTGATCTGACCGTTGAAGCTGTTGACCTTCCCGCTGTCGGCGTTGATCGCCGCCTGCAGGGCCTGCTCGTGAACCCGCGCCGCCTGGATCTTCTGGCTGATCGCGCCCGGCGACGCCGCTCCGGCCGGGCCGGTCCCGACGGCCAGGCCGGCTAGACCGAGCACCGCGAGGCAGCGCGTGCGTGGTTGAGGACGGTGCCGGCTGATCATCAGGTGCCCAGGTTGCGCCCGGCCGGCAACCGATCGACCGTTGCCCACGTCGCGCCCGGCCGCCAACCTAACACGGCCTCGGGTGCAACCCCCGCAGTTCCGGTTGCATGCAGGAGGACTTGCACCAGTCCGGCTGCCTCCGGTCGTCCGCCCACGTAAGCTGGCGGGGTGCGGCACTGGTCACCGTCGCGGTCGAAGCCCGTCCTCTCCGGTGCCCTCGCAGGGCTCGTCCTCGTCGTGGTCGCTCTCGGCCCGGCCGGCCGGGCCGCCGCCGCGGCCCCCACGGCCCGCGCGGCCCCCGCGGCGCCCGCGGCCTCCCAGCGTCCGGTTGTGGCCCAAGCCGGCCAGAGCGTCTTCGCCCAAGCCAGCCGGAACCTCGCGGCCCAGGCCCGCCGGCAGGCCGCCGCCGCGGCCGCGAAGGCCAGGTCGCCGGTGCCCAGGTCGGTCGCCTCGGCCGCCCTGCTCCCGGCCACCCGGGTCCATCCGCCGGGGCCGGCGGCGTCGGCGGCATCCGACGCGGTGATCGTCGCGCTCTTCCCGAGCGAGCTCTCGCCGACCCACACCAGCGTCGAGAGCGTCCTCGACCGGCTGGCCGGACACCCGTCCCTAGCGCTCGGCATGGCAAGCGCGACCCAGGCCATCTACGACCCCGCCCAGGCGCTGCTCGACGTCAGTCAGGGCGCACGGATCCAGATGGATCGCTACAGCCCGGAGACGCCGCCCGAGCTCGACCTGGACGTTTCCCGCCATGGGCCATCCTCCATTGGAGGCTGGCCATTGGCACTCGCCCGGGCGGCCACCGCCCCCGCTGACGCGCTGCCCGGTCTATTGGCCGGGACGGTTCCCGGCGGCGGCGCCTTCGTCGGCATTCTCGGCGGGCCGTACGCCGGGATCACAGAGGCGGCCAACTACTTCCGCAACCGACCGTGGCGCCATCCGGGTGCGATCATCGCGGCCGACCGGTCCGGCGCGGTCGCCGCCGTGTCGCTCGGCGAGCCGGGGTCGCTCGTCAGCCGGACCGAGCGGGCCCTCGACTCCCGCCGCCTCGTCGTCGTCGAGCTCTCCAGCGGTGACGCCGGCGACGCCCAGCTCGGTGACCTGCTGGCCGACCGCCAGCCCGGCCAACTCGTCGTCGCTCTGGAGAGCCCGCCCGAGCTGCACGGAGCCCAGACGCTCTGGCTCGGCCTGGCGGGTGACGGATCCGGCGGCACGCTGACCTCGGGGTCGACCCACGTCAACGGCATGGTCGAGGCGACCGACATCACGGCTACCGTGCTCGGCCACCTCGGCCTCCCGATCCCAAACCAGGTCCAGGGCCAGCCGATCACGACGAGCGGGCCCCGCGATCCCGCGTCCCTGAAGGCCTTCCGTGCTCGGATCGGAGTCGTCAACGCCCGTCAGCGGCCGTCGCTCGAGACGTTCCTCCTCAGCTGGGCCGGCGTGATCCTCCTGCTCGGGATCTTCCTCGACCGTAGGGGACTCCGGATCGGCCTGCGGGCCGGCGGACTCGGCGTCCTCTGGATTCCGAGCGTCGCCCTGCTCACGGCGACGCTCGCGCCCGGCCGGGTCGTCGAGCTCGGCGTGCTGGCCGGCGGGTCGTTGGCGCTCGGCGTGCTCTCCGACCGCCTGGTCGGCTGGCCGCGGGCCCCGATCCTCCCGGCCGTGGTCGGTGTGCTGGCCTACACGATCGACCTCGCCCGGGGTTCGCGCCTGATCGACGAGTCGGTGTTCGGGCCGAGTCCGCTCGCCGGAGTCCGCTTCTACGGCGTCGACAACGACCTCGAGATCGCCTCGACCCTGCTCGTCCTCGCCCTCGTCGCCGCGGGCCTCCGCCGGCGGGAGCGGTCCCCCCGCAGCGCGCTGATCCTCGTCGGCGCCGGCCTCGCCTCGGCGCTCGTCGTCTGTCCGGGTCGGCTCGGCGCCGATGTCGGGGGGATCTTCACGATCGCCGCCGGCTTCGGCGTCGCCGCGCTGCTGATGCTGCCTCGCGTCACGTGGCGGGCCGTCCTCCTGGCACTCATCGCCCCGCTTGTTGCGCTCGTCGGATTGGCCGGCGTCGACCTTGCGACGAAGGGCAACAGCGATTTTCTGCGCAACGTCGTCGAGGCACCCAACGGCGGCGACGTCTGGGACATCGTCCAGCGCCGCTACGACGTCGCCTGGAGCATCCTCAGGGTCGGCGAGATCCCACTCCTGACCGTGCTCGCCCTGCTCGCCGCGACGTACGCCGCCCGCCACCGCCACCGGGTGTTCGCCGCCGTCGCCCCCGACGCCCTCTGGCCGGCCTGCCTCGCCGGTGGCTTCGCCGCGGCCCTGTCGTGCGCGATCTTCAACGACTCCGGCGCGTCCGAGCTGATCTTCGGGACCGGCGGTGTCGCGTGCCTGTGCGCCTACGTCCGCGCCCCTCCGCCCGGCGTGCTCGACCCGCCGGAGTCGACGACGGTCACCGCCGGTGACCAGGCGGCCGCCGGCCGCTACGAGCCGGCGACGGCGACCGCAGGCCCGATCCGGGTGCCCGTCACAGACGAGGCATCACCGATCGCAAGGGCCCAGCGCCGGCTCATCCCGAGCAGACGACGCCGGAATACCTGACGTTCGGCTTTCCCTTGACCAGGTTGATCGTGTCCGTCCAGTGACAGCGGGACGCGCTGCTCTCGGGGATCAGTTGGACCGAGCACTTGAAATCCGCCTTGCCGTAGGTCCGGCAGTTGCTGATGATCACCTTGTCGCCGCCGCTGATCGTCGCCGCCGCCTTCGCATCCTTGAGCGCCGCGGCCTGTGCGATCGTCTTGGTCAGCTTGTGGATCGGCGCCGCCGTTGCCCCGGCGGCCGCCGGCAGGCTGGTCGCGGCCAGCAGGACGGCAGCCGTGGAGGCTGCTGTGATCGCGAGAATGTGGTTGGACGTGCGCATCAGTCGACTGCCCGGCGGACGAAGCCCCGCACGCCGAGCATCGTGAAGATTGACAGAGCCACGACGATGCCGACGCCGATCCACCCAGACGCGAGGTGGTGGACATCGGTCAGCGACGCGCGCATGCCCTCGCTGACGTAGGTCAGCGGGTTGCCGAGGGTGATGATCTGGAACCACTCGAGATTGGCGAGCGACGGCCACGGATAGAACGTCGCTCCGGTGTAGATCAGCGGCGTCAGGACGATCGCGAACGCCACGCTGATCCGGTTGGGCGGGACCGCCGTTCCGAGCACCATGCCCATCGCCGCGCCGGCCAGCGCCCCGAGCACGAGGATCGCCGCGAACGCGACGACCGACGCCCCGCCGAGGTCGATCCCGCCGGGGAGGATCAGCTCGGCCATCGGCAGGATCAGGAGTCCGGAGATCACTCCCCGGAACGACGCGATGACCATCTTCTGGAGGGCGACGGCCCACGTCGGCAGCGGCGCGAGCAGGCGGTCCTCGATCTCCTTGGTGAACGAGAACTCGATGACCAGGGGGAGGGCCGTGTTCTGGAGGGCCGTGAGCACGACGGTCAGGGCAAGCACACCGGGCATCAGCTGTGTTCCGTAGGCCCCGCGGGCCTGGCCGATCTCGGGTAGGACGCGGCCGAAGACGAACAGCAGGAACAACGGCTGGAGGAGCGCCTGGGCGAGGAAGCCGACCGGCTCGTGGCGGACGGTCACCCACAGGTCGCGCTCACACAGGGCGACGAACGCCCGGCTGCGGACGCCGAGCCTCATCGGAGGCCCCGTGCTTCGAGCGTCATCGGACGTCCCGGTGGTTCGAGTGTCATCGGAGGTCGCGTCCGGTCAGGTGGACGAAGACGTCCTCGAGCGTGCCCTCGATCCGCCGCAGCTCGGCCAGGACCGGGCCGCCCGGCTCGCGGGTCACGGCGATCGCCGCGTCGGGGAGCTGCTCGTCGGCGCCGTAGAGGCGGACCTGCCAGCGACCGCTGCCGGCATCGTTCGAGCTGGCTCGTTCGACCTCCGGCCGCCGCTCGAACCGGTCGAGCGGGTCGGTCGGGCTCTCGAGCAGGAGCTCGAGACCTCGCTCGGCCGGGAGCAGCCGCCGCAGGCCGCGTGGCGTGTCATTGGCGATCAGCTGGCCGTGGTCCATGATCGCGATCCGGTCGCACAGGCGGTCGGCCTCGAGCATGTCGTGGGTCGTCAGGAGGAGCGTCGTCCCCAGCTCGCGAAGCTCGACGATCCGCTCCCAGAGGAAGAGACGGGACTGGGGATCCAGGCCGGTCGTCGGCTCGTCGAGCACGAGAAGCTTCGGCTGGTGCATCAGGGCCCGGGCGATCATCAGCCGCTGGGCCATCCCGCCGGAGTACTTGTTCACCTTGTCGGACTCACGACCGCCGAGACCGAACCGGTCGAGCAGCTCGAGGGCTCGCTTGCGCCGCTCCCGGCGGGGAGCCCCGAAGTACGCGGCGTGGAAGGTCAGGTTCTCGAGGGCGGTCAGCGTCCGGTCGAGGTTGCTCATCTGCGGGACCACGGCGATCCGCTGCTTGACGGCGACCGGATCCCTGGCGACGTCGATCCCATCGACGAGGACCCGGCCGGCGGTCGGCCTGACCCGCGTCGTCATCGTTCCGATCGTCGTCGTCTTGCCCGCTCCGTTCGGCCCGAGCAGGCCGAAGATCTCGCCCTGCGCGACCGCGAAGTCGACGCCGCCGACCGCGTCCGGCCCGTCCGGCGCATAGCGTTTGCGGAGGCCCTCGACGCGGATCATCTCTACCGGGCCGTCACCGTTGCCGGTCTGCGTCACGCGTCGAAGCCTAGCCGGCAGGCAGTCGCGGCCGGAGGCTGTCAGGCTGGAAGCGTGAACCGGCGACCCCCGCGCAGTCGGCGAGCCCCCGGTCGACCGATCCACCGTCGACTCCTCGACGGTCGACCGCTCGGCCGGCGGATCCTCCGCGTCGGCTATCGGTTCGCGTCGACCGCGGCCTACGCCTGGTGGTCGACCGTCGGCTCCCGCAACCGGGGTGTCAAGTGCGTTCTGTTCAACGAGGGAGACGTTCTTCTCGTCCGCCACACCTACGGCGATCGCCGGGCCTGGGAGTTTCCCGGGGGCTTCGTCCACCGGCGGGAGGAGCCCGGCGTGGCCGCCGGCCGCGAGCTCGGCGAGGAGCTCGGCGTCGATCCGGCATTGCGTGAGATCGGGTCGCTCGTCCTGCGGATCGGCCGTCGCAACGATACGGTCCACTACTTCGAGGCCGAGCTCGCCGATCGCCTGGTCTCACCCGACGACATCGAGCTCGCCGAGGTCGGCTGGTTTCCCCCGGAGTCGCTCCCCGCGCACCCTGGCGAGCATGTCGCCGAGGTCCTCGAAACGCTCGCCGGTCCGGACCGGACGGTCGGGGCGAGTCGAGTCCTGCCGGAGTCGCTAGCATCGCTGGAAACCGATCCGGGGAGTCCCATCCGGGGCTGAGAGGGCGCGCCCGCGCCGACCCGCCGACCTGATCTGGATCATGCCAGCGAAGGAAGTGAAAGATGCCGCCTGAGCACCGCAGCGCATTCGCCAAGGACAGCGAGTGCCGCACGCAGATGCACCTTGCCCGGTTGGGCACGATCTCGCCTGAGATGGCCCGGGTCGCCGAGCGCGAGGAGCTCCCGGCGGACCTGATCCGCGACGAGGTCGCCCGCGGGCGGATGATCATTCCGGCGAACGTCAACCACGCGGCCCTCGACCCGATGGCGATCGGCCTGAAGGCCCGGGTCAAGATCAACTCGAACATCGGCAACTCGCCGACGTCGTCGGGCCTCGCCGAAGAGGTCGCCAAGCTGACGGTCTCCGAGAAGTGGGGCGCCGACACGGTGATGGACCTGTCGACCGGCAAGAAGATCGACGCGACCCGCGAGGCGATCATCGCCGCGGCGACCGTCCCGATCGGGACTGTCCCGATCTACCAGGCGCTCGAGTCGGTCAAGTCGATCGAGGACCTCTCGATCGACGGACTGCTCGCGAACATCGAGCACCAGGCGAGGCAGGGCGTCGACTACATGACGATCCACGCCGGCCTGCGCCTCGAGCATCTCCCGCTCTGCCAGCACCGGGTCACCGGGATCGTCTCGCGCGGCGGCGGCGTTCTCGCCCGGTGGATGGTCGCCCACATGCGGGAGAACCCGCTGTATGAGTGCTACGACGAGATTCTCGAGATCTTCCGTCGCTACGACGTCTCGATCTCGCTTGGCGACGGGTTGCGGCCCGGGTCGATCGCCGACGCGTCGGACGCCGCGCAGTTCGCCGAGCTGAAGACGCTCGGCGAGCTGACCGAGCGGGCGTGGGAGCGAGACGTCCAGGTGATGGTCGAGGGTCCCGGCCACATCCCGATCGACCAGCTCGAGATGAACGTCCGCAAGCAGCAGGAGCTCTGCCACGAGGCGCCGTTCTACACGCTCGGGCCACTCGTCACCGACATCGCCCCCGGGTACGACCACATCACCTCGGCGATCGGCGCGGCGATCGTCGGCTGGCACGGGACGTCGATGCTCTGCTACGTCACGCCCAAGGAGCACCTCGGCCTGCCGAACGCCGAGGACGTCAAGCAGGGCCTGATCGCCTACCGGATCGCCGCTCACGCGGCCGACCTCGCCCGCGGCAACCGGCGGGCCGCCAAGTGGGATCGGGCACTCTCGGAGGCGCGATTCTCGTTCGACTGGAACAAGCAGTTCGAGCTCGCCCTCGACCCGGAGACGGCCCGGGCGATGCATGACGAGACGCTCGCCGACGACTACTTCAAGACGGCCGAGTTCTGCTCGATGTGCGGGCCGAAGTACTGCCCGATGCACAACTTCAAGGACATCGACTGGGACGCCGTCCGCGACACGGTCGCCGAGCGCAAGCGCGACCGGGCTCCCGTCTAGCTCTAGTCTTCTTGTCTGGCCCGACTGGGCTCGAGCGGGGCCGGCCGGCCCTTGACCCGTTTGACCCGTGGAGGAGCGACCCCTGAGAAGTAGTTGCCTGAGTCACTCGGGTTTCGCACCTTCGCTCGGCGGACTGCACGTCGGGGCGGGGCGGGGCAGGGCAGGGGCGGGGGGCGGTCGGGTGCGGCGGTGTGGCATGTGACCGACCAGGCGCGTCCGGGGCGGCGGAGGTGGATGCGAGACCTTCATCGCGAAAATCGCTGCCTGAGTCATGAGTCAGTCAACTACTTTCGTTGGAGAGTCCACTGCTCCACGACTCGGTCCCCGCAGAGCGCTCGCCGGCCTCTGGCCTCCCGAGCCCGGCCCGAACGATCCTCGACGGCACGCTCGCCAAGCTCCCGCCGCGTGATCACAGCCGCCGCGGAGTATCACCCGGAACGGGGACCTGACCGCCCCGTCCCGCCCGCGCACCCGCCGCGTCCCGCCCCCGCACCCGGCCCCCCCCCTCACTCAGGGGCGGCTCGCACCGAAACGAACGTGCTCTACCCCCGGCAGGCGAGCACCGCCCCGATCGCGGCTGAGCCCCCGGCGAGGGCGATCGTCCCGAGCCGGGAGCGCGACGGGAGGTCTTCGGCCGGGGCGACGAGGGTGGCGGCGAGATCGGCGAGGTCGCCGAGCGCACACAGGGCGAACCACGGCCGCCGGCTGCGGCCGCCGGCGTCGGCGGCCAACAGGCAGGCGGCGAGCGCCGTGTCCCGGGCGGCGAGTCCACGTAGGCCGATCTGCGCGCCGGTCGCGGCCGCGCCGTCCCGACCGATCCAGCCGGCAGCCGTCCGCTCGGGCGCGAGGATCAGGCCGGCGCTGTAGGCGAGCCGTCCGATCGCGTAGAGCTTGGCGGCGAGCATGCCGGCCAGACTCTAGCTACGGCTGCGCTAGGCTCCGGAGAACGGCGTCAGGGAGGGGGGATGGGCTTGGGCGTGAGCAGCTGCGCGGCCTGCGATGCGACGTTCGAGCGAGCCTGTCCGGCCTGTGGGGCAGGGGCTCCGCCGCCGGCCCGCTTCTGCATGGCCTGCGGCGTCCGGCTCGACGCCGAGCTCGCGTCGCCGGTCGCCGCCGGTGGGGAGGAGCGGCGGACGGTCACCGTGATGTTCGCCGACCTCTCGGGGTACACGGCGATCTCCGAAGCGCTCGATCCAGAGCTGCTGGGGGCGGTGCTCGGCGGTGCGATGAGCCGTCTGGCGGCCGAGGTCCGGCGGTTCGGCGGGTGGGTGGACAAGTTCATCGGCGACAGCGTGATGGCCCTCTTCGGTGCGCCGGTCGCCCACGAGGACGATCCCCAGCGGGCACTCCATGCGGCGCTCGGGATGCAGGCGGCGATGCGGGAGATCAACGAGCAGTTCGCAGCCAAGCACGGAGCGAGCTTCGACCTGCGGGTCGGGATCAACACGGGCGAGGTCCTCGCGGGGAGGGTGGGCGAGGCGTACACGGTGATCGGTGACGCGGCGAACACGGCCCAGCGACTACAGGCCGCGGCTCGGCCGGGAACGATCACAGTTGGCCGGGCGACCGTGGACGGGACCCGCGGGGCGGTCGTCTACCGGGAGTTGGCGCCGCTCGTGCTCAAGGGAAAGGCCGAGCCCGTCCCGGCATGGGAGGCGCTCGGCCTGGTCGGAAAGGTGGCCGGCGAGCCCGGCGGACCCGGCGGGGCGGGGCGGCCGTCGGCTGATGGCCGGGTCGGGTCACCGTTGGTCGGCCGGCGGGACGAGCTCGCTGGTCTGCTCGGCCTGGCCGGCAGTCTGGGTCGGGGGGGAGCTGCTCACCTGGCGACGGTCGTCGGGCAGGCGGGGGTCGGGAAGTCGCGCCTCCTGCGGGAGCTCGAGCTCGCCCTGGAGGCGAGCGGGGACGGGCCCCGCGTGCGGCGGGGGCGGAGCCTGCCATACGGGAACAACGTCGTCTTCTGGCCGCTGGGCGAGATCCTCCGGGCGGAGTGTGGGATCGTCGACGGCGACGCGTCGGGCGTCGCCTGGTCGAAGCTGTCGGCTCGCGTCGGCGAGCTGCTCGGCCGACAGGGCGAGGGCGGGGAAGCGCAGATCGCGTTGATCGGCCGCCTGCTCGGCGTCGAGGCGCCGGTCGAGGTGGAGTCGCCGTCGGGGCTGGGGGCACAGCGGATGCGCGAGACGTTCTTCGCGACGGTTCGGTCGATCGTCGAGGGGATCGCGGGGGACGAGCCGCTGATTCTTGCGTGGGAGGACATCCATTGGGCCGACGAGGGGATGCTCGACCTGATCGAGTACCTGGCGAGCTCGTTGCGCAAGCCGGTGCTGCAGATCTGCCTGGCGCGGGAGGAGCTCCTCGAGAGGCGGCCGAGCTGGGCGATCGCCCGACGGAACGCGACGACGATCTTCGTGGATCCGCTCGGCGAGGGGGAGACGGTCGAGCTCATCTCGGGGCTGGTCGGCGACCGGACCTCCGCGAGCCTGATCGCGACCCTGGCCGAGCGGGCTGGCGGCAATCCGCTGTTCGCGGAGGAGCTGGTCCGACGTCTGGAGGAGGAGGGACCGGGCGCGGCGGCCGAGCTTCCACACACCGTGCAGGCGCTGCTGGCCGCGCGGCTGGACTCGCTGGGATCACTCGAGCGGCGGGTGCTCGCCCATGCGGCGGTGGTCGGCCAGACGTTCTGGGCCGGAGCTCTGGTTGACGTGAGGCGGGAGGCTGGGGAGGACCTGGAGGCTGCGCTGGCCCGACTTGGCGAGCGGGACCTGATCGTCTCGGGCGACGGCGGCCTCCTGGCGGGGGAGCCGGAGCTGGCCTTCCGGCACGTCCTGATCCGCGACGTGGCCTACCGGATGCTCCCGAAGTCGGTCCGGGCGCGCAAGCACTTCGAGGTCGGGCGGTTCATCGAGGCGCGGGCGGGCGAGCGGGCCGACGAGGTCGTCGCCCTGCTGGCCGAGCACTTCGACCGGGCGGCCCAGTTGGGCGGGGAGGTCAAGCTGCCGGCGGCGATCCTCGCCGACTACAGGGCGCAGGCGCTCGGCCACCTGGAGGCGGCCGGGGACGCGGCGCGGGTCTTCTACTCCAACGACGAGGCCCTCACGAGGTACGAGTCGGCCAGGGCGTACGCGGACGGGGATGAGGAGGTGGCGACGCGGATCGACGAGAAGCGGGGCGACGTCCTCGTGAGCCTCGGCCGGGTCGACCAGGCGATCGGCCTGTGGAACGGAGCGCTCGTCTTTCGACGGGGCGGCGATGACGCCGAGCTGGTGGCCGGCCTGCATCGAAGGATCGGGGCTGCGCTGGCCCTCAAGGGCGAGCGCCGGGAGGCGATCGCCCACCACCAGGAGGGGATCAGGCTGATCAGGGACGGGGCCCCGTCGCCTGTGTTGGTCAGCCTCTACGAGGAGGCTGCGTGGCTGTATATGGAGACCGGCGACAACATGCTGGCGATCTACTCGGCCGAGAAGGCGCTCCAGCTCGCCGAGCAGACCGGTGAGCCGGGTGCGGCGAGCCGGGCGCGGGGCATCTTCGGGCGGATCTTCGGGCGGATCGGCGACACCGTGAAGGCGCGCGAGAACCTCGAGCAGGCGGTCGAGCTGGCGCGGACGGCCGACGGCCGGGAGACCGTGCTGGCGCTGCTGGCCCTGGGGCATCACCTGGAGAGCTCGGAGGCCGAGTACGGCGAGGCGCGGGCGGTCTACGAAGAGGGCCTGCTGCTGGCGCGGGAGATCGGCGAGGTCCCAGCCCAGATCGAGCTGCTGGCCGGGCTCGCGCAGTTGGCGCTCTACGCGTGCGACTGGACGTCGGCGAGGACGAGCTGCGAGGCGGCCGTGAGACTTGGCGAGCGGGATGGTCTGAGCGGGAAGCTGTGCCTCCCGTACGCCCAGCTGGGCATCCTCCGGTGGCGGGCGGGCGACTGGGAGAGCTCGGAGGTCGAACTGCGCCGGGCGCACGCCCTCGCGGCGAAGGTCGGGTCGTCGGAGGCGGCGTTCACGGCGCTCCACGGGCTGGCCCTGACGCTGTATGACCGGGGCGAGCTCGCCCGGGCGGAGGCGGCGGTCCTCGGGAGCCTCGTCGTCTGCGAGCACGCCGGCCTGGTTGCCCAGTCGATCGAGGCGGCCGCCACGAGGGCATTGGTGCTGAGTGCGGCCGGGAGTGACGCGGAGGCGTCGGCGCTGGCGCACGAGGCCTGGGAGCGGGCCGGCCGGATGGAGTACCCGGTCGGCCGGGCGGCGGCGCTCGAGGCGATCGGGGTGGTCGGCGACCTGCCGGACGGGCTCGACCAACTCGCGGCGGCAAGCGAGGCGTGGGCGGCAGTGGGTCGTCCTTTGGAGCAGTCCCGCTGCCAGCTGGAGCTCGGCAGAAGGCTCTGCCAGTCGGACCTCGGCCGGGGAACCGCCGTGCTGCTGGCGGCGGCCGACTCGTTCGAGCGGCTCGGCGTTGTCCACGTGGCCGCGCGGACCCGCCGCTTCGCCCGGGGTGTCGTGGGCTGACGGGCGCGGGCTACGGCGCGCCGTCCTGCCCGCGCGTCTGGGCCTCGAGCTTGGCGGCGGTCCGCTCGTTGAGCTCACGTCCCTCGCGGACGAACTCGAGGAGTAGCTCGAGCTGGGGCTTGGTGTAGCGGGCGTAGAGCCGCTCGGAGTGAGCCATCTGCTCGCCGTAGAAGCGTCCGGCGCCGTCGATCGCGAGCGGCGTGATCTCGACGAGGACGCGGCGGCGGTCGGCGGTGTCGCGGACGCGGCGGGCGTACCCGTGTCGCTCGAGGCGGTCGAGCGCCGTCGTCATCGCCCCGCTGGTGAGCCCGGTGGCCTCGGCCAGCCGGCCGGCGGTCACCGGGCCCTCGAGGCCGAGGACCTCGAGGCAGCGCATGTCGGTCAGGTTCACGCCGGCCGCCTCGGCGACGGCCTCGTCGAAGCGCTGGGTCGCCTCCTGGGAGCGGCGGACCTCCTGGATCAGCTCGTCGAAGACCTCTCGTTTATCTCTTGACATTAAACTCTCTTGATGTCTAAGATACTTGACCAGGTAGACATTATTCCTTGAGCGAGCTTGGAGGGCAGATGGAACGGGCGATCGAAGCGAAGGACCTGAGGAAGACCTACCCGCCGGGAGTGACGGCGCTCGACGGGCTGAGCCTATCCGTTGAGTCGGGCACGATCTTCGCTGTGCTCGGGCCGAACGGGGCTGGGAAATCGACTGCCGTGCGCGTCCTGTCGACGCTCTCGAGGCCGGACTCGGGGACGGCGCGGGTGGCTGGGATCGACGTGCTCGGCGATCCGGTTGGCGTCCGGCGGGCGATCGGCGTGGTCGGCCAGAAGCACGGCAGCGACGGGGAGGCGACCGGGCGGGAGAACCTCGTGCTCCAGGGTGAGTTCTACGGGATCACCGGACGCGACCTGCGCCGGCGGGTGGCCGAGTCGCTCGACCGGTTCGGCCTGACCGCCGCGGCCGACCGGAAGGTGAAGACGTACTCGGGCGGGATGGCGCGGCGGCTGGACATCGGGATGGGCCTGCTCCACCGTCCGCGGGTCCTCTTCCTCGACGAGCCGACGACCGGCCTGGACCCGGAGGCCCGGGTCGATCTCTGGCGCGAGATCGAGCGCCTGCGGGTCGAGGCGGAGATGACGATTCTGCTGACCACCCACTACATGGACGAGGCCGACCGGCTGGCCTCGAGGCTGGCGATCGTCGACCGGGGCGCCGTCGTCGTCGAGGGGACGCCGGCCGGGCTGAAGGACGATCTCGACGGCGACACGATCCATGTCGAGCTGGCCGGTCCGGACGGCGCCGACGCTCGAGCGGCGCTGGAGTTGGTCGGGGAGATCGACGAGGTCTCGGTCGACGGGCGGACACTCCACGCGCGGGCCCGCGACGGTGGGACGGCGGTCCCGGCGGTGCTGGCCGCGCTCGAGGCCCACGGGATCCGGGCGGCGTCGGTGACGATGGCACGTCCGTCGCTCGACGAGGTCTATCTCCGCCATGCCGGACGCGCCTTCTCCGGGAAGGGCGCCCAGCCCGAGGCGTTGCGGATGGCCACCACCGACCGGGAGGAGGTCGCGGCATGACCGGCCTGCGGCAGACCTGGCAGGTCACGCTCCGGGGGGTGCGGGTCTTCCTGCGCAACCCGGCGTACATGGGGATCACGCTCACGCAGCCACTGATCTGGCTGGTCCTGTTCGGGGCGCTCTTCAAGGCGGTCACGCGGATCCCCGGATTCCACGGGGACTACATCGACTTCCTGACGCCGGGCATCGTCGTGATGCTCGCGGTGTCGTCGGCCGGGTGGACGGGGATGGGCTTCATCGAGGACATCCACGGCGGCGTGATGGACCGTCAGCTGGCCTCGCCGGTCTGGCGTGGTGCCCTGAACGCGGGAAGCGTGATCTACGCGGCGCTGACGATCATGCTCCAGACAGTCCTGATCGTCCTCCTGGCGCTCGTGCTCGGGGCGAGCTACTCGGGCGGAGTCGGCGGCGTCCTCGTCCTGATCCTCGTCGCCGGCCTGCTCGGCGCGGCGTTCGCCTCCCTGTCGAACGGCGTGGCCGTCCTCGCCCGCCAGCGAGAGGCCCTGATCGGAGGGGTCACGATGGTCGTCCTTCCCCTGACGTTCCTGTCGACCGCCCTGATGCAGAAGAGCCTGATGCCGTCGTGGATCCAGACGGTCGCGAGGTTCAACCCGGTCAACTGGGCCGTCGTCGCCGGCCGGTCGGCGGCCACCGCAAACACCGACTGGACCCTCGTAGCCACCCGCATCGGCCTGCTCGCCGCCCTGGCCCTGACGTGCGCAGCCTTCGCAACCAGAGCGTTCACCCACTACCAGCGCTCCCTATAGGGCGCTCGCGGCGTCCGGGCGTCCGCCGCCTGTGAGCGCAGCGGGCGTCTCGGCGCGCACAGCGTTTGCTCACTGCGCTCCGGGCGGCTCCCGGCCGGACTCTGCTCGCTTGAGTCCTATTGCGCTCGGATCTGTGGAGCGTCCAGCCGTGGTGCTTGCGGGTAGCGGTTTGCTGCAAGCTGGCTGCGGCGCCTGGACGCTGGCGCCGGGCTGGCGCGCAGTCGCCGCGGCTACGCGGGCGACGCTGGGAGGTCCCCAACCACAGCAGCCGCCGCGCTCAGCGTGGGCGGGAGGGTCCGCGGAGATCAACGCGCCCGCGGCCGGGGACCAGCACCGTGCGGCTCTGGCTGTTCGACGACTATGGCCGCGGCAGCGCCGTGAACGCCGCGACAACGACGGTCACGGGTACCCGCGGCAGCGCCGGCCGGCACAGGCCCGGGCACGTCGCCCGGGTTCATACGCGGATCTCGCCGACGGTCAAGGGGCCGCCTGCGCGGGCTTGGCACACTTGCGGCGACCGACGGGACGGTCGTGGGCCGGCTCCTCATGCGGCTGGTGCGATACGGAGATCGTCGTGGCCTGACCGACGCCCCGCTGCAACCGGCCCATGCGGAGCGGTGCCACCGGCATCGGCCCACGGCCGTGCGTCGTCCCGCGGGCGCTCGCGGCACTACGATTCCTCGGAGAATCGCGGGGCCGGTGATCTCGTCGATCCTCCAGGGCGGAGCGGTCCTGGTCAGTGGTAGACGGCGCCGTTCTCGAGTAGCCACCAGCGGCCGCGGTGCTCGACGAGCGCGACGTAGGCCTCCCAGCCGAGTTGCGCGATGTCGCTCGCCTGCTTGGGCAACCCGGAGCGGACCGTGTCCGCCGAACCAGAGTTTGCCGGGTTCGATGCGCGTGATTCCCAGCGTGTCCTCGATCACGGAGTGTTCGTCGATGCCGGCCGGCGAAGCGCGCATCGAGAGGTCGGTGAGCAGGTCAGGCAGGCGCGCGGGCGGCCAGGAACTCGTCGAGGGTTTCGTCGATCGTCGCGATCGCGTGATCCTCGCACGCAGGCTCGCTCGGTACGGTCGCGCCAGCCGCCTCGGCCTTGCGCGGAGCGCCGAGGGGCGGATCGCGTGGGGTGCGGGCCCTGTCAGGTGCGCATGCGGGTGGGTGGGGGCGGCGGGAGGCGTACGCGCCTCGGTGGGTGTCGTGGTGTGGCGACATCCGGGAGGCGTTGGTCTGCCAGGAACACGCAGAGCACGAGGTTCTGCGGGGGAGCAGCGCTCGGCGCGATCAGCCCGGTGAACCCATCGCGGTAGAGCTGCTCGCCGACGGCTTGGAACGCGGGCCAGTCGCGGCGCCCCGGGGCAGGGTGGGTCAGACCGACACGCGCGAGTCCGCTCGTCGTCCGCAGGTCGGCGAGCGTGACAGCGGTGATCTTGTACGTCCAGAGGTCGCGGGGCAGCGCTGTGTGTGGTGGGACGCCGCGCTCGGCGAGGTGGCGGTACCACTCGGCCCAGACGCAGTCTTCGGTGTCGCAGAGATAGAGCGCGTCGATGACGTGCCCGCGCTGCCAGCGGTTGTCGTCGGGTGGTGACGGCCGGGCCAGGGGATCGGCTCCCGCGGGGGTGTGGCGGTACCACCGCCCACCGGTGGTGGTCGGTTCGACGTCGAGCGCCACGCGCGCTCAGGAAGCGCCGGGTGACTCGAGCCCAGAGACGACTTGCGCGACAGCGCGCGCGTCGCCGCGGGCGATCAGCTCGATCGGGCGTTGATCGTCGAGTGCCTCGATCGGCCTGACCAGCCATACGAGGATGTACTCGGGGTCGATCACTCGCTCGAGCCGGTCGGTGATCGCGCCGAGATCAGCCAGGCGACGGGCGCGGACGCCGGTCGGTGAGCTGCGACCGTTGAGCCAGTCGCGGACGGTGCTAGGCGCCGCTCCGACGGCCTCGGCGATCACATCGTGGGGGAGATGCGCGCGGTCGTGGATTCGTACAGCTTCGTCGGCGAACACGCTGGGCATCGCTCAAGCCTAATGCTCCGTCGTGATTCCGTCAAGAATTCGCACTCGCAGGGCGCGCGAGGGTCCTCGCTCGAGGCCCGACCGTGTCCATCCCGAACGCCCCGGTCACCCGCACGACCGGGGCCGCGTCGAGCCCGGGGGACGTAGCGCGAGCGGTGCCCAGCATCCCTCGCGATAACCGCAATCATCGCTACCGACGTGTCTCGGGCCGGTGCCGCCGGCCGGGCCTGTGCACCTCGGCACAGCCCGCGACCGGGCCTGGCCACGCCCCGAGCTCCCGGGCTCAACTCCGGCTCGTGGTCGCCGAAGTTCCGGCGGCCGCGGAAGTGAACCGGCCACTCGGGCTCAGGATCTCAATGTCGTCTCGAGCGAATCCAGTCCCGGCACCTCAGCCGCGTCCAGTGGGCGTTCGCGGGCGCAGGTCTGTGGGTCGGTGCCGTGGTCGCCAGAGGGGCCAGGCAGCGCGGGCGCGGGCCGCCGGTCAATCCCGTCCGGCGGCCAACGTCCCGTGGATTGAATCTGCGACGCTGCATCCGTGCCCTACGAGACTCCCGTCACGATCAGGCAAGCGTTGGCGAGAATCGACTCGGACGACTACGTCCTCCCGGCCATCCAGCGCGAATTCGTATGGGGGCCCGAGCGGGTCGCCAAGCTGTTCGACAGCGTCATGCGTGGGTATCCGATCGGCGGATTCCTCCTCTGGCGGCTCGAGCCCGAGACCGCGCAGGAGCTCGACCTCTACCGGTTCCTCCGCAAGTACAGCGAGTTCGACCATCGCCACAATGAGCCACTGAATCTCCTTGAGCCAAAAGCGCTGCACGCAGTGCTCGACGGTCAGCAGCGGCTCACTGCGTTGAACGTTGGCCTTCGCGGCACCTACGCGTACCGGCTGCCGCGGAAATGGGGCCACAAGGCCGAGAACTTCCCGTCTCGGACCCTTCACATCGAGGTGTGCGCCCCTCGGTTCGACGCTGATGCAGACCAGGTCACCTATCGCTTTGAGTTGCTCCGGCAAGGAGAGGCGAACGCGCGAAACGACGAGGCGACGCACTGGTTCCCCGTGCCGAAGGTCCTGCACATGGAGTCGATCGTCGACGTCCTGCCCGACCTACAGAGAGCGGGACTCAGCGGCGACGCGCTGACGCGCGCGACACGGACGCTGGATCGACTTCGACAGGTCATCAGCAGCGACCTTGTCGTCGCGACGCACGTGGAAGAGGTTCAGAGCCTAGACCGCGTGCTGGACATCTTCATCCGCGTGAACTCCGGCGGGATGGCCCTGTCCTCGTCCGACCTGCTGCTGAGCATCGCGACGGCGCTGGAAGGAGCGCGACGCGCGCGAGTCGATCCACACGCTGGGTGATGAGCTCAACCACACTGGGGGCGGCTTCAGCTTTAACAACAATCAGGTACTCAAGGCCGCGCTTGTCCTCACCGATGCGGCCGACGTCAGATTCCAGGCGTCGAACATCAATCTCGCGACGATGTCAGAGGTCGAGGCGTGCTGGGACTCGATCGAAGCGAGCCTGAAGCTCGCGGCGGCCGCCCTTGCGAGCTTTGGTCTCGCTCAGCAGACCCTCACCGCGCACAGCGTCATCGTGCCCCTCGCGGACTGGTTTCGGCAGAAGGCGCACAACCACACGTGGCTCACCAGTGCCCAGTCGCGCGAGGATCGACTCCGCGTTCGCGGCTGGGTCTTGCGTAGCCTCATAGCCTCCTCAAGCGCGGAATCTGGGGTTCGGGTCTGGACACGCTGCTGCTTGCCCTACGACGGGCGATGCGCGAATGCCGGGGCGACGCATTCCCCGTGGAGGAGCTTGAGGCGGCGATGGCGAGGCAAGGTAAGAGTCTCCGCTCTACGGACGCGGAAATCGAGGCGCTCAGCTGGACCGAGTACGGGAAGAACGCGTTCTCGGTGCTCGCTGCCCTTTACCCGGGGTGGGATGGCAGCAGAATCTTCCACGTCGACCACATCTTCCCCCGGAAGCGGCTGACGAAGGCCTCGTTGCTCACGGCTGGTGTCGGCGAGGCCGATGCCGCGGCGGCCGCTGGGCTACGCGATCACCTACCCAACCTCCAACTGCTCGAGGGAGCCGTCAACACCTCAAAACAAGCCACCATGCCGCTCGAGTGGATGGCAGAGCACCTGCCCGACGAACTGTCGCGACAGGCGTACCTCGCGGGCCATGATCTTGCTGGGTTACCCGCTGACCTCGATGGGTTCCTCGGGTTCTTCGAAGCTCGACGGAAACGCATCGTGAGCCGACTGCGCACCAGCCTAGGGACGGCAGGCGTCGGCTCCCGCGAGGACGTTGACGGAGCGCCGGCTCCCGACGACGAACTGGCCCTCAGCTGAACCCGATCGCACCGCCGGCGCAGCAACGCCCGAGGCGGTGCTGCGGCCGGACTTACGTCCCTCGCCGGCAAAGGCGGCCCGGGATCCCAACCCATCGAGCGTTGGGACACTCGCGATGAGACGGCCCGGCGATGAGCCGGTCGCCGTGCGCGGTACGCCGAGAGAGCTGCAGCAGAGCAGAGCACGGGCGAGGTTTGGCTCCGGGGCCGGCCTGGATGTACCCGTCGAGGGTGCGGGTCTCGGTGCGGTTCACTCCGTGCCGCCAGTGGCCGCGAGTCCGGCGACCGCGACGGCGACGATGCCGAACGTCAGGCCGGAAAGATCCCACGCGCGTTCTGAGTGGCGAACGACCCACGGGCGAGTACGTGCAAGATGGCTACCTCCGTGGCAATCAGAATAGCCGCGGATGGCAGAAGAAACACCGCCAACAAGACTCGCCAGAGACGCGTCGCCGACTCCTTGCTAGGTGGGACTCGGCCCGGCTGAAGGTCAACGATCCTCAGCCTCGCGCGACCTCGGACTCGGAGCAAGCGAGCTTCAATAGCATGTGCGACAAGCAGCACGATGCCTACGTCAGCCGCGGGCGCATAGAAGTCCCGCGGCGCGATACGGAGCGTCGATCGAGAGTGCGCTCGCAACCAACGACGCGACGATGAGCGGCATGACCGGCTCAGCGCGGGAGACGGCCTCGCGCAGGATGATCCAGAACCGCCGCACTTCGCTGCAGCTTCCCAGTTGACGTGGACGGCTTATCGTGCGCGCCGCTCGTCCCAGGTCCGGGGAGCGACGGGTGCAGCACCGCGCAGATCCGTCACGTCACCTGCCCGCCTGGCTTGGGACGGGTTCCGACCTAATCGACTCGGGCCAACCCGTCACGGAGCGAGGCCGGGGTCCATCGGTTAGCATCACGCGACGCTCGCCGGTCGCCAACGCGCCGCGTTGTCGATGGTCGCCGGCACGCCTAGCTGACAACTGCCGTCTTGGTACAGGAGGTTCTGGCTGGTGGGACTGTTTAGTCGTGATACGGCAGCTGAGCCACTGGACTCTGCCTTTGCTGCTGTTGTTATAGGCACCTCGGACAGCGACCGTGCGACCGCGACCGCCCTCACGACTCGAAACCAAGCCGTCATCAAGGATCTCCTCGAGCATGGTGAGGAAGTCGTGTGTCTCGCGCGGCACGGAACCGCCCTGATGGACGACCTGTACTTGCTGGTCGTCACTAACCGACGAACTCTCCAGATGAACAAGAAGGGGATTATCCAAAAGCAGCTCCGTCACACCGACGTCGTCGAGACTTGGATTGGCGACTCGGCGAAGCGAGGCCTGATCGTGAGGATTTACTCGGAAGCATCCCGACTCGACTACGCACAGGACGACCCGGCCCGCATGGCAGAGATCATTCAGTGCGCGGTTGGAACGCCGCGAGTGGCGCAGGCGATCTGCGCCGCTGTGGATTCGCACCTGAGTCGCTGACAGGTCCGACAACGGCCCTGCGGCCTCCCGGTTAGCCCGGATCGTGCGTGTGCCCAGAGTTGGAGGTGCTGCTTGAGTAGCTGATCCAACATAAGCTCGTCGTCGCCAACGGGTGTGAGTCCCGTCCGAGTAGCTGCCAGGAGGCTCGGTAGTCTAGACGCGCAGAGGAACTCGCCTACTCAAGCGACGCCCGAAGCACCCGGAATACGGTGCCAACCGTACTCCGCCGGGTAACTCCCCGTCTAGGCTCCCCTTGGGTCCACCGGGGTACAACGTAGTACAACCGTATGTACGGGGTCGGAGGAACGCTCAAGGCCAAGCTCGGGATGTGGCGGCGGCGGCCGCGTTTGCCGTAGCGGGCGGTGATCCACCAGGTGGTCGAGTGAGGGAGAGCCCGGCGGCGTAGCCGGGCGGCGTCTGAGCGGCGGCGCTCGTCGACGTCGCCGACGCGGACGGCGCAGGCCTCGGCGCGTCAGGGGGCGGCCAGCCTGTTGGCAGGCGATCTCGCGGCGAGCGAGGCGCGGTCGACGAGCTCGCGGACAACCCCGGCCGCGACGGGCGGCCGCCACGGTGGCGTCGACGTCGAGGAGGGCGGGGGAGGCGGGGGACTCGGACGCCGAGCCCGGCCCAACCGATCCGCGCAGGGCGAGCTCGGTCACCGCTACACCGTGACCGTCAGATCGGACGGCAGAACATGTCCCAGAATTGCCTTATCTGTAGGTGTGCGGCCGTCAAGGGGGGCCCGATTGGCCATTTCGCCCCGCTTGCGGCCGGCCGGGCGGCCAAACGACGCGTTGTGCGGCGTTCTGCGGTCGTCGCGGGTCGGGCTGGACCGATCGGTTGGGGGATTCGCGGCCTGTGCCCTTGGAATCGGTCGGTCCGTGCGCTGGTCGGTAGCCTCCTCTTCGTTGTCGTCGTGCGTGGGGGCGGTGCGCGTGGATGCTCAGCCTTATCTTGGTGCTCGAGTCATGTCTGGGCTCGGCGACTAGATCGTGGATGGGGGTGATCCCGCGTTGAGCGGTGCGGCCGCTCAATCTTTCAGGGTCGCGCACCCGGTGGTTGCGGTGGCGACGGCAATTCTGGGGGAGCTGGCCGCGGTCGATGACTGTCGAGCAGCGCGCATGGGTGAGCTGGTAAACGGGGTGGGGCGATCGCGTCGTCGCCGAGCTCGCGCAGGGTGTGGTGGGCGCGGCGAAGCAACTTCCTCGCGATCGTCAGCGCCGCACGGTTCGCTCCGAGGCGGTCTTTGAGCTCCAGGTAGTGCTCGTGGTCGGGCGAGCTCGGGCGGGCGGCGCTCTGCGCGCTTCGAACGCCGCCCAGCGCAGGACGGGTGAGCCTTGGCGCGAGAGATGCCCGCCGCGGCTACGGGCGTCGGACTGGTGGACGGTGACGTCGAGGCCGGCGCAGCGCACGGCCTGGCGCGACGAAGACATGCGCCGGGTGTCACCGAGCTCGGCAAGGATCGCCGTCGACACGCAGGGACCGATCCCGTAGTGCGCCATCAGCGCGCGACAACCAGGCTGGCGCCGCGCGAACCGCTCGAGCTCGCGATCGAGACCGGCGACCTCCCCGTTGAGGTGCTCGATGATCCCGAGCGCCACGGTGTTCTGCTGCACTGCTGACCCGGGAAGGTCAAGTCCGGCGAGTTGCTCGCGCGCCTGTTCGGCGCAGAGGCGCCCGAGCTGGCCGGCATGGACGGCCACCCCGTGGTGAAAGAGCACGGCGTGGATGCGCTGCAGCCACTGGGTGCGCTGGTCGACGAGGGTCTTACGCCGGCGAACCTTCGCGCGCAGGTCAAGGATGTGCGGCGGCGCGATCCACGACTCCGGCAGCCGCTTCTGCATCAGCAGCTCGCGCAGCAGCCGGGCGTCGAGCTTGTCGGTCTTCGCGCGACGCTTGCGATCCTGGCGCTCGCGCGTCTCCGCCGGCTCGGCGAGATGAACCTCAACGCCGGCGCGAGCGCATTCCTCGGCGAAGAACCGCCATCCGGTCATCGCCTCGACCGCGACGACAACCTCCTGGTCAGCTCCCCTGGTCCGCGCGAGGAACGCTGCAACAGTGCCGCGGTTCGCCGGCCGGATCCGGCCGGCGCGGACCTCCCCGGTATCGGCATCCAGGGCGTCGTAGGTGATCTGGGCGCGATGCAGGTCCAAGCCAACGAAGATCGTCATGGGGCATCCTCCAGCCTCGATTGACAGAGGCCCCGATCCTCCGCTGCTAACCGGACGGCGCCGCTCCTACATACGATCTTTCTGGGACATGGTCGGGCGCCGGTCGCCCAGCCGGGCTCGGCGATCACGACGGCCGGCGAGTCGGATTCTCGGACGTGATCCGGCCGCTACGGGAACCACGCGACCTCAAACGACCGCAACGGCTGACTCCCTCGCTGACCCCGGCTCAGATCTTCCGGTAGGGGGCGTCGGCGATCGAGTAGAGCGAACCCGATCAGCCCGACCGCGACGACCCCCAGCAGGAACGGTCCGAGGGGATTGCCCCAACCACGACACGACCGTCTCGGTGATCAGCCAGCGGACCGACTCGGTGACCGACTCGATCGACGTCCCGACCGCGGCCGAGGCGGTCGCGGTCGCTTACCGGGACCGTCTACGTCACGCCCCTGGTGTCGCCCACCAACCCCGCCGTCCTCGCGGGCTCGGTGCTGGTGATCAATGAGCGGGCGAACAAAGTGGTCAACACGATCCAGAATGTAGGCAATCTGTCCTTCTCGATGAGCCTCGCCCACTGACGGGGGAGTTGGTCGCATCGAATTACTTCCAGGGCTCTCTGGCAGTCATTGGCCTTCGGACCGACACGGTGACCACCCAGGTGAGCTTCCCGAATGGTTTCGCGGCGGACACGCCCACAGTTTGACCCGGTCAAACGGGATGGTCTACGTGAACGACTTCGACGACGGCAGGGAATTTGTCGTCCGCGAGAAGACCACGGGTCGGTGGCGTTCCCCGGCTGATCAGCGGCGCGCACCTCGTCGGCTACGGCCGTGGAGTGGAGTGGAGTGGAGTGGAGTGGAGGGGCCGGCCGGCTGCCGGCTAGGCGAACGTGCATCTGACTCCGCGCCGCCCCGGCGAGGATCATCGTCGTGGAAGCCCGACGCCGCGAGCGCACGCTCTCAGGTCGCGGACGCCGGGACGCCGCAAGCCCAGCCCTCACCCACGACCAGAGGTCCCTGTCGCCGGCAGGCGACAAACCCGCGCGGCGCCAGCAACCGGGCGCCGCCGCGGCCACGCTGCGAGCCGGCCCTCCGCAACCACCGCGCCAAGACGTTCCGAAAGCCCCGGCGCTGTAGCACTCAAGCGAGCGGAGTCCCGCCGGGAGGCGCCCAGAGCGCGATGTGCGACGCCGCAACCGCCGAACGCCCGCGAGCGCTCTCAGGCGGCGGACGCCGGGACGCCGCGAGCGCTCTCAGGCGGCGGACGCCGGGACGCCGCGAGCGCCCGCTCGCGGAAGGGAGAACCGCACCCGGGTCCCCTCGCCCGCGTCGGCGACCCAGATCCGCCCGCCGTGGGCCTCGACGATCGCCCGGGAGATCGCCAGGCCGAGGCCGGCGCTCCCGTTCGTCCGGGCGGCCCGGGACGACCCCTGGAAGAAGGCCTCGAAGACGCGTTCGCGCTCCCCCGCCGGGATCCCCGCCCCCGTGTCGGCGACCTCGATCTCGAGCTCGTCGTCGGTCGGCTGGGCGCGGACCGTCACGCTCCCGTCGGCCGGCGTGTGGCGGATCGCGTTCTGGATCAGGTTGAACAGGACCCGCTGGATCTGCTCGGGGTTGCCCCGGACGGGGAACAGGTCGGCCGGCAGCTCGGCCCGGACGGCGACCGAGTGGGCGTCGGCCTCGGGCCGCATCGCGTCGACCGTCTCGAGGACGAGCTCGTCGAGCGGGACCTGCTCGATCGCCCAGCGGACGTCGCCGGCCTGGAGGCGCGAGAGCTCGAAGAGGTCGTCGATCAGGCCGCTGAGGGCTGTCACGTGGGTCGCGATCCGCGAGACGTACTCCAGCCGGGAGCGCGGGTCGACGACCTCGTCGCGGAGGGCGTCGGCCAGCAGCCGCAGCGACGTGATCGGGGTCCTCAGGTCATGGGAGACCGCGGCGATCAGGTCGCGGTGGGCCGCCTCGACCGCGCTTCGGGCCCGCTCTTCGGTCGCCAGCCGGTCGACCATCCGCTCGACCTCCGTCGCCAGGCCGGCGAGCTCGTCGTCGCCGGCGACGTCGATCGAGATCTCCCGGGCTCCGTCACCCACCGCGGCCAGTCCAGCGCGGATCTGGCCGACGTCGTGGAGCAGCCGCCGGCCGAGCGCGCGGGCCGACCAGCCGCCGAGCAGACCCGCGTAGATCGCGACGAGCCCGGTGTAGAGGGCGTCGTGCCGGGAGACGAACATCAGCTCGACGAGCAGCCCGATCGCCAGCAGGAACTGGCCGATCGCGATCGTCCCGACGAGGGCCAGCTGCTGCTTGAGCCCGCCGAAACGGCCGATCCGGCCGAGTGCGACGGCGACTCCGCCGACCGTGAGGATCCCGACGGGTACGAGGATCTCGAGCATCACCCGGGCCCCGTGCATGCCGTCGACCGCGACCGCGGCAAGCCCGACGGCGACTGCCGCGCCGACGGCGAGCACCAGCCCGCCGCGGGCCTCGAGACCCGGGCGGCCGGTCACGGCCGGAACCTGTAGCCGACTCCCCAGACCGTCTCGAGGAACCGCGGCTGGGCCGGGTCGGCCTCGATCTTCGCGCGGAGGCGGCGGACGTGGACGGTGACGGTCGACGTGTCGGTGTAGAACGAGTACTGCCAGACGTGGTCCATCAGCTCGTTGCGCGTGAAGACGCGACCGGGCCGCTGGGCGAGGAACAGCAGGAGCTCGAACTCCCGCTGCGTCAGGGCGACCTCCTCGCCGTCGACAGTCACCCGCCGGGCCCCGGGTTCGATCCGCAGGCCGTCGAACTCGAGCGTGGGCCGGTCGTCCGCGCTCGTGTCGATCCGCCGGAGCACGGCGTCCGCCCGGGCGACGAGCTCGACCGGAGAGAACGGCTTGACGACGTAGTCGTCGGCGCCCAACCGCAGGCCGACGACCCGATCGGTCTCCTCGCCGCGCGCGGTCAGCAGGATGATCGCGATCCGCTCGCGGTCGCGGTCGCGGATCCGGCGCATCACCTCGAGCCCGTCGATGCCGGGCAGCATCAGGTCGAGCACGACGAGGTCCGGTCGGCGGGCGTCGACCGCCTCGAGGGCGCCGACCCCGTCGGAGACCGACCGGACCTCGTAGCCGGCGCGAACCAGGTACCGGGAGACGACCTCGGCGATCGTCGGCTCGTCGTCGACGACGAGGATCGACCCGCGGGCATGGCCGGAGACGGTCACGAGGTCATTGTCACACTCGACGGAGTGCATGCGACCGCGATCAGACGGGCGTTCGCACCTCGTAAGGACTCGACGGCCTGGGCGCCCCCGACGCGCTAGGACCGGTTCTCCGCATGATCGGCCGAGCCGGCCGCTCGCGTGCGGAATGCGCGCATCGTCTGGTCCAGCCGGTCGCGGAGGTCGCCGACGATTTGGTCCGCGCCGGTCAGGTCGCCGGCCCTCGCGCTCGTCTCGAGCGCTCCGGCGAGGCGCGAGACGTGCCCGGCTCCGATCGCTCCGCTCGAGCCTTTGAGCTTGTGCGCCGTCCGCGCGACGCTCAGCATCTCACCTCGCTCGACGGCGCCGCCGAGCTCGGAGATGTTGCCGGCCGCCTGGACGGAGTAGACGGGCAGGAGCGTGGTCAGCATGTCCCGGTCGAGGTTCTCGATCTGGGTCAGGACCGCTTCGTCGAGCAGCGGTCCACCCGCGTCGTCGAGCGCGGCGCCGACAGGCCCAGTCTCGTCGGCTGCCGGCGCCGCCGGCGGCGTCACGCCGATCCAGCGGGCGAGCGCGTCCTGCAGCGTGCGGAGTCGCAGCGGCTTGGTCAGGTAGTCGTCCATCCCGGCGGCGACGCAGCGCTCGCGTTCTCCCTGCATCGAGTTCGCCGTCATCGCGATGATCGGCATGCGCCGCACACCGTGCTCCCGACGGCGGATCTCCCGCGTCGTCTCGTAGCCGTCGAGTTCAGGCATCTGGCAGTCCATCAACGCCGCTGCGAACGACGCGCCCCGCGAGAGGAGGGCGATCGCCTCGCGGCCATTGGACACGACCTGCGACCGGAAGCCGGCCCGCTTGAGCATCAGGGTCGCGACCACCTGGTTGACCTCGGTGTCCTCGACGACGAGGACACACGGACTCGCAGCGTCAGGGGCGGGATCTGCCCCGCGCGCAAGCGATCGCTCGCGGCGTCGCGAGGCCGGGCGGTCGCCTCCGATCACGGCCAGCACCTCCTCGTAGAGTCGTGCGTGCCGGACCGGCTTGGTGAGCGAGCCGTTGAACGTGGCCGCGTCCTCACGGGCGGCGGCGGAGTCAGCGCCGGCGGGCTTCAGGAGCACCAGTCGCATCGCGTCGGTCGCGGTCCTCGCGCGGAGCCTGCGGCCGAGCTCGCGCCCGTCGACGCCCGGCATGTTCAGGTCGATCAGCCCGAGGGCGTACGGCGAACCGACAACGATCGCCGACTCCACCATGCTGATCGCCGCATCAGCGTCCGCGGCGACGTCGCAGTCAAGCTCCCAGTGACGCAGCGTCCTGGCGAGGATCGCGCGGCTGGTGGCGTTGTCGTCGACGACGATGACCCTGATCGCGGCCAGCTCGTCCCTGACGGAGGGTCGATCGTCGCCGGTCTGCGCCCGCGGCAGCGAGACCTCGAACCAGAAATGGCTTCCCTCGCCGGGCTGGCTCTCGGCGCCGAACCGGCCGCCCATCAGCTCGATCAGCTGTTTGGAGATCGCCAGTCCGAGGCCGGTGCCGCCGTACTTGCGGGTCGTCGACCCATCGGCTTGCGAGAACGGCGTGAACAGCTCCGCGAGGGTCTCAGACTCGATGCCGATGCCGGTGTCCGACACCTCCAGGCGGACGACGGTCACGTGTTCGCCGCTTGAAACCGCGCTCGTTCTGACCACGACCTCGCCCGTGCCGGTGAACTTGATCGCGTTGGAGACGAAGTTCGTGATGACCTGGCGGATCCGTGCCGCGTCTCCGCGCACCCGCGTCGGCAGTTCCGGCTCGATCGAGACGAGCAGCTCGAGTCCCTTTTCGTGCGCGCGGGTCGCGAGCATTCCACAGGCCCGTTCGACCGCCTCCCGGAGATCGAAGTCGGTCGGGTCGAGCTCGAGCTTGCCAGCCTCGATCTTCGAGAAGTCGAGGATGTCGTCGATGATCCCGAGCAGCGCGTCACCCGAGGCGGAGATCGTCTCGACGAACTCCCGCTGCTGTGGGTCGAGCTCGGTGCCGAGCAGAACATCGGCGATGCCGATCACGCCGTTCATCGGCGTACGAATCTCGTGGCTCACGTTGGCCACGAAGATCGACTTCATCCGCGAGGCCTCGAGGGCCTCGTCGCGGGCCAGGGAAAGCTCGTCCTGCGCGCGCCGGCGGTCCGTGATGTCGCGCATGAAGGCGTTGAACGTCCAGCCGGTCTCGTTCGCCAGCGGGGAGATCGTCCACTCGATCGGGAACTCCCGCCCGTCGCGCCCGACCACGGTACGTTCGACCCGGCCGCCGAGCGCCTCGTCGCCGTCGGTCGCCAGAAATCGCGCGATGCTCCGCCGGTGCGCGTCGCGACGACCTTGGGGGATGATCGTCGCCGTCAGGTCGCGACCGAGCACCTCCTGACGCGCCCAGCCGAAGGTGGCCTCCGCCTCGGGATTCCAGTCGGTGATCCGGCCATCCGCATCGAAAGAGATGAACGCGTCGTGCGCCGTCTCCAGGATCAGCCGCGTCCTCGCCAGCGCGTCGAGGTAGCTGCGGAACGTGACGACGAAACGCACGATCACAAACACCAACGCGCTCGTGCCGAACGCGACCACCGCCGGGTTGACATGTGCTATTCCCGAGTAGACGACCATCACGAGCCCGACCAGCGCGAAACTCACCGGCAGGGCGAGAGCCCGCCAGCCCGGAGCCTCCGGCACTGACGCGACCTTGTCGGGGCGCATCCAGGCCGCGACCCCGAACAGCGCGTATGGGGCCAGCCAGCCGAGGTCGAGCACACCGCCGGCGACATACGTCCCCCGCGCGGTTTCGAACGCAAAGATCGTGTCGGTCACCGCCAGGAGGACGAAGCAGCCGGCCATCAGGCTGGTCGCCCGGCCCAGGCGCCAGCCGCTCGCCGCAGCGAGTTGGAGGACGAGCCCGACGAGCACGAGGTCAGCGACCGGGTACGCCAGCGTCGTCACGAGCTCCGAGGTCGATCCGGAGCCGTTGGCGAGGATCGCGTCGAGAACGAACGCGGCCGACACCGCGCCGAGGGCGCCGGTCGCGATCAGGACGTCGAAGATGACAACGCCGGCGACGACGGCCGCCGCGCGCACCCGCAGCGCCAGCGCCACGATCAGCGGCACGTAGAAGGCGATCCAGAACACATCGGCGGCCGACGGCACGGGAGCCGTCGCGGCACCGTACAGCGCGGTTTCGAGCACGTTGCCGGTGAGCTCGAGGGCGAACGCCACGGCGACCAGCGACCAGACCGCCCGCTCCTCGCGGACGCGGATCGCCCGCAACCCGCATAGCACCGTCGCGATCACCGTCACGGCGTCGTAGACCCAGTCGACGAAGAAGCTGTGCACGGCTTGGCCGCCCCAGCCGCCGACGGCATACACGGCGTAGGCGATCGTCAGCCCCAGACCGAGCGCGGTCACCGCGCGGATCGGCAACGTTCGAGTCAGGCCACGTCGATCAGCGCCGACGGCGAGCCCTCCCCCCGGCGCCCGCCGGCATCCGGCGGGCGAGGCAGCAGTTCCACTGCCGTGCTGTGTCCATCTGACGCGTCTTCGTGTCCTCACTCCATGGCCTTGAATAGGCCCACCGGGCAGAGACCAGGGGAGGACCCGGAGGACATGTGTCCGTAGCTGAGCCTAGCAAGGGGTGGGTGCGGCTACCAGACCGTGTCGAGGAGCAGTTCGGCGAGGATCGCCTGCACGGCCAGCGCGGCGAGGATCAGTCGCAGGCGGCGCGGCGGGAGCTCGGTCGCCGCTGCGATGCAGGCCAGCGGGACGAGAAACACCCAGATTCGCTCGGTCTCGGCCTTGGTGTAGCCGAGTGCCGACGAGAGGACGATCACCACGGCGAGGGCCCGGGCCGCCGGGTCCCGGTGGCCGACCGCGCGGACGCCGAGCCAGGCGATCGGGATGCCCAGCGCGACGAGGAAGGCGGCCGGCGAGCCGAACAGCCAGAACCAGTACGGACGGGCGCCGGCGACGCCCCTGCGGTAGTCGGCGTCGATCGCCCGGACCGTCGCGATCAGGTCGAAGCCGGCGATCAGCCGGAGGACCACGTAGAAGGCGACGACCGCGACCGAGCAGCCGACCGCCAGGCGGATCGCGGTGGCCCGCTCCCGGCGGAGCAGTCGGACCAGAAAGGCCCAGAGGCCGATCGCCAGCAGGGCCGGCGAGAAGAACGAGGCGAGCGCGAGCAGCGCCGGCCCCACCGCGCGGAGCGCCGGCCGGGCCGCGAGCAGGGCACACGCGGCGGCGAGGGCGAGCGTCGCGTAGAGGGCGTCGGCCGAGCTGACTCCGATGATCAGGACCGTCGGCGAGAACCCGGCCAGCAGGGTCGCGATCCGGGCGCGCCGCTCGTCGAGCAGGCTCCGCCCGAGGGCGTAGGTCAGCGGCACCGCGAGCGCCCCGACGCCGATCGTCAGGGCGGCCATCCCCGCAGCCGTCGTGATCCCGAGCAGGTGAAGGGTGACCAGCATTCCGGGGAGGTGGCCGGACGGGTGCGTCGGGAGGGTCGGGGCGATCTTGGCGAACCGCTCGAGGAACGCGTGGACCCCGATTCGCAGGGCCGGCAGGGCCGGCAGGTATTCGTGCGGCGCCTCGCTGCTGCGACCGAAGACCGCGTCCCACTGCCCGGTCCCGCCCCGGGCCATCGCCAGCCCGAGCCGGAGGACGAGGCTGATCGCGAAGCTCGCGGCGGCGAAGGCCGGCGGCCGCAGGCGCGCGGCGACGAGCAGCGGCGCGGCGAGCACGGCGAGGCCGAACACGACGACGACGACAGGCGCCCACGGCGTTGCCCGGCCGTCGAGATTCGCCATGAACGGCGCGAGCTGGGTTCCCAGCCGGTCGCCAACCGTCCGGGCGATCACGCCGGCGAGGATCGTCGCGCCGACACCGGCCGCGACGCCCGCCGGGAGGCGGGCGCGTCTCGGGATCGAGGCTGGGATGGATGCGCCGCGGGTCGCCACGAGGACCGACGACCCTAGACGCTGCGCGGCGGCGAACCTGCTGGGCGACGGCCGTCACCGATCGGCGAGGCGAATCGGAACGGCCGATTAATTGAGCGGGTTGTGGCTTGCGCATCCGGGCTCGCCGGCAGATCATCGATGCCGAGATGCCACTCCTGCCCGCCGACCCGCCGCCCGGTCCGTTTCGCGCCGAGTTCTGGCGCAGCCCGCTCCGCGGGCCATGGCTGAGCTCCCTGCTCGGCAGCGCGATGCTCCCGCTGTTCCTGCTCTGCATGGTCACCGGCTACCTCTCGCACGCGGCCTACGACCCCAGCCTCGGCCACAACTCGGTCAGCTCGGGTGGGATCGTCCCGTACTTCTTCCACTGGCCGACCCATCCGGCCTGGCTCTACGCCGCGACCCAGGGGATCCACATCGCCGCGGGCATCGCCCTCGCGCCGGTCCTCCTCGCGAAGCTGTGGTCGGTGATCCCCAAGCTCTTCGAGTGGCCCGCCGTCCGCTCGCCGGCCCACGCGATCGAGCGCCTGTCGATCGCCCTGCTCGTCGCATCCAGCCTGTTCACCCTGGTCTCCGGACTCTTCAACAGCGAGATCTTCTATCCGTGGCGGTTCTCCTTCGTCCCGGTCCACTACTACGCGGCGATCCTCTTTACGGCGTCGCTCGCCTTCCACGTGGCGGTCAAGTTCAGGGTGATCCGCCAGGCCTTCCGCGACCGGGGCGTGATCGCCCCGCTGCGCGAGTCGCTCGCCGACACGCAACCCGAGCCACCGGCCCACGACACGACAGCTCCGACGTCGCCGGCCCTGCCGACGATCTCCCGGCGGGGCTTCGTCGGGACCGTCGGCGTCGCCTCGCTCGCGGTCGGCGTCAGCGCCGCCGGTCAGAGCATCGGCGGCCCGCTGCGCCAACTCGCGATCTTCGCGCCCCGCGGCCGGGTCCCGGCTCCCGGTCCGAACGGCTTCCAGGTCAACAAGACGGCCTCCTCGGTCGGCGTCACCGCGGAGGAGACCGGCGCCCACTGGAGTCTTCGCGTCGTCGGTCCCGACGGCCGGTCGCTGACGTTCTCCCGCGAGCAGCTCCTCGCCCTGCCCCAGCGAACCCAGGATCTCCCGATCGCCTGCGTCGAGGGATGGTCGACGACCCAGCGGTGGACCGGCGTGCCGCTCGGGACGATCGCCGATCTGATCGGCGCGGAGTCCCGCGATCTGCTCGCGGTCCAGTCACTTCAGCGGCGCGGCGAGTTTCGCCAGACGACGCTCGCGGCCAACCAGGCCGACGACGGCCGGTCGCTGCTCGCGCTCCGTGTCAACGGCGTCGACCTGTCGATCGACCACGGCTTTCCCGCGCGGATCATCGTCCCGGCGCTGCCGGGGGTGCACTGCACGAAGTGGGTCTCCAGCCTCGAGTTCACCGCCGCCTGATGGGCCGGGGCTTGCGCGACTCCTACGGGGCCGGCCCGCTTCACCTGCTCAGCGGCCTGGCGGCGCTGGCCCTCTCGGGCTACGCGATCCTCGAGCTCTTCCACCGGGCCAAGCCGGTCGAGATCACCGAGTGGCTGGTCGCCGCGATCCTGCTCCACGACTTCGTCCTGCTGCCGTTCTACTCGCTGCTCGGCGGCCTGGCCAGTCGCGGGCTGGGGGTCGGCACGCCGCCACGAGAGGACCGCCTCGACGCGCTCAACCACCTGCGGATCGCCGTCTTCTTCGTCGTGCTCCCGCTGTTCATCTGGGCGCCGCTGATCTTCGGCCTCGGCGAGCGGCGCTACCGCCTCGACACCGGCCAGAGCACCGACGCCTACCTCGGCCGGTGGCTGCTCTACAGCGCGGCGGTCTGCGTCGGCTCGGCGCTCCTCTTCCTCCTGCGTCTGCGCCGCGCGCGGACCCCGCGCAGTGATTCACCGCAGGTGTGAGGACATGTCCCGCATCGCCCGGAACGTCCCCAGCGCGGTCCCCGTCACCTTCGACCGGCCGCCCCGCCGCGGGTGGTAGGGCACGTCGACCTCGCCGATCGCGAGCCCCTCCTGGGACGCGCGGAGGACCATCTCCAGCGGCCAGCCGAAGGCCCTGTCGCGGAGCTCGAGCCCGAGCAGCGCCCGACGGCGGGCAGCCCGCATCGGTCCGATGTCGCGGATCCGCAGCTTGGTTCGCCGGCCGATCTCGATGGCCAGTAGTCGGTTGGCAAGCCGCGCGTGGGGAGGCCACGCACCGGCGCTCGGGCGGCGGGCGCCGAGGCAGAGATCGGCCGACCCGTCGGTCACCGGGCGGGTGACGAGCGGGAGGTCTGCCGGATCGAGGGATCCGTCGCAGTCCATGAAGCAGACGACGTCGGTCTCGGCGTTGACGAGTCCCGCGTAGCAGGCCGCGCCGAACCCGCGCCGGTCCTCCTCGACGACGCGCGCGCCGAGCTCGCCGGCGATCCTCGGGGACCCGTCGGTCGAGCCGTTGTCGACGACGAGCGCCCGGAAACCGGTCGGCATCCGTGAGAGCACCCACGGGAGCGACTCGGCCTCGTCGAGGACCGGGAGGATCACGTCGATCAAGTGGGTCGGCCCTACTCGGGCGCGGCGGGCGACTCGGTGTCGTCGAACTGGAGCGGGCGCTCGACGTTGCGGGGATGTCGCTCCAGCCAGGCCTGGGCGGCGAGCGCCGCGCCCCGGACGACGTCGCCCCGGTCGGCCCCGTGCGCCGGGGCGGCGATCACGCGAAGGTCGATCAGCCGCAGCACCACCGACTGAAACGGATTCGACGCCCACTTCCACGGCTCGGGAATACGGTCGCCGGCAGCGGCGGTCGCGACCCACTCGACGAGGCCGCGGTCGTGCGGGGTGATGTGCTCGGGGCCCGGGCTCGGCCGGCCGGGCGCCTCGAGTCCTGGGGAGTCGTCGGGGTCCACGGTCGACAGGATCTCACACGGATACCGTTCGCCCGGTGATCCTCGTCACCGGCGGCGCCGGGTTCATCGGCTCGCACGTGGTCGCGGCGCTCCTCGACGACGGGCGGGAAGTCCGCATCCTCGACTCGCTCCTCCCGGCCGCGCACGCCGCCGGCCGGCCGCGGATCGACCCGCGGGCCGAGTTCATACATGGTGATGTCGGCGATCCCGATGCCCTCCGGAACGCGCTCCAAGGCATCGATCACGTCTCCCACCAGGCGGCTATGGTCGGCCTGGGCAGCGACTTCGGCGACGTTGCCGACTACGTGCGGCAGAACGATCTCGCGACCGCGGTGCTCCTTCGCACGCTGGCGGGGGAGGCGTTCCGCGGGCCGCTCGTGCTCGCGAGCAGCATGGTCGTCTACGGCGAGGGGGCCTACCGCTGCCCCGAGCACGGTCGCACGCCGGCCCCACCGCGGACCGCCGCCGACCTCGCGGCCGGCCGCTTTGACCCGCTCTGTCCGGACTGCGCCCGCCCGCTCGATCCACAGGCGATCGGCGAGTCGGCCCGACTCGACCCGCGGAACGTCTACGCGGCGACGAAGGTCCACCAGGAGCACCTCTGCTTCGCGTTCGCCCGGGAGACCGGCGTCCGCGTGACGGCGCTGCGCTACCACAACGTCTACGGACCACGCATGCCCCGCGACACGCCGTACGCCGGGGTCGCGTCGATCTTCCGCAGCGAGCTCGCCGCCGGACGACCGCCCCGCGTCTTCGAGGACGGCCGTCAGCTGCGGGACTTCGTCCACGTCCGGGACGTCGCCCGGGCGAACGTCCTCGCGCTGACGACGGACGACCTGCCGACCCGGGCGTTCAACATCGCCAGCGGCCGGCCGCGGACCGTCGGCGAGATGGCGGGCGCCCTGGCTCGCGAGACCGGTGCCGGCGTGCTGTCGCCGGTCACCACCGGCGAGTACCGGTTGGGCGACGTCCGCCACGTCTTCGCCTCGCCCGCGCGGGCCGCGGCCGAGCTCGGCTTCGAGGCCGTCGAGGACTTCGAGCTCGGCATGCGGGAGTTCGCCCGCGCCCCGCTCCGGGGGGCGCTCGCCGGTTGACCGATCTGCCTCGGCCCAGGGTCCGGTCGCATGAGATCCTGGCCGGCCCTGAGCAGAGCGCCGGACCGGCCCTGCGCGGTAGATCCTGGCCGGCCCTGTCCAAGGAGTGAGTTAGCGCTTGCTTATATAAGGCTGAACTGATACTCTCGCCGGGTGCACGCGTTCGAGATCCTCGGTGACCCGGTACGCAGGCGTATCGTCGAGCTGCTCGGCGACGGCGAGCAGGCCGCCGGTGAGGTGGGTGCGCTGATCCAGGCCGAGTTCGGCATCTCCCAGCCGGCGGTCTCCCAGCACCTGCGCGTACTGCGAGAGGCCGGCTTCGCGACGGTGCGGACCGCCGGCACGCGGCGACTCTACGCGGTCGATCCCACGCCCCTCGAGGAGGTCGATCGGTGGATCGAGCCGTACCGGCGCTTCTGGAACCAGCGGCTCGACGCACTCGGCGTGGAGGTCGCCCGGGGCACGCGAGCACGACGAGCATCTTCATCCCATCCCGACGCGGAAGGCGGCACCCGATGACGAGCGCAACGACGGCCTACGACGAGCCCGATCCCGAGCTCCGGCGCCGCCCGATCCCGGCCGGCCCGGCCCGTGTCGCGGTGTTCACGCGGGTCTACGAGACGACGATCGAGGACCTCTGGGACGCCTGCACGAACCCCGAGCGCCTGCGTCGGTGGTACGTGCCGGTCACCGGGGATCTCCGGGTCGGCGGTCAATTCCAGCAGGTCCACATGGGCTCGGGCACGGTCCTCGAGTGCGACGCGCCGCGTTTTCTCAAGGTGTCACTCGGCGGCGGCGCCGACGAGATCGAGCTGCGCGTGTCAGCCGGGCCTCGACCGGGATCCGCCACGCTGCAACTCGAACACGCGACCACACTCGACGCCCACGAGATCGGCGGCCAGCGCTACGACGCGATCTTCTGCATGGGGGGCGGCTACTACCCACGTCTGCAGGCCCTCAACGACCACCTGCGAGGCACGCTCCCCGACGACTACGACTCGACCGCCCACCATCTCAACCCCGACATGCGTCCTGCGATCCAGCGCGGCAGCGCGGCGATGGCCGCCCTGCTCGACGCGGGCGACGCGTAGCCCCGGAACAGCCGTTTCGCGTTCCGTAATGCGAATCCGGCCGGCCGGGACCTAGGGTTCGGGGGAGATGTCGACGAGCCTGACGCAGCCATCCGCCGGGCCCCCGGTGCCGGCCCGCCGACCGGCGCACGGCTCGCTGATCGTGATCGCCAAGGCCCCGGTCGCCGGCCGGGTCAAGACTCGGCTCTGCCCGCCGTGCACCCCGACCGAGGCCGCAGAACTGGCGCGGGCCGCCCTCGCCGACACGCTCGCCCGAGTTCTCGAGACGCCGGTCGACCGGCGGGTCCTCGTCCTCGACGGGGATCCCGGCGACTGGCTGCCCGACGGATTCGAGGTGCTCACCCAGCGGGGGGAAGGTCTCGACGAGCGGCTGGCCGCGGCGTTTGCCGACGTCGGCGGGCCGGCTCTGCTGGTCGGCATGGACACGCCTCAGGTGACGCCGGAGCTTCTGCTCGAGGGGATCGACGCACTCGCCGATCCCCGGGTCGACGCCGTGCTCGGCGCGGCGTTCGACGGCGGCTACTGGTGCATCGGTCTGGCCCGGGCCTGCCCGGACGCCGTCGTCGGGGTGCCGATGAGCAGTGCGCTGACCTGCCGCCACCAGCGCGACCGCCTGGCGGCGGTCGGCCTCCGCGTGCGGGAGCTGCGCCCGCTGCGCGACATCGACGGGATCGACGACGCCCGCGCGGTCGCCGCGGCGATTCCCGGCTCGCGGTTCGCCCGGGCGGTCGCGGCGCTCGGATGAGCACCGTGCTCGAGCTCTACGCGCTCGGCCTGACCCGGGTCGACGAGGACGGCGAGGTGCGGGCGAGAACCCGCGACGGCGTCCGTCTCCGCCTGCCCTACGAGCGGTGGCTCGGCCCGGTCGACAGCGTCGACGAGGACCTCCTCGCGCGGGCGGTCGGCCCGGTGATCGACCTCGGCTGCGGCCCCGGACGCCACCTTCACGCGCTCGCCCGACGGGGCGTCTTCGCGCTCGGGGTCGACATCTCCGCGGCGGCGGTCACGATCGCCCGGGACGGTGGCGGGAATGCCCTCGAGGCGTGCATCTTCGGCGAGCTCCCCGGCGCCGGGACCTGGGAGACGGCGCTCCTGCTCGACGGGAACATCGGAATCGGCGGGTCGCCGGGCGCGCTGCTCGAGCGGATCGGCCGGCTGCTGGCGCCGGGCGGAGCCCTCCTCGTCGAGCTCGACCCGCGCCGGCCGGAGCGGCGGGTGCTCGAGCTCCGCCTGGAGTCGGCGACGCTCGCGAGCGAGTGGTTCCGGTGGGCGGTCGTCGGGGCCGAGGAGATCGCCTGGGTCGCCGACGAGGGCGGGTTCGTGCTGGGCGAGCGGTGGGAGCTCGGCGGGCGGTCGTTCGCCCGGCTCGAGCGCGCCGGGCAGGTGGGGGGATTCTTGAGTGGGTGTCGCTCGGTCTGACCGGTCTGACCGGTCCGCCGGGTCGGCCGGGTCGGCCGGGTCGGCCGGGTCGGCCGGGTCGGCCGGCGTGCGGCCGACTGCGTTCGGCCAGGGCTCGCGGAAGGCCGCCGGTGCCTGGGTGGGCCGAGCAGTGTTGTTGTTGTAGTGGTCTCCGCGAAAAGTCGTTGACCTTGGCAGCTACTTTTGCGACCAGGCAACGCCTTGTCTCGTCAGTCCGGTCGGTCGGCATCGTTCGGATCTTCAGTCGTCCCCGGCCCGGGCGACCGAATAGCTCTCGGCGGCGGCGAGACAGGCGACGAGGAGTGCGACCGCGCGATCTGCCCACCACCAGCCGAAGGCCCGGAACAGGAGGAGCCCGACGAGGGCGAGCAGGGCGGTCGAGGCGCCGATCGCGCTGAGCGTGCTGTCACCCCGGAGGGCATGGCTGCCCAGCGCGGTGGCCGTGCGCCGCTTGAGGTAGGCCAGCGGCGGGAGAACGACCAGTGCGAGGCCGGCGGCGACCAGGCTGAGCGACGAGGTCCCCGGGTGGGTGGCGGCGATCAGCGCGCGGATCGACTCGACGGCGAGGACCAGGCCGATCAGTCCGAGGGCGGCGGAAACGAGGACGGCAGCCCGGGCCTCGACGCGATCGGCGTGATGCGGCTGGCTGCGCTCGACCCGGAAGCGCCAGATCAGGACCGCGGAACCGGCGACGTCGGCGAGCACGCCGAGGCCGGTCCCGAGGACGCCGAGGCTGTGGTCGAGCAGGCCGACGGTGACCGAGAGCGTGCCGAGGCAGAGACCGGCGATGACCGACGCGACCGACAGCCGCAGCGCCGTCCGGAGGAGGACCGCGCGCCGGCCGTCAGGAGGCCCAGGCCTGGCCAACCCGCTCGTCTCAATCCGCCTGGGCGACCGGCTCGGACCTGCCGATCCCCTCGAGGATCAGCTCGCCGAAGAAGCGGGCGTGGAGTGACTGGAGGTCGAGCGTGGGGGCGAGTGCCGAGGTGATCGACTCGATCGTGAAGACGACCTTCATGTAGAGGACGATGACCGGGTCGATCGCCATCCGGTGGGTCCTGGTGGCGGCGAGCAGGTCGACCTGGTAGCGGGCCATGACCTCCCGTTTGGGGGACGTCGTGTGTTCGAGGTCGAAGAGGAAGCGCCGGGTCAGGGCGACCATCTCGTCGGCCGCGGCGGCGATGCTGGTCGTCTGGGCGGGCTTGACCCAGCGGAGGAACTCGCTGATCGCGGCATCCACGTCACCGAAGAAGAGGTTCTTGGCGTAGAGCACGAGCGACTGGCGGACGGACTCGGGAAGCCGGCCGATGATCCCGAAGTCGACGTAGCCGATCCGGTTGTCGGGGAGGAGGAGGAGGTTCGCGGGGTGCAGGTCACCATGGAAGACGCCGACGGCGTAGGCCTGACCGAGGAAGTTCCAGACGATGTTGGAGGCCGCCTCGTCGAGGTCGTAGCCGGCGTCGGTCAGTCGCCGGAGCGTGGCTTCGCGGTCGTCGCGGAGGTCGGTGATCAGGTCGGCGAGCAGGATGCCGTCGAGTCGCTCGGCTGTGAGGACGCGCTTGGTCGTGTACTCGAGATGTACGTCGGGGTTGTACTCGGTGCCGTGATCACGAGTGTTGGCCCGCATCAGCAGGGCGTTCCGCGCCTCGACGGTGTAGTCGAGCTCCTCGCGGGTCCACCGGGCGAGCTCGTCGATCACGTCGCGGGTGCGGGTGCCGCCGAGCACGCGAGTCAGGTCGACGAGGCCGGCGATCCGGTACATCAGGGAGATGTCGGTGGCGATCGACTGCTCGATTCCCGGCCGCTGGACCTTCACGGCGACGCGGACGCCCGACCCGAGCGTGGCGTCGTGGACCTGCCCGATCGACGCGGCGCCGAACGGCTCGGGGTCGAAGTACGAGAAGACCTCGTCGACGTCGCGGCCGAGCTCGGACCGGATGATCCGCGCGACATCGGCGTACGCGAACGGGACGACCTGATTGAACAGGCCGAACAGCTCGTAGCAGTAGGCGGGGGGGAGGAGGTCGAAGCGCAGGGCGAGCGTCTGGCCGAGCTTGACCCACGTCCCACCGAGCTCCTCGAGGGCCCGCCGGAGGCGGACCGGCCCGGAGAGCTCGCGTCTGCGAGACGCCAGGATCAGGGGAAGCACGCCGTAGGTCAGGGCGACGCGGAGGAGTTGGAGGACGCGCCGGAGGTCTCGCATGCAGCCGAAAGGCTATTTGAGGGATGCGTCACCGGTCGTCAGGAATCGTTCAGGCTTCGCCGCCATCATCTGCCCGATGGGTGCGGCGTCGATCGGGATCTGCGAGGACGACGCGGATCTCCGGTCGGTCCTCGGCCGGGCGCTGCGGGCGGAGGACCTCCAGGTGACGGTGACCGCGACCGGGCACGAGGCGGTCGAGCTGTTCTCGAGGCGCCCGCCGGACGTCGTCGTGCTCGACATCGGGTTGCCCGACGCGGACGGGCGTGACGTCTGCCAGGCACTCCGCGCCCACGGCGTGATCGCCCCCGTCCTGTTCCTCACGGCCCGCGGCGCGCTCACCGATCGGCTGGCCGGTTTCCATGCGGGGGGAGACGACTACCTCGTCAAGCCGTTCGAGCTCGCCGAGCTGATCGTCCGCGTCGATGCCCTGCTGCGCCGGGCCGGTCGGGCCGATCGGGAACTGGCGCCGACCGGCGTTCTGCTCGACCCGGCCACCCACGCGATCCACAGCGGCGGCCGATCGGAAGCACTGACGCCCACCGAGTTCCGCCTCTTCGCAACCCTCGCCGGCCGCCCGGGCGAGGTCGTCCGCCGCCGGGAGATGGTCGCTGCCTGCTGGCCGGACGGAGCGATCGTCCACGACAACACGCTCGACACGTTCGTCGGCCGCCTGCGACGCAAGCTGGGCAGGCTCGACAGCGGCCGGCGGATCCAGACCACCCATGGCGTCGGCTACTCCCTGCGGTGAGTCGTCTCGCGATCCGCGACCGGGTGACGCTCGCCGCCGCGCTGACCCTTGCCGCCGGCCTGGCGGTGATCACCCTCGCCGTGATGTTGCTGCTTGCCGGCCGCCTCAACGGCGACGCAGCCTCGGTTCTGCGCGCCCGAGCCGACGCGGTCCTTACGACGATCGAGGTCAGCGACGGTCGCGTCCACGTCCGCGAGCCACCCAACGACAACGTGCTCGATCAGGACACCTGGGTCTTCGACGGCACGGGTCCCGTCGAGCGAGCGCCGGCGTCCGCGGCCACCCAGGCCGCGGCGGCTGGGCTGGCCGGGGTGCGGACGCAGCGCACGATGACCGTCGGGCAGACCAAGCTGCTGGCGGTTCCGGCCTACGGATCCGGTGCACGGGCCGGGGTCGGCACCGTCGTGGTGGGAGTCGAGCTCGTGCCCTACCGGCACACCGAGCGGATCGCCCTCGCGGGAATGATCCTGCTCGACATCTTCGTGCTGATCGTCGGATCACTCGTCGCTCGACGAGCCGTCGGAGTCGCGCTCCGACCGGTCGCCGACATGACGGCCAAGGCCGCGGAGTGGAGTGATCACGACCTCGACCAGCGCTTCGGCCTCGGTGCGCCGCGAGACGAGCTGACAGGGCTTTCGGCGACGCTCGACGCCCTGCTCGCCCGGATCGGCGCCAGCATTCGCCATGAACAGCGGCTGTCCGCGGAAGTCGCTCACGAGCTCAACACCCCGCTCAGCGGCCTGCGAGCCGAAGCCGAGTTGGCACTACGCCCGTCGGCGACCCGCAGCGACCTGCGCGACGCCCTGCACCAGGTGCTCCGCTCGACCGACCGGATGGCCACGGTGATCAGGACGCTGCTGAGCGCTGCCCGCCAGGGCGCCGACCAGTCTCCGGGATCCAGCGACGCCGCCGACGCCCTCCAGGCCGCGGCCGACGCGGTCGCGCACGAGGCGAGCGCCCGGGACGTCGAGCTCACCATCCGCCTGCCCGACCGCTCACCGCTGGTCGCCGCCGAGCGCGACATGCTGGCCCAGGCCCTCTATCCCGTGCTCGAGAACGCGGTTCGCCACGCCAGCCGATCGGTCGAGATCGCGCTCGAATCGCGAGACGGCGACGCGGCCTTCCGGATCTCCGATGACGGTCCCGGCGTCGAGTCGTCCCAACGCAGTCGCGTGTTCGAGCCGGGCGCCAGCAGCAACGGCGGCGCCGGGCTCGGGCTTGCGCTCGCGCGCCGGCTCGCTCGCGCGGCCACCGGCGATCTCGTCCTCCTCGAAGGAGATCGGGGCGCGTGCTTCGAGCTGCGGATCCCGGCGATCGTCCGCTGGCAGGCCGACGGTCAGGCCCCGACCCGCACCGGAGTGCTGCGCTAGCGCGACGCATCGAGCCCGTCGTGTTCACGCCAACCGCACACCTCGCCGTCACCACGCTGGCCACGGCGCACCCGATCACCTGGTCTCAGGCGATCGTGCTCGGTCTGCTCCAGGGTGTCAGCGAGCTGTTCCCGGTTTCGAGCCTCGGACACACGGTGCTCTTCCCGACCCTGTTCGGCTGGAACTCGTTGGTCAGGTTCCAGTCCAGGCCGGAGTCGCCGTGGCTCGCGTTCGTCGTGATGCTCCACGTCGGCAGCGCGATCGGCCTGCTGATCTACTTCTGGCGCGACTGGATCAAGATCATCAAGGCATTCTTCGCGACGCTTGGCAAGCGGCGGATCGAGACGCCGCCCGAGCGCCTCGCGTGGCTGATCGTCACCGCGAGCATCCCGACCGGCATCCTCGGCCTCGCGCTCGAGCACCCGATCCGCGTCGCACTGGCCAAGCCGATCAGTGCGGCCTTCTTCCTGATGCTCAACGGCCTGATCCTGATCTCCGCCGAGCGGCTCCGGCGCCGAGCGGCCGGGCGGGCGGAGGCGGCGCGTGACGGCGGCGGGTCCGCCGCAGGTCGTCGGCTCGACGACCTCGACTACCGCGAGGCCGCCCTGATGGGCCTCGCCCAGTCGGGAGGCCTGGTCCCGGGCATCAGCCGCGACGGCATGGTGATGAGCGCCGGCCTGCTGCGAGGACTCGACAACGAGGACTCCGCCCGCTTCTCCTTCCTCCTGGCGACGCCGATCATCCTTGCCGCGGGCGTCGTCAAGGTGTCCGACCTGACCGGGCCGCTCGGCGCCGGCATCCGCGGGCAGGCGGTCGCGGCGGCGGTCTGTGCGGCGGTTGCGGGGATCCTCTCGGTCCACTACCTGCTGCGCTACTTCGAGTCGCGGAATCTCATCCCGTTCGGGATCTACTGCCTGATCTTCGGCGCGGGGATGGTCGTCTACACGTCCGTCAGCTGACGCCGAGAGCCTGATCGGCGACCACCCGGATCGGCGGGCGTGGCGATCGGAGCCGATCCGGTGGCCGATCGCGAGTCGTGGTCAGGCGATCTTCAGGACCGCCGTGCGAGCCTCCGCACGATGGCGACCACATCAGCCGCTCACACCTTCGGAAGGACCTCGACCGCGCGCCGCATGCTCAGCAAGGTGCCTGAGGTGACGCTGGTCTTCTGGGTCATCAAGATCCTTGCGACCACGGTCGGCGAGACCGCGTCGGACTATCTGAACGAGACGCTGGGCTTCGGATTGCACAACACGATCTTCCTGATGGGCGCACTCCTGATCGTGATGCTCGTCGTCCAGTTCCGTGTCGATCGGTACGTCCCGTGGATCTACTGGCTGACGGTCGTCCTGATCAGCATCGTCGGGACGTTGATCACCGACAACCTGACCGACGGCTACCACGTCGCGCTGACGCTGAGCACGGCGGTGTTCGCCGTGCTCCTCGCGATCACTTTCGCCGCCTGGTACCGGAGCGAGCGGACGTTGTCGATCCACAGCATCTACACCCGGCGGCGCGAGTCGTTCTACTGGCTGACGATCCTCTTCACGTTCGCGCTCGGCACCGCCGCAGGTGACCTCCTGCAGGAGAAGACCGGCTGGAGCCTGGAAGCGCTGGCCGGCCTGTGGGCCGCCGCGATCGCGACGATCACCGTGATCCACTTCGCGCTCAAGGGCAGCCTTGACGTCGAGCACCCGCGGCAGGCGTCGAACGCCGTGCTCGCGTTCTGGCTGGCCTACATCATGACCCGTCCGCTGGGGGCGTCGCTCGGCGATCTCCTGACCACCCCGACCGACGAGAGCCCGGCTGGTCTGGGGCTCGGGACGAATCGCGTCAGCATCGTGTTCGCCGTGATCATCGTCGGTCTCGTCACCTACCTCACGACGACGAAGAAGGACGTCATCGAAGTCACAGCGCCGGAGACGGAGCACGGCGCTCAGCCCGTGCCGTCCGCCCAGACTGCGTGACGCTCGCCGGAGCGCTCGGACCGCCACGACGGTGGGCACTGGACGGCGCCGCCGGACGCGGGGCGCCGACCTGGCGGAAAGTCTCGAGGGCGGATGTCGTGGACGGCGAGGCTCCGCAGTAGGTCGCCGTGGCCGCGGCCCTCCCAGGCAGCGAGCTCGGTGGCGAGGATCAGCGGCGGGGACGCGGCGCGAATCAGGGCGCCGGAGGGGAGGCGGCGGTCCACGGCCGTCGCGAGGGCGAGCGGCTAGCTGCGCGTGTTCTCGCAGCGCCGCGCCGAGGTGCAGGCCGCGGTCGAGCCGCGCGAGTCGGAATTGGGCCGGTCGCTGTCGCGGGCGGAGCGCTCTACGTTCGGCGCGATCGCGACACGCGGCCGCAAGGAGTACGGGATCGACACGCACACCTGGCGAGAGGAGATCACCGCTCGGGCCGCCGAGCACGGCCTTGACCGGGACCTCGTCGATCAGGTCATGGCCAACGCGACCGAGCGGCTGGGCGCCGACGAAATGCAGGTCGACGCAGCGACCGCCATCTGAACGCCGGTCAGGCGGCGGCCGTCCGGCGGGTCACCGGCTCTGGCAATGGTGTGGATGTGATCGAGGCGCTGGCCGGCACCGGCAAGACCCACACCGCCGGCGTGCTGCGCGAGGTCTACGAGAAGGCCGGCCACACCGTGATCGGCGTCGCCCCATCGGCGAGAGCAGCGCGAGGGCTCGCCGAGCAGGCCGGGATCCCGTCACGGACGCTCGACAGCCGCATGTTCGGCATCGACCACGGCCGCGACCGCCCGGCCGGTGCGGTCGTGATCTTTGACGAGGCGGGGATGGCGTCAACGAGGCAGAGCGAGCGGCTGCTCGCGCATGCGGCGCGGGTGGGGGCGGAGGTGGTCGCGGTCGGTGACCGCGTGATCTGTCGCAGCAATGAGCGCGATCTCGATGGTCGCCGGTGCCATCGACTGGCCTACGTCAGTGCCGCAACGGGACACGCCCCCATTCGCACGGCCAAGATTCTCACCCGGCCGCGTCTCGTGAGGCTACGATCGCTCAGCGGACGGCCGAAACGGAGCGCGCGAATGGTCTGGTCATCAATGTATCTGCGACGTCTGTCGCGGAGCGGGGAATGCGGGGCCTGGGTGCCGGAAGGCGCTCCGGGCACGGTCACGCTGCTCGGGCTCGAGCTTGACGCCCACACCCCGGAGACGCTCATCGACCACCTCATCACCGAGTCCCGGGCCGGGCGGGGCGGCTACGTCGTCACCGCGAACCTGGATCAGCTGCGGAGGGTCAACCTCAGCGCACGGCTCATGAGGCAGGCGCGCGCCGCCGAGGTTCGCGTCGCGGACGGCATGCCGCTGCTGTGGGCCAGCCGCCTGCGGGGCACACCGCTGCCCGCGCGGGTCACCGGCTCAGACCTCATCGTCTCGCTGTCGGAAGCCGCCGCCCGCAGCGGCCGATCTCTCTTCTTGCTCGGTGGCAACGCCGGGACCGCGGAAGCCGCGGCCGTCGTCCTCGCCGGCCGCACCCGCGGGCTGCGCATCGCCGGCACGCACTGCCCGGCGTTCGGCTTCGAGGAGGATCCGCGAGCGATCGCCCGGATCACCGCGGCGCTCGTGGACGCGCAGCCCGACTTCGTCTACGTCGGACTCCCGTTCGCCAAAGCCACCGAGTTGGTCGCCGGACTCCGCGCTGCCCTGCCGGCGACCTGGTTTCTCGGGCTCGGGTTCTCGTTCAGCTTCGTCTGCGGCGACGCGCGTCGGGCCCCCCGCTGGGTGCAACGGGCCGGTCTGGAGTGGCTGCACCGCCTCGCCCAGGAGCCGCGACGCCTTGGCCGTCGCTACCTGTTGGAGGGCACTCCCTTCGCCCTCAGGCTGCTGGCGTCGTCGGCGTGGGCGCGCCGGAGTGGGCTCGCCAAGGTCGTGCCCGCAGAACGTGACTGACGTCGCCCGGCTCCTGACGCTCTGCGGGGACGAGCGAAGGCGCGCCCGTCTCTCCGGAAATCGATCGGCTGCCGCTCCAGGACCGACCTGTCAGCCCCTCGGCTGGACGGGCCGCCGATCGTCCTCGCCGGTTCTACGAAGGCCGCGCGCGAACCGTGTGGCGGATCACCTCGATCAGGATCCGCGCGCTCGCTTCGCTGGAGAAGTGGTTCAGCCACCCATCGATGATCGCGGCGTCGAGGGGGCGGCGGGCAGCCTCCAGCACTGCGTCGGCGAGGTGGTCCGCGTCGCCGGAGATCGCAAGCTCCCCGGTGATGCCGGGCAGGATGGCATCGGCCACGCCCAGCGCGGTCGAGGGTGCGACGGCGGGGATCCCTGCCGCTGCGGCTTCGACGAGCACGTTTCCGAAGCCCTCGACCGAGGACGGCAGGAGCAGCACGTTCATCTCCTGGGCGTGGACCGTCCAGTCCGCCGTCCAGCCGACATGGCGCGCCGCGATGCCGTGCGCCGCCGCGTAGGCCGCGAGCCGGCCGTCGAGTTCTCCGTTGCCCACGACGATCAACCTCGCGTCGACGCCGCGCCTGCGCAGCGCGCGAGCGCAGTCGACCAGCCTGAGCGGGAGCTTCTGTGCCGTGACGCGCCCGACGAACCCGATTCGCAACGTCCCGTCGTCAGGCACGCGCACGTGCCGCTGCCGACGCGCCGCGACAGGGTTGGGCACGAAGAACGCGTGCTCGTGAGCCACTCGCAGCCCGCCGACCAGATCCGCCACCACCGCGTGTGAGACACCGATCGCCGCGTCGGCCGCGCGGTAGCACCGCCGTGCCAGCACGAGCTGCATCCGCGCCGCCCTGCCTTGCTGGGCCAACAGCACAGACGCCACGTTGTGTTCGACGATGATCACGGCGGGCCGCTGTGAGGTCGGCAGGAGCCTGCTCGCGAGCAGCACGACGAGATTCGGGTACGAGGTCGAGCTGACGACGACACCGACGCCGTCGGATCGCATGGCTCTCCTGAGCCGGAGGGCCAGCTCGATCGGCTTGGTCAGCCTGCTGCGCCACCGAAAGTTACGGTGCGCCACCGACCGCGTGTCGACGCTGCCGGTCACGGCGGGGTCAAACGTGTACACCGACACGGCGTCGACCCACGCGACTAGCTCCTGGGCCCACGCCCAGACCGCCCGTTCCGCACCGCCCCCCGCGACCTCCCCGATCACCAACGCCACGCGCAGCGCGCAAGCGCGATCACTCATCGCCAGCGGTCATCCGCCGCGTGACCACCGGATGAGCTCGCACCGATGCGATCTCGACTGCGTCGTCGGCCGTTGGCGATCGCCACCAACGTCTCCGATCGCTCCGAGCATCGCGCCCAGCTTAGCCCGGAGCAGGTATCGCGGTTGCCCGCAGCGTCGACCGGACGAAGGTTGAGTCGCGTGCCCGCCCCCTGGCGGGCATTACCGGATCGGCTAGGATCGGCGCGCCAGGAGAGGCACTTACCCGTGCACGGACAACGCCCACAAGCAGCCGGGGGGCAGGGGGGCCATCACGTCGATGCGCGGCCCCGGCGCCCGGGTCGCCGCGAGGTCTGCGGGCCGGCTGTCGGCCTGCCGGGCGGTTGCCGCCCTGCTCGGCATGGGCGGGGCGCCGCGGCCATGCCTGAGCCCGACCGGCCGCGGTGAGGCGTGCGACCCACTTCGGGCCGAGCATCGCGCACGTCGGCGGGATGGCGACGGTCATCCGGACCTACACCGAGCACCAGATCGGCGCCGACGAAGTCCGCTGTGCCCCGACCTGGATCCCCGGGTCGCGCGTGCGCTCGGCCGCCCACATGCTGCGGGCCGTAGCGCGGGTCGTGCGCTTCAGATCCGACGACGTCGCGCACGTTCACGTCTCCGAGGGGGGCTCATTCGTCCGCGAGGGCGCCGTCATCGCCGCGGCTTCCCTCGGCCGCGGCACGGTCGTCGTGGCGGTTCACGGGGCGCGGTTCGCCGAGTCGGCCCGCGGCCGGCGACGCCTCGTGGCCTGGGTCCTGCGGCGGGCCGACGCGATCGTCGTCCTAGGCGAGACCGACGGCGCGTTAGTCGCGACGCTGGCGCCCGGGGTGCCGGTCGAGCTCGTCCTCAACCCCACTCCGATCGACACGCACGCGCTCCCGGCGGCTGAGACGGCGGAAATCGTCCTCTTCGGCGGCGAGGTCGGGCGGCGCAAGGGCGCCGACGTCCTCGAGCGCGCGTGGCCGCTGGTCGCCGCGCGGCGACCGAAGGCCCGCTGCGTTGTCGTAGGTCCGCGCACAGGCGAGCACGCGATACAGGGCGAGCGGATGGAACTGCGCGGCGCGGTCGGGCGCCAGGAGATGCGCCGGCTGCTGCACGCCAGCCGCGTGGTGGCGCTGCCGTCGCGCCAGGAGGCGTTGCCCATGATGCTCACCGAGGCGATGGCCGCGGGCCGCCCGTTCGTCGCGACCCCGGTCGGCGCGATCCCCTCGATCAGTGCGGGCGGCACGCTGGTGCCTGTCGGCGACGCGCAGGCGCTGGCCGATGCGCTCGTCGAGCTGCTGGCCGATCCGGCGGCGGCCGAGCGCGTCGGCCGTCGCGGCCAACGGTTCTGCGCCGAGGCCCAAAACGTTCGGGTCATCGACGAGCGGATCCGCGCCGTCTACGCGCGGGCCTGCGGACACCGGTGAGGGACGCCACGCGGTGGTGTGCGGTGGAGGCGGAGTCCCGGCACGCGGGCCGCGACCTCGCGGTGGTCGTGGTCACCTACAACTCGGCCGACGTCATCGGCGCGTGCCTGGCGTCGCTGCGACGCTGGCTGCCCGCGGCCGAGGTCATCGTGGTTGACAATGAGTCGACCGACGCGACCCGGGCGGTCGTCGGCGACCGGTCACGGCTGTGCGCCGGGCACGGTAACGTCGGCTTCGGCGCGGGCGTGAACCTCGGCGTCGCGCACACGGCACGCCGCTGGGTGCTCGTGCTCAACCCCGATGCGACGATCGTGGGTGTCGCCGGGCTGCAGCGGCTGCTGGCGCGGGCGCCGTTCGGGCTCGCGGGCTGCGCCGTCGAGCGCCGCGGGCGCTTCGCGAGCCTCGTCCACGAGCAGCGCGGCTGGCGGCTGGACCTCTTCCGGTGGCTGGTCATCTGGTTCCTGGTGCCGGCCGAGGTGCCGGCGGACCGCCGGATTCGGCCCGGCGCGCGGCGTCCGTGGGTGTCGGGGGCGGCGATGCTCGTGGCGCGTGACGAGTTCCTGCGGATCGGCGGCTTCGACGAGGACTTCTTCCTCTACGGCGAGGACCTCGACCTCTCGCGTCGCTACCGACGGGCGGGGCTGCCGGTCACCGGAACCGACGCGGTGCGGGTCGTGCACCGCGGGCAGGGGTCCCTGTCGGCGCCGGCGCCGGCGATCAGCTGGGGACTGCTCGGGTTACTCGAGACGGTCGGCAAGTGGCACGGCGAGCGCGAGGCGCTGCGGGCAGCGCGGCTCGCCCTCGGCTTCGTCGGCGCGGTGCGGAGGGTCGGCGGCGTGCGGGGGATCGGCGGTGTGCCGGGGCTGGGGTCACGCGCGCGCAAGAAGGCGGCGACCGCGGCCGAGGTCCTGGCCCTTCTGACCGACGGCCGCGAGGGGCATTACCGGCACGCCGAGCGCGCACTCGACAGGGCTCGCGGCCATCCGAAATCCCCGCACCGATGACCGGGTTGTCCGAGGACCCGCCAGAGACCGGCGCGGCCCAGCGGCTCGAGCCTGCGGAGGTACGGCGCCGGGCACACGCTGGCGCTGTGCTGCTGGTGGCGCGCGGGGTCGGCGTCCGCGTGCTGGGCTTCGCGGGCAACGTCGTGCTCGCCGCGCTCCTGGCGCCCGCCGACTTCGGGGAGGTGGCCATCGGCGCGGCGATCATCGTGTTCATCGGGTTGGTCTCGGACGGTGGGCTCGGGGCGGCGCTCATCCGCGGCGATCACGCGCCGACGCCGCGCGTGCTCGGCCAGCTGCTGGCGCTGCAGCTGCTGATCGCGCTGGTGCTGACCGCGGTCGCGGTCGGAATCGCGCCGCTGTTCGGCCGCACCGGATGGGTCGTCGCCCTGATGACGAGCACGGCGTGCGTGACCGTCTTCGGCGTTGCGAGCACGATCCACCTTGAGCGAAACCTGTGCTTCGACCGGCTGGCGACGATCGACGTCGCCGGTTCGGTGGCCTATCTGGTGACGGCGATCCCGGCGGCGGCGCTCGGCGCGGGCGTGTGGGCGCTGGCCGGGGGCTGCGTCGTGCAAGTGCTCGTCGGCACGGCGCTGGCGCTGACCCTGGCGCCCGTGCGGGTGCTGCGGCCGCGGCGCGGGCTCGACTCGGTCCGGCCGCTGCTGGCCTTCGGCGCGCGCTTTCAGGCGATCAGCGCGATGAACCTGCTGCGTGACCAGGGGATGAACGTCGGGGTCGCGGCGGTCGCCGGCGTGGGCACGCTCGGCGTGTGGACGATGGCCTACCGGTTCATCCAGGTGCCGTTTCTGTTGTTCGAGTCCCTGTGGCGCGTGACGTTTCCCGGCATGGCGCGCCTGATCGAGGCCGGCGAGGATCCGCGCCCGGCAGGCGAGCGGATGCTCGGGATCTCGGCCGTCATCACGGCGGCGATCATGTGCCCGCTGGTGGGCGCGACGCCGGCGCTCGTGCCGTTGCTGTTCGACCACGCCTGGCACGGGATCGTCGACATCCTGCCCTGGGCCTGCGCGGGGCTGCTGGTCGGCGGGCCGATCTCGGTATCGGTCGCGGGGCTGCTGTTCGCCGAGGGCGACGCGGGCACGGTGCTGCGCGGCGCGGTGCTGCACACGATCGCGGCGCTGACGGTCGGCCTGGCGCTGTATCCCGTGCTCGGGCTGACGGCGCTGGGGCTGAGCGTGTTCGCGTCGGCGACCGTCGAGGGGATCGTGTTGGGGCAGCGCGCCCAGCGGCGGTACCGGATCGGGGTCGTGCGCCCGCTGGTGGCGCCGACACTCGTGGCTGTGCCGGTCGGCGCGATGGCCTGGCTGGCCGCAGCCCACATCGGGCCGCTCGGGCCGGCGACCGTCGCGGGCGGCGCGATCGGGCTGCTCGGCTTCGCGGCGGTGCTGTACGTGGTCGACCGGGTGGCCGCCCGGTCGGCCGTCGCCACGGTGGCGATGACGGTGCGATCGGCGCTGGCGCCGCGATGACTGGCCTCTCTGGCGCGTTGCGCGCGTTCGTCGAGGAGTTCCCCGAGGAGCGCCGCAGCCTGCTGGTGTTCGTGCGGTCGGTCGCCGCTGGCCTGCCGCCGGGGGCGCGACTGCTCGACGCCGCCGCCGGCAGCGCCCCGTACCGCGAGCTCTTCGCGCACTGCGACTACGTCACCACCGACTGGGAGCGCTCGCCGCACGCGGCGGCCGGGGCCGACGTGCTCGGCTCGCTTGCCGCGCTGCCGCTCGACGATGAGACGTTTGACGCCGTGCTGTGCACCCAGGCGCTTGAGCACGTCGCCGAGCCGCTCGCCGTCCTCGGCGAGCTGCGGCGGGTGCTGCGGCCGGGCGGGCGGCTGTTCCTGACGGCGCCGCTCGCGTGGGAGTTGCACGAGGAGCCCCACGACTATTACCGCTACACGGTGCACGGGCTGGCCCACCTGTTCGTTGAGGCGGGCTTCCGCGTCGAGTCGATCGCGCCGCGCAACGGCGCCTTCACGACGCTCGCCGGGCTGGCACGTACGACGCGCGCGGGGCTGTGGGCCGACACGGGGTCCCGGCGGCGGCGCATCGTGGCCGACCGGCTGCTGAGGGCCGTGGTGGTGCTGCTGCCCCGCTTCGACGACCTCGACGGCCGGCGCCTGCTACCGCTGGGCTACTGCTGCGTGGCGGTGCGTCCCGCATCATGATGACGCGGCTGCTCGTCGTCACCCCGACGCCGAGTCGCGGCGGCGCGGAGGAGTACGTGTTGACGACGGCACGCGCGGCCGCCGCAGCCGGCTGGCACGTCACGGTCGCCTTGGAGGTGACCGACGCGACGCGCAGTCTCGCCGCCGACGCGCGGCAGCTGCCGGGCGTCGCCCTGCTCGACGTGCCGGTGCGGGGGTGGCGGCGCTGGGGCGTGCCCGGGCAGGCCGTCGCCACGCTCGCCGCGCTCGCACGCGTGCGGCCTGCGGTCGCGCTCGTCGTGCTGCCGTGGCCGCTGCTCGGCCTGGGCAATCTGATCGCCTGCGCGGTGGCGCGGGTGCCGGCCGCCGTCGTCTTCCAGCTCGCGCCCGAGGTCGTGTCGCCGGGGCGCTGGGTCCGCTGGTGCCGGTGGGCCCAACGGCGCCAGCGCTGGGTCGCGGTCAGCGAGCAGAGCGCCCGGGCCGTGCGACGCTCCTTCGGGGTCGCCGACGTGGAGGTCATCCCCAACGGCGGGCCCGAGCCCGTGGCGCGTGACCCTGTCGCGCGGAAGATGTTGCGCGCCGAGCTCGGCCTGGCCGCCACGGCGCGCGTGGTCGTGACCGTCGCGCGCCTGGATCCCCAGAAGGGCCACGCCGACCTGCTGGCAGCGGTGGCACGCCATCCCGACGTCACGTTTGTGTGGGTCGGCGACGGAGACGGTCGCGCGGCGCTCGAGGCGACGATCGCCCACGGCAGTCTCGACGTCCGGCTGCTCGGCCACCGGCGCGACGTCGGGTCGATCCTCGATGGGGCCGACCTGTTCGTGTTGCCCAGCCACGCGGAGGGGTTGCCCTTCGCGCTGCTGGAGGCGCTGGCCCACGGGGTGCCCATCGTGGCCTCCGACGCGGGCGGCACGCCGGAGGTCGTGCGCGACGGCGTCGACGGGCTCGTGCACCGCCGCGGTGACCGCGCGGACCTGGCGGCCAAGCTGGCCTGGGCGCTCCAGCATCCGGACGCGATGCGGGCGATGGCGGCGTCGGGCCGCGCGCGCGCCGCGGCGTTCAGCGCCGAGCGGATGCTTCAGGCGACGCTGGGCGTGCTCGGTGCGCTGCGCGCTCAATGAGTTGACGAGGTGGCGGAGCGCGGCGGCGCATGAGGGCCGCGCCTCGGGGCGCAGATGCAGGCCAGCGCGAGGATCGCGGCCGACGGCACGGCCCCGATGGGATCGATCATCACCGCCAGGGTCACCGACGCGCCGACGGCCATCAGCAGCCACGAGAAGGTGCCAAAGGCCAGCCAGTCCCACGCGACCGCACGGCCGCGCACCCGCAGGACGGCCAAGCGCAGGAGACCGAAGACGAATGCGCTGTAGACGACGATCGTTCCCACGACGCCGATCGTCATCACCGCCGACAGATACCCGACGTCCGGGTTCTGGATCGAGCCGCCCGGCACCTCGGCCACGTAGAAATAGCTGGGATCGAGCAGCCCTTTGCCGAGCTCCCAGTCGCCGCCGAGGTAGGCCTTCAGGTCAGTGCGCTCGATCGTGCGCGCGACCAGGGCGCTGTCCAGCGTGGAGTCAGCGGTTGCCTCGGTGATGCCAGACGTGGCGCGGGCGACCACGCCGTCGACGACCGTGTGGGAGATGGTCCCGGGCTGGACGAATACGACGGCGGCTGTTGCCGCGGCCACGAAGGCGGCGACCTGCAGCAGCCGGCGGCGGCCGAGGCGCCCTGCGGCGTCGCCGACCAGCAGCCAGAGGGTGATGGTCAGGGCCAGCGACACCACCGTCGAGAGGTACAGCGCGCGCGTGAGTTCGACGGCGATCCCGGCGCCGGCGAAGGCGCAGACCACGCCGCCGGCCAGGCGCGCGCGGCGGCTCGTGCCGAGCAGTGCCAGCCCCAGCCCGAACGGCACTCCGGCCGGGATGAGGGTGCTCGCGCCCGAATACAGACGCAGCAGCCCCTCGGTCTGGCCCAACTGGTTCACGTGTACGACCACGGCGATCGGATGGCCGGCGATCACAGCCGCCATCTGGCCTGCCGCGGCGACACAGACGCCGGCGGCGACCACCACGAACGCGACCTGCCGGGCTGACGGCGAGCCGAGCGCTCGGGCGAAGAGCGGGCTCAGCAGCGCGAGGTACAGGTACTGCCGGCCCCAGAACAGCGCGTTGAGGATCGGCACGCCGTGGGCGATGTCGGCGCGGACGCCGGCGACCATCCACAGGATCAGGACCACGGCCGCCCAGCCGCGTAGCATCCGCTCCTCGACCCCGACGGGCCGTCGCGCCGCGGGGTCGGTCACGACGATCCACGCCAAGGCGAGCGCCAACAGCGCCGCCAGCCCGTCGGTGAGCTGCAGCGTGCGCACGAGGTGGATCGTCTCGGCGTTGGGTCCGGGTAGGGCGTCGACAGCGCCGAGCAGCAGTAGGCCGACGAGCAGGCCCGCGCCGTGGACGCGGGTGGCCCACCCGACAAGCGCGGCAGCCGCCAGGACGGCGGCGGCGGTCAGGCTGCTGCGCGCGTCGGCGACGACGGCACAACCGGCCACGATGGCGACCGCGACGCCCGCGGCGACGATGACGGCCGCCTCCGCGTCGGCGCGCGGCCGACGGCGCAGCGCCGTCACGACGAGGAGACTGTGCGCGCCGGTGGCCGGCCGGTCGGCGGCGACGCGTAGGCGCCGTAGTCGTAGGAGTCGTCGGCGCGGCCGATCCCGTTGATGACCAGGCCGAGCGCCGGCGCGTCGAGTTCCGACAGGGTCGCCCGCAGCCGCGTCGAGGCGTCGCGGTGAGCGTGGTTGAGGCGACCGACGACGATCACGCCGTCGACGTGGCGGATGAGCGCCAGGGCGTCGGAAACGATGAGCGGCGGCGGCGCGTCGATGATGATCTGGGCGTACTCGCGGCGCGCCTCTGCCAGCAGCAAGCGCAGCCGGTCGCTCTCGACCAGCTGCGTCGGGTTGGGCGGCAGGTCGCCGGCCGTGAGGACGTGCAGGGCGCCGCCTTCGGTGTCGTACCGCTGGACGGCGTCGCGCCAGTCGCCGAGCAGGGTCAGCGCCTCGGCCAGGCCGGGCCTGGGCCGCAGGCCGGAGGCGGCGGCCAGCGTCGGGCGCCGCAGGTCGGCCTCGATCAGCAACACGGAGTGGTCGGGCACCCCGGCGGCCGCGACGCGCGCGAGGTGCCAGGCCACCGTGGACTTGCCTTCGCGCGGCAGCGCCGAAGTGATCAACAACGTGTGCAGGGGGCGGTCGACGTTGAAGTAGCGCAGGCGCGTCCGCAGCAGTCGGAACGCCTCGTTGGTGATCGGGTCGCCGGGTGTCGAGCGGCCCAGCGCCCGAGTCTGCGGGATCCGGGCCAGGACGGGCAGGCCGTAGAGCGAGGTGAGCTCGTCCTCGTCGCGGATCCGGCGGTCTCGGTTCTCGAGCAGCGCGGCGACGGCCAGGCCGATGAGCAGCCCGAGCACCACGCCGAACGCGGCGGTACGAGCCGTCCTGGGGCTCGACGGCGAACTCGGGGCCGTCGCCGCGTCGGCGACCTGGACGTCGCCGGTCTGGACGTCGGCCAGCAGGCCGAGCTGAGTGAGCCGGCTGCCGAGCTCGGCGACCTGCTTCCCGTCGCCCCCGCCATCTCGCAGGCCGTCTAGCTGGGCCTGGACCTGGCGCCGGGCCTGTAGCACGGCGGCGCGCTGCGCGGAGAGGCGGGAATAGACGACCGTCCTGGCGTAGGCGTTGGCCAGCACGGCCGCCTGGCCGGGCGAGGTCGCCGTGGCCGAGACCGTGACGACCTGGCTTGAGCCCGCCGGCGTGACCTCGACCGCGTCGGCGACGGTCGCGGCCGGCAGCCGCAGGTAGGCCGCCGTGTCGCGGATGACGCCGGGCGCCGAGGCGAGCTCGACGTCGGTGGCCTCGACGACGCTGTTGTCGGCGATCGTCGGCGACAACGTGTAGCCCAGCAGTTGCTGACCGAGTTGCTGCTGCTGGAAGAGCAGCAGTGCGGAGGCGGTGTAGTGCTTGTGGCGGGTGGACGAGACGCCGTAGGCCACCGCGCCGCAGACCACCGCGAGCAGCGCGACGACCCACGCGCGGCGCCCGATCACAAGAAGGAGGTCCGACCGGTGGTCGTCACGGACATTGGCGCCCATCGGTCTCGGACTTTATCCCCGATGACGCGGTATGCGGGAAACTGGTTGACCGTGGCGTCCAACCCTCAGTCGCGTCCGCGGCTGACTGTCGTCTCGGCCGAGATCCCGGCGGAGCAATCGACGAGCGGCTTCGCCCCGCGGCTGCGCCGGTTCGTCCTGGCGGCCGGCGAGAGCATGGACGTCACGCTAGCGCTGATCGACCGTTCGGAGACCCGCGCGGTCGTCGCCGACCCCGTCGCGGGCTGCGACGTCCACGTGCTGTGGGCGCCCGGGCCGGGCTGGCAGCGCCCCGGCGTGCGCGGCCGGCTCGGCCGCCTGCTCGTCCAGTACCCGTTCGACCCGCTGCCCCTCCATCTGCAGCCGAGGCGTAGCGCACCACTCCGTGCGCTGCTGGAGACCGCGCAGCCCGACGTCGTCGTGCTCTACCTCCCGTACCTGCTCGGCCTGCTGGGCGAGTGTCCAGACGATGTGCCTGTTGTCGCGGCGCTCGAGGAGCCCTGGGAGTGGGTCGTGGCCGGCGCCGTCGGCCGAGCGACGGCCAAGGACGCCTGGCTGGGCCGGAGGGAGACGGCACGCTTCCGGCGCCTGTACCGGCGCGTCGCACCCCGCCTGAGCGCAGCGGTGGCGATCTCGGAGGCCGAACGCGACTACTTCGGCGCGTTGATCGGGCCTGAACTGCTGACCGTGATCGCGCACGGGGTCGACACGACCTACTACACGCCAGTCCCGACGGCCGAGGACGCGCGCGACATCGACGTGCTCGTCGTCGGCAAGCTGCGCGCTGCACACAACCTCGACGGCGCGCTGCGTACGTGGGAGGCCGCGCGCGCCCACGGCTGGCGATGGGCGTTCGTCGGCGAGGTCGATGACGGGGTGGCAGCCCGGCTGCGCGCCGCGGGCTGCTTGGTGACGGGCCGGGTCCCCGACGTACGGCCTATCTATGCGCGGGCGCGGTGCGTGCTCGTGCCCGCGCTGGACGGGCGCGGGGTTAAGACGACGGCCCTTCAGGCGTGGGCCACAGGGCGCCCGCTCGTGTGCTCGCAAGGCGCGACCCGCGGGCTGCCTGCGGTGCCCGGGGAGAACCTCCTGACCGGCGAGGACCCGCAGGCGATGGCCCGTCAGCTGGCACTCGTGCTCGCCGACCCCGACCTGTCGCGGGGGCTGGGCGCGGCGGGCCGGGCCACGGCTCTGCGCGAGTGCGATGCCGCCCTGGTCGCCGCGCGCTTCACCGACGTCTGCCTGCGGGCTGCCGGCGGTCACCCGCGCCGCGCGTCGAGCACGGCGGGCGTCGCGTGAGGAATCGCTCGGCGGCGCATGTCAGCGAAGATCCGGTTGCTCGTGCGCGTGCGCGTCTACTACGACACCGACTTCGCCGCCTGGCGCCGGGACGCCGAGCGTGGGGTCCGGCCGGGACTTGCGCCGTACGGTCTGGAGCATCTCGCCGTCGACGGCATCCGAATCGTGCCGCGCCAGCCGCCTCGGTGGGCGACCGGTCGCCTTCTGGGGAAGGCCGTGGCCAGCGCCGAATGGCGTACGGTCGGCCTCGTCCAGCCTCTCCAGCTGCTGCGCGGACGCGAGGACCTCGCACTGGCGATCCTGGAGCGCGAGGGCTGGGGCCATGCGCTGCTGAAGAAGGCCGGCGTGGCGCCGTGGTCGCGTGTGCCCCTCGTACTCGTCTCCTGCTGGCTGGCCGACGAGGCGCGGCGCGCGTCACGGGCTCGCCTGGCGCGGCTGCGCGTCCTCGCCACCGCGGCCGATCTGATCGTCTATTGGTCGCGAAACCAGGAGGCGATCTTCCGCACGCGGCTGGGTGTCGACGAGCACCGCCTGTGCTTCGTGCCGTTCGGCGTCGAGACCGAGTTCTACACCGCGGTCGACGGCCCCCGGGAGCCGTTCGTGTTGACGGTCGGCCTGGACCGCGGCCGCGATTGGCCCACGTTCATCGCCGCCGCCAACCGGCTCGAGGCGCCCGTGAAGGTGGTCAGTCGGCTGGCTGCGGTCGCCGGACTGACAATCGCGCCCGAGGTCGAACTGCTCGGTCGGGTCGACCACGTCGAGCTGCGGCGGCTGATGCGACAGGCGACGCTCGTCGCCGTCGCGGTCGACCCCGACACGGCTTACCCTACCGGCCAGACCGTCGTCCTCAACGCGATGGCGGTCGGGACGCCCGTCGTGGTCACCGGTACGGTGCCGATGCGCGACTACCTGCGCCACGGCGAGAACGCGTGGGTCGTCCCGGCGCGCGATCCGGAGGCGTTGAGGACCGGGATGCGTCGGGTCCTCGATGACGGCCCGCTGCGCCAACGGCTCGCCGCGGGCGGCCTGACCGACGTCCGCGAGCGCTTCAACGCAGTGACGATGTGGGCCGCGGTGGCCGCCCGGCTGCGCGGCCTGCCCGCGTGGGCTCCGGGCGAGCACCCCGAACTCCTCTCGCGCGGGTGATCCCGATGCGCGTGTTCCTTGCCGATCTCGCCCGCTACGCCCACAGCTCGCCGACGACCCACCGCGCGGCCACGCTGCGCTGGCGGCCTGCGTTGCGCGCCGTGCTCGTCGAGCGCGCCACCTGGGCGGTGGCGGAATTCCGGCTGCGCCAGTGGGTCGACACCCTCCCCGGGTTGGTCCGCTGGCCTGGCAAGGTCATCACCTACGGCACGCGCGTGGCGATCGAGGCGCTCACCGGCGTGTGCCTGCCGACCGCGGCGCGCATCGGGCCGGGCTTTGTGGTGTCGCACGCCGGCCCCATCGTCATGCACGCGGACACGGTGGCCGGCGAGGACTTCACCCTGCACCCGCAGACCACCATCGGCACGCACGACGGCGGCGTGCCCCGCTTCGGCGACCGGGTCTTCGTCGGGCCCGGGGCGCGCGTGCTCGGACCGATCACGGTCGCCGATGACGCGCTCATCGGCGCCAATGCCGTCGTGATGGTTGATGTGCCGGCCAACCACGTGGCAGTCGGAATGCCGGCGACCACGTCGCTGAACACGCGCCCTCCCTGGCTGTCGGGTTAAGCGGTCGGGATCCGGCTGCCGCGCGCGGGCCGCTCGCCGGGCACCGGGCCCGACGTGCTCCCCAGGCCACCCAGGACGGCTCCCATCCAACTCGGTCGTCGCGACGACGAAGCGTCGCGAGCCGCCCGCGGCGGAGCTCTGAGGTGCCCGGGTTCTACGGGGCTCCCAGGACCTGGTACGCGAGCATCTCCCCGCGTAGGCGGCGTGGCAGATAGCCGGTGAAGAGGATGTTGGACTCGACGGCTCCCTGGCGCCCGGCGATCTCGGCCTGCTCCGCCGTCGTCAGCGAATCATCCAGGCTCCACCTGCCGTTGCTGATGGTCGCGTCGCGATCGACGGTAATCGTCCTGCCGGCCGTGTAGAGCTCGAGCTGGACGCGCACGACGCCGCGCGCCCGCGCAGAGATCGTCCCGTGGTCGACCAGCGTCCCGCCGGTGATCGACGGCCGCGCTGCCCTCAGGTCGGCCCGGCCGTCGGCCGCCCGCAACCGCACGACCTCCGGCTGGGTCTCCGCGTTACCCGGATAGGTGATCGTCAGGATCCCCGTCCCGGCGTCTGCCTGGCCGGCGGGGATCACGTGACGTGTATGGACCGGGCTGTCCCCCGGAGGGATCGGAGCGGTCCACTTCGAGTGCCGTCCGGCTGCGTACAGGTCGAGGCTGAGCTCGCCCGTCGCGCGCGCGGTGCTCGGCGCGAGCACGTCGATCACCCGCGCGGTCGGAGTTATCGTCGCCCTGGCGAGCTCGAGCTTGGCCGGGCCCGGCGTCGTCGTCTGGGCAGGTGTGACCGGCGGGGTCGGCCCGCTCGGGCCACTCGGGCCGGTCGGTCCGACCACCGGGGGTGAGCCAGCACCGCCGGCCGTCAGCGGCATCGTCTTCAATGACTCGTAGTAGACACCGCCGTTGCTGAGACGCACGGCGCCCGCGCTGTCCAGGTGCAGGCCGACGAGGCCAGAGTCGACGAACACGAATGTCATCGCCCGGTCCCCGTCGCTGAACGTCGTCGTCACGGACGGCGTCCCTGCCGACATGAACTGGAACTGAGTGCGAGGCGAGTCCGGATCCGTCCAGGCGTTGAATCCGGCGCCGACCTCGTGGGATGCGGCGCCGAAGATCTCGGCGTAGAACTTGGCCTGCGTCGCGGCGGTCTGCGGAGCACCGAAGGTCACCGAGACGATCCACGTGCCCGTCGCGTTGTCGAAGCTGCTCGCGAGCGACTCGATCGTGTGAACCGGCGTCGCGCCGACCGGGACCGGTGGCGTCTGGACGCCACTGAGGACGTCTGCAGATGAGACTGCCGGCGTCAGCGCCAACCCGACGAGACACGTGAGAATTGCCAGGGACTTCATGATCGGCTCCTACGTCGGCGGGACACTCCAGCACAAGATCCGACATCCCAGTGCCCTTCAGCCTACGGACCTGCCGCGGCCGCACAGATGGCCGGTCGGCCGGGCACCCAGAATCAGCGCTCGAGCCGGACCCGGAAACACCGCCTGGTAGCTCGCCCGATCAGGCTGAGCCGGGACCGTTGACAGACCGGCAGAGCATCACCGATCATGGCTCGAAGGTCTACCGCCGCCTCGCTATCGGCTCGAGCGATTCTGACCCACCGAGAGACCGCGATCCGACGGGGGGTAGCCGTTCTTCGCCGCGGCCGTCGCGTTTGGGCTCGCTTCAGGATCGGCTCGTGGGGATGATCCGGTAGATGGCGGATACGGGACAAGAGTCGACTTGCCGGCGCCCGCAGACGGATCGCTCTCCGGACATCGGGACCGAGCTTGTCCGGTCGGTGAGAGTGCCGCTCAGCCGACGAAACAGCGACTGAATGTCCCTACGACCGCGGCTTCTGCTTCCCCGCGTGGGGGCCAGCGTTGGGCGCCAGTCGGGCGAACATGGTCGGGTCCGTCAAACCGGCCTGCAGGTCGCGGATGATCGTTCCCAGGAGCCCGGAGGCCAGATGCCCCGGCCCGAGGGGACCGGATCGGTTCTCCCCGACGGGTGGGAGCTGCCGGAGGGCGGCTCTGGCCGCCGCGGACACGTGACCAAGCTGCCAGCGGATCTCCTCACTGACAGCGTCTGGTCGATCGGGGGCGGCGAGACCGGCTGCCTTGGCGGCATACGCGGCGGCGCCCAGGGCGTGCGCGCCCATGTGTGCGACGGCTGTGGCCTGTCCGGCCGCTCGGGCGGCGGCCGCTGCTGCGGGAGCACTGACCTCGCGAGCGGCGCCCCCGTTTCTAGCCCGGCGGCGGATCTCTTCGGCGACACCAAGCTCGCCCTGAGCGAAGGCTCGCGTCCGGGCGATCGCCTCTCGGGGGCGGCTATCCCCCGGGGCTTCCGACTCGAACAACCTCAACACCCGCTCCGCGCAATCCGCCGCCCACACGGCGACGATACGCCGGTCGGCCTCGCTCAACGTCTGCGGAGAGCCCATACACACATGTTCCCACGCGCTTCGCCGCACGCAGCAGCGCCCGGCGACCTCGACCCCGTCTTCAGAGGGCCTGCTCCCACGAGCAGGGCAGCACTCCCATTGCCGCCACGATCCCCAACAGCACACCGCCCGCCCACCCGTGGAGCGGCCGCACACGGTGGAGCGCGCGGCGAGTCGTACAATGCGCGCGCTCGGAGCGGGCCACGACGTAGAACGTAGACGACTCAGGCTGGACATACCCGCCGAAACGCCACCAGGCGGCGTCCGCCCGTGTCACCGACGGCGCGCCAAGCCCGTGGTCGGTTCGCGCGCGAAGCAGTCACTGGTGGCGACGTCCCGCGGCGCGAACCTCATCCCGGCCGAGCGCCGTCCCGGCCGACGATCCTATTAGTGGGACTGCCCGGGCCGGCGCCGACGCGGCCTACGTGATTCGTCCGTCGGCCTCGTCGGGGTCTCCCGGATCGAGCCACGTAGGCCGAAGCGTGCCGTGCGTGAGTGGTTCGCAGCAGCCCGAGTTCGATGCCGGCACGCCGGGCGCGAGTGCCCGGCGCGAGTACGAACGCCGACGCGGCAACCGAGAGCGACAGGTCCGAGCGAAGCATCCGCACATCGGTGGACTGATGCTCGCCCGCGCCGACGACCCGACACACGAGACGGCCTGGGCTCGCGGTGCCCGCGGCGAAGAGCGCGTCGCCGAGCTCCTCACCAAGCACCTCAACACTGGCGTCGTGGTTCTTCACGATCGCCGCGTCCCGCGCAGCCGAGCGAACATCGACCACGTCGCCGTCGCTCCGTCTGGCGTCTGGGTGATCGACGCCAAACGCTACAAGGGCAAAGTCGTCGTTTCGCGCCCCTTGCTAGGGCACGCGAAGCTGACGATCGCCGGTCGCGACAAGTCCAAGCTCCTCGACGGCCTCGCCCGGCAGGTCGACCTCGTCGAGCTCGTCCTCGCGACGGTCGCCCCGACCGTCGCGGTCCAGGGCGCCCTGTGCTTCGTCGAGGCCGACCTCCCGATGCTCGGCACGCTCACCTTCCACGGATACCCGCTGCTCTACCCCAAGCCGCTCGCCAAGAGGATCAACGCCGCGGGACCCGTCACCAGCGACCAAGTCAGTCTCCTCGCCGGAGTGCTCGCGCGGCGCTTCCCGTCCGCCTGACCCGCCGCCCGCGACTGGGTCGCCCCCCCGCCAGGACCGCGTTGGTTCCGAACGGGGTCGCCTTCGGCTCGAGCGACGTGCCAGCGGACGATCGTTTGCGGACGGCGTGAAGCCGCCGCGCCGTCGTGGCGATCGAGGCGTCGGTGGCGTCCATAAGAAAGGCCCGCTATGCGGGCCTTTCTCCCTTTCTCGGGATGCGGATGAGAGGACTCGAACCTCCACGAAGTTACCTCCACACGGACCTGAACCGTGCGCGTCTACCAATTCCGCCACATCCGCAGACTGCCGGCGACGATATCGCACGAACCACGCTCGGCGACGGCCGCCGTCCTTCGTGGCGGCGGACGACCCGCAGGAGCGGCTCGAGCCCGCCAGACGGCGAAGTGTCCGCTCGGAGCGTCGATCCGTGTCCCCTCGCGTCGGTCGTCGCGACCGTCGACCGCGAACACGCGTTTGCTAGTCTCGCCCGCCCGCGCCGCTATCGTCCAGGGGACTAGGACGCCGCCCTCTCACGGCGGAAACCCGGGTTCGAATCCCGGTAGCGGTATTCGGAGAATCTCGCGCGCGACGTTCGAACCCTGCGTCGCAGCGGCGGCGCGCCGCTCGGCGTTCGCGCCTCCCCGACGGGTTGTGTCCGTCCGGCCGGCTAGCATGCCGACGGTGCTCCGGTTGCCCTCGCCAGACCGACCGCTCGCGCGCGCGACGGTGGGCAGCAGTTCTCGGCGCTGGTGAGCAAACGACTGGAGCCGATCGTCGTCGTGCACGGCGGCGCCTCGGAGTGGTATGCCGGAACCAGCCTGGGTCGCGCCGCCTGCCGACGAGCTGCCCAGGCCGGCTGGGACACATTGGCGGCCGGCGGTACCTCGTTGGACGCGGTCATCGCCGCTGTGCGCGTCGTCGAGGATGATCCCGCGTGCAATGCCGGTACCGGTGCCGTGCTGACGAGCCGGGGGACCCTGGAACTCGACGCCTGCGTCATGGACGGCGCCTCGCTCGCGTCGGGTGCCGTCGCGGTCCTGCCGGCATTTCGCCATCCGATCGACATCGCGCGCGCCGTCCTCGAGGACGGGCGCTATCACCTGCTCGTCGGAGACGGAGCAGCCGCGTTCGCCCGCGCGCGGGGCTTCACGCCATGCGATCCGGCGCTCATGACCACCCCAGACCGGCGCGCTGAGTTCGAGGGGCGGGGGAGCTTCGACCGCGGCAACACCGTCGGCGCGGTGGCCAGAGACGCAAATGGCCACCTCGCCGCGGCGACGAGCACCGGCGGGATCGCCGGAACCGACCCGGGGCGCGTCGGTGACGCGCCGCTGGTCGGCGGCGGCACGTATGCCGACGAGCGCGCCGCCTGCTCGTGCACGGGCGACGGAGAGGCGTTCGCCCGAGCGTGCGCGGCGTTCTGGACGGTCGAGGCGCTCGCCAGCGGCGTGCAGAGCGCGGCCGAGCGTTCCGTCGCACGCGTGCTCGAGCGGTACGGCGGCTACGGCGGTCTGATCCTGCTCGACAAGGCCGGCGACGTCGGCATTGCGAGGTCGGCGTCGGCGATGCCGCATGCGATCGCTCGGTCGGACGGGTCCGTGACCGACGGCGAGTAACCCGCCTTCCCGGCGCCGTCCGACCGCGTCCGATACCCAGCCGCCACGGCCCTCGCCCGTCCGCCGACGATCGGTCCGCTGGGCCCCTATCACGTGAGAGCGTGGGCGCATAGTGCCATGGAGGACAAATTCGCTCGCCACTCTTGGCCCGCCGGTCCCTGGTCTGCGGAGCCTTCGGCCGAGATGCTGACAAAGGCGCGCTGAGGATGATCGAGGTGCGCTGACTCGGGTCTGAAACCGCACAGGCAGGAGGCATCCGAATGACCGATCACCCGACTCGTCACTGGCCGGTTGAGGATCTCGATACCGAAGCCGCCGGCGGCCACGCCGCGGACCCGGCCGACGGGAACCTCCTCGAGAAGGCCGTCGGCGGTGGCGTCGCGAGCGCCGTCCACGCGCGCGCCCGGCTCACGACGTCAGCGGCGCCCACGCGCTCCCCCGCGGCCGCGAGCTCGACCGCCGGCCGGGACCGGACGTCCGTGTTCGGGCCCGGTGCTGTCCTCACCGCACGGCTGCCGCTCTCCGACACGGGTGCGAACACGGCCGACCCGCACCTCTGCGACGCGTACACCGGCCCGATCATGGCGATCGCCGATCAGACGCCGGTGATCTGCAGCGCGGGCGTGGCGAGCCCCTGCGGCCTGGACCTGCTCGGTGCCGCGGGGGTCCCGGTGAGCCGCGAGATCCGCACCTACCGCACGACGGAGGACTTCCACCGCCTCGTCGGCGAGGTGATCGGCAACGGTGAGCGGCTGCTGTGCCAGCACGTCCACGACGAGGGCGAAGTGCCAGCCGACGCCTGCCTGGTGGCGCCGGCCCTGCTCAGGTACCTGAACAACAAGGCCAACCTCCCCGCGATCGTGGGCGCCGACGGCGCGCCCCGGCGCTCGTCGATCAGTCCCGGCGATGTCGCCGCCCTCGGCGTCGACGCCTCGTGGGTCCTCAAGGTCTGCTCGGAGGACTCCTCCGGCGGCGGATACGGCGTCTACGTCCACGAGGCGGGCAGCGCGATCGCGCGGCCGAACTTCGTGCAGCCTGGCGCCGAGCTGATCGTCGAGGAGTACCTCGAGCTCGTCGAGAACTGGTGCGTTCACTTCTGCGTCGAGGCGATCGGCACGCCCCGACTACTCGGGGCGACAGAGCAGCTGATCTCCGCCACCGGCGCCTACGGCGGCAGCCGGGTCGGCGGCACCATCTTGCCCGCGGCCGCCGCGGAGCTCTGCCAAGCCGTCGCCGAGCGCGCCCGGGAGTTGGGGTTCATCGGCTATTGCGGCATCGACACCGGGCTGACGTCCTCCGGCGAGCTCAAGGTGTTCGATCTCAACTTCCGGATCAATGCGAGCACCCCACCGCTCCTGGTCCTCAATGCGATCGCCGCGAGCCGCGGCCCCTCGTGGGACGGCCGAGGGCGCTGGCAGACCTACCGCCACAGCGGCTCCCTGCCCGACCTGGTCACGCGGCTCGAGGCCGTCTACCCGGATCGCGCGCTCGTCCCGATCGCGAGCTACGACCCCGCCTTCACGGCCAATGGCCTGGGACCATCGCTCCTGTCGGCGCTGTTGATCGGCGACGACGAGCAGGATCTCCGACGGCTGACCGAGCTGCCGCTCCCGGCGGACGTGGCCAGCTCGGCATCGAACCTCGGTACCTGATCAGTCGGTAGCGATCGCAGCCGATTGCCTCGAGCCCGCCGCCGGGACGGTTCGGGTCTTTGCGCCGACGCTCAGACGGGAAGCGCGTCGGCCTCGCCCGCGGTCGGGCCGACGTCGATCGCGTCATCGCCGACGGCGGCCATGTCGGCCAGCAGCTGCATGTGGCCGTCGATCCGTCGCTGCTCGACGATCGCGTCGGCGACGAACGCCGAGACCGACGACGACGGCCGGTCGACGACCGCCCCGCTCGGGCCGGCGTGTGCGTCCTGAATGCTTGCGATGTTGTTGTCGGTCACGCGGCAAGCCTACCGACGGGTCTCACCGATCGCTCCGCCGCCGGCGTCCGCCGACGGCCCGGACCCCGGCGAGCAGCCGGACCTCGGGCCGGGAGCGTCCGATAACGCGTCGACATCGTTCCCGCGCGAAGATACCCACCGACGACCCGCCCCCGACCCAAGGAGCAGGATGGCGAGCAACCCGACCCCGGTAGGCCCGCTGCGCAAGTCGACCGCCTGGTCGGCGCTCGAGGACCACCACCGGAAGATCGGCGAGCGCCATCTCCGGGAGCTCTTCGCCGAGGATCCCGAGCGGGGTGAGCGGCTCGTGCTCGAGGACGTCGGTCTCGTGCTCGACTACTCGAAGAACCGGATCACCGACGAGACCCTCGACCTCCTCGTCGCGCTCGCGAACGACCGCGGCCTGCCCGCGCGGATCGAGGCGATGTTCACCGGCGAGCGGATCAACTCGACCGAGCGCCGGGCCGTCCTCCATGTGGCCCTCCGCGCCCCCCGGGGGACGACGATCATGCTCGACGGAGAGAACGTCGTCCCCGGCGTGCATGACGTTCTCGACCGGATGACCGACTTTGCCGACCGCGTGCGGGCCGGAGCCTGGCTCGGCCAGACCGGCCGGCCGATTCGCAACGTCGTCAACATCGGGATCGGCGGGTCGGATCTCGGTCCGGTGATGGCCTACGAGGCGCTCCGCCACTACAGCCAGCGGAACCTGACCTTCCGCTTCGTCTCGAACGTGGACGGGACCGACTTCGCCGAGGCGACCCGCGACCTCGACCCCGAAGAGACGGTGTTCATCGTCTCTTCGAAGACGTTCACGACCCTCGAGACGATGACCAACGCCCGGACGGCCCGGGCCTGGCTGCTCGACAGGCTGACCGACGAGGCGGCGATCGCCCGACACTTCGTCGCGGTCTCGACCAACGCCGACGAGGTCTCGGCCTTCGGCATCGACACCGCCAACATGTTCGGCTTCTGGGACTGGGTCGGCGGCCGGTACTCGATGGACTCTGCGATCGGCCTGTCGACGATGATCGCAATCGGCCCTGACCGGTTCGGCCAGATGCTGGCCGGTTTCCACGCGATCGACGAGCACTTCCGGACGGCCCCGCTCGAGCGAAACCTCCCGGTCCTGCTCGGCCTCCTGACGGTCTGGTACGCCGACTTCCTCGGCGCCCAGACGGTCGCCGTGCTTCCGTACGACCAGTACCTCAAACGCTTCCCCGCATACCTCCAGCAGCTGACGATGGAGTCGAACGGAAAGTCGGTGACGCTCGCCGGCGAGCCGGTCGACTACGAGACCGGCCCGGTCTTCTGGGGCGAGCCCGGAACCAACGGCCAGCATTCGTTCTACCAGCTGATCCACCAGGGCACCCACCTGATCCCGTGCGACTTCATCGGCTTCGCCCAGGCCCTCAACCCCCTTGGCGACCACCACGATCTCCTGATGGCCAACGTCTTCGCCCAGACCGAGGCCCTCGCCTTCGGCAAGACCCCCGAACAGGTCCGGGCCGAGGGAACCGACGAAGCCCTCGTCGCACACCGGGTCTTCACGGGCAACCGGCCGACCAACACGATTCTCGCCGACCGGCTGACCCCCGAGACGCTCGGCAAGCTGATCGCCCTCTACGAGCACAGCGTCTTCACCCAGGGAACGATCTGGGGGATCAACTCCTTCGACCAGTGGGGGGTCGAGCTCGGCAAGGCCCTGGCCCGGCGAATCGCCGACGAGCTCGAGGCCGAGTCGGAGCCCGACCTGACCCACGACAGCTCGACCAACGCCCTGATCCGCCGCTACCGGGCGGCCCGCTCAGGTCACGGAGGAGTGCCGCACCCGTAGAGGTGCTCGCGCAGCCGGTCACACGACTCGGCTGACCACCGGCCGCTCTCCTCGAGTGACTCGATCAGCTCCTGCACGCCGCGGAGTCGCTGCTCTGAGCCCTGCTCGCCGAACAGCAGGCCGTCGGCGGCCTCCATCAACTGGTCGCGCTCCCGACCGTGGAGGCTGGCCGAGCCCTGGTGTTCGATCGTTTCGAGCAACGCCGTGTAGTGGGCGGCTCGTTCGGTCATCGGTTCTGCGCTGGTCATCAGATCACGACCCGTCTGCCGCGAGGGAATAGAGGGCGAAGGCAATGAAGCTGAAGACCGGCGAGAGCGCAACCAGGGACACCGTCGTCCACAGGAAGTCGCCGGTCTCCTGATAGTCGAGCGCCAGGTAGCAGGCGGCCAATGCGCAGCCGACCGCGGCGATCGCAGGTCCGTAGAAGATCAGGAAGTCGCCGAACGTTCCCGGGCTACCGACGACGAGGACGACCTTCGTCGTCACGGCCACGGCCAACAGGAATGCCCCGATCGCTGCATACCCCGGGGCCGTGTGGTCGATCCAGATGTTCTCGGATGGCTTCACGCTTCGCAACTAGTTTCGCAGGTCTCCCGGCGGCGTTCCGCCCCGGGGGGTTCTAGGCTTTGTGCGTCACCATGGACAGCGCGTACGACCTCTACCGAAACGGGCAGGATCTCCTGGCCCACGGCGACTACGCGGCGGCCGCGGTCGCCCTGACCAAAGCGCGCAACCTCGAGCCCGACAAGGCGTCGATTCGCGAGGAGCTCGGCCGGGCCCTGTTTCGATCCCAGCGCTACCGGGAGGCCGCCGTCGAGTTCGAGGCGGTCGCCTCGGGCGCGCCGACCAACGACTACGCCCACTTCTGCCTCGGCCGGGCCCTCCAGCAGCTCGGTCGCCATCGGGAGGCCTGCCGCCCGCTGGCGATCGCCGCCTGCCTGCGCCCGGAGCGGCCCGACTACCGCACCTACCGCGACCAGGCCCGCCGGCTCGCGGAAGCCTCGAACTGACAGCCGAGTCGAGCCGGTCGGCCGCCTCGACGTAGGTGCGTGTCCGGCTGAGCCCGCCCGGTCGGAAGGGGTCTTGGAGGCCGAGTGGAGACGCGGACCATTCCTTGACACCAGCCGAGCTCGCTCCGATCGTGCTCCTCGGAATCAGCGTCACGACGGCCGGGATCCGCCTGCGAGCCCGCCGCCGACGGACCTACGTCAGGCTGGTGATCGAGCCATACCGGAGCGACCGGCTCGTGCCCCAGGCACTGACCTCGACGCTCGCCGGCCTCCACTCGCTCCTGGTCGTCCGCGGGCCCCGCCGGATCATCGGCGGCCAGGCGTCGGTCGCCCTCGAGATCCACCACCAGATCCGCAGGGCCGGCGCGCCGCTCGCCTGGCTGGCCGTCTGCGCCCCGGAGCAGCTCGAAGTTCAGGTCGCCGCGGCGCTCCGCTCGACCTACCCGAACTGCCGCCTGCGCCGGGTCACCGGATGGGTGCCGCCCGGCGGGCCGATCGTCCGCCTCCACAAGCGGCGGATCTTCACCGAGCCGGTCCGCCGACTCGCCGACGTCGACCCCGACCGCCCGCCGGTCGAGCGACTCCTCCGTGCGATGGCCGCCGCCGGCGGAGCGTCGGTCATCCAGATCGCCATGGCTCCGGCGCCGCTCGGGCTCGGCGGACTGATCAGGAAGGCAGGGACCCGCCGCGAGTCGGAGGGCGCGGCCGACTCGGTCGAGAGCGATGAACCGCGACCCGCCGGCCCATTCTTCTGGGCGGATCTCCGCCTGATCGGCCATCGCCCGGGGCAACTGACGCCGATCGCCGCCGAGCTCCGGGTCGGACTCGCGCCGAACCGGCTCGTCGGCCGCCGGGCGACCGGCGGGCGGCGGATCTGGGCGAGACGGATCGAGCGGGGCGAGGCCAACCCGATGCCGACCGTCGCGCGGACGACATATGCCGCCGAGGAGCTCGCCGCCCTCTGGCACCTCCCGTCGCCGAGCTTCGCCGCCGTCCCGATCGTCCGCTGCGCGACCCCGCTCGCGCCGGCGCCGGCCGGGATCCAGCGAGCCCGGGCGGGGACCGGTCTGCTGGCGGACGCCCACGGGCCGGTGACGATCCATCCCGAGCTGCGCCGGCAGAACACGGCGGTCGTCGGCACCGTCGAGCAGGGCAAGACGTCGTATCTGGTCGCCAGCGTTCGCGAGGACCTCCGCCGGGCGGACTGCGCGGTGATCGTGCTCGACCCCAAGGGCGACGCGGCCGACGCCGCGCTCAGCGTGATCCCGGATCGGCGGGTCTGCACCCTGCTCGACATGGCCCGGCCGACCTGCGGGTTCAACCCCCTCGCGGTCAATGCCCCGGTCGACGCGATCGCCGACCACGTGGTCGCCGCCGTCCGCGGGCTGTTCGCCGACGGCGAGGTTCGCGGGAGCTCGGACAGGTACCTGCGCAACGCCCTGATCGCGGCCCTCGCGTTCGACCGGGAGTCGTCGCTCTGGGACGTCGCCCGGCTGCTCGAGGTCGGAGCCGAGGGAACCGCCGCGCGCGCGCGGGTCGCCGACCGGCTGTCCGGGGCGCCGGAGTTCGCGGAGGTCGCCCTGTTCCTCGCGGAGGAGCTCCCCGTCCAGCTGCGCGACGCGCGTTCGGCGACGACCGCCAAGCTCGACGCACCGGCGAACAAGCTCGCCCGGGTCCTGAACTCGACCTCGGTCAAGCGGATCCTCCTCAACGAGTCCCTGCGGATCGACTTCGACCGGCTGATCGACCGGCGCGAGGTCCTCGTCGTCCGCGGGGCGCTCGGCGAGCTCGGGCCCGGGAACGTCTCCGTCCTGATGCAGCTGCTGCTCGGCATGCTCGATGCCGCCCTCGGCCGAGCCCAGGACCGGACGGGCCACGCCCGGCGGACGGCGGTCGCCCTCAAGGTCGACGAGGCCCCCCTGGTGATCAACGAGTCGTTCGCCCAGACGATCGCCCTCAAGCGGTCGGCCGGCCTCGAGACCGTCGCCTGCTGGCAGACCGACGCCCAGTGGCCGGTCGAGCTGCGCGACCAGCTCGACGCCCTGTTCGCCCACCGGGTCCTCTTCGCGACGGCCTCGGCCCTCGACGCCCGGGCCGGCGCCGGTCTCCTGATGGCCGAGTTCGCCGACCAGCTGCGCGTCGGCGACCAGACCGTGGCGACGCTCGCCGCGCCGGATGTCCGCCTCCACCTCCCCCGCCACACCGCCGTCGTCAGCTGGAGCACGCCGGCCGGCCGCGACCGGCCGTTCATCGGACGGACGATTCCACTGCACGTCGATCCGGCCCGGCTCGACCGGCTCGCCCGACTCCAACACGACCGGGGCGGCCGGCAGGCAGTCGACCTCTCGCCCCGCCGGCGGCTCGTCGACCCCCGAGTCGCGGACGACGTGCGGCAGCCCGCGACTGCGCCGCAGTCGCCCGCAAACACAGGGGATTCCCCGGCCGTGAGGCCGGCCGGACGGTTGGCGGCGACGTTCGCCGAGCTGGTCGCCGTCGACACCGCGACGAGCGTCCGCTGGCTGCCGGTCTCCCCGGCGGCGCCCCGGCGGACGCGGCTGGATCCGCGGGAGCTCGAGCTGCTCGCGTGGATCGCCGCGGCTCGCTGCGTCCTCAGCAGCCAGGCACACCGTCGGTCGAGTCCCGGCCAGGCGCTGACGGGTACCCAGCGCCGGCTCAAGCGGCTGGCGGACGCCGGCCTGCTCGCGAGGTTCCAGCTCCACGGCGGCGACGGCGGCGGCGTCCCGTTCTGCTGCGCCGCGACCCCCGCCGGCCTAGACCTGCTCGAGCTCGGCGGCCGGTCGGCGGCCGTGCTCGACGACGCGCACCTGGCCTCGCTGCGGGCCGATCTCCACACCGTCGGCTGGCTGCTCGCCCTCGACGCCCGCGCCGGTTGCGCCGTCGTCAGCGTGCTCGGACCCGGCCGTGCCCGGATCGCACCGCCGAACGGCACAGACCAGGCCGGGCTCGGCCTGGAGCCGGGGCTGCACGCTCGTGACTTCGTCTCCCGGGCCGACGGCGGCGGCCCCGCCCGCCGGGTCGAGTCGTTCACCGGGCTCAGCCCGGCCGGCGCGGTCGAGCTCCGGGTCGGCGGGGCCTCCGGCCGGCGGACGACCGACCTCCTCGTCTTCCACGAACCGCCCGACCCGGCCCGGGCGGTCGGCCTGCTCGAGCGCTGCGACCATCTCGTCGCCGGCTGGTGGCGAGCCCTGCCGAGATACGCGCGGCTCGGCGCCCCGCCGACGGTCGTCATCCTCGGGCGCGACCACGCCTCGACAAGGCGGCTGGCCGAGCTTGCCGACGGCGTCCTCGTGGCCTGCCTTGCCCGGATCGGCGAGCCGGCCGACCGGTGGGCCTACCCGTCGCGGGCCGGTGTCGTCTTCGCCGTCGAGCCCGACCTCCACCACGGCGCGCTCGACGGCTGG
>DATCEH010000107.1:0-21990 GCA_036510225.1 Solirubrobacteraceae bacterium | reverse complement strand
CTGACCGACCGTCCGGTCGACGCGCTCGACCCGCCGCTGCGGGCGTCGCTCCGGGTCGGGCTGTACGAGCTCCTGTGGATGGAGAGCGCACCACATGCCGTCGTCCACGACACGGTCGAGCTGGCGAAGGCGTCGCGCGGGCACGGCCTGGCCAACGCCGTGCTCCGGCGGGCGACCCGCGAAGGCGCCGGGCTGGTCGCCGGCCTCGACGACACGACGCCGGCCGGGGCGGCGATCGCCCACTCGATGCCGGCGTGGATCGTCGAGCTCTGGTGGGAGGCGCTCGGCCCCGAAGCCGCCCGAGTCCTCCTGGCCCGGTGCAATGAGCCGGCCGAGCATGCTCTGCGCGCGAACACGATCGTGACCGATGCAGCCGGCCTCGCCGCAGCCCTGCCGGTCACCTCGAGCATCCCGGGAGACCCGCCGGAGGCCGTGATCGCGCTCGAGCGCTTCGACGCCCACTCCTCCGAGCTCTGGCGGGACGGGGCCTTCATGCCCCAGTCGCGGGCGGCGATGCTCGTCGCCCACGCGGTCGATCCCCAGCCGGGCGACCGGATCCTCGACCTGTGCGCGGCGCCCGGGGGCAAGACGACGCACCTCGCCGCCCTCGTCGGCGAGACCGGCGAGGTCGTCGCGGTCGAGCGTCACGCCGGCCGGGCCCGGGCGCTCGTCCGGACGGCGGAGCGGATGCGGGCGACGAACGTCACGGTCACCGTCGGCGATGCCGGCAGGCCGCAGGACCGGCCGGCCGGGTTCGACCGGGTCCTGCTCGATCCGCCGTGCTCGGGGCTCGGGACGCTCCAGTCGCGCCCGGACATTCGCTGGCGGGCGACCCCCGAGTCGATGGCCGGGCTCGCCGGCGAGCAGGCCAGGCTATTGTCCGTGGCCGCCGGCGCCGTCGCGCCGGGCGGGACGCTCGTCTACTCGACGTGCACGATCTCGCCGGCTGAAAACGAACGTCAGATCGATGCCTTCCTCGATGATCACGCCGATTTCACGTCCGTCGATCTCCAGCCGAGGTTTCCGGCGTGGGCGAGCCGACCGGCTGTCCTCGCCCTGCCGAACGTCCAGGGAAGCGACGGCTTCTTCATCGCCGCCCTCCGTCGCGCCTAGGCCGTCCCGGTTGCCGCCCGGCGTCGGAGGATCGGAGTGGGGGCCATGAGCAAGCCGGTCGATCTGGGTCCCCGCTGCCCGAACTGCACCGAGCCGTGGCTGCGGCCGACGAACCTTCCCGGCCGGTACCGGTGCGTCTACTGCCTGCACCGGTTCGAGCTGGTCTCGCTCTGCCCGAACTGCGGCGAGCACCAGACGATGGTGCGGATGTCGAACTCGGCGATCGCGATCTGCAACCAGTGCGGCGCGGACATGCTGGTCCCGATCTAGCGGGCAGGCTGATCCCGAGCTAGAATTTGTCGCATGAGTCTCCCCACCCAACCCCTTGTCCTCCCGTCGGTCCTCGCCTCCGACCACGGGCGCATCCGCGAACAGGCCGCGGAGATCGTCGCGGCCGGGGCGACGGTCATCCACGTCGACATCATGGACGGCCACTTCGTCCCGCCGCTGACTTTCGGACCTGGGATCGTCGCGTCGCTCTCGGAGCTCGGCGTCCTGCTCGACGTCCACCTGATGATCGAGCGGCCCGAGCGCCAGGTCGCCGAGTTCGCGAAGGCCGGGGCCAACGTGATCACGATCCACGCTGAGGCGACCCCCCATCTCGACTACACGCTCGACCTGATCCGCCAGGCCGGCGTCTACGCCGGGCTCGCGGTCTGCCCGAGCACGCCGCTCGAGGTCTTCGCCGAGGTGGCCGACAAGATCGATCTCGCGCTCTGCATGACGGTCAACCCAGGCTGGGGCGGGCAGAAGTTCATCAAGGCGTCACTCGCCAAGCTCGAGCGTCTGGCGCCGATGTTGGGCGACGGTGTCGTGATCGAGGTCGACGGCGGCGTCGACGCCGGGACGGCCGGCCCGTGTGCCGCCCGGGGGGCGAGCTTCTTCGTCGCGGGCAACGCGATCTTCAGCGCGCCGGATCCGGCCGAGGCCTACGCGGCGATCAATGCCGCCGCCCTGGCCGGATTCGCCGGCCCGGTCCGTTCGTAGGCCTGCCGGCCGGCCGGCCTGCCGGCCGCGTCTAGTCCCGGCCGTCGGTGCGCATGTAGCGGAGGTAGAGCACCCGACCGGCGAACGTTCGAGTCTCTGAGAGCTCGACGTCGATCGGCTGGGCGAGCGGTGGGAAGTACGGCGTTCCACCGCCGAGGACGACGGGGCTGACGAAGAGGCGGAACTCGTCGACCAGGCCGAGCTGGATGCACTGCGACGCCAGGCCGGGTCCGCCGACCTCGATGTCCCCGCCGGGCTCGGCCTTCAGCCGGGCGACCTCGTCGGCGAGGCTCCCGGTCGCGAGGCTGGCGTTGCCCTCGACGTGGTCGAGCGTGGTCGAGAAGACGAGCTTGGGGATGGCCTGCCAGATCCCGGCGAACTCGAGCTCGAAGTCCGCCAGCCCGGGCCGGCGCTCGGCGGTCTCCCAGCAGACCATCGTCTCGTAGAGCCGCCGCCCGCAGAGGTGAACGCCGATCTGGCTGGTCAGGTGATTGTGGAGTCGGTGGAGCTCCTCGTCGGGCGCCGACCAGTCGATCTGGCCGGCGGGCCCGGCGACGTAGCCGTCGAGCGAGACCCCCATCGAGAAGATCAGGTTGCGCAAGGTGTGCTGGCGGGGGTCGGGGGGGTGGCGGTCGCGCTGCGCAGAAGGCGGCGGACGCCGGCCAGGTCGCCGGTCACGGTAACGGTGTCGTCGTCGATTGCCGCGTCCAGGCGTCGGGGGTCCTCGAGGACGGCGACCAGGGTTTCGGGGTCGGTCCGAATCGACGCGTCGGCGGCGGTCGGCTCGCCGGCGTGGACGCCGAGTTCGCCGGCGGCGACGACGTCGACGGTCCAGACGCGGTCGTCAAGCTCGACCCGGTAGGTCGCCGGCGGCGCGTCCGGGTCGGGTTGGCCGATCCCCCGGAGGAAGAGCAGGGCCGATGTCGGGCTGAGCGACCGCGGCCCTGGCGGGACGGGGACGTCGAGCGCCCAAGCGCCAAGCGCGAGGACGATCGGCTCGAGCCCCCGTCCCCAGTCGGTCAGCTCGTAGACCCACGACCCGGCGGGCGGGGCGAGCCGGCGGCGGTCGACCACGCCGCGGTCCTCGAGCTCGTGGAGGCGGTCGGCGAGGAGGTTCGAGCTCGCCCTCGGGAGCGCCGCGCGGAGGTCGGAGTACCGCTGGGGTCCGAGCAGGAGCTCGCGAACGACGAGCAGGGCCCACCGCTCGCCGACGACGTCGAGGGCCCGAGCTATACCGCAGGCGTCGCGATATGTCCGGCGGGTCGGCACGTTCGAAAGCCTACCAGGGCTTCGTTGTGCTTTACTACGTTGAGCTTGTTTTTAACAACTAATGACAGGTGGACCGTGGGACAACCAGTCGTGCACTTCGAGGTGATCGGACGGGACCCAGAGAGGCTACGTCGGTACTACGCCGGCCCGTTCGGATGGGAGTTCGACACGACCGGCCAGGCTGCGCCGGCGGTCTCCGAGGCGGGGAACTACGGGTTTGTCGATGGCAACACGACCGAGCACGGCGTCGGGATTCCCGGCGGTGTCGGCGGCGGGAAGGACTACGGCGGACACGTCATCTTCTACGTCGGCGTCCCCGACGTCGAAGCCGCCCTGCTCAGGGCGGAGAGCCTCGGGGGGACCCGTCGGATGGGTCCCGACCGGGCGCCGGGATCCAACCTCGTCGTCGGACACGTCGCTGACCCCGAGGGCCACGTGGTCGGCGTCGCCGGCCCGGCGTGAGCCGCAGGACCTGCCGGCCCGCTCGCCCGCTGTCGGCGGCTGAGCGCCGCGCGCCGGGGGACGCCGGGCGGTCCGGCTGGAGCACGGCCGGGTCGCGTGTCGTCTATGCGTGGCGGACGGCGTCGTCGTAGGAGACGCGGGGGAGGCGGTCGGCGAACCAGGCGTCGGGCCCCGGGGTGCCGATGTTGACGACGAGCTGGGAGTGCCAGTCGGAGCCGGCGAAGAACGCGGCGTCGACGCCCGCGCGGTCGAATCCGCCCATCGGTCCGGCGGCGAGGCCGGCGGCCCGGACGGCGAGGATGAAGTACGCGGCCTGGAGGGCGCCGTTGAAGACGGCCGATCCCGCGCGGAGATCCTCGTCGGCGGCGAAGTACTCGCGCAGTTCGGGCCGGAAGGGCAGGAGCTCGGGGATGCGGTCGTGGAAGGCGTGGTCGGTCGCGAGAACGGCGACGACCGGTGCGGTCGCCGTCTTCGCGCGGTTGCCCTCGGACATCAGCCCGATCAGCCGATCGCGCGCCTCGCCCGGCCGGATGTAGAGGACGCGGAGCGGGTTCGTGTTGGCGGCGGTCGGCGGGAGCTTGGCGAGCTCGTAGATCGCCCGCAGCTGCTCGTCGGTCACCGGCGCGTCGGTGAACGTGTTGGCCGTGCGGGCGTCGGTGAACAGCAGGCGCCTGGCCGCCTCCTCGAGAACGAGGGCGTCGAGCGGGTCGGCTGAGGCGGTGGAGGGCATCGGAGGGCTCCCGGATCGTGGAAGGCTTGAAAATGCCGGTGGCGTTCGCACGCCCCCCGACAAGCACAAGACTAGCAACTCGCAAATCCCTAGTGACTTGTGGCGATCCACACGATAGCCTTCGGTGGGATGAGCCAGCCGGCGACGACCACCCGCAGGATCGCCGCGTCACAGGACGCCCCGGTACAGGACGCTCCGGCCTGCAACAGGGCGCTCGTCCGGGCATTCGAATTCCTCGGCAAGCGGTGGAGCGGTGTTGTGCTCGGCTCGCTCGTCGGCGGACCGGCCGGCTTTCGCGAGCTTTCGCGGGCCGTGACGCCGATCAGCGACTCGGTGCTCTCCGAGCGCCTCAGCGAGCTGACCGCCGCCGGCCTGATCGCGCGAACCGTCGACGAGGGCCCGCCGGTCGCCGTGTCCTACGCCCTCACCGAGGCCGGCCAGGCCCTCGTGCCGGCCCTCCACGAGCTCGCCGACTGGGCTGCACGCCACCTGCCCGAGCACGGCTGCAGCGGCCGCTGAGCGACCGCCGGCCCCGTCGGGCGCGGCCGAATTCGACGCGGCGTCCCTGGAGTGGCGTCGGTCACCGCTGTCGGCACCCCGATACGCAACCAATGGTTGCGTCTGGTAACTTCCCGCACCCATCGGTTGCACATCAACGAGAGGACGGGCGTGGCCGCCGAGCGCATCGAACGAGAGATCCTGATCGAGGCGCCCGCGGAGGTCGTCTGGGGAGTGACCACCGAGCCCGAGCAGATCACCAGCTGGCTCAGCGACGAGGCCGACGTCCAGGCCCGGGCTGGGGCGGACGGAAGGCTCGCCTGGAGGCCGGGGGGCCGCGGCGGAGGCCCCGAGTCGGACCTGATCGTCGGGATCCGGGTCGTCGACGCCGAGCCGTACCGCCGCTTCTCCTTCCGCTGGTGCCATCCCCACGGCGTCGCCCCGGATGAGGACAACTCGGCGCTGGTCGAGTTCAGCCTGACCGAGGAGGCCCACGGCACTCGGCTGCGGGTCGTCGAGAGCGGGATCGGCGGGGTGACCCACGGCGACGACGACCGGGCCCGGTACCTCGAAAGCCACGAACACGGCTGGGAGAGGCATCTCGGCGAGCTGCTCGATCACGTTGCATCGAAGGCGTCCGCGGCCCGTCGTTGATGGCCGCGACGGTCGCCGAGGACGATGCGCTGTGGTCGGCGGTTGCCGACCCGACCCGGCGGCGGATGCTCGACGCCCTGCTCGAAGCGGGCGAGGCGACCACCACGACGCTGGCCGCGGGTCTGCCGGTCAGCCGCCAGGCCGTCGCCAAGCACCTCGTCGTGCTCAACCGCGTCGGCCTGGTCGACGGCCGGCGGCACGGCCGTGAGGTGCGCTACGCCGTACGGCCCGAGCGCCTGGATGTCGCCAGCGAGGCGATGGCCCGGGTGGCCGCGCAGTGGGACAGGCGCCTGACTCGGATCAAGGCGATCGCCGAGTCCGTCCAGGCGGAGAGAAACGCGATTCCTAATGCCGAAAGGAGACGACGATGACCGATCACAGGACCGGAACGCCCGAAGAGTGGCTCGCGGCCCGGCGTCCCTCGTGGATCTCTTCGCGGGCCGCTCGCAGCTCGTCATCTATCACTTCATGTTCGGGCCCGGCTACTCGGCCGGCTGCCCGTCCTGCTCGGCGATCGCCGACGGCTTCGCCGGATCGGTCGTGCACCTCGCAAATCACGATGTCGCCTTCACGGCCGTGTCCCGCGCGCCGCTGGCCAAACTGGAGGCCTACAAGGAGCGGATGGGCTGGGACTTCCCGTGGGCGTCGTCGTTCGACAGTGACTTCAACTACGACTTCCACGTCTCGCACACCCAGGAGGAATGGCAGGCCGGGGCCGTTCACTACAACTTCCGTCAGGCCGACTTCCGCCCGTCCGAGCAGAGTCCGACGTTGATCGAGGTCGCCTCGGGTGCCGGCACGGACCCGGTGACCTACCGCAAGGAGGGGCCCGGGGTGAGCGCGTTCGCGCTCGAAGACGGCGTCGTCTTCCACACCTATTCGGCATACGGCCGGGGCGTCGACGGCCTCTGGGGCATGTACGCATGGCTCGACCGGGCGCCGCTCGGCCGCAACGAGACCGACGCCTGGTGGCGCCGCCACGACGAATACCCCACGGGCTGAGCCCGCCGACGTTCTCGTTGGGGCTCGCCCGAGCAGCCGAGAGCTCGCCTGACCACCTGAGACCTCGCCTGAGCTGCTGAGGGCTGCCTGAGCAGATGGGCGTGACCGGGGTCGCAGAGGAGTAGAACACCACCGGCCGGTCCCCACGGGCCTGCTTCTCTGCGACTGGCACAGCCACCCGAGCGCCGGGGCCGGACGCGCCCGTCCCCGCGCTGCCGTACCTTCGGTGACGGTGGACGGTCAAAGGAGTCACATGTTCGGCAACGTCCTGATCGGAGTCGACGGCAGGCCCGGCGGCCGTGACGCGATCGCACTCGCCCGGGGCCTCGCCGACCCCGGCGCCCGCGTGAACCTCGCTCACGTCTATGTCGGCGCCTCGCCGGGCGGGGTCGGCCGCCGGCTGGTCCACACGTCCGACCATGGCTGGCGGGAGGGATCCCTGCGCCTGCTCGAGGCCGAGCGCGACACGGCCGGCGTCGACGCCGGGGTGATCGCGGTCGCCGCGCGCTCGGTCGGCCACGGCCTACACCGGCTCGCCGACGACACGCTGGCCGACCTGCTCGTCGTCGGCTCGTCCGCGCAGGGCCGGCCTGGCCGTGTGCTGGTCGACGCCGACGTCCTCGCATCGTTCAACGGCGCACGGTGTGCCGTGGGAATCGCCCCCCGGAGCACCGCGGCAGGCCCGACCGTGGTCGGGAAGGTCGGCGTCGGCTACGACTTCACCGACGAGGGTCACGTCGCCGCTCTCGTCGGGCGCCGGATCGCCGACCGCCACGACGCCCGCCTGAGCGCCCTCCACGTGGTGGCCGTGCCGGACGGCGCCAGCGCTCTGCCGACGCCCGGCGGCCGGCGGGAGGCACTGGAGAACAGCCTCCGTCTGGTGTCAGAGCGTGTCCGCGCGATCGAGCACATCGAGGCCGCCGCCGTCCACGGCGCCCCGGCCGAAGAGCTCGAGGCCTTCGCCGGTCGAGTCGACCTGCTGGTCGTCGGCTCCGGCAGTTACGGCCCGCCCGGCCGCCTCGTCCTCGGGAGGATCGCCAGGCGCCTCGCGCGCCTGGCCACCTGTTCGCTGGTGCTGGTCCCGCGAGCCGGGACGGTCGCCGACGACGGTCAGCCCGCGCCAACCGCACCTCTGCTGTAGAGCGTCCCCGGGCCGGCGAGCCGCCACGACGGCTGTGGTCGGCGGGCGGCTACGCCGTCCCGGGCCGGGCTCGATCTCAGGCCGCGGGCGCCGCGCCGGCCGGTGGAGGGTGGTCAGCGCTCTGCGGTCATTGTCGCGGCGCGTAACGGTCGCGGCCGGCCCGGGTCAGGCGGTGACGCGGATGACTCGTCGCAGCGTCGTCTCGACACCGTTCGCGTTGATCATCCTCACGACGACCCGCACCCGGTCGTTCCCGTGGGCGCGGATCGCCGCGCCCACCGTGTTCGCCTTGACCGGAAAGACCAGTCGCAGTGAAGCGCTCGGCGTCCCGCACGAGTACTCGTAGTCGAGAAACGCGTCGACTCGCCTCCCGTCCAGCGCATACGCGCGGATGACCAGCTCGGTCGACTCGGTCTCTCCGAGCAGCGCGACTCGCACGGCCCGCTCCACCGGCTTGAAGACCCCCGTGGCCACCAGTCGGCCAGCCGGCGGGGCGGAGCTCGCCGTGAACGGAAGGTTGCAACCCAGTCTTCCGGGCGGGGCGACCGCGGCGATCATCATCCGCGATCTATGTCACTCGGCCCGACCGGTGCGTGTCTTTGTCGGTGCGGCGCCCCGGCGGTAGAGCAGCGTCAGGCCGACGGCGAGCAGTCCGGCCGCCCCGCTGTAGCCGACCTCGACCCTCAGCATCTGGTTGCCGATCACCGGTAGCACCATCCAGACGACGAAGACCGCTGCCACGCCGAGCCACGTCGCCGCCGCCGCTGCTGCCCGTCCGCGCGCGAGCGCCGCCTGGTTGAGCGTCCCGCCGGTCAGGTGCAGGCCCATGCCCACGGCGATCAGGGCCAGACCGAAGCGGTTGTAGGCGTAGTGCTGGCCGAACAGATGTGACATCACGAACGGGCCGATCGCCAGCAACCCGACCGCGACCGCTCCGGAGAATCCTGAGATGGCCAGGACGGTCGTGCGGATCGCCCGCGTGAAAGCCGCGGTCCCCTGGGTCGCCTCGAGCCCGGCGAGGTGCGGCAGGAGCGACGTCTGGATCGCCTGGAAGAGCTGCAGTGGCGCGCGCGTGATCAGCAGCACGTTGAAGACGATGCCCGCGAGCGTGCGGCTTCCCGATGTCGCGTCGACCGTCAGGACGGCGGCGTTCAGGAGCGCCTGCTCGGCCAGTTGGATTCCCGAGACCGACAGCGCGAAGCCGGTGCCGCCCCGCATCGTCATCGCATGGTCGTCGGACTCCGGGCCGGCGTGGGTGGCGGCGGCGGGCGTGCGACGCTGGCGCGCGAACGCCGCCGGCACGACGACAAGCGAGACGAACGGCGCCGCCGCGATCCCGATCGCGACCGCCGACTGGCCGTGCGCGACTCCCAGGGCGACGGCGAGCACGAACGCCAGGCGCGATGTCGCCTCCATGAAGACGAGCCCTCCGTAGAGCGCGAAGTACTTGTGGCCGGCCAGCCACCCCCGCGCGAAGTAGCTCGCCGCGTAGGCCAGCGTCCCGACGACCAGCACCCAGTAGAGCGTCGAGTAGCCGTCGAAGACGTGCTTGACCAGCGTGTCGCGGACGCTCAACGCCACGGCCAGGAAGACCAGTGCAAACGCTGCCTGGATCGCGATCGGGATGCCCAGCGACTGGCGGTCGAGACCCCGGGCCAGGCGGTCGGCGATCGACCTCGACAGGAGTTGCTCGATCGGCCGGTAGATCACCGAGATGATCACGAACATCACCGACCACAGGACGTCCAGCCGATCGACCGCGACCGAGTTGAGGACGTGACTGGCGATCGAGAAGTACGCGAACGTCAGCACGCCGGTCGACGCGATCCCGATCGACAGCATCCGTGCCCCGCTCCCATATGAGCGTGCCGCCGGCGCCCCGGCCCCAGGCTGCTCTGCGGGCGCCCGGGCCGGCGCTCCATCGGCCGGCGCTCGGGCCGGCGCTCCGCTCACAGGCGGACGAGCAACATCGTCCACGGGAACGGCGACCGGGCCTCGACTACCTCGCCGTGCCGGCCCAGGAGACTGACGAAGCTCCGCTTCGACCAGTGGTTGACGTGGCCGGGCGTGTTCCCGAGCTCCTTGACGTACGCCCCCCGGGCCATGTTGAGCCCGCGCCAGAGCGGCTCGCGCGGCACCGAGACGAGCAGGTGACGCTTCGCGCAGCGGGCCATCTCCCCGACCGTGTGCTCCGGATCCGGGACGTGCTCGAGCACCTCGATCGCGCTGGCGACGTCGAACTCGTCGTCGGCGAACGGCAGGTTCTCGGCCTTCATCACGAGGTACTCCAGGTTCGGCGCCGACCGCTTGGCCCACTCCGCGTGGAGCAGCGGATCGTCGAGGTCCAGTCCGACCACCCGTCGGCCGGCCAGACGCCCGGCCCACTTGTGGGTCAGGACACCCTCACCGCAGCCGATGTCCAGCAGCGACTGGGGATCAGCCGCTAGAAACAGCTCGTCGAGGGTGGCCTCGAAGCGACCCATCAGCCGGCGGACCACGGGGTTGGTCGAGCCGTACTTGTCGTAGGTGTTGCCGGTGACGATCCCCTCGGCCGACGTCGTCGTGGTCGTCATGCCCCGACCTCGATCCCCTTTACGCCGACGCTCATACCTGGATCTCGATCGTCTCGTACTTGCCCGTCGCCGGTGCGCTGTCGGCCCCCGTCGTCTTCGCGACCCCGGTCTCCCGCGCGCCCGGCTCGTAGTGGGACGGGGCGACGCCGATCTTCAGTTCGATCCGCCGGACCCGCTCGAAGGTCCGCTGGATCATCACCCGCTGGGCGCTGAGGAGGTCGCCGATCACGCCGAGCGCGGCGAGCACGACCGCGGCGTTGAAGAGCACGGCTCCGAGGATCAGCGACTGGACGTGTCCCTTGCCGCTACCGTCGACATAGAAGTACGCGAACCGCCCCCAGACGAGGATCGCCGCGAGGCCGACCAGGCTCGCCGCTCCCCAGAACACGCGCAGCGGCTCGTACTGGGAGTAGATCCTGAAGATCGAGACCGCGTTGCGCCGGACGTAGGCTCCCATCGACGGGAACAGCCGCGACTCCCGCGTCTTCGGGTTCGTCCGGATCGCCACGTGGTCGACCGCGACGAGAAGCTTCCCGGCCTGGATGATCGTCTCCAGGGTGTAGGTGAACTTCGAGACGACCATCATCTGGATCGCCGCCTCCCGGTTGTATGCACGGAAGCCGGACGTCGTGTCCGGCACCGTCGTCGACGAAGCCCGCCGGACGACCCACGACCCGAGTCGCTGGAGCATCTTCTTCGGCCCGGAGAAATGGTCGATCGAGCTGACGACGCGATCCCCGACGACCATGTCCGCCCGTCCGTCGATGATCGGCCCGACCAGCTTCGCGACGTCGCCGCCCTGGTACTGGTTGTCGGCGTCCGTGTTGACGATCACGTCGGCCCCGAGCTTCAGGCACGCGTCCAGGCCAGCCTGGAAGGCCATCGCCAGGCCCTTGTTGTTGGTCAGCTTGACGATGTGGTCGACGCCGTGCGCACGCGCGACCTTGATCGTCTCGTCAGTCGACCCGTCGTCGATCACGAGCCACTCGACCTCGTCGAAGCCGGTCAGCTTCCGCGGTAGGTCGCCGAGTGTCGCCGGCAGCTGGTCCGCCTCGTCCTTGCAGGGAATTTGGATGATCAGCTTCATCTGAAATCACGCGGCCTCGCCCCGGACGACGCACCCCGCGGGCCGTGCGACCCGATCCTGGCGTGGGTGTCGGGGCGCCGGCCAGACCGGCGGTCGCCGCGCGGGCCTTACCGTAAACTGGCCGCCAGTATCCCAGAGACAGCGGCGGCGCGCCACGTACGGCCGGGCCGCTGGCCCCGCTCTGGTGAGAACCACCTCGATGGAACTCGCGACGACGCTCACCCGGCCCCGGTCCGGGCTCGCCCGCCTTGCGCACGCGCGCGCCTGGGTCCGCGACTCGCGCCGGCGGCTTGGTCGAGTCCCCGAGGCGGTCTGGGCCCGCGGGGCGTTCGCCCTCGTCTGCGTCGGCGCGGCGATCGGCGCGCTCGTCTACCCGACCTACCCGATCTACGATTCCGACTACGCCCTGCTCTGGGGTCGCGAGGCGCTGCACCTCCACGCGCTCACCTTCCAGGTCTACCGCGCGCCGACCGAGCATCCCCTCTCGATCGCCTTCGGCGCTCTCCTCTCGCCCCTCGGCCAGCACGCCGAGCGGGTCATGATCCTCTCGACGATCGCCTCGTTCCTCGCGATCGTCGCCGGCGTCTACAGGCTCGGCCGGGTCGTCTTCACGCCGCTCGTCGGCGTCGTCGCCGCCGCCCTCCTGCTCAGCCGCTTCAACCTCAGCTTCCTCGCCGTCCGCGGCTACATCGACATCCCCTACATGGCGGTCGTCGTCTGGGCGGCCGCGCTCGAGGCCCAGCACCCGCGCCGGGGAACCCCCGTCTTCGTGCTCCTGCTCGCCGCCGAGCTGATGCGTCCAGACGCCTGGCTGATCGCCGGCCTCTACTTCCTCTGGTGCGCCTGGCCGGCCTCCTGGCGCCGGCGCCTGCTCTACGCCGGCCTGACCGCCGCCGGCCCCCTGATCTGGGCGGGTCTCGACGATCTGGAGACCGGCGACCCGCTCTTCTCGCTGCACTCGACCAGCGGCCTCGCCGCCGCCCTCGGGCGCAACTCGGGACTCGGTTCGGTCCCGTCCTCGCTGTGGACCTTCCTCGTCCGCCTCGACAAGGGCCCGCTGCTCGTGGGCGCGATCGCCGGCCTCGGCCTGGCGATCTGGCTCGTCCCGACCCGCGTCGTGATTCCCCTGGTGCTGCTCGTGATCGGCATGGTCACGTTCGGGGTGATCGGCGCGGCCGGCCTCTCGGTGATCGACCGGTACCTGCTCCTCCCGGCCCTGATGGTCCTTATCTTCTGCGCGGTGGCCCTCGCCGGTTGGACGATGCTCGAGCCCGGCGGCCTGCTCCGGCGGGTGTGGGCGCTCGGCGCGCTCGTCCTGACCGTCTACGGGGTCACGGCTGCCGCCACAACCGTCAGCATCCAGCAGATCCAGACCGAGCTCGGCTTCCGCGGCGACTCCCACGTCGAGCTCGCCGCGATCCTCAGCCAGCCGAAGGTCGCCGCCGGCCTGCGGTGCGGGCCGCTCTCGCTGCCCAACCGCAAGCTGGTCCCCGACGCCCGCTGGATCCTCCAGCGGGGACCGTCGGGTGTCGTCGACCGCAGCCAGGCGCTCGTCCTCCAGGCGGCCGGCAAGCCCGCGCTGATGCGGAGCATCCAGCGCGGCGTCGCGCTCTACCCGACCGGACTCGCCGTCGCCCGCGAGGCGCTCGTCGACAACACCGACAACCCGGCCGAGCAGGTCCCGATGGCTGGCTTCGTGCGGGTTGCCACCACGCAGTACTACGGTGCGTACGTGAACTGCTGATGGCCAGAACCGTCCGACACCCGACTCACCCGCAGGCCGACGGGCCCGGTCGATCATGAGATCGATCCGCAGCCTGCTCTTCGACCCGCCCGAGCACGCCCATGCCCCGGCCCGGCGGCCGTTCTCCCCGCCCCAGCCCGAGTATGTCCCGCCCCAGCCGGAGTACGTCCCACCCCAGCCGGAGTACGTCCCGCCCCAGCCCCAGCCCCAGCCCCAGCCCGCCCGGCCGCGGCCGGGCGCGGCCCTGCGGAGGATCGCTGCGCGTCCGCGCGGTCAGGAGACGACGCGCGCGGACGACTCGTCGCACCGCGGACGCTGGGCTGTGGCCGTCCTCGGCATCCTCGTGCTCGCCCTCGGCCTGCGGCTGTGGGGGATCAGGAGCGGCCTTCCGTATGCCTACAACTCTGACGAGAACGCCCACTTCGTACCCCGGGCGATCGGCCTCTTCGGGCACAACCTGAACCCCGAGTACTTCAACAACCCGCCGGCCTACACGTATCTCCTGTACGTCGTCTACGGGATCTGGTACGGCGGCGGCAAGGCCCTGTCGCACACCTTCGCGAGCAACCCGACCCAGGTCTGGATAATCGCCCGGGCGACTGCCGCCGTGCTCGGGACGCTGGCCGTCTGGCTGCTCTACCTGTGCGGCGCCCGCCTCTTCAACCGTCGGACCGGCCTGCTCGCGGCCGGGCTGATGTCGGTCGCCTTCCTCCCGGTCTTCTACGCCCACCTCGCGCTCAACGACGTCCCGACACTCGCGCCGCTGACCCTCTCGCTGTGGGCGACCGCCGGCGTCCTGCGCTACGGGCGAATGCGTGACTACGTGATCGCCGGGATCGGGCTCGGTCTGGCCAGCGCGACCAAGTACACCGGCGGGATCGTCCTCCTCCCGCTGGTCGCCGCGGCCGTCTACCACTATCGAAGTTCCGGCGGGAGCCGGAGCGCGCTGACCGGGCTCGCCACGGCCGGCGTCCTCGCCCTGATCGCGTTCGTCTTCGCCGATCCGTACGCGGTCCTCGACTTCTCGGCCTTCCACGGCGGCATCGCCCACCAGTCGTCGGCGAGCGACGACGCGACCGGGAAGCTCGGGCTGACCCACGGGAGCGGGATCACCTACTACCTCTGGACCCTGACCTGGGGACTCGGCTGGGTCCCGGCCCTGTCCGCGCTGGGTGGGGCGATCGCGCTCTGGTGGGGCGAGCGCCGCCTGATCGGGGTGCTCGTCCCGGCCGTCCTCGTCTTTCTCGTCTTCATGGGACTCCAGGACCGGTACTTCGGCCGCTGGCTGATGCCCGTCCTGCCGATCTTCTGCCTGCTCTCCGCGTATGCCGTGCTCCAGGCGGCCGACTGGATCGGCCGCCTGGTGCCCGAGCTGCGGCCGACGATGGTCGCCGTCGCGGTTGTCGCCCTGTGCGGTCAGGGGGTCGTCCACAGCGTCCACTCCGGCCTCGTCGACTCCCGCCCGGATACCCGCAACGAGGCTCGCGCGTACATGGTCGCCCACGTCCCGGCCGGTTCGCACATCGTCGTCGAGCCGGTCGTCCCCGACCAGTGGGCCTCCGACATCGGGCACGTGCTCGACACGGTCAACGGCGCCCGGTGGATCAAGTATCCGGCGACCCACACCCAGGTTCAGCCGGACGGGACGCTCGCGATGGGGGCTGGCCCGGTCGTCAACATCGAGGACTACGAGAAGACCCTCCAGCCGGCCCTGATCCCGCTCTATGAGTCGCACGGCTACTGCTACGTGGTGACCGGCGAGACGCAGTTCGGCCGGGCGGAGGTCGACCCGGGACAGGTCCCCGGTGCGATCGCCTACTACCGGGCGCTCGCCCAGCAGGGCACGCTGATCTATTCGTCGACGCCCTACGGACCCAAGGGCAAGCCGGTCCGGTTCAACTTCGACTGGACGTTCGACTACTACCCGCTGGCCTACAGCAACCCGGGCCCGGTGATGAACATCTACCACCTGACCGGCGGCAAGTGCGCGCCGGCGGCAGCGCCGACGAATCCGACGACCGGGCTTCCCGTACCCTCCATTGGAGGATGACGATCTCGACCGAGACCGACCGTGTTCATCTCGTGCGGGCGATCGAGCTGGCCGACCGCGGGTCGGGTCGGGTCGGTCCGAATCCGACCGTCGGCGCCGTGATCGCCCGCGGGTCCGAGCTCCTCGGTGAGGGCTGGCACGAGTCGTACGGGGGCGCCCACGCCGAGGTCAACGCGATCCTCGCGTGTGGGGACGCAGACCTTGACGGAGCGACCCTCTACGTGTCGCTCGAGCCGTGCTGCCATACGGGCAAGACGCCCCCGTGCACCGAGGCGATCGTCGCGGCCGGAATCCGCCGGGTGGTCCACGCGAGCGACGACCCGACGGCGAAGGCGTCCGGCCGGGGCCTGGGGATCCTCCGCGACGAGGGCGTCGAGGTGCTCGTCGCCGACGCCGATCTCGCCCGGCGGGCCCGCCTGGCCAACCAGGCGTTTCGCAAGCACGCTCGTACCGGCCGGCCGTGGGTCCTCTTCAAGTCGGCGATGACGCTCGACGGCAAGGTCGCGACCGGCGCCGGCGATTCGAAGTGGATCTCCGGCGAGGAGAGCCGGATTCGCGCGTATCACTGGCGGGCGTCGGTCGACGCGGTCGCCGTCGGCATCGGCACGGCGATCGCCGACGATCCCCAGCTGACCGCTCGCATCGACGGCGTCCATCGCCAGCCCAAGCGCGTCGTCTTCGACTCGCTCGCCCGCCTGTCGCTCGGCTCGCGGCTCGTCTCGGCCGCGAGCGACGTCCCCCTGATCGTCGTCGTCTCGCGGGCGGCGCCCCGCTCGGAGACCGACGCCCTCGAGGCCGTCGGCGTTGACGTCGTCGTCGCGACCGGGCAGAACGAGCCGGCCCGGGTCCGGTCGGCGCTCGACCAGCTGGGTGGCCGCGAGATCTCGTCGATCATGCTCGAGGGAGGCCCCCACCTCGCGGGAGCCTTCTTCGATGCCGGGGAGATCGACGAGGTCCGCCTGTTCCTCGCGCCGATCCTGCTCGGCGGACGGACCGGCCGCGATCCGCTCGAGGGAGTCGGCGTCGAGCGGATCGCCGAGGCCACCCGCGCGCTGACGCTCGGCTGCGAGCAGGTCGGCCCGGACCTGCTGGTCTCCGCCCGGCTGCGGGAGTGGTGATGTTCACCGGGCTGGTCGCCGATCTCGGGAGGGTGATCTCATGCGAACGTGACGTCGCCGGCGCCCGCCTGCGGATCGCGACCGGCCTCGCCGGCGAGCTGTCGTCGGGCGACTCGATCGCGGTCAGCGGCGTCTGCCTGACGGCCGTCGAGCTCGAGCCGGGGTCGTTCGCCGCCGACGTGATCACCGAGACGCTCGCCCGGTCCTCGCTCGGCCGCCTCGAACCCGGCGCCCGCGTCAACCTCGAGCTGCCGCTGCGCGCGTCCGATCGCCTCGGCGGCCACGTCGTGCTCGGACACGTCGACGGCCAGGGCGAGGTCTCGAGCGTCGGGCCGACCGGCGTCGTCGTGATCGAGGTCGCCCCAAGCCTCCTGCGCTACGTCGTCGAAAAGGGCTCGGTCGCGCTCGACGGGGTCAGCCTGACCGTCGCCGCGGTCGACGATCATTCGCTGAGCGTGGCCCTGATCCCCGAGACCCTCCGCCGGACGACGTTCGGCACGGCCGATGTCGGCGACGCCGTCAACGTCGAGGTCGACGTCCTCGCCAAGCACGTCGAGAAGCTGGTGGCCGCGTGAGCGTCAAGGCGACCAGCCCGTTCGCGACGATCGACGAGGCGATCGAGGAGATCCGGCTCGGCCGGATGGTCGTCGTCTGCGACGACGAGGACCGCGAGAACGAAGGCGACCTGGTGATGGCAGCCGAGTTCGCGACGCCCGCGGCGATCAACTTCATGGCCAAGGAGGCCCGCGGGTGGATCTGCCTCGCGCTGACGCCCGAGCGGTGTGACGAGCTCGGGCTCGACCTGATGACCGCGAAGAACGAGTCGCCCCTGCAGACGCCGTTCACGATCACGATCGAGGCCCGCGAGGGGGTCACGACGGGGATCTCGGCCCACGACCGGGCCCACACGATCGAGGTCGCGATCGACCCGAAGTCGACGCCGGCCGACCTCACCCAGCCGGGCCACGTCAACCCGCTGAAGGCCAAGGCCGGCGGCGTGCTCGAACGGACCGGGCACACCGAGGCGAGCGTCGATCTCGCCCGGCTCGCCGGGTTGACGCCGGCCGGGGTGATCTGCGAGGTGATGAACGATGACGGCTCGATGGCCCGGGTTCCCGACCTGATCGACTACACCGAGCGCCACGGTCTGAAGATGATCACGATCAAGGACCTGATCGCCCATCGCCGCCGTCACGACAAGCTGATCGAGCGGGTCGTCTCGACCGGTCTGCCGACCGCGTTCGGCGAGTTCGAGGCCGTCGGCTACCGGTCGCTGGTCGACGAGAAGCACCATGTCGCGCTGGTCAAGGGCGACGTCGCCGGCCGCCCGGACGTGCTCGTCCGCGTCCACTCGGAATGCCTGACCGGCGACGTCTTCCACTCGCTGCGCTGCGACTGCGGCGAGCAGCTGTCCTCAGCCCTGGCGATGATCGAGCACGAGGGCGAGGGGGTCCTTCTGTACCTCGCCCAGGAGGGACGGGGAATCGGCCTGCTCAACAAGCTGAAGGCCTACAAGCTCCAGGAGAGCGGCCTCGACACGATCGAGGCCAACGAGCGGCTCGGCTTCCCGGCCGATCTCAGGGACTATGGGATCGGCGCGCAGATCCTCGCCGACCTGGGACTCAGCACGATCCGCATCCTGACGAACAATCCCAAGAAGATCCGCGGGCTCGAGGGCTACGGGCTGTCGGTGACCGAGCAGATCCCGATCGAGCACGCGTCGAACCCGCACAACGAGCAGTACCTCGCGACCAAGCGCGACCTGATGGGGCATACCCTCCACCACCAGGGCGCCAACTACGACGAGGAGCTCCTCCACTCCGAGCGTGAGCACGACCGCCAGCAGGAGCACGACCGCCGGCAGGAGCACGACCGGTGACCGGGATGCGGTTCGCGATCGTGATCGGTCGCTTCTACGCTGAGCTCGCCGACCGCCTGGTCGCCAGCGCGCAGGCCGCCCTGCGGGAGGCCGGCTGCGACGCGGCCGACGTCTTCGACGTGCCCGGGGCCTTCGACCTGCCGCTGGCCGCCCAGTACGCCGCGCGGTCCGGGCGGTACGCCGGGATCGTCTGCCTCGGGGCGGTGATCCGCGGCGAGACGTCCCACTACGACCACGTCTGCGCCGAGGCGGCTCGCGGCATCCAGGACGTCGGCCTGCGGTCCGGCGTGCCGTGCTCGTTCGGGGTCCTCACAGTCGAGAACATGGAGCAGGCCGTGGCCCGGGCCGGCGGCGGCAAGCGCGACCAGGGCGCCCAGGCCGTCGAGGCGGTGCTCGCCCTCGCGAAGATCAGGGAGCGCTTCCGAGCCGGCTGTTGACCCGGCCGGGCTCGCGCCGGGTTGATCGACTAGACTGCCGGACTCGATGGCCAAGGTATGTCACAGCTGCGCAAAGGGTCCGGCGTTCGGCAACAGCCGCAGCCACTCGATGGTCGCCACCCGGCGGAGGTTCGACCCGAACCTCCAGAAGGTGCGGATCCTCGTCGGGAAGACGCCTCGCCGCGTGTACGTCTGCACGCGCTGTTTGAAGGCCGGCAAGGTCACCAAGGCGGCCTGACGAGCGTCTGCGGGTCGTGACCGACCCCAACCTCGTTCGCTTTCGCGCCGTGGTAGCCGGCGCGCTGACTCATCTGGAGTCCCGCCGCCAAGAGGTCAACGACCTCAACGTGTTCCCGGTCGCCGACGGCGACACCGGTGACAACATGGTCCTCACGCTGCGGGCCGTCCTCGACGAGCTCGACCGGCTGGCGAGCAACGGCGACCGGACGATCGACGAGATCGGTCGTGACGAGATCGTCGACGCCGTGGCCCGGGCCGCGCTGCTCGGAGCCCGCGGCAACAGTGGCGTGATCCTGTCCCAGTTGATTCGCGGCGCCGCCGAGGAGCTCGTCAGCCGGCCGGGCGAGCTCGTCGACCCGGTCCTGGTCGGGGCGGCGATGGCCCGGGCCGCCGACCGCGCGTACGCGTCGGTTCGGGCGCCGGCCGAGGGGACGATCCTGACCGTCGTGCGCGAGATGGCCCACCGGGTCGCCGGCGACCTCGCCCACACGCCGGAGGCCCGCCTGGCGAGCGACGCGCCGGTCGACGTTCAGGCGAACGCGATCGCGTCGATCCTCGCCGGGGCGGTCGAGTCGGGCGAGGCCTCGGTCAAGCGGACGCCTGACCTGCTTCCGGTGCTGCGCGAGGCCGGCGTCGTCGATGCCGGCGGCTACGGCCTGATCGTGATCTTCGCCGGGATCGTCGCCGCCCTCCGCGGCGAGGCGCCGCCCCCGCTCGAGCACCACGCCCCCGCCCGGATCAGCCATCCCGACCACATCTCGCAGACGTACCGCTTCTGCACGAACTTCGCCGTGACCGGGAGGCGGCTCGCCGCAGCCGGGCACATCGCCGCGCTCGAGGAGCTCGGCGACTCGGTCCTCGTCGTCGGCGACGCCCACACCCTCAAGGTCCACGTCCACACCGACCAGCCCGAGCTGGCGACTGCGGTCTTCGACGGGGTCGGCGAGGTCTCCCGCCTTGACGTCTCCGACATGCACGCGCAGGTCGCCCACCGGATCGCCACGCTCAGCGCGACGCTCGACCAGCAGCGGTGCGGCCTGCTCGCAGTCGTCGCCGGACCAGGCATCGGCGAGCTGTTCACGAGCCTCGGCGCCGCCGTGCTCGACGGCGGGCCGACGCTGAACCCGTCGACCTACGAGCTGCTCTCCGGGATCCACGCGGTCGGCGCGGAGGAGGTCGTCGTCCTTCCGAACAGCCCGAACGTGATCATGGCCGCAGAGCGGGCGGCCGAGCTCTCCGACAAGCTCGTCCTGGTCGTCGGGTCCCGCTCCCAGCAGGCGGGCCTGGCGGCGGCCGTCGCGCTCGAGCCGAGCCACACGGCTGCCGAGAATGCCGCGGCGATGGCCGCGGCCCTGGGCCGTGTGCGGACCGGCTGGGTCGCGCCGGCCGGGCGCGAGGACGTCGAGGGCCGCTACCGGATCGGCGAGGCCGTCGGCAGCGTCGATGACCAGCTCGTCGCCTGGGGCGACCCAGAGCGGACGCTGGCAACCGTGGTCGAGCTGCTCGCCGACGGGGCTGAGCTGCTGACCTGCATCGAGGGCGACGGCGCCCCGGTCGGGGCCGAGCGGGCCGCCGGCCTCGTGCCGGACGGCGTCGAGTTCGACCACAGCGTCGGTGGGCAGCCGAGCTACTGGTGGCTGCTCGCCGCCGAGTAGTCGCGGGCCTCGGCGAGCAATGCCGTCGACGAATGTGCCGCCCGGGCTCGAGAAGGTCCGGCGGGCGGCGTCTGCCGGGGGGGACCGGGTCGTCGAGCAGGAGACTCTTCAAGGAAAGTAGTTGACTGACTCATTGACTCAGCTAAGAGCGCTAAAAGTGGCTTGAGTAAGCCGGTTATGCCTCAAGCGCTACACATGTGCGCTACCCAGCACCATCGCTACCCAGAGCGCTACCCACGGCGCCCAAGCGCGATACGCTGCCCTCCCACAACAAACGCCCCCGCACCGCTTGCGACGGTCGGGGGCACGGACACACCGGAGGTACCGGGATGTCGAAGCGCAGCGTAGAGCAGTCGGTCCCGCACTTCCTCACCGTCCGAGAGGGGCCGACGGGCGAGAAATTCTGGGAGGTCGCTTGGCGTCATCGTGCCGCCGATGGGACGACCCGTCCCGCGAAGTGCCGGCTTGGCCGAGTGTGGGTCGAGTGCAACGAGGCCGGCGTGTGGACCAAGCGGCGCGGACGCATGCAGCCCCTCGCGCGAGGTCCGGCACGGCCAGTGCGGCTGAGCACGGCGACCGCTCCTCAGCGTCACGGCGCTCACTGGGCGTGGCGCCCGCGGTGGACGGTCCGCGGACGATGTCACCGGCCGGCCCTCTCGGAGCATCTCGCTTGCGCACAGAAGGCGCGTGGCGCGCGGCGCGAGTGCTGTCCGGGAGTCGGCGGCGGAGAGCCGGACGTGCGGGCGAGCTAAGCGGGGTTTGTGATGCGGATCAAGACGTTCGGTGTGGCGGCGACGGCAGCCCTGGTCTTGGGCGCGATGGGCGGCAGCGCCCAGGCGGCGAGCCCGTGCGGGAGCGTGACGCCGGTCATCAGTGGCACGACGGAGTCCTGCACGTATACGAGCGCTGGGACCTATGGGTTTACGGTCCCGACCGGCGTGAGTTCGCTGGATGTGACCGCGGTCGGCGCGGCCGGCGGGAACGGTGCTAGCCGAGGCGCGGGTGGGTCGGGTGCGTCGGTGGAGGACACCGCGGTGCCGGTGAGTTCCGGGCAGGCGCTCTCGGTGGTGGTCGGTAGCCGAGGTGGCCTGGGTAGCCAAACCCAGGGCGGTGGCGGCGGGATGCCCGGCGGCGGCGGCGCGGGCGGGGATCCCGCGCCGGGCAACCCGGACGCGCAGGCGGATGGGGGCGGCGGTGGAGGCTACTCCGGTGTGTTTGCTCCTTCTGGTGCTCCGCTGGTGATCGGCGGCGGCGGCGGTGGTGGTGGTGGTGGCGCCGGCGGTGGAGCCGGCGACACCGGCAGCGGCGGGGGCCAGGGCCAGGACGGCGTCGTGCTCACCCCCCCCGCCGC
>DATCEH010000106.1:0-43298 GCA_036510225.1 Solirubrobacteraceae bacterium | reverse complement strand
GCCGCCATCGTCCGAGGCCAACTGGCCTGCCCGCCCGCCCGGCCGACCCAGACCGCCGCTCGGCGCCGAGCCGTGCACGCGACGTGGGCCACCGACCGATCGATCAAAGGCGAGAGGGTGACGAACGTCACCGGCCGGCCTGGGCGGTGGTGGAGGAGGAGGGGGAGGAAGGGGAGGAAGGGGAGGAGGAGGGGGAGGAGGGGACTCTCCACGGAAAGTAGCTGCCTGAGTCAGGCAACCGTTTTGCGATCAAGGTCACAGCATCCAGGCACCGCCCCGGACTCCCCGGGCCCCCAACCCCCGTCAAGCCCCGGCTAGCAGCCAAGCGGCTTCCCGGTGAGGTCTCCCGGCTGCCGGCCGCGGAGCGTGAGCGTCCGATGGGTGACGGTCCCATGACGGAGCGTCGTGAACGTCACGGGCAGGCGGGATCCGACGATCGCCCGGGTCTGCTCGATGCCTGAGGAGTTGGTTCCCGTGATCGTGTTGTCGGGCTTGATCCGGGCCGTCGCCACGTAGCACCGGGAGGCCTTGCCGTGGATCGATCCGATCGAGCCGCCCTGCCCGGCGATCGTCGCTCCCCCGGTGTTCGGCGAGCCGTCCGAGCTCCGCGGAAGCTGAATGTCGGTCCGGTAGACGAGCGTCGCGAACGGCGTGAGGATCGGGTGCTTGATTCCCCCGGCGGTCTGGATCCGCTGGATGAAGAGGTAGGCGCCGGTCACCTTCGGGGTCACCGTCGGTGCGGTCTCGGCGGTGGCGGTGGCGCCCACGCCGGCTGCGGCGACGGGCTCGGCGGCGGCGCCCACGCCGGCTGCGGCGACGATCACGGTGGCGCCGGCGGCGCTCAGCAGGCCAGTGGTTCTCGTGAGGTTCATGAGGGCTCCTCTGTCTGTCTTGCGAGTCGCGGCTATCCCAAAGACACGGGAATACCCACTGTCGTGACAGGCAAACCATCGTCTGTGCCGGCCGGGCGGCCGGCGGTCAACGCCGCGCGCGACTCGCGCGCGATCTCGAGATCCTCCCGGGCGGTGATCACCAGCGTGCGGGCCCGAGCTTGCCGGCTGGAGATGTCGGTGTCGCCGCCGACCCCGTGGTTGCGCGCCGGATCGACTGCGACTCCGAGGAACGCCAGCCCGGCGACGGCGGCCGAGCGGACGGCCGCCGAGTGCTCGCCGACGCCGCCGGTGAAGACGAGCGCGTCGAGTCCGCCGAGCGCCGCGGCCATCGCGGCGATCCCGGCCCGCAGGCGGTGGACATAGACGCCGATCGCGAGTTCGGCCGGTCCGTCCCCGGCGGCGGCTCGTTCGACGAGGACCCGCATGTCGCCGGTGCCGGCGAGCCCGGTCAGTCCCGAATCGTGCTCGAGCGCGTCGGCAAGCGAGTGCTCGGAGAGCTCGGTGTGCTCCAGCAGCCAGAGCACCAGGCCCGGGTCGACGCTGCCGGAGCGCGTCGCCATCACGAGGCCCTCGAGCGGCGTGAAGCCCATCGTCGTGTCGACCGACCGGCCGCCGTCGATCGCGCACAGCGACGCCCCGGCTCCGAGGTGGCAGCTGACGATTCGAAGACCGGCCGGCGCCCGGTCGAGGAGCTCGGGCGCGCGGCGGGCGACCCAGGCGTGCGAGAGGCCGTGGAAGCCGTAGCGGCGCAGTCCCCAGCGCTCGCGCCACGCGGCCGGCAGCGCGTAGGTCGACGCCGCGCCGGGGAGGGTCGCATGGAAGGCGGTATCGAAGCAGGCGACAGCCGGAACGTCCGGGAGCGCGGCCGAGACGGCGTCCAGCGCCGCGAGCGATTTCGGCTGGTGGAGGGGGGCGAGATCGACCAGGTCCCGCAGCTCCGACTCGACCCCGGCGTCGATCAGCACGCCGGTCCGGAAGCGGGCACCGCCGTGGACGATCCGGTGGCCGACGACGTCGGCCCCGGCGAAGCCGTCGTCGAGCGCCGCCCGCACCGCCTGCGGAGCGACGATCGCCCGCGGGGCGTCGAGCTCGCGAGCGGCGATCGTCCGGTCCTCGTGGTCGAGCAGGGCCAGCTTGAGGCTGCTCGACCCGGCGTTGACGACCAGCACGCGCACCGGACTATCCGGTGGCCGGCGCCGCCGGCAGGGCCGGCCAGGTCCAGTCGCGCACGTCCGGCGGGTCGTCGCCGATCTCACGGGTGTAGGCCCGATGGCGGAGCCGTTCGTCGACCATCTGCTGGCGGAGGTGGGCCGCCCGCGTCGAGAGCCCGGGGACGTGGTCGATGACATCCATCACGAGGTGGAAGCGGTCGAGGTCGTTGAGCATCAGCATGTCGAACGGCGTCGTCGTCGTTCCCTGCTCCTTGTAACCCCGGACGTGAAGGTTCGCGTGGTTCGCCCGCCGGTATGTCAGCCGGTGAATGAGCCACGGGTACCCGTGGTAGGCGAAGACGATCGGCTTGTCCGTGGTGAACAGGGCGTCGAAGTCGCGCTCGGACATCCCGTGCGGGTGCTCGCCCTCGGACTCGAGGCGCATCAGGTCGACGACGTTGACGACGCGGACGCGCAGTTCGGGAAGGTGCTCACGGAGCAGGGCCGCGGCGGCGATCGTCTCGAGCGTCGGCACGTCGCCGGCGCACCCGAGCACGACGTCCGGGTCGGCGCCGTCGTCGTTCGACGCGAAGTCGAAGATCCCGATGCCCCGCGTGCAGTGGGCGATCGCCTCGCCGATCGTCAGGAACTGGGGTGACGGCTGCTTGCCGGCGACGATCACGTTGACGTACCCGCGGCTGCGCAGGCAGTGGTCGGCGACCGACAGCAGGCAGTTGGCGTCCGGCGGCAGATAGACGCGGACGATCTCGGCGCGCTTGTTGATCACGTGGTCGATGAAGCCCGGGTCCTGGTGGGAGAACCCGTTGTGATCCTGACGCCAGACGTGCGAGCTCAGCAGGTAGTTGAGCGAGGCGACCGGCCGCCGCCAGGGAATCTCCCGGGAGACCTTGAGCCACTTGGCGTGCTGATTGAACATCGAGTCGATGATGTGGATGAACGCCTCGTAGCAGTTGAACAGGCCGTGCCGGCCGGTCAGCAGGTAGCCCTCGAGCCAGCCCTGGCAGAGGTGCTCGCTGAGCACCTCCATGACACGCCCGCCGGTCGCCAGATGGTCATCGGTGGGCAGCGTCTCGGCCTCCCAGACTCGGTTGGTCGCCTCGAACACCGCGGTCAGCCGGTTGGACGCCGTCTCGTCGGGTCCCATCACACGGAAGGTCTCCGGGTTGCGGCGGATCACGTCGCGCAGCCACTCCCCGAGCACGCGCGTCGCCTCGGCCGATCCGGCGGCCGGGTCGGGCACGTCGACCGCGTAGTCGCGAAAGTCCGGCAGATCGAGGTCGCACAGCAGCAGCCCGCCGTTGGCGTGGGGGTTGGCCCCCATCCGCCGGTCGCCGACCGGCGCGAGTCCGGCGAGCTCCGGCCGGAGCGCCCCGTCGTCGTCGAAGAGCTCCTGCGGGCGGTACGAGCGCATCCACTCGTCGAGCTGAGCCAGATGCACGGGGTTCGTCCGGACCGCGGCGAGGGGAACCTGATGCGAGCGGAAGGATCCCTCGGCCGGCAGGCCGTCGACGATCTTGGGACCGGTCCAGCCCTTCGGGGTCCGCAGGACGATCATCGGCCATCGCGGACGCTGGCTGTCGCCGTCGACGCGCGCGCGGTGCTGAATCGCCGCGATCTCGCCGGCGACGTCGTCGAGCGTCGCCGCCATCAGCCGATGCATCGTCTCCGGATCCGAGCCCTCGACGAAGCGGGGGGCGTACCCGTATCCCTCGAGCAGCGCGCGGAGCTCGGCTTCGGGAATCCGCGCGAGCACGGTCGGGTTCGCGATCTTGTAGCCATTGAGGTGAAGGATCGGGAGGACGGCCCCGTCGGTGACGGGATTGAGGAACTTGTTCGAGTGCCAGCTCGCCGCCAGCGGACCGGTCTCGGCTTCGCCGTCGCCGATCACGCAGCAGACGAGCAGATCCGGGTTGTCGAAGGCCGCGCCGTACGCGTGCACCAACGAGTAGCCGAGCTCCCCGCCCTCGTGGATCGATCCCGGCGTCTCCGGCGCGACGTGGCTCGGGATGCCGCCGGGGAACGAGAACTGGCGAAACAGCTGGCGCAGGCCGTCCTCGTCGTGGCCGATGTGCGGGTACACCTCGCTGTAGGTGCCCTCGAGATAGGTGTTGGCGACCAGGCCAGGGCCACCGTGGCCCGGGCCCGTCACGTAGAGGGCGTTGAGGTCGCGCGCCTTGATCACGCGATTGAGGTGCGCGTAGACGAAGTTCAGGCCGGGCGTCGTGCCCCAATGGCCGAGGAGCCGCGGCTTGACATGCTCGGCCGTCAGAGGCTCCCGCAGCAGGGGGTTGTCGAGCAGGTAGATCTGACCGACCGAGACGTAGTTCGCCGCCCGCCAGTACGCGTCGAGGAGCGCCAGGTCCGTCTCGGGCCGCCGTGCGTCAGGCCGCGTGGTTGTCGAGGCTGTGGTCATCTGGGTCCCCTACGGGTCGGGTGTCCTGCGGATGGCGAAGCGGACTCCTCGAGCGATCCGCGACCCGCTCGAGGACGGCGACGCCGGTCATCGCGCGGCGCTGGCTACGCGATCCCGCTCCTCGAGATAGGGAGTGAGGTACCTGGCGGAGATCTTCGCGGGTGGCGGCTCGACCGGCGTGTCGCTGCTCGCCGAGCTGAATCCCTGCCCGCCGATGATCCGGGCGGTCAGGTAGAGCGGGGCCGCCCCGGTCAGGAGGATCCCGTGGATCACCGGGTGGAGGGGCGAGGACTCGACCGGGATGCCTGCGGTGGCTGCGATCGCCTGGGCGGCCGTGTCGGCCTGCTGCGCGGCGATCCCGCCGTATTTGAGCGGGTAGTCGGTCGCATCCCCGGCGGCGTAGACGTGCTCGACGCCGCGGACACGGCAGTGGGGGTCGATCGGGATGAAGCCGTGCTCGCCGGCCGGCAGGCCGCGGATCGACGGGCCGTGGAGCTCAGGCAGGGCGATCACCCGGTCGACGGCCAGCTGTCGATCACCCGGCTCGATGACCACGTGACGGCTGTCGGGCACCTCGCAGGTCGCCGACGCGATCGTCGTGATGCCGGCCTCGGCGAGGAGTTGGGCGACCGCGCCGCTCGCGCCGTCACCGAAGCTCGCGAGTGGGACCCGCTCGGGCGTGACGATCGTCACCGCGAGGTCGACGTTCATGTCGAAGGCCCGGCCGGCCGTCATCAGGGCGAGCTCGTAGATCGGCAGCGGCCAGGCCGCCCCGGCGGGAAGGACGAATGCCAGGTTGTGGACGTAGCCCCCCTCGACGTCCTCGATCAGCCCGTGGAGGATCTCGTCGAGCTGCCTGTCGTCGACGGTCAGGGCGTGCTCGTAACGCGGTCGGGGGCGGGCTCCGAGGCCGAGGATCAGGGCGTCGTATCCAGTCTGTCCGCCGTCTGCCGTGTGGACGACACGGTCACCGCAGTCGAGCCAGGCCAGGCGGTCTGAGAGGAGCTCGGCGTCGATCTGTGCCGCGAACTCGGCGATCCCGTAGCGCATCGCCGGCCCGTAGGCGAACGGCTCACGTACGGTCATCGGCCGGTAGACGAAGTCCGGGTCGGGGGCGATCATCGTGATCCGGAACCGATCCCCGCCGATCTCGCGCAGGGCGAGTCCGGCCTCGAGCGCGGCAACACCGCCACCGGCGATGACCACGTGGAATGGGCTGGTGGGCGAGTCGGTGGGAAGCATACGACGAGGCTACGAAGCGGCTGGCGGCTCGCCAGCCGAAGTACGCCGCTGTGTTGGTGCACGAAACTACGGACGCGGCCTGAGCGGTACGGTCTGCTGATGACCGACCGCGAGCAGCCCGACCCGGAGACCGGCGGGCAGCCGGGTGTCGTGGTTCGAATCGTCCTCGCCGACGATCACCCGGTCGTCCGCCGCGGGCTGAGAATGCTGCTCGACGACGAGGCCGACTTCGAGGTCGTCGCCGAGGCCGGCACCGTCGACGAGGCCCGGCGGTACGTCCGCGGCCATCATCCGCGGGTCCTCGTTCTCGACCTCAACATGCCTGGCGCCCCGAGTCTCGGGGCGATCCCAGGTCTGCGGACGGAATTCCCCGAGACGCAGATCGTCGTTTTGACGATGCAGCAGGAGCCCGCGTACGCGCGCGAGGCGCTCGCGGCCGGCGCGACCGGCTACGTGCTCAAGCAGGCGGCCGACGGCGAGCTCGTCGAGGCGGTGCGCCTGGCGGCGGCGGGTGAGCGCTACCTGAACCCCAGCCTCGGTGCCCGCATCGCATCCGAGCCGCCACCCGGACCGCCGGACGATCTCTCCGAGCGCGAGGTCGAAGTGCTCCGCCTGATCGCGCTCGGGCACACGAACACCGAAATGGCCGACCGGCTCTACATCTCGGTGCGGACGGTCGAGACTCACCGGTCCCACATCCAGCAGAAGCTGCTGCTCTCGTCGCGGGCCGAGCTCGTCCGCTACGCGCTCGACCACAAGCTCGTCGAGACCTGATTGGCCCAGGTCGTCGCCCCGCCGATCGACCCGGCGGACGCGACGCGGACGGGGGCCCGGCCGCCGGGCGTCGGGGTTTTGCCGCGAGCGATTGGCATCTTTACCCGGTCGCCGGGGCGCCGCGTGCCCCGTAGCTTGGGGTTCTGTGACGGTTCTGCCCCAGACCGGCTCAGCTCCGGTCAGGATCGCGGCGAGATCGCCGATCCGTGTCGTTGTTGCCGACGAGCATGCCCTGATGAGGCGCGGCCTGCGGCTGCTCCTGGCGGCCGAGGACGGCGTCGACATCGTCGGCGAGGCGTCCGATCTCGCGGCGGTCAGGCCCGCGGTCCGCGAGCTGAGGCCGCAGGTGCTCGTGATCGACCTGAGCATGTCGGGCGGTTCGACGATCCAGCTGATCCGCGTCCTGCGCCGGGAGGCGGCGGCCACGGAGATCGTCGCTCTCACGATGGAGGAGAGCACGGCTTTCGCGCGGGCGGCGCTGGACGCCGGCGCGGCCGGCTTCGTGCTGACGCAGGCCGCCGAGGCCGAGCTCTCGCAGGCCGTGAGGAGCGCGGCGCGTGGCGAGCGCTACGTCAGCACGCGTCTACACGGCCGCCTCGCCCTACTCGAACGGCGGGCGCCCGGGGCGTGAGTGACCGGCCGGAGTCCGCGCGTGTGCCGGGAGCGCAGCCCTGACGTGTGTCCCGGTGGGCCCCGAGTCGATCCGCACGGTCCCCCCGGCCAGGCGGACGCGCTCGCGCATGCCGACGAGACCGAAGCCTGAGCTGCGGGCGCCCGCGGCGAAGCCGATGCCGTCGTCGCGGACCTCGATCGAGACGGCGCCGGCCGAGGCGGTGACGGCGACGCGGACCGTCTGGGCCTCGGCGTGCTTGACGATGTTCGTGAGTGCCTCCTGCACGACCCGGTAGACGGTGGACTCGATCTCCGGCTCGAGACGCGGCTCGGCGGCCTGGGGGTCGGGCAGGATCAGCGTGCTGGTCATCGTCAGTCCGCCGTCGGCGCCGCGGCGCTCGAGCAGGGCTTCGAGCGCCGGGCGGAGGCCAAGCTCGTCGAGCGCGCCCGGCCGCAGGTCGCTGATGATCGCGTGGAGGTTGTCGATCTCCTGCTCGATGTGGCCGATCGCCTCGTCGACGGTCACCTCAGTCTGGGTCGGGTCGCCCCGACGACGCGCGGCCGCGAGCAGGAGCCGGATCGCGCCGAGACCCTGAAGGGTTTCGTCGTGCAGCTCCCGCGCCCAGCGGGTCCGTTCGGCGTCGCCGGCCGCCATCAGGCTGCGCAGGCGGTTCGACTCGGCGCTCTGGGCCATTGCGACGGACTTCGTCGCGCTTGCGGCAAACTCGTCCAGCAGCTCCCTGGCATCGTCGGCGGCGCCGCCCGCCTGGGGATGGCCGGTGTCGATCAGGGTGCGACCGCGCTTGACGATCAGATCGAGGACCCGCTCGAGGTCGGTCTCGCCCCCGAGACCGACCGTGACGTCCCTCGCTGGCGGGGCTCCGCCGAGAGCCTGTTCGTACGCGATCCGGCGGCGCTCGCTCGCGCCGTAGCGATGCGCGTTCTCGACCGCCGTCCCGGCCCAGCCGGCCAGGATCACGGCGGCCTCCTCGTCGGCCTGCGTGAACTCGCCGTCCTGTTTCTCGGTGAGACACAGCGCGCCCCAGGATGTGTCTGCGATCAGGATCGGCGCGCCGAGGAAGCTGTATACCTGCGGATCACCCGCAGGAGACCGGTCGGCGCCGGGATGTCCGCCGGCATCGGCGAGCCGCTGGGGTACCCGACCGGCGATCTGGGTCGTGAGGAGCCCGCGCAGCCGCGAGCGGACGCCGGCCGCGTCGCGTGTCTGATCGTCGATTCCGAGCGTGAGGAACTGCTCGAGCTCGGCTCGCTCACCGTCGAGGATGCCGAGCGCGCCGTAGCGGGCCCCGGTGACCTCGCGTGCGACCGCGAGCGTCCGAACGAGCACGGCCTGCGGGTCGAGGTCGGCGACGAGCGCCCGTCCGGAATCGAGGAGGCGACGTATTCGAAGCGGGTCGGGAGCATGGTCTGTCACCTGGCGCGCAACCAGAATAACCCGGCGTGACGCGCCTGCTGGTCATGGTGTGTTGGTCATACCCGATCGCCTGGTTCGAAGCGTGGGGATCCGCCGGTCGGCTGTGTGTACATCACGGTGACGGCGCAGGCGAGGCCGGCCGGCCGATACGGCGGTGTCGACGGGTGCTAGGCTGCCGGGCACCCACTCCACCGGAGGCGAGCGGATGACGTTCCGGCCGCGCGATCATGTCACGGCCGGCGGCGCCCAACATCCGCCGGGGCCGGATCTCGAGCGCGACGAGACGGAGTCACAGCGCCTCGATCGGAACTTCACGGAGCTGCTCGGCGAGCTCCGCGTCGCGTTGCCGGGTGTGCAGGTGCTGTTCGCCTTCCTGCTCGTAGTGCCGTTCAACCAGGGCTACTCACGGGTGAGTGCGTTCGACAAGAAGATCTACTTCGCGACCCTGCTCTGCACGGCGCTTGCCGCGATCCTCCTGATCGCGCCGACCGTTCACCATCGCCTGGAGTTCCATCGACGCGACAAGGCCTACGTCGTCGCGTCGGCCAACCGGCTCGCGCTCGCGGGGTTGGCGGCCCTCGCGCTGGCGATGGGCGGTGCGATCCTCCTGGTCAGCAACCTCGTCTTCGGCACGGCGGCCGCCATCGTCGCGACGACTGCGGTGCTCGGGACCTTCGGCGGTGTCTGGTACGGGATCCCGTTGCGCCGGCGGGCGAGTCTCCGTCCGCCGCGGTCACGGTCACCCGACGCGTAGCGCGGTCACGCAAGGCCGGGGTCGTCGCCCAGCAGGGTGCGTGCCGTCGGCGATCGGGGTATCCCGGCATGGTCGGGGTTGGTCCCGAGCAGACGGTCGCCGACGGTGCTCGTGATTCCGTGCCAGTAGTGCTCGTTCTTGTAGTGGTGGAGGCGGTGGTTGCGCCAGATCGAGCGGTAGTAGCGCGACCGGGGGCGGTGGGCCGTGTGGATCAGGAAGTGCGTCCACTCGTAGGCGCCGACCATCAGATAGCCGGTCAGCAGCATCGTGACCAGCGGGCCGGCCGAAAGCGGCTTCCCGGCGAGGGCGAGGACCCCGTCGGCGAGGGCCGCGGCGGCCGGGACGGCGAGGATCAGGATGGCGAGGGCCTCGAGCGGGCTGAAGTTGATCAGGTCGAGAGACCGGGGATCCTCGTGGTGGGCGCGGTGGGCCCGAGCCGTGGGGAGCTCGACCTGCCGGCCGCGGAAGTGCAGTGGCCGGAGGTGGAGCAGGTGGACGTGGATCGCCCACTCGCCGAACGGATAGACCACGAGGATGAACAGGCCGGCGGCGGCGTCGGGCCAGCCGGGCGGCCCGAGGGCGACGCGGGCGGCGAGGACGACGAGGATCGCGCCGGCGATGACCCAGGGCCCGCGTTTGCGGCGAAACTCCCGCCAGGCCTCGCCGAGCGAGTTGATCTGGGACCCGTCGTGCGCACGGACGCTCATCGGGTTGAGGTTAGACCCAATGCCCTTGAGTCGGGCGCCGGCGCCTGCCGTTTGCCGGGTGCGGCGATTTCGCTGGTCCTGGGGGTCGGGTCCCCGTTCCGGGCTGATAATTCCCGGCGGGCGCGGTGCTCACGCGGCGGGGGGCTTGGCGGGCGGCGCCTGTCGAGGATCATTCGGGCCGGGCTCGGGCGCTCAGAGGCGGGCGAGCCCTCTGCGGGGACCGGGTCGTGGAGAAGTGGACTCTCTCTAACGAAAGTAGTTGACTGACTCAGTCAGCTACTTTCGCGAAGAAGGTCTCCCATCCACCTCCGCCGCCCGGGAGGAGCCCGGTCGATCACATCCCGCGACTCCGCGCCCCCGCGCCCAACCCGCACCGGCCCCCCACCCGGCACCCGCCCCGGGCGCCGCCCCGCCCCGCCCCGCCCCGCCCCGCCCGGCGTGCAGCCGGCCGAGCGATCAGTGCGAAACCCGAGTGAGTCAGTCAACTAACTCTCGAAGCAGCACCACGGGCGGGTCTGACCAGATCGCAGGCCGCTCCCCGCAGGCCGCTCCCCGCAGGCCGCTCCCAGGAGTCCGCCTCGCCCGAACCAACGCGTACTGAGGCGGACCGACTGCGGCGGCCCCGGCCCCGGCCCAGCCCAAGCACGCATCGGGGTGGGACCGGCTGGACGCACAACGAGGAGCGGGGCGGCCGCAATGGCCGCCCCGCTCCTGAGTCGATTCGTCTCTGCGTTTCGCAGGGACGATGCTTCACGCTGCGGAGGCTGTCGATCAGCCGCCGAGGCGCGTGCCGTAGATGAAGCACTGGGCACCGGTCTGCGTGCTGCTCTCCTGGAAGTGCAGCTGGACGACGGAACCGTCGGTGCTGGCGAACAGGACGTCGTTCACGCCGTCCCCGAGGTCCTTGGAGTAGTCGTTCAACGCGGTCGTGACAGCCGGGGTCGGCGACACCGCGGTGGTGTTGACGGTGATCGCGTCACCGGCGGCCGCCTGGAGCGTGAGCACCGGGCCGTTGGTCGAGCAGGTCGCCGCGAACGCGAGGCCGTGACCCGAGTAGATCACGGTCGGCGTGGCGGCCGGGGTCGTCGGAGGGTTCGGAGTTGTCGACGCGGCTGGCGGGTTGGCCGCGTAGAGGATCGTGCCCTCTGCTCCGCCGCCGCCGGCCGTACCGGTCGCGCCGCTCGGACCGGCTGCACCGTTCGTGCCGGCCGGACCCTGCGGACCCTGCGGACCGCGTGCGCCGGTCTTGCCGGTCTTGCCGCGCGGACCGGTCTTGCCGCGGGTCGTCTTGGCGGAATGGGCGGAAGTGCTGGCGAGCGCTGGGCCACCGACGGCTGCGGCTGCGACGAGCGCGGCTGCGACCGGAACGGCCAGCCTCGCGTGCTTCCTTACGTTCAGCATGTGTGACTCCTTCGCTTTTTTGATGATTCGACTCCCGGTCGCCGGGACGGAGCGACGCGAACGTATGTCTTGACCTGAGCGCCCGGACCGGTAGCGGTGGTGGGAGCTGCTCCGAGCCGCCGACCCAGACGTCGGGTGCGAGGGCTCGTCAAGTCCATGAGCACGAGCCTAGGTGCAGGCTGCCGCGCTGCCAGCCGAGGTAGCCCGCTGTGATGTTGCACGAAACTACTGACCCGTGATCCAGTCGATCTGCCGACGGGAGGTCGTCGGAGTGTCGGTCACGCGTGTACTTGTACATACAACGGCGAAGCCGGCTACCGCGTAAGCAGATCAACACTGTACTCCGGCTTGCGGCCCGGCACGCACGCCGCGCCCGTCGGCGGCAACGCGGGATCAGGACTGGGTGAACGGGAGCGAGACGCGGAACGTCGTCTGGCCGGGCTTGGACTCGAAGCGGAGCGACCCGTCGTGCCGATCGACGACGACCCGCTGGGCCGTCGCCAGGCCGAGCCCGGTGCCCTGGCCGACATCCTTGGTCGTGAAGAACGAGTCGAACACGTGGTCGCCGATGTCGGGCGGGATGCCGGGCCCGTCGTCGGTGATCTCGACGATCGCGCAGGTCCCGTCGCGGCGGGTCGTGATCTCGATCGTCCCGGTCTGGCCGAGGGCGTCGATCGCGTTGTCGAGCAGGTTCGTCCAGACCTGGTTGAGCTCGGACCCGCGGACGGTCAGCTTGGGGAGGGTCCGGTCGTAGTGGCGTTTGAGCTCGATCGACGTGTGCTTGAGCTTGTGGCCGAGGATCATCAGGGTGGTCTCGATGCCCTCGTGGAGGTCGACGTCGACGAGGGCGCCGCGGTCGAGGTAGGCGTAGTTCTTCACGGCACCGACGAGGGCCGACATCCGGGCGGTCGATTCCTTGAGCTCGGCGACGAGCCCGTCTGCGCTGAGGCTGGCGGCGACCCACCGCAGGGCTCCGTCGGTGGCGGGACCGGCGAGCTCGGCGACGCGGTCGAGCCAGGCCCGGTCGAGGCCGGCAGAGGCGAGGGGTTCGGCGATCTTCCAGGGCTCGGCGACGCCGAGCTCGTCGAGCCGGTCGCTCAGCTCGTCCTCGGCGTCGGCGGCGTCGAGCGTGTCGAGCGCGGTATGGCCGTCAGACCGGGACAACGCCTCGGCGTGGAGGGCGAGGAGCTGCTCGGCGACGTCGCGCTCGATGCCCTTCGTGACGAACGCGCGCAGCGCGCCGTTGACGATCTCGAGCGTCTCGCCGAGCTGGGTGGCCGTGCGTTGGGCGGCTGCGGCCGGGTTGTTGAGCTCGTGGGCCAGGCCGGCGGCCATCGTTCCGAGCGAGGCCAGCCGCTCGCGATTCTGCTCGATCGCCGTCAGCCGGCCGATCACCGGCCCGACCGCTGCCATCACCCGGCGATGGACGGGCGGCTGGGCGAGTGCCAGCCGGCGGAACTCGTCGGGGTCGATCAGAGCGACGCGGCAGTCGGTCTCGGCCATGATGCAGAGCTGTGTCGGCTCGTCGGTGATCACGCTGACGGCGCCGATCCAGGTCGGCGCGACGTGGCGCTTGAGCGGCTCGGCGTTGCCGCGGCTGTCGCGCATGTACGAGCGGGCCGTTCCTGCGAGGAGCAGGTGGACGCCGGGGGCATGGTGGCCCTGCTCGGAGAGCACCTCACCGGGGGGCGTGTCGCCGACCGAGGCGACGGCGAGCCACTCGGCGAGTGCGACGTCGTCGATCTCGTCGAAGAGGTTGACGCCCCGGAGCTCGGCGAGCGTGATCGGCGGCGACATCAGCCGTCGGCGAGGTACTCGTGGATCAGGGACACGGCCATCGATCCCTCACCGACGGCGCTGGCGACTCGCTTGATCGAGCGGGCACGGACGTCGCCGGCGACGAACACGCCGGGAATCGAGGTCTCGAGGAGTCGGGGGTCGCGGGCCAGCGGCCAGCCGGCGGCCTGGGCGTCGGGCCCGGCGAGGATGAAGCCGCGGTCGTCGCGGGCGACCACGCCGTCGAGCCAGTCGGTCCGGGGAATCGCGCCGATGAAGACGAAGCAGGCGTCGGCGTCGAGCGTCGACTCGGTCCCGGCCTCGTCGCGGATCTGCAGCCTGTGGAGGTTGCCGTCGGCCCCGTCGGCGGCGACGGCGACGCTGCGGGTGCGGACGTCGACGTTCGGGAGGGCGTCGATCTGGGCGATCAGGTAGTGGGACATCGACCGGTCGAGCGACGGTCCGCGGACGAGGATCGTGACGTGGCGGGCGTACCCCGAGAAGTAGACGGCGGCCTGGCCGGCGGAGTTGGCCCCGCCGATGATCACGACCTCCTGGTCGGCGCAGGACCGGGCCTCGGTGAGGGCGGCGCCGTAGTAGATCCCGGCGCCGGTCAGCTCGGGAAAGCCGGGTGTGTCGAGCTGGCGGTAGGAGACGCCGGAGGCGATCAGGACGCAGTTCGAGCTGAGCGTGCCGCCGTCTGAGAGCTCGACGATCCGCCCGGCGCCCTCGGCGCGGAGGCCGACGGCGTCCTGGATCGTCAGCAGCTCGGCGCCGAGCCGGCGGGCCTGGTCGGTCGCCCGGCGGGCGAGGTCGGAGCCGGAGAGGCCCATCGGGAAGCCGAGGTAGTTCTCGATCCGGCTCGACTGGCCGGCCTGACCGCCGGGGGCCTCGCGCTCGACGAGCACGGTGCGCAGGCCCTCGGATGCACCGTAGACGGCGCCGGCCAGGCCGGCGGGTCCGCCGCCGACGATCACGAGGTCGTAGTGGTCCTGGGCTGGGGTGCCGGTGACGCCGAGGCGTTCGGCGAGCTCGAAGACGGTCGGCCGCTCGAGCACGGTGCCGTCCTCGAGCAGGGCGACCGGCAGGCGGTCGGGGGCGACGCCGGCGACGTCGAGCAGGGCCCGGGCCTCGGAGTCGCGCTCGACGTCCAGCCAGCGGGCGGGGACGCGGTTGCGGGCGAGGAAGTCGCGGAGGTCGTGGGAGTCCTTGGAGAATCGGTGTCCGATCACGCGGACGCCGCCGGCCTCCAGGGCGGCGCCGGACTCCCAGGTGGTGAGGAGGTCCTCGAGCACGGGGAAGAGCTGCTCCTCGGGGGGATCCCACGGCTTCAGGAGGTAGTAGTCGAGGGCGACGTCGTTGATCGCGACGATCGCGGCCTCGGTGTCGGCATAGGCGGTCAGGAGGACGCGCTTGGCGTCGGGGGCGAGCTTGCGGGCCGCGACGAGGTACTCGGTCCCGGCCATTCCGGGCATCCGCTGGTCGGCGACCAGGAGGGCGATCTGGTCGCCGCGGCGGAGCACCTCCCTGAGGATCTCGAGCGCCTGGGCGCCGGACCCGGCCCGGAGGATGCGGTAGCGCTCGCCGAAGCCGCGGCGCAGATCGCGGGCGACGGCGGCGAGGACTGCCGGCTCGTCATCGACCGCGACGATCGCCGGGCGCCGCTCGGATGCGGCGGGCGTCGACACTCCTACTTGGTGACCTTGGGGCAGTGGTGGGCGGCGAGGTACGCGTTGAACGCGCCGGCGAACCTGTGGCCGTTGCGGAGGTCGTGGACCGCCCGGTAGGCGGTGTAGCCGCAGATCGCGGCCTGGAACGGATGGAACGGATGCTTGGCGGTTCCGCAACCGGCGAGCGAACCGGCCGCGAGCAGGCCGGCGACGGTGAGCGCGAGCGATCGTCTTCCCACGGGTCACACGATAGCTCGGGCTCCCGCGGCGCGGCGGTTCGGTCGGGTGTGTTCGATTCGCGCAGCCGGCGTCGCTGGCCGCGCCGGCCGGACGGACCGCGGTGCGCCCGGCGCGGTCCGCGCGAGGTTCTGGCGCGGCGCTCAGATCGGGATCTGTGCCTAGAGGTCGCGCAGGACGCGGGCGACGTCCTCGGCGTCGAAGTGCTCCCGGGGCCGGTTGGCCGGCTCGTCGGTCGGCGGGGCGTCGAGGTCGGCGGGGATCCACCACTGGTCGCGGCGGACGGCCGCGTCGAGCGCGAGCTTCGCCCGGGCTCGGCCGGTCGCCGTGGTGAAGGCCGGGACGAGACTGCGGATGCGGGTGACCACCGTCTCGGCGAGGGCGCAGAGCTGTTCGTCGGGGCCGCCGACGGCGGCTTCGGCCGACGCGATCAGGCGTCCGAGGGCTGGCGTGTCGCGCGCGGGGAAGCCGAGCCCGGCGAGTGCCGCGGGGTCGCGCCGGTCGAGCAGTTGGGCGAGGCGCAGCCACTCGTCGGCCCGGACCAGCTCCGCCCGGCCGGCGGTCGATTCTAGCGCGGGGTGGAGCTCGGCCCAGCTGGGTCCGAGGCGCGGCGGTGTGACGGGGCTGGAGAGGAGGGCGTTGACGGCGTACCAGGCCTCGAGCAGCCCGGTCGGGACAGCCCGCCCGCCGGTGTCCCAGGCTCGGCGGGTGCAGCCGAGCGCGTAGTCGGCGAGGTTGGCGGCCTCGGCCGCCCGGGTCGGAGCGGCGGGAACGAGCGTGGCGTCGCCGATCGCCGCGAGCAGACGCGCGAGGTCATGGTCGTCGAGCTCGCGGACGAGGTCGCGGACGCGATCGGCGAGGACGTCCCAGTCGGCGTCGGTCAGCAGCAGGGGGAGGGTGCGCTCGCCGGTCGGGCCGCCGGCCCTCGACAGCGCGAGCATCGCCCCGTGTAGGCCGCAGGCCGCGAGGAACCGCCGGCGGCCGGCCGCGTCCTCGCGGAGTCGGTCGATGACGAGATCGCGCCAGCTGGGATGGACCCAGCCGATCCCGAGCGGGGTCACGCGGACGAAGTGGTCGGTCAGCCGGTCGATCAGGCCGGCCGGCGGGGCGGTCAGGCCTCCGGGGTGCTGGCGGCGGACCGTGGCGGCGAGCTCGCGCTCGTCGACGAAGCCGGCCGGGACGTCGAGCATCGCGACCAGGATCGCCCGGTGCTCGGGGCCCAGCGCGGCGAACGACGTGGTCATCGCCTCGGTCGGCGTGGTCAGCTCCCGCTCGACGAGCCGGCGCCAGCGCGACTCGGCCGGCGGTTCGTCCAGGGGTGGCGCCTGCGGCGTCGGCTCCTCCTCGCCCGGCGGGGCCTCGCCGGGACGGCCGGTGCCGACGTGGAGTCCGTCCGGGCGGCGGGGCGGGCGCGGGTCGCCGGCCGCCAGGGCGAGCAGCTCGTCGCGCCGGTCGGCGGTCAGCCGCCGGATCCGCTCGGGCGTGAAGTGCGGGTGCTCGACGATCCGGTTGCCGGTCGGCCGGCCGAGCAGCCGGCGGACCGGCGGCCCGCCGCGGATCTCCTTCGCATGGCGGAAGAGGATCAGGGCCTTCTCGGCGAGATCGAGGTCGCCGGCGTCGACGAGGATCTCGCCCGGCGCGGGGAATCGCTCTGACCCGCGCTCCCGCTGGACCCGGCGCAGGCCGGCCTTCAGGGGTGCCGGGCGGGAGGTCCAGATCAGGAGGTGGCGCTCGTCGAGGACCTCCAGCAGGCGGGCGAGCTCGCCCGCCCAGCGGTCCGCGGCGTCCGGCCGGTACTCGGTCGACCCGAACGCGTCGTCGGCGACGAAGACCTGCCGCCGGCCGGGATCGAAGGCGGCCCAGACGTGCTCGGGCCTGTTGCACTCGTGGGCCTCCCAGCCGTCGGTCAGCAGGGCGAGGGCGATCATCCGGGCGATCGCCGTCTTGCCCATCTCGGGCGGGCCGGTGAGGACCGCGAAGCGGTGTCGCTCGAGCACGGCCCGAGCGCGGTCGAAGGCCCGCGTCGGCGAGAACACCCGAGCGAGCATGCCGGCGCCGTCGACGTCGAAGGCCGACCGCTCCCGCAGAGCAGCCGGGATCAGGGGCGCGAGGTCGCGCAGGCCGAGCACCGACGGCAGGCCGGCCCGGACGGCGGGGCGGCGGTCGATCGACTCGGAGAGCTCGGCGAGGCCAAGCACCGCGAGGCGGGGGAGGGGGCTCGGGCGCAGCCAGGCCGTCGCCGCGTCGCGGGCGTCGGTCGCGTCGAGGTTCGTCAGGGCCAGGACCGTATGCCCGGGCCCGAGGTCCCCGTCGTCGGCCAGGCGGTTGACGCGGCGGGCGAACTCGTAGCGGCGGGTCGCCGGCTCCAGGCCGTCGGGCACCCAGATCACGGCCAGCGTGACGGCTCCAGCCGGGGCGACTGGACGGCCGGCGAAGGCGAGGGGACCGTCGAGCGACGCTTCGCGGATCACGTGGGCGTGGCCGGTCCAGCCGGGCTCGGCCAGGCCGGCGTCGGCGTCGAGCACGAGCGAGCAGAGTCGCTCGAACTGGAGCCAGCCCAGCCGGTCGAGGTCGTAGGCCGGCGCCGTGGGTTGGAGATCGGCTGACATCACGTCACCTCGACGGATTCTCGCAGGCCGCGTCGCCGGCAACCTAACCTTGGCGGGGTGACGCCCGCCGAGCTCCGTCTGTGGATCCAGAAGTGGCGGTGGTACGAGCAGAACTCCCTGCCGTGGAACCGCGCGCGGATCCACTGGGAGCTGGCTCGCCGGCAGGCGTTCGCCCGCTGGCCGGTCCACGGCAACCTGCTCGAGGCGCTGGGGGACGGCCGCCTGGAGATCGGGGCTCACGTCCTGCTCGAGCCCGGCGTCTGGATCACGGCGCCCGACCCGGCACGAGTCCGGATCGGCTCGGGGACCTTCCTCAACCAGGGCGTGATGATCGCGGCGGCCGGGCTCGTCGAGATCGGCGAGCACTGCATGCTCGCGAACGGCTGCATGGTCACCGACGCCGACCATCGCTTCGACGATCCCGACCGGCCCGTCCCGTGGCAGGGATTCACCTCGAAGGGGCCGACCCGGATCGGCGCGAACGTCTGGTTGGGGGCGCACGTCGTCGTGACCGGCGGCGTGACGATCGGCGAGCGGTGCGTGATCGGCGCCAACAGCGTCGTGACCCGCGACGTACCCGCGTTCTCGGTCGCCGCGGGCGCGCCGGCGCGGGTGCTCCGGTCGATCGACGACCCGCGGACGTAGGGCGATCCCGGGCCTGGGGTCGGCGCCTCAAGCCAGCCGGCGATCTGCCGATGATGACCGGATGAGGGGCGCCCGGTCACGCTGTCGCTGCGCCGTCCTGGCCGCGCTGTGTCTCGGCGCGCTCGGCGCGGCCCCGGCCTGGGCGGGCGTCGACCAGAGCATGGACTACCAGGCCGACGCCGCCCACGACGGCGCCCTCAGCGGGCCGAGCTCGGCAGGCCCGCTGTCCCAGGCGTGGTCGCGGAGCTTCGCCGGGGGGGTCTCCTACCCCGTGGTCGCCGGAGGCATCGTCTACGCGACGGTCGGCGACGCAGCCGTGTGGCAGTCGGGGACCGGCTACGGGACGACGCTGGTCGCCCTGGACGCGGCGACCGGCGCGACGGTCTGGAGCCACGCGCTGGGCGGCACGTACTACTGGTCGGCACTCGCCTACGACGGCGGCCGCGTGTTCGCGGTCAACTACGACGGCCTGCTGACCGCGTTCGACGCGGTCACCGGGACGATCGACTGGAGCGCCCAGCTCCCCGGCCAGTACTCCTTCACGTCGGCTCCGAGCGCAACCGGCGGGGTCGTCTACGACGCCGGCGCCGGAGACGGCGGGACGCTCTACGCCAACGACGAGCGGACCGGCGCCCTGGTGTGGAAGGACGAGGTCGCCAACGGCGACGACAGCTCGCCGGCGGTCGACGACGGGCACGTGTATGTGACCTACCCCGACAACTACTACGCGTTCGATCGCCTGACCGGCCCGCTGGCCTGGGGTGTCGCGCTCGGCGGCGACGGCGGCGGCGGGCGGACGGCGGTGGTTGCCGCAGGACACGTGTACGTTCGCGACCCGGTCGCGTCCAACCGCATCCTCTCAGCCCAGGACGGCTCGACGCAGGGGCCGCTCGGCTCGACGACGGCCCCGGCAGTCGGCGGCGGTGTCGCGTACGAGATGGTCGGCGCAACGCTCGAGGCGGTCGCCGGCAACGGGCTCGGGAGCGTGACCTGGAGCTTTGCCGGCGACGGTCAGCTCGACACGGCGCCGCTGCTCGTCGGCGACACCGTCTACGTCGGCTCCGCCACCGGTCAGCTGTACGCCCTCGACCCGGAGAGCGGGACCGTGGCTTGGAGCACGACGCTCGACCAGCCGATCACACGGCCCGACGAGATGAACGTCTCGCAGCCCTTGACCGGTCTCGGCGCCGGCGGCGGAGCGCTCTTCGTCCCGGCCGGCGACACGCTCGACGCCTACGCTCGGCCCGCGGCCGGCGCGCCACCGGTGAACGAGCTCGCGCCTTCGATCGAAGGGGATCCGCGGTCCGGGGAGCAGGTGGCGGCCGACGTCGGTGCGTGGACGAACCGCCCGACCGCCTACCACTACGTGTGGAAGCGCTGCGACCCCGCGGGCGACTCGTGCGGCACGATCGCCGGGGAATCCAGCTCGATCTACGCGGCGACCGCCGGTGACGCCGGGCAGACGCTGCGTGTCGAGGTCACCGCGACGAACGACGCCGGCGACGGCGACGGCGTGCTCTCGCCGGCCACCGCGCCGGTGCTGCCCGCCCTGCCGGCGAGCACGCATCCTCCGACGATCTCCGGGCCGGCCGACGTGGGGGGGACCCTGACGGCGGATCCGGGGACCTGGTCGGGCTCGCCGACCGGGTTCGCCTACCAATGGGAGGAGTGCCAGGGGCCCAACTGCGAACCGATCGACGGAGCGACGGCGACGACCTTCGTGCCCGGCTCCGCCCAGCTCGACTACCAGCTCCAGGTGGCGGTCACGGCCTCGAATGCCGGTGGCCCGTCGTGGGTCGCCCGGTCGGCGCCGACCGGCGCAATCGCGCCGGGACTGCCGACGCCGGGGCCGGGCGCGGTCGGGTCGCCGGTCAACGACGTCCCGCCGACGATCCTCGGCACGCCGGCCGTAGGCACGATGCTCGATGCGATCGTCGGTGTCTGGACCGGGTCGGTCGACCTCACGGTCCAGTGGCTGCGCTGCGTCGGATCGCCGCTGGTCTGCGCGTACACCAACGGCGAGAACCCGGTCAGCTACGTCCCGGTCGCCGACGACGTCGGTGCGTCGGTGATGATCGAGGTCACGGCGACGAACTCGTCGGGCAGCACGATCATCTACTCCAATCCGGTCGGACCGATCGCCTCCGGCGGGGGAGCCGGGTCGCAGGGTGCCGCGCCGGCCGCGGGATCCGGCGCCCCGCCGGCGACGGTCACGCCGCAGGCGCCCGGGCTGCCGGCCGCGCCCGGCACTCCCACTCCCGCGCCCACTCCCGCGCCCGGCGCAGCGTCGCCAGAAACGACCCCTGCCGGCCCGGCCACGGTCCTCGGGACGGCCAGCCTGACCACGCCCCACGGCCTGACCGGCCTCCTGCGGAGCGGTCTCGGCGCGAGCGTGCGCTGCCGCGCGAGCTGCCGGGTGGCGGTGACGGTGATGCTCGCGGGCACCGCCCGCAGCCACGCGGTCACCGTGGTCGGCGGGGTCAGGCACTCACTCGTCGGCGGCAGGACGGCCCGGCTGCGGGTCGCGCTGACGAGGTCCGGCAGCCGGGCGCTCGCCGGTCGGAAGACCGCGACGCTGACCGTTGACATCACCTTCACGGCCCCGTCCGGCCGGACGTCGACGATCGTCCGGACGCTCCGCGTCTGACCCGCCTGCCCGCGAGGGCCGGCGTGCTTCAGGCGGCCGCGGCGGACGGCGTCGCCCGCTGGATCCGTGCGCGCCGGCCGAGCACACCGGCCAGGACGGCGACCGAGACCGCCGTGATCACCAGGGGCCCGGCGGCGCCGTCGCCGAAGGCCCGCGACGCGAGGTCGACCCCGCCGCCGAAGATCGCCGCGGCCGGGAGCGTGAGGACCCACGCACCGGCGATGTCGCCGGCCACGCCCCAGCGGACCGCGGAGAACCGCTTCGCCGCGCCTGCTCCGACGATCCCACCCGAGATCACGTGGGTCGTCGACAGGGGGTAGCCGAAGCTCGACGCGGCAAGGATCACCGCGGCGCCGGCCGTCTGCGCCGCGAAGCCCTGGGCCGGGTCCATCTTGATCAGGCGGGTGCCCATCGTCCGGATGATCCGCCAGCCGCCGCTCAACGTCCCCAGTGAGATCGCGGTGGCTGACGCGACGATGACCCAGACCGGGACGTGGAAGCCGGTCGACGAGACGTCGCCGTTGGCGATCAGCGCGAGCGTGATCACGCCCATCGTCTTCTGCGCGTCGTTCGTCCCGTGTGACAGGGCCAGCAGGCCCGAAGAGGCGAGCTGTCCCCCGCGGAAGCCCCGGTTCACCGTGCCCGGCCGCAGGCCGCCGACGATCCGGTAGACGAGCACGATCGCCGACCAGGCGACGACGAAGGCGAGCACCGGGGCGACCAGCGCCGGCATGACGAGCTTGTCCAGGACGCCCGTCCCGTCGACCCCGGCAAAGCCGTCAGAGGCGATCACCGAGCCGATCAGCCCGCCGATCAGGGCGTGCGACGAGCTCGACGGGAGCCCGAGGTACCAGGTCAGCAGGTTCCACGTGATCGCGCCGGCCAGGCCGGCGAAGACGACGGTCGTCGTGACGTCGTGGGTGTCGACGAAGCCCTGTCCGACGGTCGACGCGACCTTGAGCGAGATGAAGGCGCCGACGAAGTTCAGCAGCGAGGCCATCGCGATCGCCGGGCGGGGTGCGATCGCCCGCGTCGAGATCGCGCTCGCGACGACGTTCGCCGTGTCGTGGAACCCGTTCGTGAAATCGAAGGCCAGCGCCGTGAAGACGACGATCCCGAGGATGAGGTCCGAGTGCACGCTACTAGGAGTTCTTGATGACGATGCCCTCGAGGATGTAGGCCGCCCGCTCGGTCGAGTCGATCGCGTTCTCGAGCCGCTCGAAGATGTCCTTCCAGCGGATCACGACCATCGGGTCGGTCCCGTACTCGAACAGCGAGGCGATCGCCTCACGGACGATCTGGTCGCCGACGTTCTCCAGGCGATGGACCTCGACCGTCTGCTCGCCGATGTCCTGGAACCCCCTGATCCGCGGGATCGCCAGGGCCAGTTGGACGGTCGCCGCGTGGAGGACCCCGGCCATCCGCTGGGCCTGCTCCATCGGCGCCTCGATCTTGTACAGGCCGAGGTAGTCGGCGACCTCCTCGGTGTAGTCGACGACATCGTCGAGCGCCGACGTCAGCTCGAGGATGTCCTCCCGGTCGATCGGCGTCACGAAGGTCTTGTTCAGCCGACCGATCACGTCATGCGTGATCTGGTCGCCGGCGTGCTCGCAGTCGAGGATCTCCCGGGCGAGACCCGCCTGCTCGGGAAACTCGCGCAGCATCTCCTCGAGCAGTCCGGCCGCCTTCACGTTGTTCGCGCCGGCCTGCTCGAAGAGGTCGAAGAACTCGCTCTCCGGACCGCGTAGCAGTCCCCTGATCGATGCCATCTACAAGGCTCCCGCCGCACGTTCACTGGTTCGAAGTCACGCGCCGTCCGCCGGGCGCGCGGACAGGAGTGTGAACGATTTGTGAATGTGGCGGCCCCTCGCCGGCGGACCGGGCTCGCGGCCGGGGGTTCCCGGGTCCGGGGCTACGCGTTGTCGATCAAGATCCCTCGACAGGGCAGGCCGCCCGGTCGGTCGTGTCGATCGCGATCTCGACTCGCCCGAGTTCCTCGCCGGACGGCGATCGGACGACCGTGCGCCCGACGAGCCGCCCGGGCGTGAAGGAGCGTGAAAGCCGAGCCCGCCGCTCAGGCCCGGATCCCCTCCGTGAAGGCGTCCAGCTCGCCGGGGTCGATCGAGTACGTGTGCTCGGCCGCCGGGAAGCGCCGGCCGCGGACGTCGTCGGCGTACTCGCTGACCGCCGCGACCATCTGCTCGCGGAGCGCGGCGTACCGCTTGGCGAAGCGCGGCGTATGCCCGTCGTAGATCCCCAGCAGGTCGTGGAACACGAGGACCTGTCCGTCGGTCGCCGGGCCGGCGCCGATCCCGATCAGCGGGATTGCGAGCCGTGGGGACAGCGCGGCGGCGACGGCCGCCGGGATCGCCTCGAGGACGATCGCAAAGCAGCCGGCCGCCTCGAGATCGAAGGCCGCGGCCGCCATCGCCAGGGCCTGATCGGCCGTCCGGCTCTGGGCCCGGTAGCCGCCGAGCGCGGTCGCCGTCTGCGGCGTCAGGCCGAGGTGGCCCATGACGGGGATCCCGCTGGCGACGATCGCCCTTGCCCGGGACACGGAGGCCGGGTCGCCCCGCTCGAGCTTGACCGCGTCGCACCCGGCCTCCTTGACGAACCGCTGCGCGGTCTGGACGGCCTGCTCGTCGGAGACCTCGTAGGACCCGAACGGGAGGTCACCGACCAGCAGCGGCGTCCTGCATCCCCGGCGGGCGGCCGACGCGAGCATCAGCATCTCGTCGACGCTGACCGCCACGGTCGACGGATACCCGAGCACGGTCATCGCGCCCGAGTCGCCGACCAGGACGATGTCGACGCCGGCCGCCTCGGCGATCTGGGCTGACGGATGGTCGTAGGCCGTGACCATCACGATCGCCTCGCCCCGCCGCTTCTTCTCCGCGAGGGCGGGCAGCGTCATCGGGAGGCGGTCGTTGTGGAGGGTCGACTTCGGAGTCGTGGACATCGTGGATGCCTCCTCAGGCCAGGAGTGCGGACGCGCGATCGTCGATCGCCGCGATCTCGTTCTCCGCATCGACATGGACGACCCGCGGCCGGTAGTCGGCGAGCTCTCGCGGGTCGTATTGGGCGTAGGAGATCACGATGATCGTGTCCCCCCGGTGGACCAGACGGGCTGCCGCCCCGTTGACCTTGATCTCGCGCGACCCCGGCTCCCCGGCGATCGTGTACGTCTCGAAGCGGGCGCCGTTGTCGACGTCGACCACGGCGACCTGCTCGAACTCGAGGATCGCCGCCGCCTCGAGCAGATCCGGGTCGATCGTGATCGACCCGACGTAGTGGAGGTCACAGTCGGTGACCGTCGCTCGGTGGATCTTGGACTTCAGCATCGTCCGCAGCATCAGCCGGCCCGCCTCGCTTCCTGTTGGTGAGGGGCAGTCTCGTCGAGCTCGTGTGGCTCGAGGATCACGTCGTCGAGCTCGTGTGGCTCGAGGATCACGTTGTCGATCAGCCGTGTCCCGCCGATCCGCGCGGCCACGGCGACCAGCACCGGACCGTCGAGATCGGCGGCCGGCTCGAGCGTCTGGGGTGAGACGAGCTCGACGTACTCCGGCTCGATCTCGTAGGCGGCGAGCTCCCGGCGGGCGAGCAGGCCGACGGCCTGCGGGTCGCGCTCGCCGTCGCCGGCCGCTCGCACGGCGGCGTCGAGCGCCCGGCTCAGGCCGACCGCCCGGGCCCGGGCGGCCCCGTCGAGATGCGTGTTGCGGCTCGACATCGCCAGGCCGTCCGGCTCGCGGACGGTCGGACAGACCTCGATCCGCACGGGGATGTCGAGGTCTCGCACGACCCGGCTGATCACCGCCGCCTGCTGGGCGTCCTTCTGGCCGAAGTACGCCGTGTCCGGCCCGACCATGTTCAGCAGCTTCGTCACGACCGTCGCGACACCGTCGAAATGTCCGGCGCCCCGCTGCACCCCGCAGAGCCGGTCGGCGAGCCCGGCGACCCGGACGGTCGTCGCGAACCCGTCGGGATAGACCTCCCGAACGCCCGGCGCGAAGAGGATGTCGACACCGGCCGCGCCCGCCAGCTCCGCGTCCCGCTCCTCCGCGCGCGGGTACCGGTCGAGGTCCTCGCCCGGGCCGAACTGGGTCGGGTTGACGAATACCGACATCACCACCAGATCCGACTCTGCCCGCGCCCGCCGGACCAGCGAGAGGTGGCCGTCGTGGAGGGCGCCCATCGTCGGGACGAGGCCGACCGTCTGCCCGGCGCGCCTCGCGCAGGCGAGATCGCGACGCAGTTCGGCCACGGTGCGGATCGTCTTCAGCTGGCTGTTCATACGCTTCGGTCCAGTTCCCTCGGGGATACCGGTCGCGACTGTATACGGCACGTTCCGGGTCGCTGTCCCGGCCGCGAACGGTCCAGGCTGCCTACCCTCACGCTGACGATACAACACCCCGGCAGCCGGTCCACGCAGGTTGGTCAGCAGGTCCGGGACCCCGGCACTACCATCGTTACGTGTCGTGTCCAGCGCACCCCTCCGCCGCGACGCTCTGAAGGCCCTCTACGAGGAGGCTCGCGGCTGCACCCGGTGCCCCGAGCTCGCCGCGACCCGCCAGACCGTCGTCTTCGGGGCCGGCAACGCCGACGCCGATCTGATGTTCGTCGGCGAGGCGCCCGGCGCCACGGAGGACAAGCTCGGCCTCCCGTTCGTCGGCCAGGCCGGCAAGCTGCTCGACAAGCTGCTCGGCGAGATCGGCATCCTCCGGGCAGACGTCTTCATCGCCAACGTCCTGAAGTGCCGCCCGCCCGGCAACAGGGACCCGCAGCCCGGCGAGATCGAGAACTGCCGGCCGTACCTGCGCCGCCAGGTCGAGCTGATCGAGCCCCGCGTGATCTGCACGCTCGGCAACTTCGCGACCAAGCTGCTCCGTGACGACCCAACCGGCATCACGCGGATCCACGGAGCGCCCGAGATCCGCCTGATCGGCTCCCGCCCGGTGCGGATCTTCCCGATCTTCCACCCGGCCGCCGCCCTCTACACGCCGCGGACGCTCGAGACCCTGCGCGAGGACTTCTCCCGCCTCCCGGCCCTCCTCGCCCTCGACCCCCCGCTTGCCGACCCGTCGCAGGCGCCGCCAGCCGGCGCTCCGCAGGCCCCCCCGCGGCCCGCGGCCCCGGCCGACCCCAGGACCGCCGCGAGCCGGCCGGTCTCGGTCGCACCCTCCGAGCGCGCTCCCAGGGAACAGCCCCAGCCCACCCTGACACCTTCCAAGCCTGCCCAGCTCGGGCTGTTCGAGTGACCGGCGAGCCCGCCTCCACGGTGGTCGAGACGGCCGACGCCGCCGCGACCGAGGCGTTCGGTGCGACGATCGGCGGACGCCTGCGGCCGGGCGACGTCGTGCTGCTCGCGGGTGAGCTCGGCACCGGCAAGACGACCTTCGTCCGCGGCGCCTGCCGCGCGCTCGGGGTCGACGGGCCGATCACCAGCCCGACCTTCGCGATCGCCAACCGCTACCCCGCCGCCGACGGCCTGACCGTCGCCCACCTCGACCTCTATCGCCTGGCCAGCCTCGACGACGAGGATCCGGACCTGCTCGACGACTATCTCGGGGCCGATCGCGTCGCCTTCGTCGAGTGGGCGCCCGCCGACCACCCGCTGCTCGGCCGGGTCCGCCTCCGCGTCAGGCTCGACCACCTCGGCGGTGACCGCAGGCGGATCGAGGTCTCCGGTTGATCGCGCTCGCCATCGACACCGCCACCTCAGCCACAGTCGTCGGGCTGATGCTCCCAGACGGGACCGTCCGCGAGGCCCGCGACGACGTCGAGGCCGGCCAGCGTCCACGCCACACCGCCCGGCTGCTCCCGCTGGCCGCCGGCCTGCTCGACGGCGCCGGGCTCCGCTGGCACGACCTCGAGCTGATCGCGGTCGGCCTCGGACCCGGCACGTTCACCGGGCTGCGGATCGGGATCGCCACCGCCCGCGGCCTCGCGGCCTCGACCGGCGCCCCGCTGGTCGGGGTCGGGACGCTTCGCGCCCTGGCGTCCGCCGCCGCCGGCGGCGGTCGGGTTCTCGGGGTGATCGATGCCCGCCGCGGGGAGGTCTTCGTCGCCGGATACGACGACGGCCGAGAGGCGATCCCCCCGTCGGCGCTTGCGCCCGCCGCCGTCGCCGGGCTGACCGATCGGCCGGGATGGCTGGCCGTCGGTGACGGCGCGCTACGATTCAGGCAGGATTTGGAAGGAGGGGGCCTGATCGTCGCACCTGACCGCTCACCATGCCACCTGGTGAGCTCGGCCGCCATCCTCCAGCTGGCCGTCGACGGCCGGGTCGACGCCCGCGGGTCGGTCCTGCCGATCTACGTCCGCCTGCCCGACGCCGAGTTGGCCCGCCGCCGCGCCGACACGGCCGATCTGGCGCTCCCCGGCGCCGCCTCATGACACCGGTCGAGATCCGCCCGTTCGCCTACGCCGACCTGCCCCAGGTGATCGCGATCGAGCGGCGCGCCTTCCAGACGCCGTGGTCGCTTGCGATGTTCGTGCTCGAGATCTCCCGGCCGTCCGGCCTCTGCCTCGTCGCGATCGAGGATCGACGAGTCGTCGGCTACACGGTCTGCTCCCGCTACGACACCGTCTGGCACGTGATGAACGTCGCCGTCGACCCCGACAAGCTCCGCCGGGGGATCGCCTCGGCCCTGCTCGCCGAGCTCTACGTCCGCGTCGACGAGCCCAACGCCCAGTTCACGCTCGAGGTCCGCCGGTCCAACCGTCCGGCGATCGAGCTCTACGAGCGCGACGGCTTCCGCACGGCCGGCCTGCGCCGCCGGTACTACCGCGACAACGGCGAGGACGCCCTGATCATGTGGCGGACCCCGTCGACCCTGATCGGCCGCCTCGACGACGTCCCCGCGGCCGACCCGGTCGCCCACCACCGGCCGTGACCCGTCCGCCCGGGACCGCCCGCCGGTGATCCTCGCGATTGAGACCAGCTGCGACGACACCTGCGCCGCGGTGCTCACGCCCGACGGCGTGATCCGGTCGAACGTGATCTCCTCGCAGGGCATCCACGACCGCTACGGCGGCGTCGTTCCCGAGGTCGCCGCCCGCCATCACCTCGAGCTGATCGACCTCGTCACGGCCGACGCCCTCGACCGGGCCGGCGTCACACTCGACGAGATCACCCTCGTCGGCGCGACCTGCGGGCCCGGCCTGATCGGCGCGCTCCTCGTCGGCCTCGCGTCGGCCAAGGCGATCGCCGCGGCCGGCGAGCTTCCGTTCGCCGCGGTCGACCACCTCCGCGGCCACGTCGCCGCCGCCTTCCTCGAGCCCGGCCAGCTCGACCCGCCGTTCGTCTCGCTGATCGCCTCCGGCGGACACACCCTCCTGCTCAGGGTCACCAGCCGCGACGGCGAGCCCGAGGTCCTCGCCCGGACGCTCGACGACGCCGCCGGCGAGGCCTTCGACAAGGGTGCCCGGATGCTCGGGCTCGGGTATCCCGGCGGCGCCGCCCTCGAGCGGCTGGCACGCGGCGGCGATCCCGGGGCCTTCGCCTTCCCGACCGGCCGCACCCCGGACTTCTCGTTCGCCGGGCTGAAGACCGCCCTCCTCTACAAGCTCCGCGACCTCCAGGCCGGCGGGCCCGCCGCGGACGACCGTCTGCGGGCCGATCTCGCCGCCTCCTACCAGCAGGCGATCGTCGGAGCCCTCGTCCAGCGGGTCGAGCGAGTCCTCGAGGAGACCGGCCTGACCCGGCTCGCCGTCGGCGGCGGCGTCGCCGCGAACGGACCGCTCCGGACGGCGCTGGCCGGCCTCGGCCTGACCGTCTCCCTCCCACCGGGCGAGCTGTGTACCGACAACGCCGCGATGATCGCCAGCGCCGCCCGCTACGTCCGGCCCCAGGCCTATCCCGAGTATCTCGGGGTCGAGGCCTACGCGACCGGCGAGGGACCCCTGCGGTGAACCGCGTCGAGCTCTACGGCCGGCCGGGGTGCTGCCTGTGCGACGACGCCCGGGCGATCCTCGATCGACTGCGCGACGAGCTTGGATTCGAGCTCGTCGAGCTCGACATCACGGCCGACGATGCCCTCCACCGCGCTTATTTCGAGCGGATCCCGGTGATCCGGCTCGGCGGCGAGGAGCTGTTCGACTTCCACGTCGACGAGGCCGTCCTCCGCAGCGCGCTGGCGGCCGGGGGATGATCTAGAGTCACTTGCGATGACATACGGCGATCTTGTCACCCAGGCCGGTTTGGACGAGTCAGCTGACGGGCTCGGCGAGCGTCTCTCGCTTGGTGTCGCCGCCCGCCTCTCCCGCTACCTGCAGGTCCTGACCCAGGCCCGGAAGATGGGCAAGGACACGATCTCCTCGCAGGAGCTCTCCGACTACACCCACATCAACTCGACTCAGATCCGCCGGGACCTGTCAGGCTTCGGAAAGTTCGGCAAGCGCGGCGTCGGCTACAACGTCGACGCCCTGGTCGCCCAGATCCGCAGGATCCTCGGGACGGCCGGCCAGCACAACATCGCCCTGTTCGGCGCCGGCCACCTCGGCCGGGCGATCGCCTCGTCGGACATCTTCGCCGACCACGGCTTCCGTGTCGTCGCGATCTTCGACTCCGATCGCGAGATCGTCGGCCAGCAGATCGGCTCGCAGGTGGTTCGCCACAACGACGAGCTGAGATCCGTCGTCGAGCAGGAGGACATCGTCGTCGGCGTGCTCGCCGTCCCGACGCTCGCCGCGCAGGAGCTCGCCGACGATCTCGTCGCCGTCGGCGTGAAGATAATCTTCAACTACTCCGAAGCTCTTCTCAGCGTGCCGCCGGACGTGACCGTCCACACGTCGAGCCCAGCGGTCGATCTGCTCTACGCGCTGTACTTCTACCTCACGTGATGTCCTCCACTCCAGCCCTTGCCGCCGTCCGGCGGGGCAGCCGTGCACCCGTTGGGAGGTCCATGTGAACCTCGCCGAGCTCGACCGGGCGGCCGAGGTGTTCGCCGCGTCGAAGGACCTCACGGTCGGAATCGAGGAGGAGTTCGCGATCCTCGATCCGGCGACGCTCGATCTCGCCCCCCGCTTCGAGGCCCTCCGGGATTCCGCCCTGGCGTCCGATCCGCTGCTCGGAGACCACATCACCGGCGAGCTGATCGCCTCGGAGATCGAGATCATCTCCGGTCGGGGTGAGGACATCCACGACGCCCTGCGCCGCCAGCGCGACCGCCGCCGCCGGCTGTTCGCCCACGCCCGGGCCAACGACGCCGCGCTCGGGGCGACCGGCACACACCCGTGGGCCGACTACCGCCGCCAGCCGATCATCGACACCGAGCACTACCGCCGGGTCGAGGCCGGCCTGCAGTACGCCGCCTGGCGCAACAACACGTTCAGCCTCCACGTCCACGTCGGCGTCCGCGACGCCGACCGGGCCGTGCGGATCTGCGACCGCCTCCGTCCCGTGCTTCCCCTCCTGCTCGCCGTCTCGGCCAACTCGCCATACGTCGACGGCCGGTCGGCCGGCCTGCACTCGGCCCGGACGCAGATCTTCACGCGCAACTTTCCCCGCTGCGGCGTGCCCGACGTGTTCGGCAGCTGGCAGGCCTACCGCGACTACGTCGCCCTCCTGATCGAGACCCGGTCGATCGTCGAGTTCACACAGGTCTGGTGGTCGATCCGCCCGCATTTCGCGTTCGGGACGGTCGAGGTCCGGATCTGCGACGCCCAGTCGACGGCCGGCGAGTCGGATGCCCTCAGCGAGCTGATCGTCGCGTGCGTCGCCCAGGCCGGACGCGACATCGACGACGGGGTGCCGGACGCCGACGAGCCGAACCGGATGATCGAGGAGAACATGTGGCGGGCGATCCGCTACGGCCTCGACGGCCGGATGATCGACCTCCGCCGGGCCGAGGAGTATCCGGCCGCCGAGATCGGCGACCGCCTGCTCGACTGGACGGCTCCCGTTCGCGCCGAGCTCGGCATCGAGCCGGCGCTGGCCGGTGCCAACGGCGCCCAGCGCCAGCGTCGGATGATCGAGAACGGCGCCCTGATGGAGGACGTCTACGCGAGCGTCGTCCGCGAGACGCACGCGACCTATTCAGAGGAGGTACCAGCATGACCACGCCCGACCCGAGTTCCGCGTCAACGCCCGGACCGCAGGATGCCGATCACGAGGTCCGGCAGGGACAACCCGCCGGCGAGAGCCCGCTCTGGCCGGAGCCCGACGACGCCCGCGACGCGTCTGAGCCGGGACCCGGACCTGGACCTGGACCTGGACCCGAGGCCACCGAGGAGGAGCTCCAGCGAGCCTGGGAGGAGCAGCTCAAGCACGTCACGGTCACCGACGTCCTCGTCCAGACCGCCGTCACGCTGGTCAACCTGGCCGGCCGCCGGCTCGGTCTCGGGCCCGACGGCGAGCAGGAGCGCGACCTCGACGAGGTTCGCGACGGGATCGATGCGGTTCGCGCGCTCGTGCCCGTGCTCGAGCGCGGGGATCTCGGCCACACCCTGAAGCCGCTCCGGGACGCCCTGTCCCAGCTCCAGATCGAGTACGCCAAGCTCGCAACCCAGGCGGGCAGGCCCCCGCAAGCCGCTGCCGGAGCCGATCAGGGAGCCCCGCAGGCGAGCCCGCAGCCGCCGGCCGGGCCGGATCCGGCCAGCCGCCTGTGGGTGCCCGGGCGCTGACACAGCACCGACCGGCGCCGGCCATTCTCCAGACCGGCGTGCCGCCGCCCGTACAGGTACACTCACCGCGGTTTATGCCGGGGGACGCAAGCGCCCGCCGGCATGTCTGTGTTCGGGTGGGCCCGTACCAACTGCGGCAAACACGTTTCTGCCTTCGGAGGAGTTGCCTTGACTGACTTTCTGACCAACCACGGGGTGGTTGTCGCCCTCGTCTGTGCGGCCTGCGCGGTCGTCTACGGCGCCGTCACCGCGCGTGCGCTGCTCGCCCTGTCGCCCGGCAACGAGAAGATGCAGAGCATCTCGGCCGCGGTCCAGTCGGGTGCGCGCGCGTACCTGAACCGGCAGTACACATCGATCGCGATCGTCGGCGTCGTCGTCCTCGTCGCACTGATCTTCATCCAGAACATCGCCGTCGCCGTCGGCTTCGGGCTCGGCGGGATCCTCTCGGGCTCGGCCGGCTACATCGGCATGAACGTGTCCGTGCGGGCCAACTGCCGGGTCGCCGAGGCGTCTCGCGGGGGCGTGTCCCCGGGTCTGGACACCGCGTTCCGCGGCGGGGCGATCACCGGCCTGCTGGTCGTCGGGCTGGCCCTGTTCGGGGTGGCCGGTTACTACGGCGTGCTGACGTCCTTCTTCAACGACACCCCGACCACCGCGGTCAACGCGCTGATCGGGCTCGGCTTCGGCGGCTCGCTGATCTCGGTCTTCGCCCGACTCGGCGGCGGCATCTTCACCAAGGCGGCCGACGTCGGCGCCGACCTCGTCGGCAAGGTCGAGTCGGGGATCCCCGAGGACGACCCGCGCAACCCGGCGACGATCGCCGACAACGTCGGCGACAACGTCGGCGACTGCGCCGGCATGGCGGCCGACCTCTTCGAGACGTACGCGGTCACGGCGGTCGCCGTGATGCTGCTCGGCGTCCTCACCTTCCACGCGCAGACGCAGGTCGCGCTCTACCCGCTGGTGCTCGGTGCCGTCGCGATCATCGCGTCGATCATCGGGACGTTCTTCGTCAAGTCGGCGTCCGGCAACGTCGAGCGGGCCCTCTACCAGGGCCTGGCCGCCTCGGGCATCATCGCCGCGATCGCGTTCTACCCGATCACCAAGTGGCTGATGGGCAGCCTTGGCGGGTTCACGGACGCCAGCGCGGCCAGCGTCAAGACGCCGAGCGTCGGCGACCTGTACCTCTGCTCGCTGATCGGCATCGCCGTCACGGCGTTCCTCTTCGTGATCACCGACTTCTACACGTCGACGCGTTTCAGCCCGGTGCGAAAGACCGCGCAGGCGTCCGAGACCGGTCACGCGACGAACATCATCCAGGGCTTCAGCTCGGGACTCCAGGCGACGGCCCTCCCGGCGATCGTGCTCGCGCTCGGCGTGCTCGGCGCGTGGAAGCTCGGCGGCAGCGGAACGGTCGGGATCTACGGGATCGGCGTGGCCGTGATGGGCATGCTCTCGTTGACCGGATTGATCGTCGCGCTCGACGCGTTCGGGCCGATCACCGACAACGCCGGCGGGATCGCCGAGATGGCCGACCTGCCCGAGGAGGTCCGGGAGGTCACCGACCGGCTGGACGCGGTCGGCAACACGACCAAGGCCGTCACCAAGGGCTACGCGATCGGCTCGGCCGTGCTCGCCGCGATCGTCCTGTTCGCGGGCTTCCAGGAGGAGCTCGACAAGACGCTCAACTATGCGCTGCCCGGCCAGATCCCGAACCCCGGCCAGCACGGACCGCTGACGTTCGGGATCAACGAGCCGGCGGTTCTGATCGGGCTGCTGCTCGGCGGGATGATGGTCTGCCTGTTCGCGTCGCTCTCGATGGAGGCCGTCGGCAGGGCCGGCGGCGCGGTCGTCGAGGAGGTTCGCCGGCAGTTCCGTGAGAAGCCGGGCATCATGACCTACGACGAGGAGCCGGACTACGCGGCCTGCGTCGACATCGTCACGAAGACCGCTCAGCGGGAGATGATCCTGCCGGCACTGCTGCCGATCGGGATGACGGTGGTCGTCGGGCTGATCGACAAGCAGGCGCTCGGCGGCCTGCTGATCGGCGTGATCGTCGTCGGCTTCTTCTTCGCCGTGATGATGACCGCCGGGGGTGGCGCGTGGGACAACGCGAAGAAGCTGATCGAGGATGGCGCACACGGCGGCAAGGGCTCGGACGCCCACGCCGCGGCGGTGACCGGTGACACGGTGGGCGATCCGTTCAAGGACACGTCCGGCCCGGCCATCAACCCGATGATCAAGGTCGCGAACATCGTGGCGATCCTGATCATCCCGCTGATCACCTGAGTCGGACGGGCAGCGCAAGCCGCACGGCGTGGACACGGGCGGTCGGCCGCGGTCCCAGCACCCGGCGCGGTGTCGGGTCAGGCGGTCCGCCCGGGTCGCAGCACCGGGCGGGTGCGCTCGCCGTAAGCTTCCCGGCAGATGACGCCCGACAGCGCTCGCCCCGGCCGCGGGAGCCAGCTCCATGCAGGCCTGACGCGGATCCTCTCGGTCGCGATGATCCTGATCGGCGTGGCCCTCGTCGGGCGTCTGAGCGCCCAGGGGATCGTGGTCGGCCTGCTGTTCGTCGTCGCCGGCGTCGGCCGCCTGTACGTCTCGGCGCGGTTGCGCCGGGGCGGCGGCTGATGGCCTCCGGAGACGCCGCGCCTCCACCGGCCGACGGCCACCGGTCCAAACCGCCGGCCGCCCAGCCCCGACCGCCGGGGCCGGTGCTCCGCCGCAGCCTCGGGTCACCGGCGCTGTTCGCGATCGTCTGGACGTCGCTCGCCAGCTCGATCTACTTCTCGCTGGGGGTTGTCGCCGGGCACGCGCTCGGCCTGACGCCGCTCGTCTTCGTCGCGGCCGGCGTCTTCTTCACTTTGACGTCGATGACCTACGCCGAGGGCGCCTCCCAGCACCGGGATCGGGCCGGCTCGACGGTCTTCGCCCGGCACGCGTTCAACGAGCTGGTCAGCTTCATCGCCGGCTGGGCGATCCTGCTCGACTACGTGATCCTGATCGCGATCGCCTCGCTGACGGCGACCAGCTATCTCGCGGCCTTCTACCGGCCGATCGGCCACGGGGCGCCCCGGCTGGTGGTCGCCCTGGGGATCATCGCGTTCGTCGTGTTCGCCAACATTCGCGGCTTCTCGACCCGGCGGACGCGGCGGATCGCGATGGTCGTCGTCGCCGACCTGCTGATCCAGATGGTCGTGATCGTCGTCGGTCTGATCCTCTACTTCAACCTCTCGACGATCACCGGCAGCATCCATCTCGGGACCGCCCCGACGTGGTCGGGCGTGATCTTCGCGCTGACGATCACGACCGTCGCCTTCACGAGCCTCGAATCGGCGGCCGGCCTCTCCGGGGAGGTGACGGTCGGCCGGCGGGGACTGCGCCGGCTCGTGGCGAGCGCGAACGCGTCGGTCTACATCATCTACATCGGCATCGCCGTCGTGTCGGTCACGGCGATCCCCGTGATCGCCGGGCACACCGCCCTGGCAGATCACCATCTCGGGGCACCGGTGCTCGGGATCGTCGAGGCCTTCCATCCACGCGGCCTGGCGGATCCGCTCAAGTACATCGTCGCCGCGGCGGCGGCCGTGACGCTGGTGGCGGCCGCCAACTCGGCGATGCTCGGCCTCTCGCGGCTGACCTTCTCGCTCGCGACCAACCGGCAGATCCCCAGCGCGATCGGGCGGATCCACCGGACCAGGTCGACGCCCTACGTCCTGATCGTCGTCGCCGGGGTCCTCGCCGCGGCGCTCGTCCTCCCGGCGGATCTCGACTTCCTCGTCGGGATCTACGCGTTCGGGGCGATGCTCGCGTTCACGATCGCCCACCTCTCGATCTGCGTCCTGCGCTTCCGCGAGCCCGACCGGGTCCGACCGTACAAGGTGCCCGGGTCGATCCGGATCCGCGGCGCCGACCTGCCGATCCCGGCGGCGGTCGGCGCGCTCGTCTCGGCTGCCGCCTGGGTCAGCGTGATCGTGCTCCACAACGGCGCCCGGTACGTCGGGCTCGCGTGGATGGTGGCGGGCGTCGGGCTCTACGTCGGGTATCGCAAGAGCCAGGGGAAGGCGCTCCTCGCGCGGGTCACGGTCCCGGCCTCGGCCCTCCGGGCTGACCGACGCGAGCGCGACTACGGGTCGATTCTCGTGCCCCTGCTGGGGACCAGCCTGGACGACGACATCGTGCAGACGGCGGCCCTCCTCGTGGCCGGCGAGCAGATCGACGAGGCGGCGATCGACAAGGCGACGATCGAGGCGATCTGGATCTTCCAGATCCCGATGTCCCTACCGCTCGACGCCGGCCTCCCCGGCGAGCAGCTGAAGGCCGCGCGGGCCGCGCTCGCGAGGGCCAAGCTGGTCGGTGAGGAGTACGCCGGGGTCGAGGTCGCGACGGCGACGATCCGCGCCCGCCGGACCGGCCACGCGATCGTCGAGGAGGCGCGCCGACGGGGGGTCGAGGCGATCGTGCTGGCCGCGGAGGAGGCGCCCCGCGTTCGCGGGGGAGCGCGCTTCGGGGGTCGGACCGGCATGGGCGAGAGCGCGATCGGGGCAACGACCCGCTACGTGGTGGCCAAGGCGCCGTGCCGCGTGATCCTCACCGCTCCGCCGATCGCCCCGCCCCCGGTGCGGGCGCCGGTCGCCGTCTCGGCCGACGCCGAGCGCCTGCGGGGCGCCAAGGATTGACTAACATCCGCCGCCAATGTTCGTACTGATAGTCGGAGCTGGGCGTGTCGGGTCCGCAGTCGCCCGGCGGGCCCTCGCCGAGGGCCACGAGGTCTCGGTGCTCGACGAGGATCCCCTCTCGCACGAGCGGCTCGACGAGATCACCGGACGTGGCTGGGAGGACGCCGGCGGACGCTTCACGGTCGGCACGGCACTCGAGGTCGACGCGCTCGAGGCGGCCGGGATCCTCGAGGCGGACGTCTTCATCGCGTCGACCGACGGCGACAACACCAACCTCACGGTCGCCCAGATCGCCCAGCGGCGCTACGCCGTGAAGAAGGTCATCTGCCGGGTGATGGATCCCGCGCGGGCCGCCTGGTACGCCGAGCAGGGCCTCCACACGATCTCGCCGACGCAGCACGCGATCGAGATGTTCGCGCGCGCCCTGGACCTCGCGGCCTACTAGTGGTCGATCCGCCGCGAGCCTGCGGGACGGGCGTCTAGGCCGATGTACGTGATCGTTGCAGGGGCGGGCAAGGTCGGCTGGAACCTGGCGCGCGAGCTCGTCGACAAGGGGCACGAGGTGACCCTCCTGGAGGTCGACCGCCGCCGTTACCTGGTCGTCGAGGAGGAGCTCGAGCACGCCGTCCAGTACGGGGACGCGACCGAGCTGTGGGTACTCGAGCGAGCCGGGATCCAGCGCGCGGATCTCGTGATCGCGGTGACCGGGGACGACGAGGACAACATGCTCGTCTGCCAGGTCGCCAAGGAGAAGTACCTCTGCGATCGGGTCATCGCCCGCGTCAACAATCCCCGGAATCTCCAGCATTTCAAGCTGCTCGGGATCCAGCCGGTCGTCTCGGCGACCGATCTGATCCTCCGCCTGATCGAGCACGAGGTGCCTCGGTACGGTCTGGTCCACCTGCTCGCACTCGAGGAGGAGCGGCTCGAGATCATCGAGTTGGAGGTCGTTCCCAAGGCTCCGGCCGACGGTCGCCGGGTCGCCGACGTCGACCTTCCCGAGGGCAGCCTGATCATTTCCGTGCTGCGCGAGGGCAAGGGCTTCGTGCCGACCGGCGAGACGGTGATCAAGGCCGGCGACGAGATCCTCCTGGTGTTGGACCCCGGTCTCGAGGACGCGATCACGCCGTTCTTCGCGCCGAACGGTCAGCCGTAGCCCGATGAGTGGCGGCTGGTCAGGCGGGGCGATCTGCCGGGCTGCTTGGGGTAGCTGGGCTTGATCGAGGATGACGTGATGCAATGCGTCACGAAATGGTTGACTGACTCAGTCAGCTACTTTCGCAAGAGCATGCCCACACGCCCACGGCTCGGTCCTCGAAGACGGCCTTATGCCCGCGCCCCGGTCCTCGCAGCAGCAGCAGCAGCAGCCGGCGCCGCCGCGAGCCTCGGCGCCGGTCTCTGCCTGCCCGCCTCAGCCGCGCCGGTCCCCCAGCGGTGCAGGGCGAGCGCGCTGACCGGGAGGGTCCTCACCCCGTTCGACGGGGCGGCCGGAACCTTCGGAACGGTCGTCGTGCTGACCAACACGGGCGCTCACGCGTGCTTTGTCTCCGGCCGTCCGAAGGTCGCCCTCCTCACAGCCGGCGGCGCGCCGCTGGCCGCTCACCAGTCGGCGACTCCCGGCGCGATCCACCGCGTTCTGCTGGCCCACGGCGGCCGGGCCGGTGCCAGCCTGATCTGGCACGGGTCACCCGACGAGCCGGGATCGGTCAGCCGGCAGTGCGACGAGGTCGGCACGATCAGGGTGACGCCGAGCGGAGCCGGCGGTCATCTCACGATCGCCGGCACGGCGCTCGGTGGGGGACTGCAGATCTGCGACCCGCCCGGTGCCTTCCGGGTGGGGCCGCTCGGCCCACCACCCTTCAGCTTCTGAGCCTCGTCAGCCGACAACTCCGCCGAGGCCGAGGCCGAGGCCGACGCCGACGCCGACGCCGGCCCGCGGCGGCTCGGCTGATCGCCCGCGTCGCCGCGGCGATCGCCGTCGCCCTGACGCTCACCGGATGCGGCGGCGTGTCCGCGGCCGACCGAGCCCGGCAGACGGCCGAGCGCTTCGCGCAGGCGTGGACCGCCGGCGGCGACACGCGGGCGGCCGCCGTGACCGATCATCCGGCGCTCGCCGGAGCGGCCCTGGCCGCCGACCGTCGAGGCCTCGACGGAGCCAGTCTGACCGCGGACCCGGTGGGCCTGAAGGTGACCGGGCGTGACGCGGTCGGTCAACTCGGGCTGGCATGGCGGATCGCCGGCTACGGGACCTGGAGCTACCGGACCCGCCTCGTGCTGCACGAGGACGGGGCGGGGGCGTGGCAGGTGGTGTGGACGCCGCAGCTCGTCGATCCGTCGCTGAGCGCGGGGACGCGGCTCGGGACCGACCGGAGTTGGGCGCCGCGGGCGGCGATCGTCGATCGTGGCGGCAAGCCGTTGATCAGCCCGCGCCGGGTCGTCGAGGTCGGTCTCCAGCGCGACCGGGTGAGCGACGTATCGGCGAGCGCCGACGCGCTCGCCGGGGTCCTCGGACTCGACCCGGCCGAGCTTGCCCGGCAGGTCCGGGGTGCAGGGCCCCACGAGTTCGTCGTCGCCGAGACGCTCCGCGCCGGCGACTACCGGTCCCTGGCCGCGGGGCTGCAGGGCATCCCGGGCGTGTTGGCCGTCCAGAGCACGCTTCCGCTGGCTCCGACAAAGGCGTTCGGCAGAGCCCTGCTCGGAGCGGTCGGACCGGCGAGCGCCCAGCAGGTCAAGGCCTCACGGGGTGGGCTGATCGCCGGCGACGACGCCGGCCAGTGGGGGCTCGAGGCGGCCTTCGACCGGCAGCTCGCCGGCACGCCGACGGTCAGCATCCTGATCCGCGAGACGTCGACCGGCCTCCCGGTCAAGACCCTGGCTCGCCGCCCCGGCGCGGCGCCCAAGCCGCTCGCGACGACGCTGTCGACCCGGGTCCAGCAGGCCGCCGAAGCCGCGCTCGGGACGTCGTCGGCCGCGGCGGCCGTGGTCGCGGTGCAGCCGTCAACCGGCGACCTCCTCGCCGTCGCCAACCGCCCGACCAGCTCGACCTTCGACCGGGCGCTCGCCGGAGCCTACGCGCCAGGGTCGACATTCAAGGTGATCACGACGGCGGCCCTGCTCCACGGCGGGCTCGACCCGCACGAGCCGCTCGCATGTCCGACGACGATCACCGTCGACGGCCGGACGTTCCACAACTACGAGGGGGAGGGTGGGGGTCAGCCGACGTTCGCCGACGACTTCGCGATCTCGTGCAACACGGCGTTCATCTCGCTCGCCCCGCGGCTGTCCCCGCCGACGCTCGGGTCGACGGCGCTCGAGTTCGGCCTCGGACGCAACGCCGACCTCCCGTTCGGTGCGGCCGAGTCCCACGTGCCCGCGGGGCGCGACGCGGTCGGCCGGGCGGCGACGATGATCGGCCAGGATCGCATCGTCGCGACGCCGCTGGCGATGGCCGGCGTTGCCGCGACCGTGGCCAACGGCCGCTGGCGAGCGCCCCGGCTGCTCGCCGGCGATCCGCGCGTCGCCGGGCCAGCGATCCCGGCGGGGGAGTTGGCGACGCTCCGCACGCTGATGCGCGGCGTCGTCACCCACGGTTCGGGCACGGCGCTCGCCGCGACGCCGGGGAACGTCGCCGGGAAGACGGGCACGGCGGAGTTCGGCAGCGGCAGCCCGCCGGCCACGCACGCGTGGTTCATCTGCTTCCGCGGGGATCTCGCGCTCGCGGTGCTCGTCGAGAACGGCCGATCCGGGGGCACGGTGGCCGCACCCCTCGCCGCGAGGTTCTTCGCCGCCTACGACGGGCCGAGCGGCTGAGGACGCCGGCACGGGCGCGGCGAGTGACTGGGGAACAGGGACTCGAACCCCAAATTCCTGCTCCAGAGGCAGGCGTGTTGCCGATTACACCATTCCCCAATGGCTGGTCGCCAGTATAAAACGTCGCCTTGGCGGCCGGATCTCGACGTCGGCGCGGCACGGGGTGGAGCCAGCCGGGTGGCGAGAGCAGGATGTGCGAGACCTTCGTCGCGAAAGTAGCTGACTGAGTCAGTCAGCTACTTTTCCGGGAGAGTCCACTTCTCCACGACCCGGTCCCCCGCGGAGAGCTCGCCCGCCCCGGTGGAGACGCGGTAGGATCGGCGGCGCGCCGGATACCCGGCGTGACGTGGATTTCAGCGAAGTCCGGTTTGATCCCGGCGCTGTCCCGCAACGGTGATGCCCGAGAACAGGGCGAGCCCGGTCGCCTAACTCCGCGTCAACGAAACCAGTCCTCGGGTGAAGGGCGGTTCGTGCGCCGCCGGCGCAGGGGCTCCTTCTTCCTCCGGGCAACACGGAGGATCGGAAGTGAGACACGGAATCGAGGATCGCTGCCCGGGCGTGCTCCGACTCCACGCGGCGCAGGACGGCGGCCTCGCGCGGGTGCGGCTGCCCGGCGGAATGCTCGGACGCCGGCAACTTCGGGCCCTCGCCGCGGCAGCGGCCCTCGGCAGTGACATCGTCGAGCTGACAGCTCGCGCGGGGGTCCAGATCCGCGGCGTGTCCGACCGCTCGGAGGCCGACCTCGAGCGGATCCTCCGGGCGGGCGGACTGATCCCGTCGGTGACCCACGACCGTGTTCGCAACGTCCTGGCCAGCCCGCTCGGCGGCCGTCACGCGGACGCGCTGACGCAGACCGACGCGGTCGTCGCGGCCCTCGACCGGTTGCTCTGCGCCGACCCGCGGCTCGCCGCCCTGCCGGGGCGGTTCCTCTTCGAAGTCGACGACGCGAGTGGGATCGGCCGGACGACGGACCCGGGCCACACGGCGCCGGACGTCACACTGCTGGCGATCGGTTCGCGCGCGTCCGCCCGACCACGCCTTCGACTCGTCCTCGGCGGATTTCAGACCGACCTGGTCCGATCGCAGGCCGCGGCGCCCGGCCTCGCGATCGCCGCGGCCGGCGCGTTCCTCGCGCGGCGTGAAGAGCTCGCGAGCGACGCCTGGCATCTCGCCGACCTGCCGGACGGCCCGGCCCACGTCGCGGCGTGCCTGGGCGGGACGATCCGGCGGCTCGAGGTCCAGCCCGCCGGGCGTCGGCCGGCGGGGGTCGGGGTGACGCGGCAGGCCGACGGCCGCCACGCGGTCTGCGGTCTGGCCCGGCTCGGCCGACTAGACTCCGCCCAGCTCGACGGGCTCGCGGAGGTCTCCACGTCGCCGGGCGGGATCCGCGTCTCGCCGTGGAGGACGATCACCGTGGTCGACGTCCCGGCCGGCGACGCCGCGGCGACCGCCGCCGCGCTCGCGGAGATCGGCCTCGAGCTCGGGCCGGGGTCTCCCTGGGTCGGCCTGAGCGCCTGCGCCGGCCGGGGGGCGTGTGCGAGCGCACGGATCGACGTCCGGAGCCTGGCGGCGAGACGCGCGGCGAGCGGACGGGCGGCGGGGGAGACCGAGCACTGGTCGGGCTGCGAGCGGCGCTGCGGCGAGCCCGGCGGGGCTCAGATCACCGTGGCGCCGCGGGCCGCGGAGATCGCTGTGCGGATCGGCGGGGTCGAGCGGCTCGTGGGGACCCCGGCCGAAGTCGTGGCGGCGCTGGCCGCGGAGGGCGGATGACCGAGTACGTGCGCGACGGGCCGGAGATCTACCGGCGCTCGTTCGAGATGATCCGCCGGGAGGCCGATCTCGCCGGCCTCGAGCCGGCCCTCGAGCGGACCGTCGTGCGGATGATCCACGCGTGCGGGATGGTCGATCTGGTCGCCGACATCGAGGCTTCGCGGGGTTTCTGCGCGGCTGTGACCCGGGCCCTGGAGACGGGCGCGCCGATCCTCTGCGACACGATGATGGTCGCCTCGGGGATCACGCGCGGGCGGCTGCCGGCGGCCAACGAGGTGGTCTGCACGCTCGGCGACGAGCGGGTCGCCGGGCTTGCGCAGACGCTCGAGACGACCCGCAGCGCGGCGGCTCTCGAGCTGTGGCGCGACCGCCTCGACGGGTCGGTCGTCGTGGTCGGAAACGCGCCGAGCGCGCTCTTCCGGCTGCTCGAGTTGGTCGAGCGGGGGGAGGGGAGACCGGCCGGGGTGATCGGCGTGCCGGTCGGCTTCGTCGGGGCGGCCGAGTCGAAGCGGGCGCTCGCAGACCACCCGGCGGCGCTCGAGCACCTGATCGTCGATGGCCGGCGCGGCGGCAGCGCGATCGGCGTGGCGGCGGTCAACGCGCTCGCAAGCGAGCAGGAATGACGCCCGGCCGCCTCTACGGCGTCGGCGTCGGCCCGGGCGACCCGGAGCTCGTCACGCTCAAGGCGACCCGCGTGATCGGCGCGGCGGACGTCGTCGCGTACCCGATGGCCCGCCACGGCCGGAGCATGGCCAGGTCGATCGCGGCGGCCTACATGCGTCCGGGGGTGATCGAGGTCGGGATGACCTACCCGGTCACGACCGAGCAGACCGATCACCCCGGCGGCTACGACGGGGCCGTGGCGGACTTCTACGACGCGAGTGCGGCCGAGCTGGCCGGGCACCTCGACGCGGGCCGGTCGGTGGCGGTGCTCTGCGAGGGGGATCCGTTCTTCTACGGGTCCTACATGTACCTCCACGACCGGCTGGCCGGCGATTATCCGACCGAGGTGATCCCGGGCGTCACGTCGCCGAGCGCGGCGGCCGCGACGACCGGGACGCCATTGGCCAGGCGCGACGAGGTGCTCAGCATCCTCCCGGGCACGCTCCCGACCGACGAGCTGGCGGCGCGTCTCGGGGCGAGCGACGCGGCGGTCGTGCTCAAGCTCGGGCGGACGCTCCCGTCGGTTCGCGAGGCGATCGACCGGGCGGGCATGACCGAGCGGAGCCTGCTGGTCGAGCGGGCGAGCGGGGACGGGGAGCGGTGGAGCGGGCTGGCCGAGGTCGACCGGGACGTCCCGTACATGTCGCTCGTCCTCGTCCCCAGCCCGGCCGCCCGCAGCCGGACCGGCCGGGGCGGCCTGACGGTAGTCGGCCTCGGTCCGGGCGGCCCGGAGTGGCTGACGCCGGAGGCGCGGGCGGCCCTCGCC
>DATCEH010000105.1:0-51709 GCA_036510225.1 Solirubrobacteraceae bacterium | reverse complement strand
GCGGCGAGCCGATTCTCGGCGATCGAGCCGTTGACCATCGTGAAGATGCCGGCGGCGTACAGCGTCCTGCCGTCCGTGTCAACGCGAGGGCGGCGACGTTGCTGTTGACGCCCGGGTTGAACGCCGTCAGGAGACCGGTCGTCATGTCGAACGCGACCAGGCGCGATGCCGCCGTCGAGCCGTTGACGCTCGTGAAGGTGCCGCCGACGTACAACGTGTCACCGTCCGGCGACACGGCCAGCGCGGCGACTGTGTTGTTGATGCTGGGTTTGAAGCTCGTATCCAGCGTGCCGTCCGGGTTGATCTCGATCAGCCGGTTGTGGGTCGTGCTCGCGCCGGCGAACTCGAAGGCCCCGGAGACGAAGACGTTCACTCCTGACAACCCCTCGACCCCTGACTGAATCTTTGGTCTGCGCCCATAGATCGGCGAACCTCGGTGCGAACCTCGTCTGTCTCCGCGCAGCCTGGTCGGCAATCTAACCGCCCGCGAGTCACCCGTCAAACGAAATAGAGAGGCAATAGCTAGGTTCTCGCTGCGGATCGGCGGCTCGTCGGACTGCCGTCGTGGAGTTGCGACTCAGGGGCGCGGTCGGATGACCACGCCGGGCAGGCCGTCGAAGCCCGCGACGTCGGCCGTTACGACCGTTCGTGCGTGGGCGCGGGCCGTGGCCGCGATCAGCAGGTCGTGGGCTCCTCGCCGCCGTCCCGTCGTCCGCGCGTGGGCCAGCAGCTCGGCGTGCACCCTCGCGGTCGGCAGGTCGTAGGGCTCGACGGGTATCAGGACGAGCAGCGAGTCCACGAACGCGCGCCTCGCGCTCTTGTGTCGGTCGTCGGCGAGCTCCACTCCGACGAGCAGCTCGGCTGCCGTGATCGCGGCGATCGCGACATCGTCCGCGTCGGCTATCAAATCGCCGATCGCGAGGCTCGTACGCTCGGCGGCGATCAGGATCGTCGTGTCGAGGATCAGTCGTTCCAGCTTCGATCCTCGCCTTCCACGCCGGCTCGCAACAGAGCCAGGTCATCTGGCCAGCGCTCGTCGACGGGCTGTGCTCGCAGGAGGTCCTTGACGGCGCGGCCGGTGGCGCCGGCGGCGGGTCCCACGCTCGCGATCACCCGTCCGCGGCGCTCCACAAGGAAGGTCTCGCCGTCGTGCTCGACCTGGTCCAGCAGATCCGAGAAGCGCCGCGCCGCTTCGGTGGCTGTCAGCCGCCGCACATAATCAGATTATCGGATCAACGTCCGAGCGGGTCGAGCTCGACGAGCGGGAAGGCCCGGTGGCGGCGCGGCGGCACGAGGAAGTTCTGACGGCGAGTCGTGGTGATGAAGCGCTCGATCCCGGCGTGGGCCGCAGAGACCGCGAACTGCCCGACGAGGTCGGGCGAGGCCTGATTGCGCCGCAGTGTGGCGAAGAAGTCGGCGGTCGGCACGAACATCGCGAACTGAAGCTTCGGCTGGAGCGATCCGTCGGGGACGTCCATCGCGTCGAGCCCGGCCCCGTCGGCCCGGATGTGGAGTGGTGTGCTGTCGGGGGCCCGCGACGAGCGCTGGAGCGCGGTCAGGTGGCCGAGCCGATGGGCGCCGCCCGGGGTGTCGAAGCCAGCCGCGTTCTGCGCCGCGTCGCCAGGGTCGCGGAACGTGTTGTCGAGAAAGGCCGGGCCGCCGCCGTCTGTGAACTGGTCGGCGTTGCCCTGGGTGGGCGGAGGGTTCGAGCGGAACATGCACTGGACGCGGTCGAGGTACGGCTCGGCGTAGAACTGGCCGAGGTCCTCGATCACGTGCGAGAGGTGCATGATCGACCCCCGGTCGAAGTAGTCGCCGGGCCGGGCGCTCGTCAGCACGCTCGACGGGTTGCCCGCGAACGTCGTGACCGCCGGCGGGCCCGAACCGATGACCTGCTGGTCGGTGAAGCCCATCCACATCGGCGACTCCGGGTTGACCCGGCCGGCGAACGCCAGCCCGTGGGCGTCGGCAACCTTCCGCGGGAGCCCGATCTGCTGGAACATCAGCCGGCGCGACGTGACGCGGAGGAGTCCGTGGAGACCCGACGCTCCGACCCGCCGACCACCGAGGCTGGCCCTCCCTCCCACGAGATACTCGAGGACCTCGCCGAGGATCGCGCTCGAGTCGCTGCGCAGGACGACGACCAGGTCGTTGGACTCGATCGCGACCGGCACGTCGAAGGTCTGCTTCGAGACGCCGGGGTTCGACGGGCTGACGTCGGTCGGCCCCGGTACGGCCTCCTCGAGCGCCGATCGGCCGGGGTCGGAGAGCAGCCTCGGCACCGTCCCGGCGACGAGCGATCCGTCGATGCCACCCGGCATGCGAGCGAAGTACGGGACGCCGTATGCGACCACGACGAACACGCCGCGCGGGCTGAACGGGTAGGTCCGCTCGACGGTGGCGAGTGCTCTGGTCATCCGCTCCTGGTCGGCCCGGGTCGGCCGGCGCGAGAGGGCGATCGTCGTGTAGCTCGTGTAGAGCGGCGGGAACCGCACGACGACCCCGTCGACCGCTCGGGCCGGCTCGACGAAGTCGTTGACGTCGAACTGGATCTCCGGCAGGGCTCGCCGCCCGGCGGCCGCCGCCCGTCGCGGGGTCCGGGCGAGCGCGTCGAGTGCGCCCAGCGTCGACGTCGCAAGCCCGAGTCGCGCGGCCGACGCCAGCAGCCGCCGCCGGGTCAGCACCGCCGAGGCCAAACCGGCGCCGCCGACGTCTGACGCTCCCACGGATTCCATCGGCGGACTGCCGCGGCGACCGGCCTATGGGCCGGCTACGAAGCTCTTCACGATGCCCGTCGCCGAGCCGTTCGCGTTGCTGGCCACGATCCTGTAGAGGTACGTCTGGCCAGGCGTGAGGCCGGTGATCGTCAGCGAGACCGACTGCGAGCCGAAGCCCGAACCCGCGTTGTCGACGGCGCTCAGCGACCCGAAGTTCGTCGTCGTGCCGTACTCGAAGGCGAACGACGTCGGGCTCGCCTGCGGGTCGACCCGGCCGTTGAGCTTCTCGCTCGTCGACGAGACCGACGTCGCCGCCCCGCTCACGACGACCGGCGCGGCCGTCGGTCCGGTCGTGAAGCTCATCACCGCTCCAGTGCTCGTGCCGGTCGCGTTGCTTGCCACGACCCGGTAGAGGTACGTCGTGTTGGTGCTCAGGCCGCTCAACGTGCTCGTCACCGCCTCCGGGCTGTTTCCAGAGTCGAGCTCGACGACCGGGGCGATCGAACCGAACGTCGTCGACGTCCCGTACTCGACCGTGTACGCCGTCGCCTGGCGGCTCGGGTTGACCGTGCCGGCCACGACCGCGCTTGTGTTCGCGACCGCGACGGGGGCCTGTGTGACAACGACCGGGGTCGCCGCCGGGCCCGTCGTCGTGAAGCTCGCGACGGTCCCGAACGCAGTTCCGTTCGCGCTCGTCGCGACGACACGGTAGTAGTACGTGGTCGCCGGTGAGAGCCCCGCCAGCGACCCCGTGAAGGTCACCGGAGACGCTCCGGAACCGGCGTCGGCGACCGATGTGATCGACCCGAACGAGAGCGTCGTCCCGAACTCGAAGACGGCCTTCGTGTCGACCCCGTTCGGCGTCACCGTGCCGGCCAGGCCCGCCGTCGTGTCAGTGACACCGCTGGCCGCGCCGGTCGTGACGGTGGGTGGGCCGCTGACGGCGATCGAGCTGCTCGCGTCCCCGCAGGCGGTGCTCGCCGCGGCATTTCCGCCGTCGCCGCTGTAGCGCGCCACGAATCGATAGGTGCCGGCCGTCGTCGGTGAGAACGATCCCGACGAGTATGTGCCGTCGCCGGTGACGGTCTCGACGAAGGTCGCGACCGGAGTCACGCAGGTCAGGTCGCCGGGCCCGTAGAGCATGAACGTCACTGCCCCGGTGGGACTCGAACCGCCGGCCAGCGTCGACGTTGCCGAGATCTCGCCACCGAGCTGGCCGGTCGGCGCGACCTGGATCGCGATCGTCGGCGTCGCCTGGGCGGCCGGCGTCCAGGTCACGGTCACCTCGCCGTTGCCGCCGTTGATCGTTCCCTGGTTGGCGCCGCTCGTGATCGCGACGTTGCCGGCACCCGGGTCCGCGTAGCTGCTGCCGCCACCGCCGCCGCCGCCGGCACCACCGCCGCCGCCGAAGGTCGAGCCGCCGCCGCTGCCGCCACCGCCGCCGAAGCGCCCGCCGCCGGCGCCGCCGCCCGCGCCGCCCCCGGAGGTGTTCGCACCCACTGCACACTGTCCGCCACGATTGGGATCGGTGCACGGGAAGTTGCCGACGCCGCCGACCCCACCGGACCCGGACGAGCCGTTCGCTCCATCGCCGCCGTAGCGCGGATCGGTCGGGTCTGCACCGGGAGAGTGGAGACCGGGCTCGAGACCGCCTGTTCCGCCTGACGTGGGTGTGGCGCCGGTCCCGGATACTCCGGCCCCGCCGCCGTCGACGGTCGTACCCCCGTTCGCGCCGGTCGTGCCGCCGCCGTCGCCGCCGGCTCCGCCGAGCGCGTTGCCCTGACCGCCGACGCCGCCACCGCCACCGCCGCCCGCAGCGACCAACGTGCGGTCCGCCAGACCACAGGTCAGCGACGCACAGCCGCTCGGGTCGACGCGGATGTCCGAGGACCCGCCGGCGCCTGAGCCGTTGCCGCCGTTGAAGGCCGTACCGCCGTTCGCGCCGCTCGCGTCACCAGGGGCGCCGGCGACGCCGCCGTTCGAACCCCCGAAGCCGCCGAGACCGCCGGCCCCGCCCGACGGGCCGTTCATCATTCCGCCACAGCGCTTGGCGGCCGTGCCGTTGACGCCGGCGCCGGCTACGTCGACCTGGATCTGCGCTCCGGGTGTCAGAGCCAGCGTCGCCGCGGCCTCGCCGCCGCCGCCACCCGGTCGCCCGGTTATGTCGCTCACCGCCGCGCAGCCGTTGGCGGCCGCGCCCGAGATGAAGTAGTGGCCGCCCTGTGCCCCGACGACCGTAAAGCTGCCCTGGGTGACGCCCGACGGGACGGTGAACGTGTCGGAGCCGACCGTTGTGTAGGTGCAGGTCATCGGGCTCGTGCCGGACAGCACGCCGGTGGCCCCGCACGGACCGACGGCGACGGTCGACGAGGCACTGGCGACGTCGATCACCGCGACGAGCGCGACGACGCTCGCTAGCGCGGTCAGGCGGCGGCGCGCGATAGCCGATCGCGAGCGGGAACGGCGGGGGGGTCTGGGCACTTCAGCTCCAAGTTCGAGGGTTCGAGGCGCGGACGCATTTTGCCTAGGCATTCTATCTACTTATAAACTATTGATCCGCGGACCGGCCTGTCAAGTCGCAGGGTGGGCAGCCTCGATCGAGCGGGGAAGTCGACGCCTCAGCGCTTCGTCACGTACACGAGCTCACCGCTCGGAAGCCGGTAGACCTGCCCGATGCTCGTCGCGCCACCGCTCACCGGGACGCGTCGGTCACCCGGCTTGAGCGGCAGCAGCTGCTGGTTCTTGCCGACGACGACAGACGACGCGCCGTTCGTCTTGTCGGCGCTCGCTCCGCGCTTGGCGACGAGCTGGCTGATCCCGATCCCGGCGATCAGGAAGGCGACGGCGAGGACGATCCCGAGGTCGAACATGTTGACCAGGCCGTCGAGCGGATCTCCGGCCCGGTCGGCGTGCGGCTGGGCGCGTCGGCGGACGTCGGTCATCGGGCCGGCTCCGGGTCGGGCTCAGGGTCGGGCTGCCCGACCGTCTCGAGCTGCGCCGTCACGAACTCGACGACCGAGAGATCCTGCGCGTACATGCGGTCGCGGACGAGTGAGATCCCGAACGCCAGCATGCCGACGAGGAGACCGACCACCGTGACGCTGAAGGCGATCCTGAGCTTCGCGGTCAGCTCGGCCAGGTCGCCTCCGGCGAGCGCGCTCAGCGCGGGCGAGAGCGGGATCAGCGTGCCCATCAGCCCGAGTGCCGGGCCGGCGCGGACGAGCAGCCGCGTGCGCTCGAGGCGGCGCAGCGAGCCGAGATCGAAGTCGGCGAGGTTGATCGCGACGAGGTTCGCGTCGACCGGTGAGTTGGCGACGGCGGCGAGGATCCGCACGAAGACCGTCTGCATCGCCCGACTGGAGGCCAGGCCAGTGAGGTGACGGGTCGCGAGCGGGCGATCGCCGCTGAGCAGGGCCTCGCGGGCCGCGCCGGTCGCGCGGGCGACGAGCACCGGGTTGCGACCCCGCCGGCGGACGAGCTCGACGACGAGCGAGCCGAGCTCGACGAGGACCCAGGCCAGCGCCAGCACGGCGCCGACGAGGACCGGCACGCGGAGCGTGTTCGAGATGTGGAAGACGAAGTTCTCGAGCGAGGCGAGCGGAATCGTCATCGTGGGGTGGTCGATCATGGGGTTCCGGCCTCTGTTCGTCGCAGGAAGGGGAAGTCGAGCTCGAGCAGGACGCCGAGCACGAGCAGCACGAGCAGCAGCCCGCCGCCCAGCCAGCCCACGGAGCTGCCGGCAACCGCGTCGTCGCCTGAGGGGTCGCTCGTCAGCTGGAGCGTCGAGAGCGGGCTCGCGGCCGTCGCTCCGCCGGCCGCCGCGCCGGTCGGCGGGTCGATCACCACTCCGGAAAGGGTCGCCGCCGTCGGCGAGCCGTGGCCGGCGGGCGGCGAGCGGACCGCGGACGGGCCGGCCCCGGGCTTCGCGCTCGTTGGGCGACCAGAAGCGGGCGCAGCGGCCGACCGCACAGCCGGGGCGCTGTGACCCGTCGTGCTCGGGGATCCCGAGCCCGAGAGCGGCGAACCGCCGCCCGCGCCACCGCTCCCACCGTTGCCGCGAGGTCCGGTCGAACCGGTGCCGGGCGAGCCGCGGCCGCCTCCACCGGTGCTCGGCGGGCCGCCGTTCCCGGTCGTGCCTGCGGCAGACGTGGTCGTCGTCGGGCCACCGGGGTTCGTGCCGAGGGTCGGCGCTCCGGAGGCGACGAGGACGAGCGCGGCGTCGGCGCACGTCCCGACCACCGCGGCGTTCGCCGAATCACCGCCGTAGCCGGCCACCCAGCGGTACGTGCCGGTGGCAGTGACGGTGGCCGCGGTCGCCTGATAGGCACCGTCTCCGGTGACCGTCGCCGTCGACGCGGCGACCGGCGTCTGGCAGGAGGTGTCGCCGGGCCCGTAGAGGTGGAACGTGATCGCGCCGGTCGGCTTCGACCCACCCGACAGGGTGGCCGTCGCCGCGCTCTGGGCGCCGAGCACGGCGCCTGCGGGAGCGGTCGTCGAGAGGCCGGGCGCGGCCGGGGCCGGGGGCGTCCAGGTGACGGTGACCTGGCCGTTGCCGCCGTTGATCGTCGGGCTGCAGGCTGCCCGCGAGGTCGAATCGCAGTTCGCGTCCGGGGTCAGCGCGACATTGGTCGCAACGGTGGCCGCGAAGCTGCTGCCTCCACCCCCACCCCCGCCGGCCCCGCCGCCGCCGCCCGCTGTTCCGCCGCCGCCGCTCGCTCCTCCGCCGCCATAAAGTCCGGCCCCGCCGCCGCCGCCGGCACCACCGCCCGATGCCGTCGCCAACGTCCCGCACTGCCCTCCGAAGGTCGGATCGGTGCACAACGTGTTGCCGACGCCCCCGACCCCACCCGATCCCTGCGTTCCGACCGATCCGTCCCCGCCGTAGCGAGGATCGCCAAGGTTCGCCCCACTCGCGTGCCGGCCGGGATTGAGGCCGGCGGCGCCGCCCGCGGTGGCGCTCGCTGCGAAGCCCGAAGCCGCCGGATTTCCGCCGTCGGGGAAGCCGCCGCAGCCGTAGCCCGGATTATTCACCGGATCGCCGCCCTTCGTCCGCGGACAGCTCGTGTTGTCCGCGCCGCCGACACCACCGAAGGCACCGGTCGCGTTGGTGCCCTGTCCGCCGATTCCGCCGGCCCCGCCCCCGCCGGCGCCGACGAGGACCCGGTCGGCGAGCGCGCAGGTCAGCGCGGCGCAGCCAGCCGCGGCGACGCGCACGTCAGAGGCCCCGCCGCCGCCGGATCCGTTGCCGCCGTTGGTCGGGGCACTCCCGCCGTTACCGCCGCCGGCGTCCCCCGGACCTCCGGCCACGCCGCCGTTCGAGCCTCCGAAGCCGCCGAAGGCCCCCTGGCCTCCCTTCGGACCGTTCTGCATGCCACCCGAGCGGCTCGCCGCGGTGCTGTTCACGCCCCGCCCGGCGACATCGACCTGGATCACCTGCCCGGCGCTCACGCTCAGCGACGCCGACACCGCGCCACCGGCGCCGCCTGAGCGCCCGGTGATCGCGCCTCCGGGATCCGCGTGCTGGGCATCCCCGTCGATGAAGTAATGCCCGCCGGCGGCACCGACGACCGAGAAGTCCAGACGCGTCACCCCGGCCGGCACGGTGAAGGTGTCGGAGCCAACGGCCGCGTAGGTGCAGACCAGCGTCGCCGCGCCCGAGAGGACGCCCGTCGAGCCGCAGCTGCTCGTCGCGGCGAGCGCCTCGCCCCCGGCACCGGCACCCGCACCCGCACCGGCAATCAGAACCACCATGACGGCGGCTCCGAGGAGGCCGGCGCCGGCGATGCCCAAGCGGCGCCTCACGTGGACCGCCGCGCCGTCCATTTCACGGTCACCTGTCCGTCGCCGTGGTTCACGGCGCCGGCGTTGGGACCCGCCTGGAATCCGACGCCGGTCGCCGATCCGGCGGCGAAGCTCGCGCCGCCGCCACCGCCGCCGCCGCCGCCGCCGCCACCGCCGAATGAGCCGCCCCCACCGCTGCCGCCGCCTCCGCCGAACAGACCGCCTCCACCCCCGCCACCCGCACCACCGCCGGAGGTCTTCGCGTCGGCGCTGCACTGGCCGCCAAGACTCGGGTCGGTGCACGGCAGGTTGCCGGCACCGCCGACTCCTCCTGCGCCGAGCACGCCCGCGGCGCCGTCACCGCCGCTCCGCGGGTCGTTCGCCCGCGCGTTCGCTGCGTGGCGGGCGGCGTTGCGCCCGGCAGCACCTCCGGACGTGAGCGTCCCGCCCTGGCCGGATACGCCGGCGTTGCCGCCGTCGACCGCGGCTCCCCCCGGCGCGCCGGCGGGACGGCCTCCGTCACCACCCGCACCGCCCACGGCGTTGCCCTGGCCCCCGCCGCCGCCGTCACCACCACCCCCGGCCGCAACCAGGAGTCGAGCGCCGGGCGGGCAGCTCAGCGCCGCGCACCCGGTGACCGCCGCCCTGACGTCCGAGGAGCCGCCGCCGCCGGAGCCGTTGCCACCGTTGAACGCCGTCCCGCCGGCGGCCCCGCCGGCGTCTCCAAGGCCGCCCCTGATGCCGCGATCCGAGCCGCCGAATCCACCGTGGGCTCCCCGCCCGCCGGAGGGGCCGCCGTCCATGCCGCCCGAGCGGCTGGCCGCGGTCCCGTCGGCGCCCCTTCCGGCGACGTCGATCTCGAGCACCTCGCCCGGGACGACGGCCAGCGTCGCTGTGAGCTCGGCCCCTGCGCCACCCGGGAGCCCGGTGATGTCACCGGCCGGCGAACCGCCGTGGGCGGCGTCGCCGGCGGTGAAGTAGCGGCCGCCGGCTGCGCCGATCACGTCGATGGCGGCCCGCGTCACGCCGGCGGGAACTGTGAAGACGTCGGAGCCGGGCGTTCGGTAGGTGCATGCATACGCGGCGGCTCCAGAGAGGGTCCCGGTCGAGCCGCAGGCGCGGCGCGGGACCGTCGGCGGTGCGGCGGTCGCGGTTGGCGGCGCTGGCGCTGCCTGCGTTGAGGGCTTCGGCGGCCCAACGGCGCGCGGCGAGGACGACGTGCCGGTGCCCGAGCAGGCCGCGACGCCCAGACAGGCCAGGGAGAACCCCGCCGCAACCGCCAGCCGGCTCACGAGCGCGTCACTTCAGGCAGACCGCGAAAGCCGTCGTCATCGTCCCACCCGGGGAGCCCTGGCCACCGGATTCGGAGCGCGCGGTCCATGAGTTGATCGCGGCGGACGAGGGCGAGAAGCCGACGCCGACGCCGGCCGCGTCGGCCGGGAAGCTGCCCGTCAGATGAAGTCCCTGCTGGGGCGAGCCGGACTGCGGACCGGTGCTCGCGCCCCCGGAGATCAGCTCGTCGGAGCCCGGACAGCTGGCCGTCGCCGTTGTCGCGGCACTCGCCGGCAGCGGCCCGGGGACGCTTGTCACGGCGACCTGGGTGTGGCCGCGCTTCGCGGAGCCGCAGATCGCAAAGGCCGTGGTCTCGACGCCCGAGCCCGTCCGCCCGCCGGCGTCGGCGACGGCACTCCATGCGGTGGGATCGGTCGAGCCGGCCACCGCCGTAACTCCGGCGGCGTCGCTGGGGAAGCTCCCGATCAGGTGCAGGCTTGGCGAGGCGGATCCCTTGGTCACGCTCGCGAGGCCGCCGCCGCCAATCACGCGGTCACCGGCGGGGCAGACGGCGGTCGGTCGGACGGTGGTCGTCGCCACCGCCGGGCCGGGGAGCGTCGCCACGACGATCGTGGGCGTCCCGAGCGGGCTCCCGCCGAGGCAGATCGCGTAGGAGGTCGTCACGCCGCCGAGCACGAGTTGGCCCCCGGTGGCCCCCAACCCGATCCAGCCCGCCGCCCGCGCGCCCGAGCTCGTCAGCGGCTTCGCGTCCGCTCCCGCCGGCAGCGTGCCGTCGGCGTGCAGGCTCGACGGCGGTCGGCCGCCGCCGATCAGGGTTGTCGAGACCCCCCCGCCGGAGAGCGTCGCTCCCGCTGCGCAGAGCGCCGGAGCGGCCACGGTCGCGGCCGGCGCGGCCGGCCCGCGGAGGGTGACGGCGGCCACCACGCGCGCGGGCGATTGACCCGCGGGAGGGACCGACGTGCTCCCGTTGGGATGGAGCGGCGGCGTCGAGCAGGCTGAGAGCGCTCCGGCGAGCAGTCCGACCGTAGCGACACTCGCCACAGCCCGCCATGCGCTTGGATACATTGTGCCTATGATAACTGCGGTGGGGACGTCGAGAATGTCGCGCCTTGCCCCGACCAACGTGCTCGTCGGGATCGACGACACCGACAATCTCGAGAGCCCCGGCACGGGCCGGCTGGCGCGGATGCTCGTGGAGAGGATCGACGAGCTCGGCCTCGGCTCGCCGCTCGGCGCGACCCGACACCAGCTGCTCGTCGACCCGCGGATCCCCTACACGTCGCACAACTCGAGCGTCTGCATCGCCCTTGCAGTGGCGGACCCAGCGGCCCTCGGCGCGATCACGAAGGCCGCGGCCGAGTTCCTCGAGCGGATCGGCGCCGAAGGCTCGGACCCGGGCCTCGCGGTGACGGGCGCCGGCGACTGGGAGCGCTCCAACGCGCGAGCGCGCCTCTCGGCCTTCGGCTCGCTCGCCAAGCGCGACGTGCTCAACCAGGCCTCGGCCCGCGCGCTCGCGGATGACCTGGGCATCCACCTCTCGCCACACGGCGGTGACGGCGGGGGCATCATCGGTGCGCTCGCCGCGGTCGGACTGCACTGCTCGGGAGACGACGGCCGGTTTCTCTGGATGCCGGGCATGCGGGAGGTCGGGGGAGAGCAGATCTACGGCGAGCTGCTCGCCGCGGTGCCACTGGACGTCGCGCTCGATCCGAGCGGAGTCGAGCCCGCGCCCGACGACCTGATCGAGCTGGGTGACTGGGTGCGCCCGATCCTGCGAGACGGGCGCTCCGTGCTTCTGCTCGACCCCCCTGCCGCCGACTCCGGCAACCCGTCCGGGGTGGCCGGCGGCCGTCAGCGGTGGGTTGCCGCGATCAAGGAGACCGTCAAGGCGTACTAGGCGGCGCCTGCGACCTCGACCTGAGCGCGGCCGAGCGCAGGGTCGCTCGCGCGGCGCAGCGCCGACGCGAGGCCCCAGCCCATCGCACCGGCGACCGCGCCGAAGGCCAGGTCGAGGACGACCAGCCGGCTGAGTCCGGCGCCGGCCACCGAGACGAGCGAGGGCCAGAGCTCGGCCATCGGGATCCCACCGGTCAGACTCCGGCCGAGCGGGGCGATCCAGCCGACCGCGAGCAGGACGATCGCCCCGAGCACGGCCAGCTTCACGGCATTCCCGGCGATCGACGGCCGCGCGGTCAGCGTGGCGTCGATCAGGACGCCGGCGATCGCGTAGTCGGCGACCCCGTAGATGCCGTCCGGGGAGATGCCGAGGGCGAGCACGAGCACGGCGGACACGATTCCGACGCCGGCACCCCAACCCCGGCCGGCGATCAGACGGGCGGCGACCAGCATCGTCAGCCAGCCGAGCGCGCGGTGGCCGGGCAGGCCGAGCGGAACCTTCCAGGCGGCGAAGCCGATCACGCCGGCGGTCGTGACCGCGCCGGCCGTGACCCGCTGCCAGGGCTGATGTGCGACGCGACTCGCGGTGGGCTTCGAGTTCGATCGCCGCCGCGACCACTTCCGCCTCGAATCGGTTGCGGCGCTCATCGACCTCTCCTCACGCTTACGGGACCCGTTGGCCGAGGACTCTATCGCTCCGGCCGGCGGCGGTGTCAAGGATTTGCAAGCTAGGCAATGCATAAATAGGCTAGGCTCGCCTGCGTGTTCCCTGGTCGTCGGGAGTGTCTGCTCGTGGCGGCGACGGTCGCGGTGGTCGCCGGCGGCGCGAGCGCCACGGCCACGCCGTCGAGTCCGTGCGGGGCGGCCGGTGTCCTGTCGGGGTCGGGGCCGTTCACCTGCACCTACGAGATCGTCGGCTCGGACACGTTCACGGTGCCCGCCGGGGCGTCGGAGGCGGAGGTCTCGGTGGTCGGCGCGATGGGCGGCCATTACTTCATCGCCGGCGACGCGGCCCACGGCGGATCCCCGGCAGGCGACCTGACGGGGCGGCCTGGAGGGCCCGGCGGCGGGGCGAGCTCGACGCTGGGCCTGGCGCCGGGCGACGTGCTCGAGGTGGACGTCGCGGGGATCGGCGCGAACGCGACCGCGGCGAGCCGATCCGGCGGAATGATGAACGGGCCGTCGGGCGGGTCGGGCGCACTCGGGGGGTTCGGTGGCTCGAACGGCGGCGTGGCGAACGGCCCGGGCGACGCGAGCGGGGCGGACGGGGGCACGGCGTTCAACGGCGGCAACGGGTCGGGCGGAGGCGGGTCCTCGGACGTGCGCGACGCAGCCGGCGGCTGCGCGGCGCTGACCTGTCCGCTGTCGGCGCGCCTGCTGGTCGGCGCGGGCGGCGGTGGGGGCGGCGGAACCGGCGGCCAGGGCAACGCGATCGGCGCGTTCGGCGGCGCGGGCGGCGCTGAGAACACGGGGTGTCCGCGGACGGCCGCCGGCGACCCGGCGACCAATCCCGGCTACGGCTGCGGCGGCTTCCCGGATGGTGGCAACCCCGCCGTGTCGGGGTTCGCGGCGACATCGAGCATGGGCGGGGCTCCGGGGCTGAACCCGGGGCGCCACCTCGCGACGACGACTCCCGGCGATCCGCGCTACGGCGGTGACGGCACGGGCGGCGCGGCTGGGGCCGGTGGCGCGGGCGGCGCCGGAAACCTGCCGTGCACGGACCCGAGCCTGGGGGGTCAGTGCGGCGCGTCGTCGACCACCGCGGGCGGCGGTGCGGGTGGCGGTGGCGGGGGCGGCTACTTCGGGGGCGGCGGAGCGAGCGGCGGCGGGGGGAGCTTCGGCGGCGGCGGGGGTGCCGGGGGAGGCGGCGGCGGGGGAAGCAGCTTCGCGGCGCAGTCGACGGCTGCGACGGTGCTGAGCCCTGGGGTCAACGCGGGAACGATCAACGGCGGCAACGGCCAGGTGACGATCACCTGGTCGACATCGGGCCTCGCGTCGCCGTCGCTGTCGAGCGCCGCGTCGGGATCGGTCGCCACCGGCGGGGCGATCTCGGACTCGGCGACGCTCTCCGGCGGGTCGTCGCCGACGGGGACGATCACCTTCCAGCTGTTCGGACCCGGCGACACGTCGTGCACGACGCCGATCGCGACGTCGAGCGCCACGGTGACCGGAGACGGGACCTACGGGTCGTCCCCGTTCACGGCTACGACGCCGGGCGCCTACCGGTGGGTGGCGGGCTACGGCGGGGACGGGGCGAACAACTCGACCGGCGGGGCGTGCGGGGCGACCGGCGAGTCGGTGACCGTGGTCGCGCCGCTGGCGTCCCCGTCGTTGTCGACGGTCGCGTCGGGAAGCGTCGTCGCGGGTGGCCAGATCTCTGATTCCGGAGCGCTTTCGGGAGGGTCAGCGCCGTCGGGGACGATCACGTTCACGGTGTTCGGCCCCGGCGACACGTCGTGCTCCACGCCGCTGGCGAGCTCGTCGGCCGCGGTCAGCGGAAACGGCACGTACGCGTCGGCGCCGTTCACCGCGGCGACCGCGGGCACCTACATGTGGGTGGCGCGGTATGGCGGCGACATGGCGAACAGCCCGGCCTCCGAGGCGTGCGGGGCGAGTGGCGAGTCGGTCAGCGTCAGCACCCCGACGGCGTCGACGGTCTGCGGCGCGACGGGCGTGCTGTCCGGGTCGGGGACTCTGACCTGCACCTACGACGCGGTGGGGTCTGACACCTTCGAGGTTCCCGCGGCGGTCACGCAGGCGACCTTCGCGGTGACCGGGGCGATCGGCGGGCACTACTTCATCGCTGGCGACGCCGCGCACGGCGGGTCCCCTGCGGGTGATCTGACGGGACCGGCGGGCGGCACGGGCGGACAGACGTCCGGGTCGTTGGGGCTGAGCTCGGGCCAGGTGCTCCAGGTCAATGTGGCGGGCGCCGGCGCGAACGGGACGGCTGCGAGTCGGTCGGGCGGATTGAACAACGGGCCGTCGGGCGGGTCCGGCGCGGCCGGCGGGTTCGGCGGGTCGAGCGGAGATGTCCCCGGGGGCCACGGCGACGCCGGGGGGGCCGCCGGAGGGACGGCATTCAACGGCGGCAACGGATCGGGTGGCGGGGGATCCTCGGACGTGCGTCTGGCGTCTGGGGGGTGCGCGTCGCTCAGCTGCCCGCTCGACGCTCGCCTGCTGGTCGGGAGCGGTGGCGGCGGTGGCGGTGGGGCCGGCGGCTCGGGGAACGCCGTGGGCGGCTCCGGGGGTGTCGGCGGCGGGTCGAGCGGCGCGACCGGCGGGGCGGCTGCGAGCGGCGGCGGGGCGGGAGCGTCGGGTGGCGGCGGCGGGCCGACGGCCGCGGGGGCTGGCGGTCTCGAGCCGGGACTCCACGCGGCCGGAGCCAATCCGCTGGACCCGCGGTTCGGCGGCGACGGCCTGGGCGGGGCGTCTGGGAGCGGCGGGGCCGGGGGCGCCGGGAGCCTTCCGTGCACCGACCCGAGCATCGCGGCGGGGTGCGTCCAGGGCGCGAGCACCGCGAACGGCGGTGCCGGCGGTGGCGGCGGCGGGGGTCTGTTCGGCGGGGGCGGCGGCAGTGGTGGCGGCACGCCGTCGGGTGGTGGCGGCGGGGGCGGCGGCGGCGGGGGCAGCGGCTTCGCAACGTCGTCGGCGACCGCGGTCGGCCTGGCGAGCGGCGGCACCGCCGTGGTCAACGGCGGCAACGGTCAGGTCACGATCACGTGGGCCGGCGGGGCGCTCGCGTCGCCGTCGCTCACGGGAACCGCGTCCGGGCCGGTCTCGGTCGGCGGCCAGATCACCGACTCGGCCAGCCTCTCGGGCGGGTCGTCCCCGTCGGGGGCGATCACCTTCAGGCTGTTCGGTCCGGGCGACACGTCGTGCGCGACGCCGTTGACGAGCTCGACGGCGGCGATCGCCGGCGACGGCAGCTACCAGTCGGCCGCGTTCACGCCGACGAGCGCCGGCACCTACACGTGGGTCGCGAGCTACGGCGGCGACGGCGGTAACAAGCCGGCGGGGACGGCGTGCGGGGCGGCCGACCAGTCGGTCAGTGTCACGGCGGCGCCGGTCCAGGGTGGCTCGCCCGGCCCGGGCGCTGCGCCACCCTCCCCCGGTCCCCTCCCGTCCCCGGCTCCAGCTCCGGTCACGCCGCGGATCGACGTGCTCGCGGCGTCCACGCTGGGCGCGAGCCTGCGGGCGATCGACGCGTCCGAGACGTACTCGTTCGCCGACTCGGACTTCCTCGCCGGGACGCTGGCCAGGGGAGCCGCGGGCGACGTCTTCGCCGGCGCGGACGACCCTGCCTTCGAGGCGCTCGTGCGCAGCGGCCGGGTCGTCAAGCCGGTCGCGTTCGCGACGAGCCGGCTCGTCCTGATCGTCCCGCGCAACCGGGCCGACCACGTCGCGAAGGTCTCAGACCTCGAGCACAAGGGCATCCACTTCCTCGTCGGGCGCTCGAGCTTGTCGTTCGGCGCGCAGGCCAGGTCGGTCCTCTCGAAGCTCCACCTGACGGCGGCCGCGAAGCGGGCGAGCACCACGACCGAGACTCCGAGCCAGATCGCCGCGACGGTGGCCGCGGGAGAGACCGGCGCGGCGTTCGTCTACGCGAGCGACCTGACGGCCGCGGCCAGGGCCAAGGTCCACGTCCTGACGATCCCGTCAGCCGGCAGGCCAGCGGTGACCTTCGAGATCGCGGTGGTCAAGAAGACCACGAACCAGGCGGCCGCGCAGGCCTACGCGACGAAGCTCCTCGCCCCCTCCGCCCAGGCCGGCCTGCGACACCGGGGCTTCGGCAAGCCGTAGCGATCGGCGACGATGCGCCGGTGGACCATCTATGCATCCGAAACCTCGGCCCCGGGCGAGCCTTAGGGCCGCTGTCGGCGTCGACAGGTCGGTTGAGGGTAGGCGCCCGAGGGGGCGAACATCGGACGCTCCGCCACCGCCTGACCCGTTGCCCCCGTTGTCCGGGTTCGAGCCGCCGGCCGCACCGTTCTCGTCGTTGTTTCCGCCGGCGCCACCCACGGCACGCGAGCCGCCGCCAGGGCCGCCGTTGAACCCCCCGGTGCCCGTGGTACGGGTGGCGTTCCCGCCGGCCGCGCCGACGTCCACCTGGAGGACCTCACCCGCGGTGACCGCGAGCGTTCCCGACGCCTCTCCCCCGCTACCGCCGGAGCCTCCCGCAGCGGCCGGGGAGACGGCGTGGCCGCCGGCCCCGTAGGCGTTGATCACGATCGACGATAAGCCCGTCGGCCCGTGAAATCGTCTGTGTGCGGCCCGCTGCCGGAGTACGTGTACGTGCACACGTCAGTTCCTGCCGTGCCGTTGCCACACGGCGGCCCGGTTGCTCCAGCGAGCGTGATGCCCTCCGCGACGATGATCCGACGGTCATCATCGAGACCCCCAGGACCGCAATCGTCTTGCGGGGACGACTCGAGGGCTTGCCGCCGTCGTGTCCCGCTTCGCCGCGCGAGCGGCGTCTCTTTCGGGCATGAGATCCTCTCCGCAGAAGAAGAGCGCAGAGATATTAGCTATGTATTTTCCCGAGCGATCGACACTATGCGCCGGGCCCGGTCGTGAAGCTCGCGACAGCTCCGGTCCCGGTTCCGTCGGCGTTGCTCGCGACAAGGCGGTACAGGTACGTCGTGTTCGGGGAGAGCCCGGCGAGTGGCAACGTGATCGCCTGCTGGCCGCTGCCGGCACCGGCGTTGTCGATCGCGCTGAGCGATCCGAATGATGTCGTGGTGCCGTATTCGAAGACGAATGCGGTCGGCGAGCCCCGCGCGTCGACCGTACCCGCGAGCACCGCGCTGTTTCCGGTGACCGCGGCAGCCAGGCCGGTGCTCGCGAGCGGCGGACCGCTCACCGGTGGCTTTCCAGCGTCTGTGAGCCCGACGACGCTCACCGGCGTGCTCGAATCCGCGCTGGTTCCGTCGCCGAGCTGGAGGTTGCTGTTCTCGCCCCAGCAGGCCACCTGGCCCCCGCGACGCAGCGCGCAGGAGAACCCGTCACCGACGGCGATCTGGACCGCGTCGGTCAGCCCCGTCACGGCGACGGGCGTCGACGGTCCGGTCGACGGATTCGTCGTCCCGTTGCCCAACCCACCCGACTCGTTCTCGCCCCAGCAGACGACCTGGCCGCCGACTCGCAGAGCGCACGTGTGATCCTGGCCGCCGCTGACCTGGGTGGCGTCGGCGAGGCCCGCCACCGCGATCGGAACGTCGGAGGGGTTGGTCGTACCGTCGCCGAGGTAGCCGCCGATGTTGTAGCCCCAGCACATGACGTGCCCGGTGACCAGTGCGGCGCACGAAGACACCCCGGTGGTCGAGACCTCGACCGCGTTGGTTATTCCGAGCACCGCGACCGGCACGCTCGAGAACGCCGAGGTCGTGCCGTTCCCGAGCTCACCCAGGGTGTCGCCGCCCCAGCATTCCACCTGGCCGCCGGCGAGCACGGCGCAGGCGTGGACCATGCCGGCGGCGACCTGCGTCGCGCTCGTGAGGCCGGTCACCGTCACCGGCACGTCCGAGTTCGTCGTCGTGCCGTTGCCGAGCTGGCCGTTGTCGTTCTGCCCGAAGCAGGCGACCTGGCCGCCGGACCGCACGGCGCACGTGAATTGGTCGCCGGCAACGATCTGATTCGCGTCGGTGATCCCGGTCGCTCCGGCGACGGGCGTCAGGGACGCGTTGTTCGCGCCGTCTCCCAACTGACCGGTCAGGCCGTTGCCCCAGCAGCTCAGCTCGCCGGCTGCCCGCAGCGCGCACGTGTGGAATGTGCCGGCGGCGACCTGGGTCGCATCGGCGAGTCCGGTCACGGCCACCGGAACGCTCGAGTTGGTCGTCGTGCCGTCGCCGAGATAGCCAAGGTTGTTGTTGCCCCAGCAGGCGACGCCGCCGGTGATGCGGACCGCGCAGACATGCGCGGCGCCGGCGCTCAGCGTCCAGTCGGCCGGTCCGGTCGGCGGTGCCGCGGGTGCCGTCGTCAGGCTCTGAACGACGCCGAAGCTCGTCCCGCCGGGGTTCGAGGCGACGACCCGATAGAGGTACGTGGTGCCTGCAAGCAGGCCGCCGATCGGCAGCGTGACGGTCTGCGGCCCGGCCACCGGGCTCGCAAGGTCGGTTGCGGTGATCGAGCCGAACGCCGTGCTCGTGCCGTACTCGAAGGTGAATGCCGTCGGCTGCCCCTCGGCGTCGATCGTCGCCGAGAGCGTCCCGCCGACCGCGGTGACGCCGCTCGCGGCTCCCGTCGTCACGACCGGTGCGCCGCCAGAGCTCGTCGTGAAGCTGGCGACCGCACCGAAGCTCGTTCCGGCGAGATTTGTCGCGACAAGCCGGAAATAGTAGGTGGTGGCTGGAGCGAGACCGCTCAGGGGCTGCGCGACGGCGGTCGCCGCGGTCCCCGATCCAGCCCCGTCGGGCGTCGTGATCTGGCCGAACGAGAGCGAGGGTCCGTATTCGAAGACGTACGCCGTCTGGCTCCCGTTGGGGTTCACGGTCCCCGCGAGCGTCTGCGCCGTCGGCGAGATCGCCGACGCGGCACCGGTCGTCACGGTCGGACTGTCGGCGCCGGACGCCCCGGTCCACGTGACGGTGACCTGGCCGTTGCCCGAGTTGATCGTGTCGCTGTTGACGCCGGCGGTCAGCGCGCTGGAGATCGCCGACGGGGCGACATAGCTGCTCCCGCCGCCACCGCCGCCACCGGCTCCGCCGCCACCGCCGCTGCTGCTCCCGCCGCCGCTGCCCCCACCGCCCCCGAACAGGCCGCCGCCGGCTCCCCCGCCAGCCCCGCCTCCGGACGTGGTCGCACCCGGGTCCTGGCACGGCGGATCGTGCACACCGTTGCACGGGAGGTTGCCGACGCCGCCGAGACCGCCGCCGCCGGACGCACCGTCTGCGCCATCGCCTCCAAAACGCGGATCGTTGGGCTCCGGGGGAGGCGGGTCAGCGTGCCGGGCCGCGTTGAGTCCGCCGGCGCCGCCCGCTGTCTGCGTTGCCCCGGTCCCCGAGCTCCCATGACCCCCGCCGTCCACGGTGGCACCGCCGTCGCCACCCGTCGCATCACCGCCGCTGCCACCCGCCCCACCGAGCGCGTTCCCCTGTCCGCCGGTCCCCCCGCCGCCGCCGCCCCCGGCGGCAACTACAACCCGGGTCTCAAGCGCGCACGTAAGCGTCGCGCAACTGCCCGCTCCGATCCGCACATCGGATGAGCCGCCGCCGCCCGAGCCGTTGCCGCCGTCGAAGGCCGTCCCGCCAGCCGCGCCGCCGGCGTCACCAGGACCGCCCGAAGCGCCCCCGTTGGAGCCGCCGAAGCCGCCGAGCGCGCCGACGCCGCCGGACGGGCCGTTCGACATGCCCCCCGACCGGCTGGCCGCGGTCCCGTTGGCGCCCCGGCCCGCGACGTCGACCTGGAGCGTCTGCCCCGGGCTGAGACCGAACGTCGCCGTGGCCTGCGCGCCGGCGCCTCCAGGGCGCCCGGTGATGTCCCCGGCAGGCGGCGGATGGGCGCCGTCGCCGCCGATGAAATAGGTCCCTCCCGCGCCGCCGACGACATCGAAGGCAGCCTGCGTCACGCCAGCGGGAACCGTGAATGTGTCCGAGCCGATCGCCGTATACGTACACGTGAACGGATCGCTGCCCGACAGCACGCCGCCCGAGCCGCACGTCCGAACCCCGCCGGCTCCATCCGCCGACGCGGATCCGGACGCCCCGATCAGCACGAGTCCCGTCAGGGGCACCACGACGCTCGCGGCGAGGAGGGCTCGGCCTCGCGACAACCTCAACGAGCCGGGCGCCAGGTCCGCGATCAGGATTGGCCTTCGGGCCACCTGCTAGGACCCGGTCGTGAAGCTCGCGACCGCGCCGGCGGTCGTCCCGTCGGCGTTCGTGGCGACGAGCCGGTACAGGTACGTCGTGTTCGCCGTGAGGCCGGTGACCGGGAGACTGACGGCCTCCGGGCCTGCCGTCTGCCCCGCGTTGTCGACGGCGCTCAGCGAGCCGAAGCTGGTCGTCGTCCCATACTCGAATGCGAAGGTCGTCGGGCTCGCCTGCGGATCCACGGTCCCGGCCAGCGTCGCGCCTGCGGAGCTGACGGGGCTCGCCACCCCAGTGACGACGACCGGGGCGGCACCCGGTCCCGTCGTGAAGCTCATCACGGCGCCGTCGGCTGTGCCACTCGCATTGTTCGCGACCAGACGGTAGAGGTAGGTCGTGTTGCTCGCCAGGCCAGTCACGGCGCTCGAGACCGCTTCCGGCGTAGTGGCCGAGTCGAGCTCGACGACCGGCGTGATCGAGCCGAAGCTCGTCGTCGTTCCGTACTCAAACGTGTACGCGGTCGCCTGCGCATTGGGGTTGACCGATCCGGCCAGCGTGGCGCCGGCGTCGCCGGCCGAGATCGGCGCAAGCGTGATCACCGTCGGCGCCACTGTCGCTCCGGTCGTCGTGAAGCTCGCGACAGCCCCGAAGCTCGTGCCCTGTGCGTTGCTCGCCACCAGCCGGTAGTAGTACGTCGTCCCGGCCGAAAGACCCGACAGCGAGCCGCACACACCCGCCGGGCCGGTACCCGCGCCGGCAGTGGCCGGCGTCGTGATCGATCCGAACGAAAGCGACGATCCGTATTCGAAGACGTAGGCCGTCGAAGCCCCGCCCGGGTTCACCGTCCCGGCAAGGGTTGCTGACGCGGCGTCGACGCCGGATGCGACGCCGGTTACCGCGCTCGGAGCAGCCGTCGCGGGGGCCGCGGGGCTCACGGCGATTGCCGCTGGACCCGCGGCGGTCGCTACGGTCGACGGAGTGGACGACGTCAGCGCGTCGGCGACGACGGAGTAGACGGAAACCGTGTTGTCGGCGAAGTTGGGGACGTACGCCGTCGTCCCGTCCGCGCTCATGACGAGTGGCCCTGGGCTGACGCCGGCGGTCACGGTCGCCGGCGTGGCCGGAGCGAGCGTCCCGTCGGAGGCAACCGTGTACTGCGACACGTTGTTGCCGTGGCCGTTGACGACGTAGGCGCCCTTCCCGTCGGCGCTCAACGCGATCCCCTGCGGCTGATTGCCGGCCGCGACGGTGGCGGGAGACTTGGCGGACAGGGTCCCGTCGCTCGCCACGGTGTACTGCGACACCGTGCCAGCGGCGGCGCCATTGGCGACATAGGCGCTCTTGCCGTCAGGGCTCAAGGCGATCTTGCTCGGCTGGCTGCCCGCGGTCACGGTGGCCGGGGTCTTCGGCGAGAGCGTCCCGTCGGCCGCAACCGCGTACTGGGACACCGAGGAGGAGTTTCTGTTGACGACATACGCACTGGAACCGTCGGCGCTCAGAGCGATCCCGAAGGGAGCGGTGCCGGTCGAAACGGTGGCCGGCGTCTTCGCCGAGAGCGTGCCATCGGCGGCGACCGCGTACTGGGAGACCGAGTTGCCGCGGAAGTTCGCGACGTACGCGCTCTTCCCGTCGACGCTGAAGGCAATCACGGCCGGATCGGACCCGGTCGGCACGGTGGCCGGGGTCTTCGGCGAGAGCGTCCCGTCGACGGCGACCGTGTACTGCGAGACCGAATTGGCGGAGCCGTTGGCCACGTAGGCGCTCTTCCCGTCCGCGCTCACCGTGATGCCATCCGGCCCGGTGCCGGTCGACACGGTCGCCGGAGTGTCCGGCGACAGCGTCCCGGGCGACATCACCGAGTACTGCGACACGGTCGCGGCCGTCTGGTTGAGCACATAGACGCTCGATGCCACCGCCGCCGGACAGAACGCGAGCAGCCCCACGATCCCTGCCACACCCGCAACGCGCCGCACTGCTGTCCTCACCAAGGGGTTCTCCCATCCGGAAATCGTGAAAAGGTCACACTGCGGTGCTGCGCGCTGCACTACCGGCATGGGCGGTAGGTACGGGCCAGCGTGAGGTGCGCGCCCGAGGTCGTCGTGACGGTGACCCTGAGCGTGAAATCGCCCTTCGGAAGTTGGTGGAAGGTGATCGCCTTGGGCGGAGGCGTCCGCGTGACGTGGCGACCTCCGATGAAGATCGACAGAGCCCGCAGGTGCACGCTGTCAGGCCGGGCCAGGGCAACGCGCAGGCTCGAAATGCAAGGCTTGGCCGACTGGAGCCCGACGACCTGGGCGGCCGTCGGAGTCTTCGGCTTCGGCCTCGGCTTCGGCCGTGGAGTCTTCGTCCCGCTCGGTGGCGTGGTCGGCGACCCCGCGGGCGGGGTCGTCGGGGTCGGCACCTGCGGCACTGGACCCGTGGTGACGCCGGTCGGCTCGTGGATGATCACCGTGATCGGCCGGGTTCCGCCGACCGTTGCGGCCGCGTGGGCTGCCGCCACCGTCGCCGCGGGCTGCGCGGCGGCCGCGGTCGCCGCGCTGATGATCAGCGCAGAGACGCCGAGAACTGCTCCTGCATGCCGAAGGCGGGAACCACGACGGCTTGTTTGCGTTGCTCCCGGCACCGCTTCACATTCCTTCTGCGTATCTATGAGTCGCCTAGGCAACCACGGCCGCGCAGCATACCGGCTTCCGCGGCGCGGCATCATGACCTTGACGTGGCCGAAGCGCCCGGGCCGGGCGGCTGACGTGGCCGATGCCGAGCGCGGTTACTGGAGCCGGTTGAGAGCAGCGCCCTGCTGGAGCGGCCGCCGCCCTCAGGGTCCCGCGAGGGCGCTTCCGCAGGCTACCTGCAGCGGGCGTAGCGCCGAGAGCGGGAAAGGTGGCGACCGGTTGTCGTCGTGACCGTTACCGCCAGCGTGAAGTGCCCCTTCGGCAACTCGTGGAAGGTGATCGACTTCGGCACGGGCCGCCGCTTGACGTGGCGCTTGCCGACCGCGATCGACAGCGAGCGGAGCCGCACACCCTTGGGGCGCGCCAGACCGACGCGCAGGCTCTTCACGCAGCGACTCGCCGACGGCAGGCCGATCACCTGATCGGCCAGCGAGAGCGGCGCGCTCGGCACGTGCGGTACCGGGCCCGTCGTCTTGCCGGGCGGGTTCGGCGCGATCACGGGAATCGTCGGCGTCCCGCCGACCGTTGCCGCGGCGTATGCGCCGGTCCTCGCGCCCACGGTCGGAGCGGCCGACGCCACGCCCGCGACGCCGGCCAGCAACGCCCCGACGACGATCGCAACCGACGTCGGCGAAAGTCGAGCAGGCCTACGGTCGGGTCTCATCCGTCTCGGCATCGTCGTGCAGATTACCTATCGATTGTCGAGGACCGTCCGCCCGGCTCTCGGCGGGTACGATGTTCCACGGCGGCGGGCTCCCTGATCGTTGAGTTGCTCGTCTCGCTGAGGACGTAGGCGTTCTGTCCGCTCGGGCTGAGCGCGATCGCCAGTCCGGTTGCGCTCTCGGCGACGCTCGCAGGAGACAACGGCACGAGCGTCCCGGCCGGGCCCACCGAGTACTGGAAGATCGCGCTGACGCCCTGCGCGCTGTCGGTCTGCACGTAGACGTTCGCCGCAGAGGCCGCCTCGCTCGAGGCGAGCAGACCGACGAGCGAAAGCAGGCTCACGACGAGCCGTCTTCCCGGATGCACGCCGCTCCCCCGCCTCGTGCTCAGCGGTGGGAAGCCGGGAGCCCCGTGATCGTCAGCGTCCAGGCTCCCTTGGCCTTCACGGTCACCTTGCGGTAGGTGCCGCGCGCGACGAACGTCTCCCCGCCGACCGTCCTGCTCGACGCCTTCAGCTTGCCTGACGCGTCCCGCGCCGAGAAGCTCCCGGCCTTGTCGGTCCAGCGGACCACAGAATCCGTCGTCAGCTTGACCGTCCCGAGCGACCGGTTGCCGGTCGCCGCCCAGTGCAGTGGCTTGACGGTGGTCTTCGCCGGCGCGCTCTTGGTGGCGGCGGCGGTCGTCGCCGCGGGCACCGCGATCACGCAAGCGGCAACGGCTGCGAATCGCACGATCCAACGTCTGTCTACTCTTTGCATGGGCATGGGCGGCAGTCTACCCGTCACGCGCCGGGCGGCACCAGACCGTGACGTCCCCGACGCGGGAGCTGTGAACGTCTGACCTCCCACTGCTCGGGCACCCACCGTCTGTTGTTTCGTCCGCTCGCCTCTCATCACGCAGAGGTCCGCGCCGTCTGCTCGGCATTCGGTGAGACCGAGCGGGGGTGCCTCACACGCCTTGAAGATACTGGCGCAAGGCGCGGCGAATAACCTCTGAGACCGTGACGCCGTCGGTCACGGCGCGTTGTGCCGTCTCGACACGGAGATCCTGATCCAGGCGCACAGACTCGACGGTCTTTGCCGCCTCGCCAAGCGACGGGCGTCCCGGACCGCGGCGACGCTCCGCGAGCTGGCCGGGCTCATAACCTCGCTCGGCCTCCGCGGCCAGCGCCTCGATCATCTTGTCGTCGATGACCTGCCCACACTTGGTGCGACCGTAGAACGATGTCGCCTGCCCGTCCGGGTTGACCTGCCCGGCCAGCGTCGCCGTCGTATTCGTGATCGCGCTCGCCCCGCCTGACGTGACGATCGGCAGCCCCGGCGTGCCCGTCGAGAAGCTCATGATCGCACCGGTCGTCGTCCCGAGCGAGTTGCTGGCGACCAACCGGTAGAGATACGTCGTGTTCGCGCTCAGCCCGCTCAGCGTCGCGCTCTCCGGGATCGCCGTGTCGTCGGCCGAGCCGGCGCTCCCAAGCGTCGTCGTGGACCCCAAGCTCGTCGTCGTCCCGTACTCGAAGACGTAGTTCGTCGCCAGCGCCTGCGGATTGACCGTCCCGTCGAGCGTCGCGCCACTGCTGGTCACCGAGGTCGCCGCTCCGGTCGCGACGATCGGTGCCGCGACCGGCCCGGTCATGAAGCCCATCACCGCGCCCATCGTCGTGCCGGTCGGGTTCTGGGCCACCACCCGATAGAAGTACGTCGTGTCCGGCGAGAGGCCGGACGCCGTCCCCGCGACGGACTCGGGCGTGGAGGAGTTGTCGAGCTCGGTCACAGGCGTGATCGAACCGAATGACGTCGTCGTGCCGTACTCGATCGTGAACGCCGTGGCCTGACCCTCCGGGTTCACGCTCGCGCCCAACACCGCGCTCCTGTTGGCAACCGACACGGGGGCCTGCGTGATCGCGATCGGCGCGACGACGGGGCCGGTCGTGATGAAGGTCGCGACGGCTCCGTCGCCCTCGCCGCCCTGCTCGTCCACCGCGTGGAGGCGGTAGAAATAGGTCGTGTCCGGCGTCAGCCCCGAGATGTCGGCGGTCACCGCGACCGGGCTCGTCCCGGCCGGCAGGTCCGTCGGCCTTGACTCCGAGCCGAAGCTGTTCGTCGTCCCGTACTGGAAGAAGTAGCCCAATGCGACCCCGTTGGGGTTGACCGTCCCGGCCAGCTCGGCCGAGGTGTCGGTGACCAGCGACGCCCCGCCAGTGACAGAAGTGGGCGCGCTCGCGGCGTCGGCGGACGCCGGCGCGACAACGGCAAGGACGACCAGCACCGCAGCGGCGCACCAACGGCCACGCCGCCCGCCGTCAAGCCGTGAACGGCCTGCACCCGATTGCGACACGGCCAACCTCCCGCTCGCACCAAACGAAGGCCCCGGCTTCGCCTCGCACCAGACGACCCCGCTCAGCTCTCGGCGAGTCTATGCTTCACATAGGCTTTGCACCAGCACCGGACGCCGCCCGACACTTCCCATGGCGGCCCTTCTCCCAACGCCCAGCGTCGGTGGCCGCGACGAGCCGACCTCGCGGCGGCGCGCGATCACCGCTGAGGGCGAGCGTGCTCCAGACCAGACCAGGACCGACCCGCTGGTCGCAACCCTGCCAACCCGAGCGGCCTGCGAATGCCAGCGCCGCCGCACGTGGACGCGTCGACTGCGGAACGGTGGATGGCATGTAGACGCGCCCTGTTCTTCCCCGGCGGCGGCTCGCAACATAAGCCGCCGGCGGCCGCCGCGATCGGCGTGACCGGGAACCCAGATACCCGACGCGTCATGAAGGGGTACTCGCGTGGGATCCGCCGGCGCCTGGACCCCGCGGCCGGCCCGAGGAGTTGGCGGAGCCGTACCGCGACGAAGGTCGCGGCCCACTCCACGCCGGGTGGTCAGTTCGCGGCGGATCCTCGGGGTCCTTGAGGCGTACGCACAAAAGGCGTACAATGGGTCGTGTGACGCCGACCAAGACGCAGCGCGTGCATCTGCGAGTCGCCGTCGGCGACGACGAGCTGCTGCGCAGCGCTGCTGCCGCCGAGCGGCAGACGCTCTCAGAGTTTCTTGTCGATAGCGGCCGCGAGAAAGCCGAACGCGTACTCGCCGACCGCACACGGTTCGCGCTCACGCCAGCGGAATGGCGCAGCTTCACGGCGGCCCTGGACAAACCCGCGCGCGAGATCCCAGCGCTCGTCGAGCTGTTTGCCCGCCCGCGCCCCGAGTAGTGCAACGCTTCGGCGACCCGGAGCCACTCGGACCCGACCACATCCTCGACGGCTTCGACTCCGGTCGTCCCTCGCTGAACGTCTGGCTCACCAACCACGCCCGGATCGCCGCCGCATCGGGCTCGGCACGCACCTACGTGATCAGCGATTCGCAGCAGGATCGCGTCGTCGCCTACCACGCCCTCACGGCCGCCGGCGTCGAGCGCCAGGTCGCGACTTCCCGGGCGATCAAGGGCATGCCGCACTACCCCGTCCCAGTCGTCCTCCTCGCGCGACTCGCAGTCGACCGTTCCGTCGGAGGACGCGGCCTGGGAGCGTGGCTCCTGCGAGACGCGATGACCCGTGCGCTCGGAGCGGCGCAGACGATCGGCGTGCGCGCGATGCTCGTCCATGCACTCGACGCTGACGCTCGCGCGTTCTACCTGCGCCACGGCTTCGAAGCATCGCCCACCGACCGCCTCCACCTCATGATCCTCATCAAGGACATCGCGGCAACCGTCGACCAGAGCGGACGCGCCGAGTAGGCCGGGCAGTGGCTTCCCGACGATGCGTCGCCCGCGACGCCAGGCAATCAAAGCCTGGCGGCCGGCTCCGCGATGCGAAGACGGGAGTGGTGTGATCGTCAGCGTCCAAGCACCCTTGGCCTTCACGCTCACCTTGCGGTAGGTGCCCCGCGCGACGAAGGTCGCCCATGGCCGGAGCCTAGCCGTCACGACCCGAGCGGGGCGATGCTCAGCGTCCACTTGCCGGGTGCCGTCACCGTGACCGCCGTGTAGGTGCCCGCGGCGGCGAAGCTTTGTCCGGTCGGCCCCGTCCCGGACAGGTCGAGCTTGTGTGAGGCTTCGGTCAGCGCGAAGTGCCCGCCCGCCGTCGTCCAGTGGACCACCGAGCTCCGCTTCAGGGTGATCGTCCCGAGCGTCTTGTCTCCCGTCCCCGACCACGTCCGCGGCGTCCCGACCTTCGCCCGCGACGCCGGGATCGGCACGGTGTGGGTCGGCGGTGGCGTGGACTTCGTCGGCGTGGTCTTCGCAGCGCTCGGCGCGGGCTTCGCGGTCGGCGTCTTCGTGACCGCCGACGCCCGGCTCTTCGTCGCGCCTCCCGACGCCTTTGTGGACGACGCGTTCGTGGACGACGACGGCTTGGTGGACGACCCGGGCCTGTCGGGCGTCCGCGCCGTCGTCCCGGGCGGACCGGTCGGACCGGTGGCGGCCGCTCCGGTCGGACCAACCGCCGCGGTCTGCGGCGTCGACGCCGTCGACGCTGTAGAAGACGAGCCACACGCCGCGAGCGAGGCGACGCTCAGGAGCCCGACCGCGCCGAGCACGGTCCGGCGGATGATCGTCAGGCCGGCGATGCCTCGTCGCAGGCCGATCACGAAGCGACGACCTCAGCCAGGAGCCGGTCGCCGGACTCGATCCGGGCCGCGACGAGCTCGGCGACCGCCTCCTCGACGGCGGCGATCACCCGGTCGCACATGTCCTCGGTCAACGCTGCCCACAAAGGCAGGCGGACGACCCGCTCACTCTGGCGGGTCGTCTCCTCGAGCGAACCGGAGCACCTGGCGAAGCGGCGACCGGCCGGCGCCGAGTGGAGCGGGACGTAATGGAAGACCGCATCGACCCCCCGCCGGCGCAACGCCGCGATCACGGCGTCGCGCTGTTCCCGATCGTCGAGCAGCAGGTAATACATGTGGGCGTTGTGGTGACTCCCCGCCGGGACGACCGGACGCCGGACCAGCCCGTCCGACTCAAGGCTTTCGAACGCCTCGTGGTAGCGTTTCCAGATCGCCAGCCGCCGCGCGGTGATCGCCTCGGCGTTCTCGAGCTGCGCCCAGAGGAAGGCGGCGTTGAGGTCGCTGAGGGCCATCGACGAGCCCATGTCGACCCAGGTGTAGCGGTCGACCTCGCCGCGCATGAACTCGCCGCGGTTGGTGCCCTTGTCGCGGAGGATCTCGGCCCGCGCGACGAGTCGCTCGTCGTTGATGATCAGCGCGCCGCCCTCCCCGCAGGTCAGGTTCTTCGTCTCGTGGAAGCTCAGCGCACTCAGCTCGCCGAAGGTCCCCAGCGGCCGGCCGCTGTGCGAGGCCATCGCGGCGTGCGCCGCGTCCTCGACGACGGCCAGGCCGTAACGCTCGGCGAGCTCGCAGATCGCCTCCATCTCGCAGCCGACGCCCGCGTAGTGGACCGGGACGATCGCCCGCGTCCGCGGCGTGATCGCCGCCTCGACCAGCCGCTCGTCGAGGTTCAGGGTGTCCGGGCGGATGTCGACGAAGACCGGCACCGCACCCCGCAGGACGAACGCGTTGGCCGTCGAGGTGAACGTGTAGGACGGCATGATCACCTCGTCACCCGGCCCGATCTCCAGCAGCATCGCCGCGAGCTCGAGCGCCGCCGTCCCCGACGGCGTCAGCAGGACCCGCGGTGCCCCGAGCTCCCGCTCGAGCTCCCGCTCGCAGAGCTCGGTGAACGCCCCGCTCCCCGAGATGTGGCCCTGGGCGATCGCCTCGAGCACGTGCGCGTGCTCCTCGCCGACGTAGTACGGCCGGTTGAACGGGATGTGCTCCATCTCAGACCCGCTCCGCCACGGCGAGCAGCGACCCGCCGACCGGGAGGTAGAAGCCACGCCCGATCGCGCCGGCCTCGACGCGCATGACCCGCTCCAGCAGCGCGTCGATCCGTCGGTTCACGGCGAGCTCCCGGGTCGGGTCGAACTGGCGCCGCGAGAGCGCCTGCCAGGCCCGCGACGCGACCATCGCCGGGAGCAGCAGCGTCACAAACGACGTCACCCACCGCATCCGGAAGCCCGCCCGGTCGAGCTTGCCGGCGAGCTCGCGGCGGGTGTAGCGCCGCTCGTGCCCGGCGTAGCGGTCGGTCTCGCTCCACAGCCACCGGTGCTGGGGGACGCTGACGAAGATCCCCCCGCCGGGGCGCAGCGCGCGGTGGATCGCCGCGAGGACCGCGTCGTCCTCGCGGACGTGCTCGATCACGTCGAACGCGCCGATCACGTCGAACTCGTCCTCGAACGGCAGCTCCCGCGCGTCGGCCCGGACCAGCGTCGCCCGCGGGATCCGCGCCCGCGCCGCCCGCAGCCCGGCATCGCCGAGGTCGACCCCGGCGACATCGATCTCCGGATGACGCTCGGCGATCGCCGACAGGACGTAGCCGTTCCCGCAGCCCACCTCGAGCAGGCTGCGGGCGGCCGGGAAGTGCGACTCGAACGTCTCCAGCAGGAGGGCGTTGCGCGCGCGAAACCAGAAGCTGCCGTCCTCGACGCCGGCCAGCCGCTCGAGATCGCGCTCACCGAAGCCGCCGCTCGGGTCGGTGCCTCGCGCGACGACATCGATGTAGCCCCCACCCCGCTCCGGCGCCCACCCACACTCGCCACAGTCGGCGGCGAGCGAGACGACCGCCTCGTGACATGACGCGCAGCGAATCACGCGGCCACACCCGCGCCGGCCGCAACCCCGCCGACCACGCCGCGCGCCGTCATCCCTGGCCGCCGCGGTAGAGGCGCTCGTCGGCCGGGCGGTAGTACTCGTCGAGACTCGTCACGACGCGCGTGTACCAGCCGAGCAGCTGCTGGGTGCGGGGCCGCTGCCGCAGTACGGCCGCGTCGCCGAGCGCCCGCACGTAGTCGATCTGCTGCTTGACGAACGACCGCGTGAACTGCTGGTTGATCGCCAGGCGGTCGCGGTCCGAACGGTTCTCGCCGGCCGCGTGCCAGAGCGTCGAGTCGAAGGCGATCATCGAGCCGGCCGGACAGAGCGCGGGGATCGCGCTCGCCGCCATCTCGTCGAGATCGGGCGGGTCGGCCCGCTGGTGGCTGCCGGGCACGAGCAGTGTCGCCCCGTTGAGCTCGGTGAACTCGTCGATCGCGAGGAACGTGTTGACCGATGCGACGTACCCCTCGAGGTGGCGGGGAAAGTCCCGGTGGAAGGTCGTCTGGAAGTGCCCGGCGTTGCCCGAGCGGGCCGCGGGTGGCAGGATCAATCCATTCTGAAGATGCATGATCGCGGTCGGCGAGACGGTCGCGTCGACCACCGAAAGGACCTGCTCGAGCTCGAGCAGGTCGCAGAACGACTCGTCGTAGGCGAGCATCAGCCGCAGGACCCCCAGCTCACCGGCTCGGCGCAGGCGCTCCGGACCGACATCGGCGAGGATCCGCTCGCGCACCGCGTACATCGCCCCGCGGATCCGCTCGATCAGCGGACCCGGAATGACGTCCTCGACGATCGCGAAGCCGTCGGTCCGCAGGCCCTCGAGCGCCTCGCCCTCCCACCCCGGGTGACGCGCGCTGAGACGGGTGAGCACCCTCGTCATGCAGGCAACCTATGCAACGCATAGCCAGAATGTCAAGCGACCCAGCTGTATCCTCGTCTCGCATGCGCCGCCGGGGGGACTCGTGGGCTCCCGGCGGGCGACGAGAGGTCTGCCTCGCGGTCCTGGCGGCGCTGGTCGCGGCGGTCGGGCTGCTCGGGTCGCATGTGACCAACGGCGGCCGCTACCTCGACGACTGGTGGCTCGGCGTCTACGTCCGCTTCCCCCACCAGCTCGGGTTCGGGAGCGCGTACGACTACCTCAACTTCTACTCCGGCGCCCGGCCCGGCGACGTCCTCTACTGGCTGGTGACGTACAGGATGTTCGGCTTCCACGACGATCTCCACCGCGGGCTCGGGGTCCTGCTGGCGGCCGGGCTGACGACGGTCTTCTACCTCCTGCTCCGCGAGCTGCGCCTCGGCAGGCTCGAGGCGGCCGCGGTCGCCGCGCTCTCGCTCGCCCTGCCGATCGCCGACTCGATCCACTTCTGGATCACGCCGGACGTCGCCCAGCTCTGCCTGGGGACGTGTGCCGCCGGATACCTCGTCGCGCTGCGCGGCCTGCGAGCGTCGACCGCTCGCGCCCGCCGGCTGCGGCTCGCGTCGCTCGGCCTGTTCGTCGTCTCGGCGCTCTTCGCCGAGACGATGCTCCCGGCGATCGGCCTGTCGCTGCTGATCTACCGGACGCGAGTCGGCTGGCGCCGGGCCGCCGCGTGGTGGGTCGGCGACGCGCTGATCGCCGGCGTCGCGGCGATCCACTACGCCGTCAGCGAGCCGAAGCGGCTCGCCGGGCCCGGCGGCCAGGAGTCGTATCTCAACCACGCGTGGGTGCTCGTCGACCAGGCCCTCACGCTGCTGACCGGATCGCTCGTCCCGTTCGTCCACTCCCGCGGACCGGTGGTCGTCGGCCTGCTCGTGCTCGCGGGGCTCGTCGCCCGTCGCGCGCGAGACGAGCCAGCGGTGCGGGCCCTCGCCCGTCCGTGGATCGGCGCCGCCGGCCTGGCGGCGGCCCTCGCCCTGGCGAGCTACGCGATCTACGTGCCGTCGGACCCGACCTACCAACCGCTCGTCCCGGGGGTCGGCAACCGGATCAACATCGGCGCGCTGCTGCCGCTCAGCGTGCTCCTCTTCGCCCTCGTTCGCCTGTTCGGCAGCCTGTTCGCGGCACGCCGGAAGTGGGCGCTCGCCGCGGTGACCACCGTCGCCTGGGCCGTCGTGCTGGTCGGCGGGGCGACCCGGCTGGAGGCCGACCACTGGCTCTGGGACCAGGCGGCGACCCACCAGGCCAGCGTGCTCGACGCCCTCCACCGCGTGCTCGCCGACCCTCCCCCGGGCTCGTCGCTGCTCGTCTTCAACTCGCCCGGCGTCGTCACGCACTACGAGCGGGTCGGCGAGGCGTCGGTCAACGAGCCGGTCCCGGTCTTCAGCACGTGGTGGGAGCTCGACGCGGCCGTCAAGCTGAGCTACGGGCGCGCCGATCTGGACGCCTACCCGATCTGGGCCTACCAGCCGCCGCAGGTCGCGTGTGGAGCCCACTACGTCTACCAGCTAGGGCTCGACTCGGGGATGGTCCGCCACGCCCTCGAGTACGGGCATGTATACGTGGTCGACGTCGCCGCGCCGAGCGTCGTCCGGCTCGAGAACCAGGGCCAGTGCGAGTCGGTCATCACGCGGGCCACGACCGTTCGCTACGACCTGCCGCTGTGACCGACCGCGCCCGCCACGTCGGACCCCCCGGCCATCCTCGACTGGACCGGCTGGTCGGGCTGGTCGGGCTGGTCGGCGTCGCGCTCGTCGCCGGCGTCCTCGGCGGCTGCGGCACGTCGGCTCCGCCGGGGCCCCGCGACGCCGTGCGGACGTTGCTCGCGGATCTCGCCGCGGACGACGTGCCGGGCGCCTGCGCGACGCTGACGCCGAGCGCCGTCGCGGATCTGGCGCGCGCGTTCAGGGGCTCTACGTGCACGCAGACGCTGAGAACGCTCGCCGGGTACGTCCAGGTCCGCTCGGGCGAGCGGGCGGCGATCGCCGGGGCGAGCATCCTGCCGACGGTCGACATCCCCCTCTCGCCCGCGCCGTACCTGCCGGGCTCGACGACGACGACGCTGCGCGTCTCCTACCGGGACCCGGTCCTCGGCGAGCAGCAGCAGCTCGACGTCGGCCTGCGCCTGGTCGGCGGTCGATGGCTTCTCGACAGCGGGATCGCCGCATTGTTTACGCTGCTCTCATAGCCTTACGCGGTAGGTTCTGCGTAGGAGGATCAGGGGAGCAGGTCGTGAGCGCAGGGATCGGTACCCAGAAGGTCGAGCTGAGCGTCGTCGTGCCGGTCTACGCCTGCGCGACGTGCCTCCACGCGCTGCACGAGCGCCTCACCGCGACGCTGGCGGGGATGGGCGTCGAGTACGAGCTGGTCTTCGTCGACGACCGGGCGCTCGACGGGTCGTGGGACGTGCTCCAGCAGCTGGCGGCCGAGGACCCGCGGATCCGGGCCTACCGCCTGTCGCGGAACTTCGGCCAGCACGTCGCGATCACGGCCGGGCTGGCGAAGACGTCGGGCGCGTGGGTCGTCGTGATGGACTGCGACCTCCAGGACCCGCCGGAGGAGATCCCGAACCTGTACGCGACGGCCCGCGAGGGATACGACATCGTCTTCGCCCGGCGGATGGACCGCCCGGGATCGCACCTGCGCAAGACGGCCGCACGCGCTTACTTCAAGCTCCTCAACGCCGTCGCCGGGACGGAGATCGACCGCAGCTACGGGACGCTGAGCATCATCTCGCGAAAGGTCGCCAACGCGTACCTCGAGTTCCGCGACTGCGACCGCCACTACCTCTTCATCCTCTACTGGCTCGGCTTCAACCACGCGTCGATCGAGTTCCCGTACGCCGAGCGTCACTCGGGCCGCAGCTCCTACGGCCTGCGGACACTGGTCCGCCACGCGGTCGACGGGCTCGTCTTCCAGACGACGGTCGTGCTCCGCTGGATCGTCTTCATGGGTTTCGCGCTGGCCGGCTCGGGCGCGCTGCTGGCCGCGTACTTCGTGGCGATCCACATCGGCGGGTCATCGCCGCCGGGCTGGACGAGCCTGGCGATCTTCGTGCTGATCCTCTCGGGCTTCGTGATCACGAGCAGCGGCGTCGTCGGCCTGTACGTCGGAAAGATCTTCGAACAGGTCAAGGGGCGGCCGCTGTACGTGCTCGACGAGGCGATCGAGGGGTCGCGACCCGCGGCGGCGGCGCCCGCGCCCGGCCGGCCGCTCGAGCAGGCGCGCACCGAGCCGGGTTCACCGGCGGTCCAGACCCCGTGAAGCCGGTCGTGATCTTCGGCGTCGGCGACTTCGCGCGCGTCGCTGCGGAGTACCTCGCGGCCGACAGCCCGTACCCGGTCGCCGGGTTCACCGTCCACGAGCGCTACATCCCCGACGGGGCCAAGCTCTCCGGCCGGCCGGTCGTCGCGTTCGAGACGCTGCTCGAGACCCACCCGCCCGACGCGTACGCGATGTTCGTGGCGGTCGGCTACAGCCGGGTCAACCAGGCGCGGGCGGAGGTCTACGTGGAGTGCAGGGCACGGGGCTACGAGCTGATCAGCTACGTCAACTCGCGGGCGAGCGTGTGGGGCGAGGTGGGGACCGGCGAGTCGCGGATCGGGGACAACACGTTCATCTTCGAGGAGAACGTGATCCAGCCGTTCGCGACGATCGGCAGCAACACAGTGCTATGGAGCGGCAACCACATCGGTCATGACACGAAGATCGGCGACCACGTCTTCATCGCGTCCCACGCGGTGATCTCGGGCAACTGCCGGATCGGCGACTACTGCTTCATCGGCGTCAACGCGACCTTCCGCGACGCGATCACGGTCGCCCCGCGGTGCGTGATCGGCGCGGCTGCGGTCATCATGCGTGACACTGAGGAGGGCGGCGTCTACGCCGTGCGCAACACGCCCCTGCTCCCGATGAAGAGCTGGGATCTGGAGAACTTCTGATGGGCGGTTCGTGGGTCAAGCAGGGCGTCCTGGTCGCGCCGCCGCTCGCGGTCGCGTGGTCGGCTACACACGTGGCGCTGCCGTACGTCGATCCCGGCGCAGAGGTGCTCTACTGCTCGACGCGTGATTGCGCTGGCCGGTCGTGGATCGCGCGGGCTCGGCTGGATCTGGCCAGCGAGGCCGTGGGGTTCGGGCAGGTCGACCCCGAGCCGGTGCTGCGCCCGGGTGCGCTCGGATGCTTCGACGACTCGGGCGTGACGATGTCATGCGTGGTCGACCGGGGCGACGAGAAGTACCTCTATTACACGGGCTGGTCGCTCGGCGTGACGGTTCCGTTCTATCTGGCGATCGGCCTGGCGATCAGCCGTGGGGGTGGCCCGTTCGAGCGTGTGTCGCAGGCGCCGGTGCTCGGCCGGACGGCGTCCGATCCGTACCTGACCGCCTCGCCGCACATCCTCGTCGAGGACGGCCGCTGGCGGATGTGGTATGTGTCATGCGTCGGGTGGACGCGCCGGGAGGATGGTGTGCGCCATCACTACCACCTGCGCTACGCGGAGTCGGCAGACGGCATCGACTGGGAGACCGGCGGGCGCGTGGCGATCGACTTCGCCGACGAGCGGGAGTACGCGATCGCCCGGCCGTGCGTCGTGCGGGGGAACGCCGGCTACGAGATGTGGTTCTCGGCGCGCGGCGACGCCTACCGCCTGGGCTACGCTCGTTCGACCGACGGCCTGGACTGGACGCGGCTCGACGAGGAGGGCGGCTTGGACGTATCGCCGGGCGAGTGGGACGGCGAGATGATCGCCTACCCTCACGTCTTCGACCACGACGGCCGGCGATTCATGCTCTACAACGGCAACAACTACGGGGCGACCGGGGTCGGCTCGGCGGTCGTGGTCGGATGACCCGCTACCTCTACGTCGTGGCGACGCTCGTCCTGACCGTGTACGGCCAGCTCGTGCTCAAGTGGCAGGTCAACAAGGCCGGCCACGGGGGCGCCGATCTCGGCTCGAAGGTCGCGTTCATCGGGCGGCTGGTCGTCAACCCATGGGTGATCAGCGTCCTGCTCGCCGCAGCGCTGGCGGCGGCGTCGTGGATGGTCGCGATGACGCACTTCACGCTGAGTCGGGCCTACCCGTTCATGGGCCTGTCGTTCGTCCTGGTCCTGCTCGGGAGCGCGTTCTGGCTCGGCGAGGCGCTGAGCTGGCCGAAGGCGGTCGGGGTCGTCGTGATCGCCGTCGGGATCGCGATCGGCAGCCAGTGACGCGCGTGGCGTCCGAGCGGCCGCGACGGACGGCGATCGTCCAGTCGAACTACATCCCGTGGAAGGGGTACTTCGACATGATCAACCACGTCGACGCGTTCGTCCTACTCGACGAGGTCCAGTTCACGCGGCGTGACTGGCGCAACCGCAACCGGATCAAGACGGCTGCGGGCCTGCGGTGGCTGACGATCCCCGTCGAGACGAAGGGCCGCTACACGCAGCGAATCGACGAGACCCGGGTCGCCGACGGGGCGTGGGCGCAGTCGCACTGGAGCGCGATCGAGCAGGCCTACCGGGATACGCCTCATTTCGACGCGGTCGCCGCGGAGCTTGGGCCGGTCTACGAGTCGTTGGGCGGGCTGGAGCTGCTCAGCGAGGTCAACCTCGTCCTTCTGCGAGCGGTCTGCGGGATGCTGGGGATCGAGACGCCGATCTCGTACTCGACCGACTACGCGACGGGCGAGGACCGCAGCCAGCGACTGCTCGACATCTGCCTGGCGACCGGCGCGACGGAGTATGTCTCGGGCCCGGCCGCGAGCGGGTACCTCGACGTCGGGCGCTTCGAGCGTGCGGGGGTCGACGTCAGGTGGTTCGACTACTCGGGCTACCGGGAGTACCCGCAGCTGCACGGGGGCTTCGAGCACGGCGTCAGCGTGATCGATCTGCTCTTCGCCGAAGGCCCGGAGGCGCGGGCGTTCCTAAAGACAACCTACGATCAGGCCCCGGAACGGCCGATCCAGGTAGGTTAGCCCGGCATGACGGTCCGACCGAATCAGAGCGACCCGCGCGTCCCGGCGAGACGCCGGCGGCGCGTCGCGCGAATCGCGGCGTGCTGCGGGCTGACGGTCCTCGTGGCTGCGGGTTGCGGGGGGAGCGCGGGCGGGAAGACGGAGACCCTGAAGCTGGAGAACCAGCTGACGACGGAGACGAACCTGCCGATCAGCCCGACCACGTCGCTGGGAGCCCAGCTTGTCTTCACGGGCATGATCTACGAGCCGGCGGGGACGGCGGCGATCGGCCGCGACCAGACCGCGTGCACGAGGACCGCACCGGGTAACGGCCAGGTCTTCGAGTGCGTGATGACCTTCATCATGCCGAGCGGCCAGATCTACGCCGAGGCCGCGAGCAGCCACAGCGGGCCGGGCACGGGCGTCGTGACCGGCGGGACGGGGAACTATGCCGGGATGCGGGGCACCTTCCTGTTCACGGCGACCGGAAACCCCCGGGTCGATCTGACGTTCAGCCTTCGGAGCTAGTGGTCTGGGAGCCCGGTGAGCGTCAGGGGTCCGGAATCGCCGCGGTCGTCGGCTTCAACGGGACGGTGGGGTTGCCGATCGCGTCGAGGCGCGCGGTGAGATCGAGCCACTGGGGCGGGGTCAGGACGGCGTCGCGGAGCTGGCCGAAGCCCGAGTCGGCGTCGGCTGAGGGCGCGAACGAGAGGCTTATGCGGTCGGCGTGATCGGGCATCGCGACGGTGTTCGCGGCGGTCGGCTCGCTGCTGGCGCTGACGATCTCCTGCGGCTGGAAGCTGCCGGGCAGCGTCAGCAGCTGGCGGATCGTGGTCTCGGCGATCGAGCCGGCGCCCTGGTGGCCGAGCAGCGGGATCGCGTTGATCGCCGAGATGTCGACCTGTGTCAGCGCGGCGGCGGCCGGCGTGTCGCCCGCGACTGCCGGGGCGCTCGCCGCCGGGGTGCCAGGCGGGGCGGCCGCGCTCGCCGATGGGACACTTCCGGCGCTGAACGCGCTGACGGCGGGCTTGAGGCCGGAGGCCGAGAGGAACTCGATGCCGGCGAGCACGCGCTGGTCGACCAGGCCGGCCTGGATCTGCTGGCGGCCCTGCGGGTAGATCACGATCGACGGATCGGCGAGCACCTGGGCCTGGAGCTGGGCCTTGGTCAGGAGGAGGATCCTGTCGATCGTCGTGTTGACGGCTCCCGGCCCGAGCGGGCCATCGCTCGCGGTTGCCGATCGGTCGCCCGAAGTCGCCTGGAGGAGCTGCCAGCCGTCGAGCAGGGGCTTGGGATCGATCTCCGGCGAGCCGGCGCCGGCCGGCCGGATCTGGAAGCCGACGTGGGGCGCCTGCGCCTGACCGATGACGCCGATCCGCCCGAGGACCGTCCCGGCGAGGACGTGGGCGCCGGTCCGCAACGGCTCGAGGTCGACCTCGCCGGGGGTCAGGCCGTTGGTCTGCGTGAGGTACTTCGACAGGTCGGCCGGCGCGGGCCGCGCGACCTGGGCGCTACCGCCGGCCGCGAACGCAGCCGGGCGCGTCGGATAGGCGAAGAGACGCTGGGGACCGCTTGCCGTGTCCGTAGCCACCGGGCCGCCGCCAGCCGTCTGCGCGGCGCTCGCCGGAGTCGACTTGGTCGCCTGATGCCCGGCGGTCGCGGGACTCGTCGGCGCCGGCACCGGCGCGAGGCTCGCCGATCGGACGGTCTTCGGCGCGGCGGCGGCGACCTGCGCCTTGAGCGCCGGGTAGACCACGGCGAGCTTCTTGAGGTGGCTGTAGACGTACGTGTTGCCGGCGGCGTCACGAAGCTGGAGGTACTTTCCGAGGGTCGGCGAGCCTCCTGTCGCCGTGACGACGCCGTCCTTGACCGCGACGACCGCCGCCCCGGCCTTCGCGTAGATCTCGACCGGCGGCTGGTCGGCCGGCGGCTTCGCGGTCCTCGCCGAGCCGGTCGCAGGGGTCGCCGGGGTCGCCGGGCTGGTCGCAGGGGCCGCGGCCGGCGTCGTGGCGGCGGCGGCCTGGGTCGCGCTGTCGGCGTAGCGGGCGGCGGCGTCGACCGGGAAGAGGCCCTCGGCGAGGCCGGTGACCGAGCTCACCAGCCCGGCCGGCAGGCCGCCGATCAGGCGGGCCCGGAGCATCACCGACGAGACGTACCAGTTGGCGTGGTTGTAGGCGAAGATCGCGCCCCGGAGGTTCTTGGATGCGCCGGCCGCCTGGAGGTAGCGGGCCGCCGCGAAGATCGCGTCGGCCGGGTTGTACGGGTCCTCGACGCCGGCGCCGTTCGCGTCCACGCCGTACTCCTTCCACGTCCCCGGGAGGAACTGCATCCAGCCGGCCGCGCCTGCGCTCGAGACGCTGAGGTCGCGTCCGTAGTTCGTCTCGATCTGGTTGATCGCCGCGAGCACCTGCCACGGCACCTCGTACGCCGCACCGGCCGCCTGGAAGATCGGCAGGAGGAAGGGCGGGACGTCGAAGTTGTCGATGAAGAAGTTCGCGACCCCGACCGGCACCGGACCGGGCGCGACGACCGACAGCGTCGGGTTCAACGCCGTCGGCAGGCCGTCGGCCGCGCTGAACGGGGTCGCGGCGGTCGCGGCGGCGGCCGCCTTGGCAGCCTTCGCCGCCTGGATCGCCGCCGGCGAGCCGAATGGAGCCTCGCCGGATCCCGCGGGAGCCTCCGTCTCGTCCCCGGTCAGCGCTTGCGGCTTCGCCCCGAGGATCCGCGGCGGGGCGACTTTGGGCGACGACGCGGTCGCCGGCATATCGAGGATGCTCTGGACCGGCGCGACGGCCGGCGCGGCCGGCGCGTGCGGTGCAACCGCAGCAACCGGCTTCGTCGAGGCTGCCGGCTTCGTCGAGGCTGCCGGCTTCGTCGAGGTTGCCGGCTTCGTCGAGGTTGCCGGAGCGGCCGGTTCCAGGCCCTTGGCGAGGACCACCGTGTCACCCGGCCGGCCGAGCACCGACGATGACGATGACGATGACGCGAGCGTCGTGGCCTGGCTCGTCTGGGCCGATACCGGCGATGCTCCGTCGGCCAGGCCGCCGCACAGCCCGACGACCGACGCTGCCACGGGCAGGAGCGCGCGCTTCAACGGATGGTCATCCCAGCTTCTTCGTACACGCCCAGGGCCGGGTCACTTGTTCTTGACGTAGACGAGCTCGCCGTTGGGCAGCTGGTAGACGGCGCCGAGCTTGCCGCCGCCGTTCACCGGGACCTGCGTCGAGCCCGCCTTGAGATGGACCAGCGACTGGTTGGGTTTCACCGTGATCGTGTGCTTCGCCGGCGTTGGCTTCGGGGCCTGCGTGAGGACCTGCGTGAGATTGTGCGCCTGTAGCGCCGCGATCAGGAAGGCTACGGCAAGGACGATCCCGAGGTCGAACATGTTGACGAGGCCGTCGAGCGGGTCACCGGCGCGGTCGGTGTGCATCTGGGCGCGGCCCTTGATGTCGATCATCGCGTCAGCCGTCCCATCCGTCGGAGCCGACGGCCCGCGTCGGGCCGACGACGAGCTCTGGCTCGATCATTCGCTGGGCGGCCTCGAGCTCGAAGGCGATCGACTCCATATCCGAGAGGTCCTGCGCGTACAGGCGGTCGCGGACGAGCGAGATCGTGAAGGCGATCGCACCGATCAGCAGGCCGAGGACGGTAACGCTGAAGGCGACCCGCAGGTTGGCCGTCAGCTGCTTGGTGTTCCCCTCCGCGAGACCCTCCAGTGCCGGGGACAGCGGGATCAACGTCCCCATCAGACCGAGCGCCGGCCCGAATCGCACGAGGATCCGCGTTCGTTCGAGCCGTTTGATCGACCCGAGGTCGAAGTCGGCGAGGCACTTCATCATCCGGCTCGACGCCTCCGGTCCCGGCCCGACGTTGACGAGGACCTTCTCCAGCGTCGCCCACATCGCGCCGCTCGAAGCGACCTTGGCCAGAATTCCCGCGGCGCGCGGGCGGTCGCCGAGCGCGAGCGCCTGGCCGGCGTCCCGGCCCGCCGACGCGACCGCCTTTGCGTTGCGTCGTCTGCGCCGGCCAAGCTCGACGGTCAGCGCGCCGACCTCGGCGAGCACGACCGCCAAGGCCAGCAGCGCCGCGATCAGTACCGGCACACGCAGGACGTTCGATACGCGAAACACGACATCCTCGATCGAGGCAAGCTCAACCACACCCATCAGACAAACCTCCACGATGATCATTCCCGCAACGCCCCACAGCACGCGCGCGGCTTGTACTCGACGAGCGCGCGAGCACACCCCGACCACCGCGACCACTCTACCCGTCTGCGCGAGCGCGAGTCAAGCCTTGCATAGGAGACAGCTATGCAGCCGGCGGCGGCGCGTCGGGTCCTGCGCGCTCGTCGCCTACGGCGCGCCCGTTCCGGCCGCCGGGATCGCCTTGACGACCTCGATCCAGTCGACCGACGTCCCGCACAGTTTCGTCGCCGTCTGCGGCGTCAGCGTCGCGAGCCGATCGCGAGCGGGGATCGGACCGAGCACGATCGCAGCGAGCGTCGTCCCGGCGTCGTCCCCGCTGCCCGGGGCGAGGCTTGTCCCGGGGTGGCTCAAGGTCAGCGTGTGCAGCCCGGCGGACAGTGCGAGATCGCCCACTGGCGCGTAGCCCATCGACAGGTGGTTGCGCACCCGGCCGACTCCGCGTCCGTCGACGGCGACATCGAATCCCCGATCGAAGCTCCCGCCCAGCCAGAGTGTGTAACGCGCCGGCGCGACCAGCCTGAACTGCGCGCTCGCCACGCCGGGATCGAGCGCCGTGATCGACTCCGCGGCCGGCGTCACGCCCCAGCTCGGAGGGCGCTCGACCTGGTTGCCCCGAGCGTAGATGTTGGGTGGCCGCTCCGCTGCGACGACCTCCGCCTGATTGCGCTTCGCGTAGGCCGCGATCGCGCGAACCTCCGGGCAGGTCGCGATCCCGACCGGCTGGACGCCGCAGATCGGTTGGACCGCCGCCGGCGTGCCGTCAGGCCGCCTGGCGGCACCGCAGTAGGGAATCGTCGCCGAGTCTCCAGATGCGATGTGGGCGAGAACCTGCTCCGCCGGACGCGCGGCCCGTTGCCAGAGCTCGTAGTAGCGCCCCGTCCAGCGCAGGTGATACAGCGAGGACGGGCGGCTTGCCGTCGGCGAGCTCGTCGTCACGATAGACCGGTAGCGCGACAGCGTGGAGACCGGGAACGAGTCGAGATCGGCGACCGCCGGGGTCATCAGCAGCGTTCCGTCAGTCAGCGGCAGCGGCACCGGGTCGGGCTCCGCCGGATCGACCGGGTCGCCGGCGCGCAGGAAGTAGCGGTCGGCGTAGACGTTGAAGTCATCGACGAAGGTCGGGCCCTCCCCGCGGACGAGACCGCCGATCTGCGCCAGATCGCTCAGCGGGCCGGTCGGGGCGAGCGTCGCGTTCAGGTATCCCACGGTGTTCGACCACAGAACGCCCCCGGCGATCAGGCCGATCACGAGACCGCCGGCCAGGCGCTGACGCCCGAACAGCACCGTCCCGCCGAGCACTCCGGCGAACAGAACCGCGGGCGACGCGATCGCCAGTGCCTTGCCGACCACCCACGGCACACCTCCGGCGAGGTCGATCGCCAGGCAACCGGAGACAGCGACGACGAGGTACAGGACGACACCCCAGTCCCGGCTCCGGGCGCTCGCCCACAGGGCTCCCAACGCGGCGGCCAGGACGACGGCGATCAGCGCGATCGGCAGCACCCCCGACCCGAGTGGGTCGCGGAAGTCACTCACCGGCCAGATGCCCGCGGCCTCGAACGCGCCCAGCGGGGCGCGGAGCGTGCCGAGGCGCGTGGTCACGGACGCGGCGGCGGATCCGCCCGTGAAGCTCTCCCCCGAGCTGACGGCCTGGGACAGCGTGATGACCACGGGCAGGGCAAGCCCGACGGTGGCCGCGACCAGCCAGGCCAGCGTGCCTGCCAGCTGCCTGAGAGCGCCGTCACCGCTCCGCATGACCCTCGTCACCCAGACCGCCGCGAGGCAGCCGAGACCCGGCAGCACCCACACCGCCGTACCCGGGCCGAAGGTCACGACCAGCGCCGCGGTCGCGACGGCCAGGGGCAGCACCGCCCGCGGACGGGTCGGCCGCCCACCGATACCAGAGGCCACGAGCGCGGCGATCAGGGCGACGAGGAAGGCGGCGGTCAGCTCCTTGATCCCGCCCCACAGGCTGTATCCGTAGAGCAGCGCGGGCTGCGCCGCGAGAAACGCGACGAGCGCCCGCATGCGCGGGGCGGCGACGATCCCCTCGCACAGCGCGTACAGGCACAGCGCGAGCGCCGCACCCGCGCACGCGACGTACGGCTGGAAGGCCCACGCCGCGTCGATCCCGAGCAACGCGCGACCGACACCGAGCAACATGAACGCCCCAACCGGGTATGCGCCGGTCCCGAGGTTCGCGTCGAGCAGGACCTTGTAGCTCGACGGATCGAGGCCCGCCGTCGAGCGGCCGTCGCTGAAGAGGTGCGCCGTCAACCCGAGCCAGGTCGCGGTGTCGTCGAGCTTGAAGAAGCCCGTGAACGTCACGGTCCCCGTCGCCAGGACCGGCGCTCCGTAGACCAGGAGCACCGCGACCGCCGCCACCAGGGACCACCTGGGGATCGCCCGGTCCCGCCAGAGCCGGCGCCCGCGGACCACGCCGATCAGCGCCAGCAGACCGTCCACGGGGACGGCCAGCCGGGCGGTCGCCGCGTTGGTCGTCAGCAGGGCGGCCACGATCAGGCCCGCGGCGAGGCCCACCGGAATCAGCAGCGCGCCGCTCGCCAGTCGGGCGCCCGAGAGCTCCTCGACGAGAAGCCCCCAGCCCACCCCGAGGCCGGCGAGGAGAACCGGGAAGGCCACCCACGCGAGGACGAACGTCACGAACCCCGCCCGTCGCTCCTACGTCGTCGGGCTGACGACTTCGATCCAGTCGACCAACTTCCCGCACAGGCGCTTCGCGTCCTGCGGGCCGACCGTCACCAGCCTGGCGGGCTGCTGAGGCTCGAAGACGATCGCGGAGAGCGTCGTCAGGACATTGGTCGCGACGGGCGTGTCGATGTCCGTGTCGGCCCCCGGGCCGAGGCCCGGCCGGGGGTAGGTCAACGCGAACGTGTGGAGCCCGGCGGCCAGCTCGACGGTCGCCACCGGCGTGTATCCCAGGATCAACGACAGGTCGTTCGCGACGCGCCCGACCCTGTGTCCATCCAGCGAGACGACGAAGCCCCGCCCGAAGCTGCCGCCGAGCCATACCGAGTAGCGCTCGGCCTGGTCGATCCGGACCTGCACGCTCGCCGTCCCCGGTGTCAGGGCGGTGATCGTCTGGGCCGTCGGCGTGACGCCCCACGTCGGTGGCCGCGTGATCTGGTCGCCGCGGACGACGGAGTTCGCCGGACGCTCGGCCGCGACGATCTCGGCGTGGTGGCTGCGCGCGAAGCCGGCGATCGACGCGACCTGCTTGCAGCTCGCCGTGCCCACGGGTTGCACCGAGCAGATCGGCTGCGTCGGCGCCGTCGCACCGTCCGGCGCCGTCGCTCCGCCGCAGTACGGGGTCGTCGTCGAGTCGCCATAGGGGATGTGGGCGAGAACCTCCTGCGTCGGGTGCGCGGCGCGTTGCCAGAGCTCGTAGTAGCGGCCCGCCCAGCGCAGGTGATACAGCGATGACGGCCGGCTCTCGGTCGGCGAGCTCGTCGTCACGATCGAACGGTACGGAAGCACCGTCGGCACCGAGAACGAGTCGATGTCGGCCGCGGCCGGGCCGTTGAGCACCGTACCGTCAGTCAGGGTCAGCGCGGCCGTCCTGAACTCCGCCGGCTCGACCGGATCTCCGGCCCGCAGGAAGTAGCGGTCGGCGTACACGGCGAAGTCGTCGACGAGGGTCGGCCCCTCCCCGTGCACCAGCTCGCCGATATGGGCGAGGTCCTCGAGCCGGCTGACCGGCGCGATCGTCACGTTGCGGTAGGCCGAGACGTTCGACCACAGCACACCCCCGCCGATCATCGCCATCACCGCGACAGCCGCCAGGCGATTCCTCGGCCACAGCATCGCCCCGCCGGCCATGCCGGCGAGCAGGACCGCCGGCGACGTGATCGCCAGCGCCTTGGCGACGATCCACGGGACCGCTCCGGCGAGATCGATCGCCGCGCATCCGCAGAGGGCCACCGCGGCGTAGAGGACCACGCCGTAGGATCGCGCGCGCAGGCTGAGCAACCCGGCGAGCACGGCGGCGGCCAGCACCAGACCGATCAGCACGATCGGGACGGCGCCGGACCCGACCGGCTCACGAAAGTCGCCGACCGGCCAGATCCCGGCAATCTCGAAGCCACTGAGCGGTGAGCCGAGATTGCCGAGCCGGATCGTGGACAGCGCTGCTCCACCGCTGTTCGCGAAGCCGGCGTCCACGTGGAGCGCCCTGGCCAGGGTGATCCAGACGGGAAGGGCGAGGACGGCGCTGGCCGCGGCCAACCCGGCGACGGTCCCACCCAGGCGCAGGGCACGGTGATCGAGCCGGCTGCGGAGCAGCTTCACGATCCAGACGACCACCACGGCGCCGAGCGCCGGAACCACCCAGACCGCCGTCCCCGGGCCGAATGTCACGATCAGTGCGGCGGTCGCCACTGCCAGCGGCAGCGTCTCCCGCGCGCCGGCCGCGCGCTCGCCTCGCGCCAGCGCGGCGCAGAGCGCCGCGATCAGAGCGAGCAGGAAGGCGGCCGTGACCTCCTTGATCCCGCCCCACAGGCTGTAGCCGTAGAGCAGGGCGGGCTGGGCGGCGACGAACGCCACGACCGCGCGGAGCCGGGGCGACCCGACGAGTGGCTCGATCAGCGCGTAGAGACACATCGCGAGCGCCGCGCCGGCACACGCGAGATACGGCTGGTAGACCCATGCCGGATCGACGTGGGTCAGCCCGGCGCCGACGCCGAGCAGCATGAAACCCCCGACGGGGTAGGCGTTCGCCGCCAGATTGACGTCGAGGATGAGCTTGTACGTCGACGGTTGGAGACCCGCGCTGGAGCGCCCGTCCGAGAAGAGGTGAGCCGTGATGCCAAGCCACGTCGACGTGTCGTCGAGCTTGACGAAGCCCGTGAACGTCGCGGTCCCGGTCGCCAGGACCGGGGCGCCGTAAGCGAGGAGCACGCCGAGCGCGGCCAGCAGCGACCACTTCGGAACCCGCCACTCCGGCCACTGCGTGCGTGCCCGGACGAGCCCGGCGAGACCGACGATTCCCTCGACCGGCACCGCGAGGGGGGCGCTCACGCCGTTCGTCGTCAGCAACCCGGCGACGACCACGGCGCCCGCAAGACCGACGGGAATCACCAGCGCGCCGGAGGCGAGCCGCGCTCCGGAGAGCTCTTCGACGACCACGCCCCAGCCCAGCCCGAGCACGGCGAGCACGATCGGGAACGCCACCCAGGCGAGGATGAACGTCACGGGGTCAGGAGCTGCCGGCGACGCTCGGGTTCAGGTAACGCCCGTTGAAGGTTGCCGTGGACGGATTCAGCGCGTAGTCCTGGCTGTAGTCCGACAGCGCGCTGGAACCCGGCGTGAGGGTCTGGAGGGCGAGCTGAACGCTGCGCGGCGCACGGCCCCCGACCAGGGCCTCGGGAAGATCCACCATCGCGCCGGCGAGATCCCGCAGGCGCGCGGCGATCACGACGCGCAGGATGTCGTCGCGCTGGAGCTCGTCGAAGGTCGCCCGCGACGTGACGACCGGGAGCCCGAGCGCCCCGGCGAACAGGCTCGGCTGACCGGTCGGCCGGCTCTGGCGAAGCCGCTGCGCCTGCTCGGCCGCGGCGTCGTCGTGCGCGAAGAGGAGGATCCGCGCCTGCGGATTGGCGCGCATCGCCTGCTCGGTCAGCATCGACGTCGCGACCAGCGTGAGCCCTGGGGCCTCGCGCGCGAGCGCGGCGCGGACGGCTTGCGTGATCGTCGCTGCCGCCGCCGCCGAGTCGTACGGGAAGACGTCGTCGACCTGCGGGAGAAGGAGCAGCACGGTCCCGCGCGTCAGCTTCTCGCCACGCGCCCAGGACACCGCCTGGCCCACCAGCATCGTCGCCGCCTGCGGCGCGTCGGCGAGGATCGCGGCGGTCTGATTCTCGATCGCAACCGGGTACGCAACGATCTTCGTCCCACGCCGAATCGCGGCAGCTGCAACCGGCTCGAGCGCCCGCAGATCGCTGACGCCGACGACGGCGACTCGCGGTGGCGCAAGCAGCCGGTTCGTCTGGGCGTCGAGCGGCGGCGCCGTGACGTGCGCCAAGACCTCCGGCAGCCCTGGCCCCGAGGCTTCGAACACCTGCGGATCCGCGCCGAGCGCCTCCGCCCTTGCGCTGAGCGCGCTCAACAGATCTCCGGCCGGAATCACGTTGACGGCGACCGGATAGGGCGCGTGGTCGACCGGCGCGGCCGGGCCGGCCGGGGCGGCGCTCCCGCACCCGGCCAGCGTCGCCGGGACCCCGCAGGCGAGAGCGCCCATGCCGGCCGCCCACAGCACGGCCCGGCGATCGACCGGTTCCCCGCTGAGCAGGTCCCGCACCGCGCGCTGCATGCGGCGCGCGGGACCGCGCGTCAGCGACGCCGCGGACACTGTCCGGCTCGGCCGCCAGGTCATGGTGTCGTAAAGGTCTCGACGGCTCCCGTCGAAGTGCCCGACGCGTTGGTCGCGTCGATCCGGTACACGTAGGTCGTGTTTGGCTGCAGCCCGGAGATCGGCAGCGACACCGTCTGCGGGCCCTCCCCGGACCCGGCATTGTCGACCGCGCTGATCGACCCGAAGTTGTTCCCCTCTCCGAACTCGAACGTGAACGCCGTCTGCTCGCCGGCCGGGTTCACGGTGCCCGACAGGGTGGCGCCGGAGACCGTCAGATTGCTCGCGGAACCGGTCGTCACGATCGGGACGCCGCCGGGCCCGGTCGAGAACGAGCCGACCGCCCCCGTCGAGGTGCCGGTCGCGTTCGAGGCGACGACGCGGTAGAAGTACGTCGTGTTCTGGGCGAGGCCCGTCAGCGTCGCGCTGACCGGCTCGACCGCGAACGCCGAATCGAGCTCCGTCACGGTGCTGATCGTCCCGAAGCTCGTGGAGGTGCCGTACTCGAAGGTGAAGGCGGTCGCCTGGCCCTCGGGATCGACCGAGCCCGTGACATCAGCCGTCGTATTCCCCACCGAGCCGGCTGGCAGCGTCACGGCCGCGGGCGCCAGCAGCGGGCCGCCGGTCGAGAAGCTGGCGACCGCGCCCATCACGGTCCCGGCCGAGTTCGCCGCGACCAACCGGTAGAAGTAGGTCGTGTCCGGCGTGAGCCCACTCAGGCCCGCCGACTCGGCGACGGCCGCGTTGCCGGCGACCGTATCGGCCGGCGTGATCGAGCCGAAGCTCGTCGACGTCCCGTACTCGAAGACGTAGGACGTCGCCGACCCGTTCGGTCCGACGGTGCCGGTCAGGGTCGCGCCCGACTCGGTGACCCCGGTGGCCGCGCCCGTCGTCGCCGTCGGTGCGATCGCGGTCACCGAGTAGGTGATCGAACTCGTGCCCGCGGCGTAGCTCGCGTCCCCGGAGTAGTCCGCCGAGATCGCGTGCGGCCCGCTGCTCAGCGCCGCGGTCGAGAACGAAGCCACTCCGCCGGAGACCGGGACGGACGGCTGGGCGACGCCGTCGATCGAGAAGACCACGCCGCCGGTCGGGACGGGCCCGCCCGCGCCGCCGCTGAGCGTGTCGGTGAACGTCACCATCTGCCCGGCCGACGCCGCGGGTGGCGCCGCCGTCAGCGTCGCGCTCGCCGAAGCCGTCGTCGTGTTCGTGAACAGCGTCACCGAGCGCGGGCTCGAGGCGTTCGCCGTGACGATGTCCGGCTTTCCGTCGCCCGTCACATCGCCGATCGCGAGCGCCGCCGGCTGGTTGCCCGTGGTCGCCAGCGTGGTCAATGAGTAGCCGGCGTCGCCGGCGTCCTTGAGGAACACCTCGACCGAGCTCGCGCCGTTGTCGGCCACGGCGAGGTCGGACAGGCCGTCACCGTTGAGGTCGCCGATCGCGACATCCCACGGGGTCGACGTGCTCGGGTCACCGGTCGCGAGGGTCGTCGTCGTGTAGCTGGCGTCCGCCAGATCCTTCAGGAACAGCGTCACGGTTGCGTCATCCTGGTTGGTGACCACCAGGTCAGTCGCCCCGTTGCCGTCGTCGGTGAGGTCGCCGATCGCGACGGAGCTCGGGTTGTCGACCGGGAGCGACGTCGGAGCGAAGCCGCCGTCGTGGTTCGCGTCCCCGAGGAACAGCATCAGGCTGCCGACGTCGCCGTTCTCGCCCTCGCCGCTGGACGTCACCGCGAGATCGGCGATGCCGTCGCCGTTCAGATCGCCGATCGCCAGCGCCGTGGGCCCGGGGTCGGTGTTGAGCAACGGCCCGACCGTGAAGGCGGCCGCCCCGTTCGCGAGCGTGCCGGTCCCGTTGTTGTAGAGGATCTGCACGGTGTCGTCGGTGCTGTTTGCGATCGCCAGGTCCGGCTTGCCGTCGCCGTTGAGGTCGCCCGTCGCGACCGCCACCGGAGCGGCGATGTCAGCGCCGCCGGTCGAGGTCCCGGTCAGCTGCGCCGGGGTATAGCTCGTGCTGGGAGCCGCACCCGGCGAGAACATCGTGACGCTGTTCGAGCCCGCGGTCGCGTCAAACACGACGTCCCGGCCATCTCCGTTCAGGTCGCCGATCGCCACCTGATCGGGCGCGGGGCTGAAGCTCGACGCCGAGGTGCCGGCACTCTGCAGGGGGCTCTGCGTGAATGCGCCGCCGCCGTTACTTCTCAGCGAGAAGGCGGTCTTCGCGCTGACGTTGTTGAGCGCGATGTCGAGCGCGGTGTCGCCCAGCAGGTGACCGAGCGCCACCGAAGTCGACCTCGCACCGGCCGGCACAGCCGGTGAGCTGGAGCTCACGCTGAAGCCGTCCGCCCCGGCGAGTGGCGCCGTGAGCAGGAGCGCGAGCATCGCGAGCGCGATCGCCGCGGTGCCGGCCGCCGGCAGCGTCCGGGCGAGCCCTCGCCTCCCGGGCAACCCCGAGCTCAACCGCTCCATCTCCACGGCACCTGCCTCCATCTGCGCCCCTCCGCTCCGCTTACGCAACTACCGATCTTCCCTGCACCTATACAAAACCTATCCACCCGCCGAGGGCTTGTCAAGACGCGACGGGAGCCTCTGTACCCCCGTCCCACGATCCCGATGCCACCCGGGTCCCTAGTGTCGAGCGGGTCGCTTCGTGGGCGAGGTCACCCTCACGACATCTACGCGCAGGTTGCTCAGCGACCCACTGCTGTGCGTCGCAGCATCGCGGAATCGCACGGTGACCGGATAGATCTGGCTGCACACGCCTCCCACGCACGTGACGTGCCGATACTCGTGCCGCCCACCGAAGACCGTGACGACGCAACCTGCGACGCCGCGGTGACTGGTCACCGTCGCTCGGCTCGTCGTTCCGTCACCCCATGCGATCGTCGCGCCCGTCACCCTGTGCCCGGGCGGAACCGCGTTGTAGCCGTCGAACTCGAACGTCCCTCGCCTATCGACGAGGACCCCGACCGTCTGCCCCGTGACGTCGAGGTTGCAGCCGGCGGGAAGGCTGCGCGCGACCCCGGGCGCGGCGCTCACACCGAGCGCGGACAGTGCAAGCGCCAGACACACCGGCACGCCCCCGACGAGGCTTCGCCTCCGGACCTTCGTCATCGTATTACGACCTCCTGTAGTTCTGCGAGTGTCATCGGTCCCACCCCGGCGCCCGGCGTCCCGACGGGTCAGTGGGGCAGGGTAAGGAACGCCGTGGAGCCTCGCGGCACGTGCCGCGAGGCTCCGCTCGTCATTGGCATCGCACGCCCTGCGTGCCGAGGTCTGTCAACCGTTGCCCGAGATCGTCGTCGGATCGCCGGGGAACGGCCCCGGCCCGGAGTTGCCGAACTGCGCGAAGCCGCCCGCGACGTGGTTGTTGATCGCCTCGACCCCGTTGGTGTTGAAGTACAGCGTCCATGCACCGCGGAACGTGTTCACCGCACACTGTGCGTCACCCGTATCGCCCGCCACGACGAGCCCACCGGCGTACTGGATCGCTGCCGAGCCGGAGATCGTGCTGCCGCAGATCCGCAGCGCGCCGCCGTGCGACGCCGACAACACTCCTCCGATCGTCGAGTTCTCGATGTCGACCGACGCGCCGGACCCGATCGTCAGGTTGCCGGTGATCGTCGCGCCGGTGATCAGCGCGCTCCCGGACGTGATGCTCAGTGCACCGGTATGCGTCCCGGTGATCGTTGTCGTGGCGGTCACGGTGTAGGTGATCGTGGCCGTGGTCGCGGCGTAGTTGGAGTCGCCGGAGTATGCCGCGGTGATCGTGTGCGTCCCGACGCTCAACGACTGCGTCGCGAGGCTCGCGCTACCGC
>DATCEH010000104.1:0-18521 GCA_036510225.1 Solirubrobacteraceae bacterium | reverse complement strand
CGATGGCGACACGTTCTCCGCCCGCCGAACGCGGCAGGCTCCCGAGCTCGTCGCGCGAGGTCTCGAGGGCCGCGAGCGGGCCGCGCGCGATCGCAAACGGGCCAAGCACGATCGCGAGCGCGCCAAACGGGACCGCAGACTCGCCGGCGCCGACCGCGAGTCGGGGGAGTCCGACCGCGAGGAGTCCAAGGCGTGGGGACACCTCGCGGCCCTCGTCGACTCCTCCGAGGACGCGATCATCGCCCGGTCGCTCGACGGCCAGATCGAGAGCTGGAACCGGGCCGCCGAGCAGCTCTTCGGCTACACGTCGGCCGAGATGGTCGGCGAGTCCGACGCGATGCTCGTCCCTCCCGAGCGCCAGGAGGAGCACGAACGGATCCTCGGGCAGATCGAGCGCACCGAGCGCGTCGAGCCGCTCGAAACCGTCCGCCTGACCAAGGACGGCAGGAGGATCGACGTGGGACTGCGGATCTCGCTGGTCTACAACGCCGACGGCCAGCTCGTCGGCACGTCGTCGATCTCGCGCGACATCGCCGGCCAGAAGCTGCTCGAGGCGCAGCTGCGGCGCAGCAGTCGCTACTTCGACCTTGCCCGCGACCTGACCGTCGCGTGTGGGTTCGACGGCATCTTCAAGAGCGTCAACCCGGCCGTCGAGCAGATCCTCGGCTGGACCGCTGAGGAGTTCATGGCCCGGACGTTGCTCGACCTGGTGCATCCCGACGACCTCGCCGCCACGCTCCAGCGGATCGCCAACCGCGCCGGCGGCGAGCACCCCGTCAGCGTCGTCAACCGCTTCAGAGCCAAGGACGGGACGTACAGGTGGCTGGACTGGACCACGATGGTCTCGCCCGACGAGGAGCTGACATATGCCTCGGCCCGCGACATCACCGACCGCGTGCACATGGAGGGCGCACTGCGCGAAGCCGAGGAGCGCTTCCACACCGCCTTCGACCGTGCACCGATCGGGATCTGCCTGATCTCACTCGAAGCCGGCGCCCCGGCCCGTCTGGTTCAGGTCAACCCGGCGATGTCGCAGCTCGTCGGCCGCAGCGTCGTCGAGCTCGCCGGCGTGCCGCTCGCCTCCCTCACCCATCCCGACGATCGAGCCGAGATCGACGCCAGGCTCGCCGAGCTGACCGACGGTGGCCACACCGCCAACGTCGAGTTCGAGACCCGCCTGACCCACCGCGACGGGCACTCCGTCTGGATGCTGATCAGCGGAGCCGTCCTCTCCGGGGGATCCGGCGAGCACACGACCGCGATCACGCACATCATCGACATCTCAGACCGCAAGCACTCCGAGCGCCAGCTCCAGCACCTCGCCGACCACGACACACTGACCGGCCTGTTCAACCGCCGACGCTTCACCGAGGAGCTCGGGCGGGCCCTGCGGCAGGCAAAGCGACACAGGGAGGCCGGCGCCGTCCTCTTCCTCGACCTCGACGGCTTCAAGTTCGTCAACGACACGCTCGGCCACGCGGCCGGCGACCGGCTGATCTCGCGTGTCGCCGCAATGTTGACCGGCGCCGTCCGCGAGACCGACACGCTCGCTCGAATCGGCGGCGACGAGTTCGCGATCCTGCTGACACGCTGCGATCCGACCGCGGCCGTCGGAGTCGCCGAGAAGCTGCTCGCGACACTCCGTCCGGACGAGGCGGCCGGCGACGACGACCGGCGAGTTCGCGTTTCGAGCTCGATCGGGATCGCCCTCTTCGCACCCGACGACGGCCTGCGCCCGGACGAGCTCGTCGTCCAGGCCGACATCGCGATGTACGACGCCAAGAACGCCGGCAAGGATCGATGCGCGCTCTACGATCCTCACGTCAGTCCGCGCAACCTGATGGCGACCCGCGAGACCTCCAACGAACGCCTCCGCCGCGCGATCCGCGATCACGCCTTCGTCCTTCACGCCCAGCCGATCGCAGCGATCGCCGAGGCCGGGACACCAGCCTTCGAGCTCCTGCTCCGCCTGCCCGACGGCGACGGCAACCTGACCGGCCCGGCGGCCTTCCTCGCCGACGCCGAGGAGTCCGGCCTGATCGGCCAGATCGACCGCTGGGTCCTCGGGCAGGCGGTCCGCCGCCTGCGCGACAGCCACGCCGCCAGCGAGGACCTGATGCTCAGCATCAACGTGTCCGCCACCACGATCGGCGACCCCGCGTTCGCCGCCGATGTCGCCGAGCTCCTCGCGCGCTGCCCGGTACCCGCCGGCCGCCTGATGTTCGAGATCACAGAGACCGTCGCGATCAAGAACATCGACGCCGCCCAGGCCCTCGCCGAACGCCTCCGCGCGCTCGGCTGCAAGCTCGCGATCGACGACTTCGGCGCCGGCTTCGCGTCCTTCTACTACCTGAAGATGCTCCACTTCGACTACCTCAAGATCGACGGCGAGTACATCCGCGAGCTCTGCCGGACGCCGACCGACCAGCTCGTCGTCGAGGCGATCGTCACCCTCGCACGAGGCCTCGGGACGACGACGATCGCCGAGTTCGTCGGCGACCGGGCGACCGTCGAGGAGCTGCGCAGGCTCGGCGTCGACCATGGCCAGGGCTACCACCTCGGCCGCCCCGGCCCGCTCGACGAGCGCCTGCCCTACCTCACCCGGCTCCCGCAGAGCTCCCCCTGACCTGAGCGGGCCTCCCGCGCGGACCTGAGCGGGAGGCCTTGCGCAGACCGGCCGACCTCGTGTGCCGCTGCGGCTGACCGCGGCGAACCGCTGCGGCTGACCACGGCGCGCCCGGCCGCGGCGGGCCGGCAGGTGGGTCAGGCGCGGGCGGCCACCCGAGCCTCGGCGTCGGCGCCGACGACGTGGGTCACGGGAATCTCCAGCTCATCGCGCAGCCGCTCGAGGATGCCCGTCTCCAGCCAGTTGGACCTGCCCGACGGCAGACTCGAGACGATCACCTCGGTCGGCGTGTGGAGGCGCAGCTCGTCCTCGATCGCGCTGAGCGCCGCCAGCGGGTCGCCGACGGCGCCGGTCGCCGGGATGCCCTCGGCCGACGCCCAGGCCAGCGCCGCGGCCAGGCGGGCACGCGCCTGCTCGAGCTCGCGGTCGACATCCGAGGCGACGTAGCGCACGCGCGAGACGAGGATCGGCGCGAGGATCCGCAGCTCCGCCCCGGCCGCGGCGCGCTCGCGCAGCTCAGCGCGCAGGCCCGCCTCGGCCAGCGTGCGGTTGGCGACGACGAGAACCACAGGTCGGTCGTGGGCGCTCGCGTGATTGCCGGCGAGCGCAGCTTCGCGCAGCGGCCGGCGGCGTTCGGGGTCCTTGGTCTTGAACTCCCAGGCCAGCGCCGCGGCGACACCCGCCGCGAACACCACGATGCCGGCGATCGCCGTCACCAGTGTCGCAAGGGCGAACGACACGCCGATCAGCAGGGCGCCCCCGAAGAGGATGTAGAAGGCGTCGGTTTCGGAGCGGATTGGATTGCGCATAGTCATACGCTACCGCGCGATACCGACCTGTCATCCGGGTTAAACACGGACCTGCCACGTCGCCCTCAGCTCGTCGTGATTCCCGCGGCTCACCGCCTGCCCGCGCTCAACTCGCGCAACGCTCGATCGACGTGGGAGCGCAGATCCCAGACGCCATGTACACGGTGCAACGAACGCCGACCCGGCCGACCTGGCGGGCGCGCCCACGCGGGTGCACCCAACGCCGACCTGGCCGCCCTGGCGCGCGTGCTCAGAAAAAAACACACGGCTCCCCCCGAGCACGCATGCCCGTGCCTACTCGCCTATCCTCGACCGTGGATGGCCACCTGTCTCGTCACCGGCGGCGCCGGTTTCCTCGGATCGCATCTCTGCGACGAGCTCCTGCGCCGCGGGAATCGCGTGATCTGCGTCGACAACCTCGAGACCGGTTCGCTCGTCAACATCGAGCACATCCGCCCGCCGGCCGACTTCGTCCTGCTCCACAAGGACATCATCGAGCCGTACTTCGTCGACGAGACCGTCGACTACGTCTACCACCTCGCGTCCCCCGCCTCGCCGATCGACTATCTCCGGCTCCCGCTCCACACGCTCAAGGTCGGCTCCTACGGGACCCATCACACGCTCGGCCTCGCCAAGGCCCATCGCGCCCGCTTCCTGATCGCGTCGACCAGCGAGGTCTACGGCGACCCCAAGGTCCACCCCCAGACCGAGGACTACTGGGGTCACGTCAACCCGATCGGACCCCGCGGCGTCTACGACGAGGCCAAGCGCTACGCCGAGGCCCTGACGATGGCCTACCACCGCCAGCAGGGCGTCGACACGGCGATCGTGCGGATCTTCAACACCTACGGCCCGCGGATGCGCCCCCACGACGGACGCGCGATCCCGACCTTCATGCGCCAGGCCCTCGCCGACCGGCCCCTGACGATCTTCGGCGACGGGTCCCAGACCCGGTCGTTCTGCTACGTCACCGACCTGATCCGCGGGATCATCGGCCTCGCCGAGTCCGGCCACCACCACCCCGTCAACATCGGCAACCCCAACGAGTTCACCCTGCTCGAGCTCGCCGAGGCCGTGATCGACGTGACCGGCTCGACCTCCGAGCTGATCTACGAGGCGCTGCCCGTCGACGATCCCCAGCAACGCCGGCCCGACATCACGCTCGCCCGCGGCCTGCTCGGCTGGGAGCCGGAGGTCGAGCTCCGCGAGGGACTCGGGCTGACACTCGAGCAGTCCGGTCGCGCCCGGCTGCTCGGGCACGCCGCGCCCTGATCTCGCCCACGCGGGCAGTCAACCGAGTCGTAGACCACCGGTGCCGGTCGCGATCACCGACGCGTCACAATGGAGAGGTGCGACGATCAGCCGGCGGTCCGGGCGCGGCCGCGATCCGCCTCGACGAGGACTGGCAGATCCACTCGACGTTCTCAGACGGGGCCGGCACGGTCGACGAGAACGTGATCGCCGCAGCCGACCGCGGCCTGCGGCTGATCTGCCTGACCGACCACGTCCGCCACGACACGCCGTGGGTGGCCGATTTCCTCGCCGCGACCCGCCGCGTCGGTGGGCTCGGGCCGGTCACGGTGCGCTGTGGACTCGAAGCGAAGATCCTCAACACCGCAGGTGAGCTCGACCTCCCGGCCGATCACCCGCTCGCCGACCTCCTGCTCGCGGCCGATCACCAGGTTCCCGGCCCGGACGGTCCCCGCCTGCCGACAGAGATCGCCGCCGCCCTGGCCGCCGGCGAGCTGGACCCGGAGACGGTCGTCGACTGGATCGAGCACGCGACGATCGCGACGATGGTCGCCCATCCCGGCGTCCTGATCGCCCACCTGTTCAGCGTCCTGCCGAAGATCGGCCTCTCAGAGGCCGATGTCTCTGACCAGCGGATTGCCCGGCTCGCCGACGCCGCCGTTCGCCACGGGGCGATCGTCGAGGTCAGCGAGCGGTGGAAGTGCCCGTCGCTGCGGACGATGCGGATGATGCGCCGCGCCGGCGTCCATGTCGTCGCCTCGACCGACGCCCACCGGCCCGATCACATCGGCCGCTACGACTACTGCCGGACGGTGGCGGCCGGCGCATGATCGCGGCGCTCGTCGAGGTCGTGCGGGTCCTCCTGTTCGTCGTCGTCCTCGTCGGCGCCCTCCCCCTGGTCGCCGCCCTGATCCAGTTCCTCCTCGTAGGGGTCCACGGGATCCGCAACCACTACGACCTGGTTGCCGACTACGCTCCTCGGACCGCGGTCGTCGTCCCGGCATGGAACGAGGCTGCCGTGATCGGCGCGACGATCGACCGCCTCGTCTCGCTCGACTACCCCCGCGACGCGCTCCGCGTCTACGTCGTCGACGACGCCAGCACCGACGCCACGCCCGACGTCGTCAAGGGGAGGATCCAGCGCTTTCCCGGCACCGTCGTCCACGTCCGACGCGACAAGGGCGGCGAGGGGAAGGCCCACACCCTGAACGCCGGGCTCGAGCGAATCCTCGCCGACGACTGGGCCGAGGCGATCCTGATCATCGACGCCGACGTCATCTTCCAGCGCGACGCCCTCCGCCGGATGACCCGTCACCTCGCCGACCCCGGCGTCGGCGCGGTGACCGCCTACATCAAGGAGGGCAGCTCGCCCTCCGGGTGGATGACCCGCTTCATCGCCTTCGAGTACATCACCGCCCAGGCGGCCGCCCGTCGCGCCCAGAACGTACTCGGCGCGATGATGTGCCTGGCCGGCGGCGCCCAGCTCCACAGTCGCGCCAACCTCGAGGCGATCGGCGGACGGATCGACACGGCGACGCTCGCCGAGGACACCGTCACGACCTTCCGCACCCAGCGCCGCGGCCGGGCCGCGCTGTTCGAGGGCAACGCGATCGTCTGGGCCGAGGAGCCCAACGAGATCGGCGCGCTCTGGAAGCAGCGGCTGCGCTGGGCCCGCGGCAACGTCCAGATCACCCGCCGCTACCGCAAGCTATGGTTCCGCCGCCGGCGCGAGCCGCTGCTCGGACGGTTCGGCTTCGGCGTCCTCTGGTTCGTGACGCTCGGCATGCCGGCCTTCATGATCGCCGGTTCGGTTGCCCTCGTCGTGCTCTTCTTCATCGACTTCGGCATGAGTGCAGATGCCTTCCGTGTGCTGTGGATCACAAACGCCATCGCGTTCGTCTTCATCACCCTGTTCTCGTTCGCGATCGACCCGGCGACCGCCCGCCGGGCCTGGTTTCAGGGGGTCATGTTTCCCGGCCTGGTGTCCCTCGCGATCATGGCCTACACCTGCGTTCCCGCGCTCGCCAGCGTCGACGGCCGGCACCTGCTCGTCGCCGTCGGGATCGCTCCCGACACCACGTTCGTCCACTGCCTGATCCTCTCGGTCTACGTCTGGCTGGCCGGGTCGATGGCCGTCGCCTGGCTTGCGAAAGGGCTCGAGGCCGGCCGCCTCGGGATCCTCAGCCCGCTCCTGATCCACATCGCCGGCTACGGGCCGCTGCTCTGCGCGATCACCCTCTCGTCCTACATCCACGAGGCCCGCGGCGCCGAGGTTCGCTGGGAGAAGACCGAGAAGACCGGCAAGATGGTGGTCGCGTGATCGGCGAGCCGGGGGCCGAGGCCGGGGCCGAGGCCGGGGTCGAGGCCGGGGTCGAGGCCGGGGTCGAGGCCGAAGGAGAGCTCGAGGCGGGCAGGGCGTCCGGCGAGGAGCTGGCTGCGCCGCCGGGAGCCTCACCGACCCAGCCTTGGGACGGCGGGCTCGAGCTGGTGGTCGACCGCCGGAACGAGCGTCGGCTGTTGATCCGCGAGCTGGCCCTGATCGTCCTGCTCGTCGGGCTGGTCGCGCTCCGGGTGATTTTTGTCGATGGAGCTTGAGGAGGAACGTGTGACCTGATGGGTGACGACAAACAGGAAGGTTGGATCTGATGGGTGAAGGGTCAAGGAAGACTCCGGCGGGAAGACGCCCCGCCCGGGTGCTGGTCGTCGAGGACGACGCGACCAGCTCGATGATGCTGCGCATCGCGCTCGAGCACGACGGGTTGCAGGTTGACGTCGAGGCCGACGGCGCCCGGGCGGCCGGGCGACTCGAGGACGAGCGATGGGATCTCGTGGTGACCGACATCGAGCTCCCGGGGATCGACGGCCTGGCGCTCGCCGAGCGGGCCCGCAAGGCGCCGGGATCGCCGGCCGTGCTGGTGATGACCGCCCACGAGCGCTTCGACTACGCCGTCTCGGCTCTACGCAGCGGGGCCGCCGGCTTCCTGACCAAGCCGGTCGACCTCGACGAGCTCCGCGCCAAGGTCGCCGAGCTGCTCGACGCCGCCTCGGCCCGGGAGGCCGCCCGCCCGGTCGTCCTGGCGATCGGCGCCCACCCGGACGATGTCGAGATCGGCTGCGGCGGGACGCTCCTGCGCCACGCGGCGGCTGGAGACCGGACGACGATCCTCACGCTGACCGGCGGAGAGCACGGCGGCGACGCCGGCGCTCGGGCCGCCGAGTCCCGCGCCGCGGCCGAGCTGCTCGGGGCCGCCCTCGTCCATCTCGAGCTTCCGGACACCGTGCTCAGCGAGGGCCCCGAGACGATCTCGGCGATCGAGGCCGTGATCGCGAGAGTTCGCCCGACGGTCGTCTACACCCACACCCTCCGGGACAACCACCAGGACCATCGGGCGGCCAACCGGGCGACGATGATCGCCGCCCGTGGAGTTCCCAACCTGCTCTGCTACCAGGCGCCGTCGACGGTGATCGACTTCACACCGACACACTTCGTCGACGTGACCGAGTTCATCGATGCCAAGCTCCGCGCACTGCGAGTGTTCGCCAGCCAGCACGCCGTCCGCGTCTACCTGGCCGACGACATGACGCTGGCGACCGGCCGCTACTGGAGCCGGTTCGCCGGCGGGATCGGCTACGTCGAGCCGCTCGAGGTCGTCCGCACGAGCGCCGCGACGTCTGCCGCGATCGCCCAGCCCGCCGCCGTCCCGGCCGCCGCCACCCCGGCCGGAGTCGGCTGATGACCGTCCGCGTCCTGGTCACCGGTGCCGGCGGCGCCGCCGGCACCGCGGTCCTCCGGGCGCTGGTCGACCACGACGTCGAGCTCGTCGCCGTCGACTGCGACCCCCACGCCGCCGGCCTCTACCTGACCGACGAGGCGCCGGCTCTCGTGCCGCGGGGCGACGATCCGGGCTTCGTCGCGGCCGTCGCCGAGCTCGTCCGCGACCGGCGCATCGACGTCGTGATCCCAACCGTCGACGAGGAGCTGATCGTGCTCGCCAGGGCCGTCCCGGCGTTTGCCGCCGACGGCGCCCTGGTGATGGTCCCGAGCGCGGACTCGCTCGCTCGGACGCTCGACAAGCACCGCCTGGTGACCGCCGCTGCCGCGACTGTTCCATGCCCTCGAACAGAGCTCCTCGACGCGGCGCTCGAGCTCGCCGGCTGGGAGCTGCCGCTGATCGTCAAGCCCCGCAGCGGGAGGGGCGGAGTCGGCGTCGCCCTGATCGAGGACGCCGGCGCCCTCGCGGCCTACCCACACGACGGGACCTGGATCGTCCAGGAGCTGCTGCCCGGTGAGGAGTACTCCGTCGACACGCTCGTCGCCGGGACGGGCGAGATCGTCGCGGCGGTGCCCCGGCTGCGACTGAAGGTCGACTCGGGCGTCGCCGTGACCGCCCGGACCGTCCACGACGACGAGCTCGAGCGGCTTGCCGGCGCCGCAGTCCGGGCGACCGGCCTCCGCGGCCCGGCGAACGTCCAGCTCCGTCGCGATCGTGCCGGCCGTCCACGGCTGCTGGAGATCAATCCGCGTTTTCCGGGCACCCTGGCGATCACGATCGCTGCCGGGGTCGACCTCCCGTGGCTGGCGTTGCTCGACCTGCTCGGGCGACCGCTCCCGCCGGACGCCGGTCGCTTCGCCGACGTCGCCCTGGTGCGCTACCTCGATGACCGGGCCGTCGACCGGGCGCTGATGACCCGGCTCGAGCATGACGCCGCCGCCCGAGAGCCGCCGGATCGACCGGACGCACAACGTCACGTGAGCCGGCAGCAGCAGGACACGGCGACGTGAGCCGACGCCGGCAGGACACGGCGACGTGAGTCGGCGCGGCCGGAGCGCTACCCGGTTCCTGCGGGGCGGCGAGCCGGGGACGGTGGCGGCGCGACGGATGATGCTCGCCGCCACCGTCGGCGTGCCCGTGCTCGGCGGCCTGCGGCTGTGGGGCGCCCACGCGGGCCTCTACAGCAACGAGGTCGGGACCGGGCTCCTGGTGATGGCCTTCCTCGTCGTGATGGCCGTCCTCTCGGCGGGGACCGCCCGACGGCTGAACCGGGCCGCGGCCGAGCTCGAGGACGAGCGGGCAAGCCTCGCGTCGGTACTCTCGGCGGCCGCCGGCTACGCGATCGTCGCGATCGGCCTCGATGGCGAGATCCTCCTGGCCAACCCGGGCACCGAGCTACTGCTTGGCTACCGGGCCGACGAGCTGATCGGCAGCGCCGGCAGGTTCGACCTCGTCGATCCGGCCGAGCTGGTCGCCCGGGCCGCGGAGCTGGGCGTCGAGCCCGGCCTCGGGGCGTTCTTCGCGAACGTCGGGCCGGGGGAATCCGAGACGCGGGAATGGACGATGGTACGCAAGGACGGCGGACGGGTCCCGGTCTCGCTGACGCTCAGCGCGATGGTCGTCGACGGCGCGGTGACCGGCTACACGGGGATCGCCCGGGACATCAGCGAGGAGCGGCGGATCCTCCACGAGCTGCACCGGACGACCGAGCAGCTGACCGAGATCGTCAGGCTGATCCCGCTGCCACTGATCATCTCGAGGATGAGCGACGCGCGGATCTCGGTGGTCAACGCCGCCTGGCTGGAGACGTTCGGCTTCGAGCGGGACGCCGACGTCCTCGGCCGCTCGGCGGCCGAGCTCGAACTGTACGCACGGGCCGGCGATCGCCAGCCGATCTCGAACGCGCTCGCCCGGGGGGAGCGGGTCTCGGCGGCAGACGTCGAGCTCCGCCATCGCGACGGGCGGTCGATTCAGATGCAGGTCTCGGCCCAGCAGCTCGAGATCGATGGGGAGCCGTGCATCCTCGGGGTCCTCGTCGACCTGACCGACCAGCTGCGCAACGAGCAGGAGCTGGCCCGCCTGGCCTCGGAGAACAGCCTCCTGCTCGAGGCGGCGGCCGACGGGATCATCGCGCTCGGCGTGGACGGCCGGATCACGTACGTCAACTCGACCGTCACCCGCCTGCTCCGCTGGCCGCGGTCGAAGCTCGTCGGGGAGCTGATGTACGAGGTGGTCCACCACACGCTTCCCGACGGGAGCCCCCGGCCGCGCGGCAAGTCGCCGATCCGGAGGGTGCTCAGCGAGGGCGGGCGGGGGTCGACGACGACATCTTCTGGTGCGGCGACGGCACGGCCCTGCCGATCGCCTACACCGTCGCGGCGGTCTCCGCCGGCTCCCGTCTCGATGGGGCGGTCGTCTACTTCCACGACATCACCGAGCGCAAGCGGTGGACCCGGGAGCTCGAGGATGCCCGTGAACAGGCGCTCGAGGCATCGCGGATGAAGTCGGAGTTCCTGGCGACGATGAGTCACGAGATCCGCACCCCGATGAACGCCGTGATCGGGATGACCGGCCTCCTCCTGCGGACCGGCCTCGACGCCGAGCAGCGCGAGTACGCCGAGCAGGTCCGCAGCTCGGGCGAGGCTCTGCTCACGCTGATCAAGGACATCCTCGACTTCTCAAAGATCGAGGCCGGCCGGGTCGAGCTCGAGCACGCCGAGTTCGACCTGGGCATGGCGATCGAGGACACGATCGACCTGGTCGCCGCGACCGCCCACGCCAAGCGGCTCGAGCTGGTCGTCTCGCTCTCGCCGGAGCTTCCCGGCCGGGTCATCGGCGATGCGAACCTCCTGCGCCAGATCCTCCTCAACCTGCTGAGCAACGCCGTCAAGTTCACCGCCGAAGGCGAGGTCGTCGTGACCGCCGTCCACGACCTCGACCGGGCCGCCGGAGAGGGTCGGGCGATGGTCCGTTTCGAGGTCTCAGACAGCGGGATCGGGATCGCCGCCGACGCCCAGCAGCGGCTCTTCCAGAGCTTCACACAAGCCGACGCGTCGACCACACGCCGCTACGGCGGGACCGGTCTCGGCCTCGCGATCTCGCGCCGCCTGGCCGAGTTGATGGGCGGCGCGATCGGTGTCTCGAGCGCCCCCGGCAAGGGCAGCACGTTCTGGTTTCGGATCCCCTTCGACCTCGCCGCGTCCCGGCCGCCGGCGACCCTGGCCGATCGGCTTCGCGGGGCCCGGGTGCTCGCCGTCGACGACAACGCGACCGCCCGGCGGCCGCTCTGCGATCGGCTGCGCTCGTGGGAGCTGTCCGTCGACACCGCCGACGACGGGCGGTCCGCCCTCGAGCTGATGCGTCGGGCGGCCGCGGCCGGTCGGCCGTACGTCCTGGTCGTGACCGATTTCGCGATGCCGGGGTTCGACGGGCTCGAGCTGGCCGAGGCGATCTCCGGCGACTCGGGGATCGCCGTCCCGGTCGTCGTGCTCTCGTCCCACCGGGCCGAGACTGCCGCGGCCGCGCGAAGCTCGGGCCTTGCGATCGACGTCCTCGCCAAGTCGGCACACGTCTCCCGACTGTTCGAGTCCGTGGCCGCAGCGCTCGGTGGGACCGAGCCGTCCGCCGGGCTGGCGACGGCCACCGGCATCCGGGGTGCCGGCGAGCGGATCCTGGTCGTCGACGACAACGCCGTCAACCAGCGGGTCGCGACGCTGATGCTCGAGCACGCTGGCTATGTCGTCGATGCGGTGGCCGACGGCCGGGAGGCCCTCCGAGCCCTGGACGGCCTGCCCTACGACGCCGTCCTGATGGATCTCGAGATGCCGGTGATGGACGGCTGGACCGCGATCCGGGCGATCCGCCGGGGCGCAGCCGGTCGACCGGGGATTCCCGTGATCGCGTTGAGCGCCGCCGTCCTCGCCGAGGACCGCCGGCGGGCGCTCGAGGCCGGGGCCGATCTCCACGTCGCAAAGCCGATCCGCAACAACGAGCTCGAGCGGGCCCTCGATCAGGTGCTCCGGGCCGGGCCGCCTGCGCCGGGCGGGTCGCCCGGGTTCGGGCCGGCTCCGGCGGGCGGGTCGCCCGGGTTGGCGCCGGCTCCGGCGGGCGGGTCGCCCGGGTTGGCGCCGGCTGCGGGCGACGGGGTTCTCGACTCGGATCGCCTGGTTGCGCTGCGGAGGCTCGACGAGAGTGGGGCGGCGGTCGGCGAGCTGATGAGGATGTTCTTCGCGGCGGCCGGCGGGCGGCTTGCGGAACTCGGGCGGCTCGCCGATGCGTCGGACGGAGACGCGCTGCGACGGCTGGCTCACGAGGTGCGCGGGTCGGCGGCGAACCTCGGGCTGGTGGGGTTGGCCGGGGCGTGCGCGCGGCTCGAGGCGGCGCACGGGGAAGGCCTGCCGGAGCTCGTTGGCGACGTCCGGGCGGCAGAGGAGGCGGCTCGGGCGGCCGTGGCCGGGATCGGCTGGTGAGCTACCGGTGGTCGTGCGCCTCCTGGGCTGCAGGGGGAGCGCGAGTGTCTCGGCCCGGCGGGCGTCGGCCCGGCGGGCGTCGGGCCGGCGGGCGTCGGGCCGGCGGGCGCGACTCGCGCCGTCGGGGGCGCTCAGGACCCCGAGCTGGAGCTCTCCGATCGTGACGACCGACACGGCCACGCGGTCCGGGAGTTCGCCGAGCGGCCGGCTCGTCTCGCGGGCGATGAACACGGACGTGTCGAGGAGGCCGGCGGTCGGCGTGGTCGCAGGTCGTCGAGACGAGCTCGTCGAGCTCTCCCTGGAGCTCCCGCCGGCTCGGGAACGGCCCGCATCTATCGGCCACAGCGTCACACCCACTGTGGGTGTAGTGTTTGAGTTGTGGGGAAGACGATTCAGGTCCGCGATGTGCCCGACGATGTCCACCGGCGGTTGACGGTCCGGGCGGCGGCTGAGCGCCGGTCGCTTTCGGAGCTCGTCCGCGCCGAGATCGTCGAGATCGCCCGTCGGCCGACGATGGCCGACATGCTGGACAGGCTGGCGAGTCGGCCGATCCTCGCCGTGCCGGAGTCGCCGGCCGATGCCCTGGCTGCTGAGCGGATCGACAGCTGACCGGTCGTGATCGTGATCGACGCCTCGGCGGCCGCCGACCTCCTTCTCGGCACCGAACGCGCCGGCGGGGTCGCCAGGGCGCTGAGCTCGGTCAGCGAAGCCCACGCTCCCGAGCTGCTCGACCCCGAGGTCGTCACCGTGGTCCAGCGGTGGACGCGCCGGGGTTGGCTCGCGCCCGACGCGGGCGGTCGGGTCGTCGAGGAGCTCGGCGAGCTCGCGGTCGTCCGGCACCGCCATGCCGTCCTCCTCCGCCGGACTTGGGAGCTCCGCGACCGGTGCTCGGCCTACGACGCTTGCTACGTAGCCCTCGCCGAGGTTCTCGGCGCGCAGCTGTTGACGACGGACGACCGGCTCGGCCGGTCGGTGGCCGGGCTCGTGGAAGTCGCGTCCGTCGGCGACCATTAGTCTCTTATCTTCAGGGGTCGGCGCGCTTGGCGAGGGACCGGGATCGGGTGGCGATTCTCGCGAGCGCGGTCGGCCGGAGTCTGGTCGAATCTCCGCTACATGTGCGAGAGTGGCGCGTTGGAGAGGCAGGATGCCACGAGTCCAGGGGTTGGTCAGCGCTGTGATTGAGTCCGATGGAGCTGTCGAGGAGTCGCGGACGCCCCCGCCGGTCGCGGCGGCGGCATTGCTGCGGGCGAGCGCCGAGCTCAGCAGCCGCGACGTCCGCTCGAAGCGACCGCCTCAGCTGTCGTTTCTGCTCCGCCTGGACACCGTCCGCCGGCTCGCGCGGGTCGTCATCCTCCTGAGTCTCGACTTCGTCGGCGTCTTCCTGGCGATCTTCACGGCCCTCTGCCTGAAGGCCGAGCTCCGGACCGGCCTGGACGTCGGGGGCGTCTTCGATCAGACGAAGGACGCAGTCTCGTTCGCGTATCTCGTCACCGTCCTCCTCTTCGCCCGCTCGAGTCTCTATTCCGACCGGGCGCTCCGACCGGGACTGACGCGGATTCTCGCGTCGCTGTTCCAGGTCGCCGGGGTGTCGGTGATCTTCGCTGTCGTCAACGGCCGGACGTTCTCGTCGTTCTACATCTTCTACGGGTCCCTGCTGTTCGCCCTGATCTTCGTCTCGTCGCTGCGCTACTTCTACGAGACGATCTCCGGATTCCTGCTCCGGGCGGCCGGTTACCGGCGGCGGACGGTGGTCGTCGGCACGGGTCCGCACATCGACGCGGTGGCCAAGGCCCTCAGCGTCGGCCCGCATTCGCCGGTCGATGTAGTCGGTTTTGTTTCGTTGCGGCCCCGCCCCAACAACGGTCTGCGCTCGCTCGGGACGTTGGCGGGGATCGGCCAGGTGATCGCCGACCACCGGATCGACGAGGTGATCATCGCCGACTCCGACTTCCCCCAGCTCGAGGCCGTCGAGCTGATCGACCAGTGCCACCAGCGCGGCGTCCGCGTCCGGATCGCCCCGTCGACGATGGAGATCCTGATCCACCGGGCCGAGTTCGTACCCGGACAGTCGGTGCCCCTCTTCGAGCTCAAGCCGCCCGTCTTCGAGGGGGTCGACTTCCTCGTCAAGCGGACCTTCGACCTCGTCGTCGCGACGCTCCTCCTGGTCGTCCTCAGCCCCCTCCTCCTGATCAGCCTGGTCGCCGTCCGCCTGACCTCCCGCGGGCCGATCCTCTACCGGTCGATCCGTCCCGGGATCGGCGGTGTCCCGTTCGCCTGCATGAAGTTCCGAACCATGCACAACGACGCCGACGAGCGCCAGGCCGACCTCGAGTCGCTCAACGAGCAGAGCGGCGCCCTCTTCAAGATCCGCGACGACCCCCGGCTGACCCGGGTCGGGAAGTACCTGCGGCGGTTCTCGCTCGACGAGCTGCCCCAGCTGTTGAACGTCCTCCGCGGCGAGATGTCCCTCGTCGGGCCGCGCCCGCTCCCCCAGCGGGACTTCGAGCAGCTCGAGCCGTGGCACATGAAGCGGTATCTCGTGCTCCCCGGGATCACCGGCCTCTGGCAGGTCTCCGGCCGGGCGAACCTCGGCTTCGACGACCTCGTCCGACTCGACTTCCTCTACCTCGAGCGGTGGTCGGTCTTCCTCGACCTGACGATCCTCGTCAAGACGGTCCCGGCCGTGTTCACCCGGCGGGGAGCGTTCTGAGGGAGCGGGGCGTTCTGCGGGCGCGGGGCTTGGCAGCTCTGGCGGCGGGCGCTTGCCTCGGGGCGTGCGTGGGCGGTGGGCAGCTCGCCGCGGCGGCGCTGCCGTCGGCTGCTCGGCCGACGGTGATAGCGGAGCTTGAGTCGGACTCGTCGGCCAAGGAGCTCGCCCGGACGGCGGAGACGACCGCCGTGACCTACAACGTCGAGCACCGGGGGAGCTACAGCGGTCTGACCGTGGCGAAGGCCGAGCGGCTCGAGCCGACCCTGCGGTCGTCGGCCGGGTCGAAGCTGATCTCCGTGGTGGCCCACGCGACGAGCTTCCGGGTGACGACGGAGGCCACGGTCACCAGGCAGACGTTCTCGATCACCTGGAGCCCGTCGGCCAAGGTCACGATGAGCTGCACGGGGACGATCGAATGCGCTCGTGGGCGGTGGGCCAACGGGTGACTGTTGCGCGTCAGGCTGGGTGGCCCGGGCCGGAACGCCTCGAGCTCGGCAACGTCATGCGGGTCCCTCGTCGCGGGCCTCTGCCTCAATGGGCTCCGGCGGTGGCGAATGATTGCGCTGGTCCTGATCGAGCGTGTTGTCGTAACGCTTGCCGTCACTCATCGCGCTGGTCGAGCCCCATCACTTGAGTTCCATGTACGGCAACGCCGGGATCCTCACAGGTGGGCGAACCGGCCCCCGATGCGCAGGGATGCCGCGTGGCTCGATTTCCTCGCACCGAGGTGGTAGATTCAACCGGCAGATGGCGGCGATGCAACACGCTAGGCGCCGGGTCGCGCTGGCAGCGGCGCTCTCGACCATCGCCCTCGTAGGCCTGGCTCCGTCTGGCGCGCTGGCCGCGTCCGGTGGCTATGGCCCACCGACCGGCGGTGGCGGCGGCGGCGCGCCCGGGTTCGGCATCGTGCTCGGCGCGAAGACGATCTGCGCGTCGGGTGGCTCGCTCACGGTCCACCTCGTCCTCGAGACCGTCACGATCACCGTGCCGCCGGGCGCCTTCGGCGGTTGCGCCCTGATCGAGGTGACCCTGCCGCTCGGTACGCGGCGCCCGACCCAGGCCGGCCTGACCGCGTTCCCGCTGATCTTCGGCGTCGAGGTGCTCCGGCCAGCCGGGGGCGGCGCGCTTCCCGGGCCGTTCCCGGTCGCGCTCGGCGCCGCCGTCAGGGGACCGGGGATCGGCAGCCGGAGCGCTGTGATGACCCGGACCGCCGGCGGGGTCGCCGGACCGCTCGGGTCACAGTTCAACTCCTCGACGCACACGTTCTCGTTCTCCTTCGCGAAGCCCGGCGACTTCTGCTTCTATACGCGCACGAAGGGCACGTGAGCACCGCGATCACCGGCGCGCGAGCGTTCCGGGTCCTGTTCATCGCCTGATCGATCACGATCCCGCCCGTGTCGGCTGGGCGGTCGCGTCGCTGCTGCTCGTCCTCGGCGGCCTGCTGACATGGAGCTACGGGGTCGATCTCCCGCTGGCCGACGTCGCCGGGCCGGGGCTAACGCTCGCCGGGCTGGTCGCCGTCTGGTGGAGCCTGAGCGCGCCGGCGGGCCTCGACGAACGCGGCCAGCTCGCGGTCCTGCTCGGCCTCGGCGTCGTCCTCGTCTACCGGGCGCTCAGCGCCTACGCGGGCGACCCGAGCTACGGGACCGACGGCGCCGCGTTCGACCAGTATGCGGCGCAGCTGCTGGTCGCCGGACACAACCCCTACTCGGCGTCGATGGCGCCGGCCTCCTCGCTGTTCCACGTTCCCAGCATCTACCGCACGTTTCGGCTCGACGGAGCGCCGGTCGACTCGCTCAGCTACCCGGCCGGGGCGTTCCTCGCGTATGTCCCGCTCCTCGTCGCCGGCGTCCGCACCCAGCTGGCGAACATCGTCGACCTGATCGCCTGGTTTGCCGGCGCCGTCCTGCTCTGGCGCCTGCTGCCGCGCGCGTACCGCTGGCTGGCGGCCCTGCCGATCGGCATTCCCCTGTACTCGGACTTCGTGATCGGCGGCGGGACCGACGCGCTCTGGGTGCCGTTCCTGATCGTCGCGCTGTGGCGCTGGGACCGCTACGGCGATCCAGACGAGGCGTCGGCCGCTCGGTGGATCGGTCCGCTCGCGCTCGGGGCCGCGATGAGCATCAAGCAGATCCCGTGGTTTGCCCTGCCGTTCCTGCTGGCGGGAATCGGGCTCGAGACACGGGGCCGCGGCGTCGGCGTGGCCCGGGTGCTGCGGCGGTATCTGCGCAGCGCGGGCGGCGTGTTCGCCGCCGTCAACCTGCCGTTCGTCGTCTGGTCGCCCGGGCACTGGCTCCACGGGATCCTCGTGCCGCTCGCCCAGCCGCTGATTCCCGACGGGCAGGGGCTCGTCAACCTGACGTTGGGCGCCGGCCGTGGCGGCGGCCTGCTGGCGGCCTATTCGATCGCCGCGCTCGCCCTCTACGTCCTGTTGCTGCTCGCCTACCTCGACCGACCTGCTGCGCTCAAGCGGGGTTGGCCGATCCTCGTGGCGGTCGTCTTCTTCATCCCGACGCGGAGCTTCGCGACCTACATGATCATGCCGCTCCCGGCCGCCCTCGTCGCCGCCCTCACGGTCGGGCCGGCCGTCGTCGAGGCGGCGTCGCGGCCACGCTGGCTCGCGCCGGGACTGCTTGTCGCCGGGGTTGTCTGCGTGGTCGCCGGCGCGCTCGCCCTCGCCCTCCCGGGCCCGCTGTCGCTGCGTGTGCTCGGGACCACGTCGACCGGCCAGCTCCAGACGATCGACGAGATCACCGTCGAGGTGCGCAACCGGACGAACCACACGGTGGCACCGCACTTCAGCGTCCTCGCGCTCGGGCACACGACGAGCTTCTGGTATCCGTTCGACGGCCGGCGGGCCGGCGTCGTGGTCCTCCCCGCCCA
>DATCEH010000103.1:0-36256 GCA_036510225.1 Solirubrobacteraceae bacterium | reverse complement strand
CGCCTCGGTCACCTGCCGACTCCAAAACCGCTCGCTCTACCACTACCTCGCCCAACTCTTCACCGCCCACCAGCACGCACAGACCCTCCCAGCCCTGATCTGATCCCGGGCCCAACCCAGCCCCGGGGACTGAACGGCTACTAAAAGGCGTCATTTAGCAGGCACTCCCAAGGGTGATTTGGAGGATGCGGCAGGGCTACCCCAACGCTTCGAGGCGACAGGCGGCGTGCGGTGAGGCCGCCGCTATGGCACGAGATCGCGGAAGTCAGCGACGACTTGGCGGACACACTCCACCGTTTCAAGGATGCCGGCGCCACCGGGAGGGCTTTGGAACTGGCCAAAGCTTATGGAGAGCGGAGGTGTTCGCTTCACGTACACCTCCGGGTTCGAGTCGACGGCGAAGCGGAGTCGCATGACCTCTGTGCGGCCTTTCAATGCTTGGCCGGTTTGAAGGCGCCCCTCGAAGTCGAGCAGCCGGACGGCGCGGTCCCAGTCGATGAAAGCGTGGAGGCTCAGCATCGTAGGCCCGACGCCGACGCCTACGTGGATGGCGTGGTGCTTGTCCAGACGGTTGAACTCATGCAGGAGACCGAGAGGGTTCGGCCCGACGCCTTGCCAGGGCTGGTACGGCTGGTGCCGCTCCATGAGTGCGGCGGCGTTTGGGTCGACCCATGGAAGTACGGCGGCGTCTTTGAAGCTGGCGGGGGTCGCCCGGAGTGGGAATGCGATCTGGCGTTCGTGCGATCTGGCCTTGACATCGCCCAACTTTTCGACGGCCTCGCGCCACGCAATGTGATCGAGGGCGCTCCGGAGATCGTGCGCGATCTCTCCCGCCACGACGCCGCACCACAAGGGCGCGCACTCCGGGAAGTCGATGGAGACGTGCTTCCAGCCTGGTTCTGCCCCGTCATCTACCCAATGGGGGTAGGGATTCGATCTCAGGAAGGCCAGCCATTTGCTGCCGAGTTCTTCCATCAACTCATCGGCCCGATCGACCTTAGCGATGCAGCGGTCTATCGTGGCCTGGTCCATTCGGCGCCGAAGCCTATCGGCGCCCATCGCTTGCGGCTAGGTTCCGGCGAGCGAGCACACGAGCCTGGCGAGGATCGTCAGGTCGGCGTGCAGCCGAACGCGCCCAAGGCCACGGACGCGGAGCGGCAGGAGCGCCCACTCGTGCGTGAGCCGCCCGAACTCGCGCTCGACGGCACCACGACTCTTGTAGAGCGCGCTCGACTTCGCGGTGTGGCGCGGGATCAGCGGATGCAGGCGGTCGGCCTTGATCCACGTCGACTTCGGCTTGCATTCGCCGGTCGGGCAGCGCACTTGGTTGCCTGCCGCTTGTAGTCGGTCCCGGATCGTCGGTCGCTTGTGCTCGTCCTCAGCCACCCCGTAGAGCAACACGCCGCCGTCCGTCGTCATCGCCGCGACATCGGTCGCGAGATCGGCGTTCTTCCGTGCAGTCGGAAGAGCCTCCTTCACGTCGAAGCTAGCGGTCTCGGTGAGCTCGCCGCTCATCGCGGCGGCTTCGATCTCGACGGCCGACGATGGGATCCACACGCCCCGAGGACACGGCCACGCGACGACGGATCCTGAGGCGCTGCCCACCGCGCATTGCCGCACAGCCGGACGGGAAGACCTGGACCATCTCGGGTCTTGCGCGGACTGGCACGTCTGAGTGACGACCCCCGAGCGGCCGGAGACGGCGGAGCGCGTCGTTTCACGATCGAGCTGACCTCACTCGGATCCAGGCTGCCCTCGTACGGTGGCAAGAGAGATCCTCGCCGTCAGGCGGAAAGACCACGCGCCTTGGGGCCGTGACGGCGCTCCACAGCCGGATGTCCGACGAGTGGCGAGGCCGGTACCCGGTGCGACCCTAGCTCCGCTGACCCCATCGCGGGCCGGCCGACGACGGGGTCTTCCCGGCCGGCGCGTCCAGCGCCTTTACGCGCCGAAATCGCCGTGCATCGCGACCGATCCCGCGCACATCGCCCGCGTCGCAGGTGGGAGCCGAAACGACCAGGCACCCTGCAAACAGTGGCCAACCGGGCCACTCGCTTCAGCCAGCGTCCCGGCCTCCGGAGCGAGAGGTCGGCCGTTCGAATCAGCCCGGGCGCGTCCATGAGAAACCCATCCGCCGACCCCACGCGTGACTCGACCAACGGGTCACCGAACCCCCGTTTCGGGCGACGGGAGTGCTGCATTTGCCTAGCCCGTTAGGCTGCGCTCAGATATGGCCGATGTCGATCAACTGCGCGCGCAGCTTGAGGCCGTGGGAGCCTGGCGCAGTTGTCCCGCGTGCGACGTCACCGCGTGGTCCGTCGGCAGTGAACTCGTCCTCATCCAAGCCGTCGGGCAAGCAGACCAGCAGATCACTTTCGGCCGCGGATGGCGCGGTGTCCCCGTATTCTGCTCGAACTGCGGATTCGTCCGGTACCACTTCGTTGACTATCTTGCCGCCAGCGCGGCCGAGCGCGGAATCGGCGACGGCTCGCCCGACGCCAAAGGCGTAGGGGGCCCCGAAACCGGCGAGCAGTCCTAGGGCTGCCCCGGCGAGGGCATCCGTTGCGCCCTCGCTGAGCCCAAGGACCCGCGCCGCGAGGCCGACTGCGACACCCGAGGCGATCATTGCTAGAAAAAGGATGACCTTCTGACGCACAGGCTCAGTGTAGCCCCCTGATTCCTTCGGCAAGCGCCCCCACCGCCGCCCCCCCGGCGGCGAAAAATGCGGCGATAGCCCCGATCTTGATCGTGGTCTCGATGGTGAGCTTCTCGCGTGCCTGTGACGCGCAGCCGACGAAGAAGCCGAGGGCAAGCCCGAGTCCTCCGAAGCTCGCGGCGGAGTCTCCGACTCTGTTCAGCTCCGGCACGCGGCGCATTCTGCCCGAAACGCCGGCAGCACCGGAAAGTAGGGCCCAACGACCCGCGCGTAGCCCAAAGCCCCCCGCCCGAGCTCACGCTCACGCTGCTCGCGAACGCCGTTCGTGTCGGCGGCGAGCGGGTCTCGCGAAGGTCGGTCGGCGGCGCGTCACGCACCGTCTCACATCTGAGCGGGTCCCTCCCGGCGCGACGATCGTCGTCCCGGGCCGGGGCCGGCAATCCGCATCTGCCAAGCGGTGGAGCCGGTCGCCGCGCGCTGAACGTGCCGTGGCGCCGGGACTGGAAGGAGCTCGGGTTGCGACTGGTCGCGGTCGAGTGCCCCCCGGAGGGCGTGCAGCCCGCGGCGACCGCGGGCCTTGATCGTCCCGAGCGGCACGTCCAGCAGGCTGGCGATCTCCGTGTGGGAGAGGTGACTGTAGAAGGCGAGCACGATCACATCGCGCTGCGCCTGGGGAAGCCGGCCGACCAGCACTCGCAGCTCACACGCCTCGATTCGGTCGAGAACCTCGACGGCGACGTCGTCGGACGACGCGTGACGCTCGAGCAACTCCTCCCCGGCCCTCCGGGCTTCGAAGGCCGAGTCCCGGCGCATCGCATCGATCGCGCGGTTGCGCACGACCGTCATCAGCCATGCGGCCGCGGTCGGCCGGTCCGGCCGGTAGGTCGCTCGCTCGGTCCAGATCACGCTGAATGCCTCCTGCACGGCCTCCTCGGCTCGCGAGCGATCAAACGACGCGGCTCGCGCCACGCGGTAGGCCCGGTCGCCATACCGGTCGCAGAGGACGCCGAACGCCGCGGTGCTGCCCTGCTGCATCCGCGCGATCAGCTCGTTGTCCCCCGGCGAGGCCGCGCGACCCGCGGCGCTCATCCCAGCCACAGCCCCAGCCGGACGGGAGTCGCCTCGCACGGCCCGGGTTCGCGGGCGGTCAGCGAAGCGATTGCGCTCTGGTCTGGCGCACACGCCCGCGCGTCATCGACCGGGCGTTGTGGCGCTGGAGGGCCTGACGACGGTCGTCCCCGCGGATCAGCAGGCCGACGTCCTGCGCGTTGAGGCCCGTGCCGTCCCAATAGAACGCGTCGTGAAAATGCCAGAGCGTCCGCCCGTCGGTCGCGGCGATCGCGACCGGTCGCCCGCGCTGGCGCACCGTCAGTTCTGCCAGCGTCGCCTTGTTCCACCGCGGGCCGAGAACCCGCCCGCCCGTCTGCACGGCGTAGCGTCCGTTGACGATCTGCTCCCGGCTGATCGGCAGCCGGACGATCTGGGTCCTCTTGTCAGCACGGAGCATCACTCAAAGCATGAGGCCGTCGCGCCCGGCGGCCATCCGTAGTTTCCACCGTCTATTCGGCCGAGTCTGCCGGTCCACGGCCGACGCGACGCGGACCGCAGGCGTGCTCCCGAGCCGCCGGGCTCGAAGGCCCGAGAGCACACCCCGGCCGGCTGAGGTCGCTCATCGCGCCTCGGGGACCCGCATCGCCCGCCGGCTCGCCGGCTCATCCAGATGGCGAGCCGCCACCGCGAAGGCGAAGGCCAGCCGCGCGCGGACTCGAACACGCCGCGCCCGCCGGCGCGGTCCACCCGGCGGGCCGTGGGCCTGGGATCTCAGACGGTCGGCGACGACCGCCCGCATGTACTGCTCGTGCAACGACGGAGACTGCATCACACTGCTCCTTGTTCGATCGGACGAGATTCGACGAGTCCGACCGCCCGGCGGAAGGAGCGGAGGCTGCGCGAGGCAACCAGCGGGTCCGTCGGGCGACCGTTGCCCGCGGACCCATGAGAAGAAGGGCCTACGCGAGCATCATGCGCGTCATGGCAGCGGACCGGCGATTGAGGCCGGTGGCGAGGCGCTGTCCGAAGACGACGATGTACACGTGATCACCCATGTTCAGAGGTCCCTCCTCGAGGGAACCGACAAAATACCAACCATCACGGTGTCATGCAAGTCAAATCGAGCCGGCCTCCCGGCCCTCGAGGACGACCCCCGGAGTGTGCTCACCGTGGATCCGGCTTGACCGGTGCCTGCTCGTCGACGGCGTGACGAGCCGCTCCGGCCGGCCGCTCGCCGCTCTCGAGCTGCTCGGGTGCCGGCCCACCGCCGAGCTCACCCTCCGACCGGGTCGACGGCGCCGGCGCCACCGCCCCGACACCATCGCTCGACTTGGGCCCGAGCGCCTCGAGAACCGGTTTCATCAGGTCGATCGGCATCGGGAAGACGATCGTCGAGTTCTGGGTCCCGCCGATCTCCCGCAGCGTCTGCAGGTAGCGAAGTTGGATCGTCACCGGGTTGCGGCTGATCATCTCGGCCGCCTGTGACAGCTTCTCGGCCGCCTGGAACTCACCTTCCGCGTTGATGATCTTCGCCCGCCGCTCCCGTTCGGCCTCCGCCTGCCTGGCGATCGCGTGCTGCATCCGCTCGGGGATCTCCACATCCTTGATCTCGACCGCCGTCACCTTGATCCCCCACGGCTCGGTCTGCGTGTCGATGATCTGCTGAAGGCTGTCGTTCAGCCGCTCCCGCTCGCCCAGCAGCGTGTCGAGGTCCGCGCCTCCGAGCACCGATCGCAGCGTCGTCTGTGCGACCTGGAGGGTCGCCTCCCCGAAGTTCTCGACCTCGACGACCGCCCTGCTCGGATCGATCACCCGGTAGTAGGCGACCGCCGTCACCCGCGCGGGGACGTTGTCCCGCGTGATGACCTCCTGCGGAGGCACCGTCAGCGTGATCGTCCGCAGGCTGATCCGCTCGATCCGGTCGAGCCCCGGCACGATCATCACCAGACCGGGACCCCGCTGGTCCATCAGCCGCCCGAGTCGGAAGAGGACGCCTCGTTCGTACTCACGCAGCACCCTCACCGACGCGGCCATCCCAGTCGCGGCGATCACCGCCAACACCGCAAGCACGACGATGATCGCTGTGATCACAGGAAGAGCTCCCACTGCTCCGCCCGGCGGACCGCCAGCGTCAGGCCGCCGAGCCACTCGACGACGATCTCGTCGCCCTCGCGGAACTCCTCCCCCTCCTCCTCTGGCCACGCTCGGCGGGCCCGCCACAGCGCACCGCAGACGAGCACCTGGCCGTCGGGCGAGCACCAGCTGCGAACCACGCCGACCTGACCGACCAGTCCCTCGGCCCCGGTTCGCACTCGCCGCCGGCGCGCCTGCGGCCCCTTGCGCAGAGCCACGGCCAGACCGGAGATCGAGCTGAGGCCGATCAGCAGCGCGACCGCTGCGACCAGACCGACTCCCCCGCCGAGCCCGCTCACGGCCAGCACCGACCCGCCGATCAGCCCAAGGACGCCCGGCAGACCGAGCACGCCGAGCGACGGCACGTGCGCCTCCAGCACGACCAGCGTCGCGCCGAGGACCAGCAGGGCGATTCCGAGCGCCGTCACGGCTCACCAATGCTACGCCGCCGCATGCGTCGGCCCCCGCACCCACCGCCCGCCGGTCAATCGAGCAGTCGCTCGGTCGTCTCCTCGAGCGTCTGCTCCCCGTAGGCCATCCCGGGCCCCCCGCTGGTGAGGATCGACACGCCAATCGTCTCGCCGTGGCCCTCGAGCCGGGCCGCCTGGTTGACGACGCCCATGTCCGGGAGCCACCCGCCCTTGAAGAACACGTCGTACCGACCGTCGACCCCCGCCGGGATCCCCCACCGCTGCGACGGGTCGATGCCCGAGAGCAGCGACCTCGCGTAGTCGACGAACTCCGGCGGGATCAGCGAGTCCTGGTCTGCGAAGAAGCGCGCCTGATCGGCTGGCGAGATCTTCGACAGGCCCCACGACGCGTTCGGCGAGAAGTCGGTCATCCCGGCGGCCGACGCCAGGCTGACGAGGCCGGACTCGCCGACGATCGCGAAGACCGCCGACGCCGCGTCGTTGTCGGAGACGTGGATCATCGGCTCGAGGATCTCCCGGTCCTCCTCCGACAGCCGTCGGTGCGCGTCGCCGATCCGTCGCAGGTCGGCGACGAGCAGCATCGCCTTGATCAGGCTCGCCGAGTCGAACCGCTCGTGCATCCGCACGCCGCTCAGTCGGCCGTGGCTGTCGAGGACGGCGAACCCCGTCCGCCCGGCCCGCCCGTCGAGGAACTCCTCGGCCGAAGAGATCTCCCCGCTCGACGGCACGGCCGGCGACGGGTTGCCGATCCACGTCCCGCTCACCTCGCAGCGGTGCGACGTCGTCCCCCGGCCAAGGCCCCGGGTGCCGCCCGCGGTGAAGCAGACCCGGTAGCTGAGGGGCCCGGTCGGCGGGTAGAAGCTCGCGCTGACACGCGTCTCCCCGGCCCTCACCTCGCGGGTCGTCGTCTGGGCGACCAGCTTCGACGTCCGCCCGCCGTTCGTGCTCACGTACCACCGGGCCCGACGGTCGTTCCAGTCGAACGCCCGCGAGTGCTCGGCTGTCGCTGTGACCCTCAGCTCGCCGTCGGCCGACGTCGTCACGCGCGTGACCACCGGCGTGTCGAGAACCACCCCGACCGGCTGGCTGACCACGCTCGGGTCGCCGGCCTCCTCCACCTCGTAGCGCGTGTCCCGGTCGGGGATCAGCCCACCGAATGCATACGACCCGTCCGGCTGCGTCGTCGCGTGCTCGATCGACGCGTAGCCGGCATACGGGTATGCGCTGCGCTCGAGTGCGACCTCCACGCCGGCCTCGCCGATGCCTGTGGGTCCGGTCAGCGCTCCGGACACCGACGTCGTCGACCCAAACGCGAGCTCGGCCGGCGACGCGGCCGCCGTGATCGTCGCGCCCGCGTCCCCGGCCGGCCCCGCCGCGGCCGTGCGATCGGCCCACGCCCCGCTCGCCACGCCGGCCGCGAGCACGACTGACAGGACGACCCCGCCGACCCGCCAGACCCGCCCCCCGGCGCTCCGCAGCCTCGTCGCGGTGTCCGTGCTCAACTCCCGTCAAGAGTAATCCCGCCGCCGACCAGCCGCCCCTGTCGACGTGGCGGTTTCAGCTGACCGGGTAGCCTACGCGGGCTTCTGCGCTACCTCGGCCGGCTTACGACGTTTGAAGGATCGATGCTGAAAAGTCTCCGTACGCTCGCGATCACAGTCACGCTGGTCGGTGCCGCCGCCCTCCCCGGCGCGGCGTCCGCCCGGCCGGCGCCGGCCTGCCACGTCCCCGGCGGCGAGGCGGTCGCCTTCCACCGCGGGTCGGCGCTCGTCACGAGCAACACGATCGTCAAGGGGTCGACGCGATCGGTCACCTACTACGGCTGTCTGCGAGGCGTCGGGAAGATCTTCGTGATCGACCGCGGCAGCTCGACCGTCGGCCCGCAGAACTTCGTGATCGCCGGCGACTACCTCTCCTTCGTGCAGGTCAGCAGCCCGGTCGCGACGACCGTCGCCAGGATGTCGATCGAGCAGTGGAACCTGCGGACCGGGAAGCGCACGCTCAACCCGAACGCCGTCGCCGGCGTCACCTACGCGACGGTCTCCGCGCCGCCGAAGTTCACGGCGAGCACGCGCGGCTATCTCGCCTGGGTGATCACCACCGGCCTGACGATCGACCCGACCAACCCCGGGCCGGTCAACACCGTGACGAACCTGATGGTGTTCGACGGCCACGGCGCGGCCGTGGCCGACAGCTTCAACAGCCAGACCGACACCGCCCCGCCAGGCACGCCCCTCTCAGGGATCTTCACGAATCTGGCGATCACCGGCAGGACGCTCAGCTGGCAGCGCCTCGGACAGGCCGCGAGCGCCCCGATCGGCCGACCGGCGGCCCGGCGGTCGCGAAGTCGGCCAGGCCGGCCTCGAGCCTGTCGTAGGCGCGGTCGGCCTGCCGTCGCAGGTCGGCGGCGACCGTCGCCTGGTGCTCGCCCGCGAGCAGCCGCGTGAACGCCGCGCGGAAGGCGAGCCGGTGCGTCCAGGCGAGCGTCCGGGCGACGGCTGCCGGGAGCAGCTCGTTCGCGTCCTCACCGGCCGCCTCGGCGATCACCGGAGCGAGCACGGCCGACTCCTCCTCCCAGGAGAGCGACAGGCTGTTGCGCAATGCCGTGCTCTGGGCGACCAGCCGGGGGATCGCGACGATCGACTCGACGGGGTCGTGCTCGACGCGGTCGAGGAAGGCCGTCGTCGCATCCCGGAACGGCCCGACGATCGACTCGCCGGGAGCTCGCTCGCGGATCGCCTCGACGAGGGCGTCCCGGCGCTCGCCGCGCCGACCGAAGACGAGGTCCTCCTTGGCGGGGAAGTAGTTGGAGATCGTCTTCTCCGAGACGTCGGCCGCCCGGGCGATCTCGGCGATCGTCACGTCGTCGAAGCCGCGGACCTCGAACAGACTCATCGCCGCGGCGGCGATCGCCTCGCGGGTCTGGCGCTTCTTGCGCTCGCGGAGCCCCTCGCCGATCACCGTGGCTGCCTCCATTGCAGGCGAATCTACCGCATTCGTCGCCGATCCTTACGTCTGCTGTAAAGTTCCGCCGCGGTATGGATTTAGCGACCCCAGCGATCGACGTGCGGGATCTCCGCAAGTCCTATGGCGAGATCGAGGCCGTCCGGGGCGTCACCTTCGACGTCGCCGCCGGCGAGGTCTTCGGCTTCCTCGGACCCAACGGAGCCGGCAAGACGACGACGATCAACATGCTCTGCACGCTCGCCAAGCCGACCGGCGGCACCGCCCGGGTCGCCGGACACGACGTCGTGTCCGAACGCGACAACGTCCGCCGGAACATCGGCCTCGTCTTCCAGGACCCGACCCTCGACGGGTACCTCACGGCCGAGCAGAACCTCAGGATGCACGCGGAGCTCTACGGCGTCGAGTCGCGGCTCGTGCCCGCCCGCATGAAGCAGGTCCTCGAGATGGTCGGGCTGTGGGACCGCCGCAAGACCCAGGTCCTGACGTTCTCCGGCGGGATGCGCCGGCGCCTGGAGATTGCCCGCGGCTTTCTCCACTCACCGCGGGTCCTCTTCCTCGACGAGCCGACGATCGGCCTCGACCCGCAGACCCGCAGCTCGATCTGGCGCTACATCCGGGCGCTCCAGCAGACCGAGGAGATCACGATCTTCATGACGACCCACTACATGGACGAGGCCGAGTTCTGCGATCGGATCGCGATCATGGACAAGGGTGTGATCGTCGTGCTCGACACGCCGGACGCCCTCAAGGCCCAGGTCGGCGCCGATCGGGTGACGATCCACACGGCCGATGACGACGCGGCGGTCGCCGCGCTGGCCGACCGCTTCAAGCTCGAGGCCAAGATCGCCGAAGGTTCGGTGACCTTCTACGTGCCCTCCGGCGAGGAGTTCGTCCCCCGCCTGTTCGCCGAGCTTGGGATCCAGATCAAGGCCGTCAGCGTGTCGCGGCCGACGCTCGACGACGTCTTCATGGCGCACACCGGTTCGACGATCCGCGATGCCGAGAACTCGGACGGCAAGGACCGCAACCGGATGGTGATGCAGGCGATGAGCGGAGGCAGGCGATGAGCGCTACGGATACCAGCCGGACCGACACGTTGCAGACCCAGCCCGATCCGTCGGGTGCCGGATCCACCCCGCAGGTTGCCCGGGTGGTCGTCCCGCCGCGGAGCTTCCGCAGCGAGATCCGCGCGATCAAGATCGTCTTCCGCCGCGAGCTGATCCGCTTTCGCAACGACCGCATGCGGATGGCCACCTCGCTGATCCAGCCGCTCCTCTTCCTCTTCGTGCTCGGCTCCGGACTCCAGCAGCTCTCTCAGTTCGGGACCCACGGCGTCAACCTGAAGACCTTCATCTATCCGGGCATCCTCTGCATCTCGGTGATGTTCACGGCGATGTTCTCGGCCGCGTCGATCGTCTGGGACCGGGAGTTCGGCTTTCTCCGCGAGATGATGGTCGCCCCGATCCGACGCAGCTCGATCGTGATCGGCAAGTGCCTCGGCGGAGCCGTCGTCGCCAGCCTCCAGGGCATCGTCCTGATCTGTCTGGCCGGCGCCGTCCACGTCCCCTACGACCCGCTCCTCCTGCTCGGGATCTTCGGCCTCCAGCTCCTGCTCGCCTTCAGCATCACGGCTTTCGGCGTGATGATCGCCGCCCGCATCAAGCAGATCCAGGCCTTCATGGGCGTGATGCAGATGATCGTGATGCCGATGTTCTTCATCTCCGGCGCCCTCTTCCCGATCTCCGGGCTCCCCGGGTGGCTCGCCGTCCTCAACCGGCTCGACCCCCTGACCTACGCCGTCGACCCGATGCGCCGGCTCGTCTTCGGCCATCTCCACATCACCGCCGCCGCCCGCAGCGCCCTCGACCCCGGCCTGACCTGGTGGGGCTGGCATCTGCCGGCCCTCTTCGAGGCCGGCGTCGTTCTCGCGCTCGGGCTCGTGATGCTGTCGATCGCGATCGTCGAGTTCAACGCCACCGAATAGGTCGCGCGTTCAGATCTGAGACGCGCCGGGTACAGACGACCGTCCACGGTCGATCGGAGGTCTGATGCCACCTCGTTTCTGGTTCGCCGGCTCGCATGAGGAGTTCCCGCCGTCGGTCCTGCTCGACCAGGCCGTCGCGGCCGAGCAAGCCGGCTTCGACGGGATCGGCTGCTCGGACCACTTCGCGCCGTGGTTCCCCGACGGCGAGTCCGGCAACGCCTGGGTCTGGCTGGGCGCGGTCGGAGCGCTGACCAGGCTTCCGATCGGAACCGGCGTGACGCCGGTCGTCCACCGTTACCACCCAGGCGTGATCGCCCAGGCGTTCATGAGCCTCGAGGAGATGTATCCCGGACGGGTCTTCCTCGGCGTCGGGTCCGGCGAGTCGCTCAACGAATCCCCACTTGGCCTCGACTGGCCGCGGCCGGCCGAGCAGCTCGCGCGATTCGACGCCGGTCTCGCGGCGATCCGCCGGCTGTGGGCCGGTGAGACCGTGACGATGGACGCCGGCTGGTTTCGCCTCGACGAGGCCAAGCTGTACACGCGGGCGAGCGCGCCGCCAAAGCTCTACGTGTCCGCCTTCGGGCCGCAGGCCGCCCGCATCGCCGGTCGCCACGGGGACGGCCTGTGGACACTCGGTGACCCCGAACAGGCGCCGGCGGTGATCGAGGCGTATCGCGAGTCGTGCGCCGAGCATGACCGCCCGGTCGGCGAGATCATCCTCCAGACGGGGATCGCCTGGGCCGCGACCGAAGCTGAGGCGATCGCCGGTGCCCGGCGGTGGAAGCCGACCCAGCTGGCGAGCGTCTACCGCGAGGACATCCACGATCCCGCGGAGATGCAGCGGATCGCCGAACGGGAGTACACCGACGACGAGTTCGCACACCGGGGCTTCGTCGTCAGCGCGGATGTCGACCACCACATCGGCCGGCTGCGCGAGCTCTGCGAGCTCGGGCCGACCGTGATCTGCACCCAACTGATCGGTCAGGCCGACCCGCTCGGCACGATCCGCACCTATGGTGAGCAGGTCCTCCCGGCGCTGCGCGCGCCGGCCGCAGACCCCGGGTAAGGCAGGGATCCTGCAGCCTGGGTCGTATTGCTACACGGATGTACGATGGCGCGTCCCGGGGCCGGCGCCGATTGACTGCGTGAGGCAAGATGAATCCCCGACGACGCAGCCGATTCCACCGCACCGGCCCGCCGGTTGACGCCACGCCGGCGAGCGCCGGCGAGCGCCCCGTCGATCGGCGCCGCGCGGTCGTGCGGCCGGGGCCCGAGGAGGCGATCGCAGGGTTTCGCGAAGGCCTGGACGCGACGCAGCCGCCAGGCCGTGTCGCTGCCCAGACGACCGCCGTGGACAAGCTGACCGGCCTGGGTGACAGGCAGTCGTTTGACCTGCACCTGCGTCGAGAGTGGGCCCTCGCCCGCCGCCACCAGACCGAATCGGTGGTCGTCATCGTCGGCCTCGACGCCGTCGACGACGGTTCGGGCCGGGGCGTCGACGACGCGGCGATCAGCGAATTCGCGGACGCGCTGCGGATGGCCGCGCGCGGGACCGACATCGTCGCTCGGATCGGCGGCGAGGAGTTCGCGATCCTCCTGATCGAATGCGACGAACCGGGCGCCGAGTACTTCGAGCGCCGCTTGCGCGAGGCCTTGACCGAGCCGTCGTGGACGGCGCTCGCCCGGATCGAGCTGAGTCTCGGCCACGCTCCCGCCGGCGGGGCGACATCGGCGACCGAGGCGCTCGACCGCGCCGAGGTGATGATGCTCGCGCACCGGCACTCCCGGCCGCTCGGATCGTCTCCGACACGGCTCGTCTGGCCGCCGGAGCGGATCGACGTCCCTCCAGAGCTGCCCGTCGGCGGGTTGGTCGGGCTCAGCGACCGGCACGAGTTCGATCAGCACGTCCGCCGCTCGTGGGCCCTCGCCCGTCGGCATCGGACGGACTCCGTCGTGGTCGTGGCGGGACTCCACGCGACCGCCGCCAGTCGAACGCGAAGGGGCGCGGACGAGATCCTGCGCCAGTTCGCCGAGGCGGTCCGGGTCGCCGCGAGAAGCACGGACATCGCGGCGCACATCGGCGGGCGGGAGTTCGCCGTCCTGCTGATCGGCTGCGACGACGCCGGCGCGGAGTACTTCGAGGATCGGCTGCGCAGTGCGCTGACCGAGCCGGCCTGCCCGGCACTGGTGGGCGTCGAGCTGAGTCTCGGCCGGGCCGCGCTGCGCGAGTGTCCGTCCGCCGGCGACGTGCTCGACCGTGCCGAGGCGACGATGCTCGCCCACGCGCTCCGCGGCGGGTGGGCCTCGCTCTGAGAGCCGCTGCCGGCGGCGGCTCTGGACGACCCGACGGGTCGCTGCCTCGAGCCTGCGGGTTAGGTCGCAGGTTGACGGGGTAGGCGTCCGACATGAAAACTCTTCTGCTCACCAACGAGCCGATCAACGCAGACCAGCTCCGCGAGGCGATCGGGTCCGACGGTCTCGACGACGAAGTCGTCGTCGTCGCCCCCGCCCTCCACAGCTCGGCCCTGCGCTTCTGGATCTCCGACGCCGACAAGGCGATCGCTCGCGCCGACTGGGTGCAGCAGGAGACGGTCGACAAGCTCGGCGATGCGCAGGTCGACGTCACCGGCGACACCGGCGAAGGCGATCCGGCTGATGCGATCGAGGACGTCCTGCGGACCTTTCCGGCCGATCGGGTCCTCGTCTTCACTCGACCGGGCAAGTCCCTCTACCGGGAGGACGTCGACCCCGGCGAGCTCGAACGCCGCTTCAAGATTCCCGTCGAGCTGGCCCGGGTCACAGGCGGATGATGAGCGCCCTCACGCGGCCACGACCGGCCGTCCCCAGCGGGCGCCTGCCGGACCCGGGGCCGGATCCGACCCCGCCGTCCCCTCTCCCCGACCCCGGTCCTCCGCCGGCTCCGACACCGGATCCCCTGCCGCCCGAGCCCGGTCCGGATCCGCTCCCGCCGAGCCCCACACCCGGACCGGCCGGGCCAACGGTCGTGGAATACCGCGACCGGCTTGCAGCCTGAGGCGAGCCACTGAGCCGTCAGCCGTCGACGGCTCGCTTGAGTTCGGCCTTGTTCATCTTCGAGCGTCCGTCGACTCCCTTGGCCCGGGCTTCGTTGTAGAGCTGTGCCTTCGTCCGGCCCTTCGCCCGGGCCGTCCCCGACCTCAGGCCACCCCGGCGACCGGACGAGATGTCCGTCCGCGAAAGCCGGGACGCCGTCTGCGACTCGCCGCTGCGGGCGCGCTCCTTGTTGACCGTACGTGCGGCGATCTCCTCCGCACGCTCCTTTGAACGTCCCTGGTCGAGCTCGCTCTCCTTGACGTGCTCGTACTGACGCCCGCGCTTCGAGTTCTTCTTCACTCCACGAGGGGGCATGACTCTAGACTCCTGGGATTCGATTGCCGGGATCTGCCGATACCACGCTTGGCGGGGACGCAAACCCGACGCGATCGACCCGCCCGACCGACAACGGCCTCGACAGCTGGCTCTCGCGGCGGACCTACCGAACCGGCTCGTCACTGGCCGACCTCGTCGCGATCAAGGACCAGACGATCAGCCTGGTCCTGCCGACCCGCGATGTGGCCGACTCGCTCGGCCCCGTGCTCGACGCGCTCGGGCCATGCCGGGAGGCCGGACTGGTCGACGAGGTCCTGATCGTCGACGCCGCGTCGAGCGACGCGACCGGCCGGATCGCCGGTCAGCACCGCGTCGCCGTCCACCAGGAGTCGACCCTGATGCCCGAGTTCGGTCCGGCACTCGGGAAGGGCGATGCCCTCTGGCGCGGTCTCAGCCAGACCCGGGGTGAGATCGTCGTCTTCCTCGATACCGACACGGCAAACTTCTCGGCTCGCTTCCTGCTCGACCTGGTCGCTCCACTCCTGGGTGACCCGACCCTCCATCTGGTCAAGGGCGCTTTCCGGCGACCGTTCCGCGCCGGCGATCAGAGCACGCCGGACGGTGGCGGCCGGGTGACCGAGCTGATGGCCCGTCCGCTCCTGAACCTCCACGTCCCCGACCTCGCCGGCTTCGCACAGCCGCTCGCCGGGGAGGTCGCCGCGCGCCGGTCGCTGCTCGAGACACTGCCCTTCCCGGTCGGCTACGGGGTGGAGATCGCGATCCTGATCGACGCCTACCGGGCAGTCGGTCGCGACGGGCTCGCCCAGGCCGAGCTCGGCGTCCGCGAGAACCGCCACCAACCGCTCAGCGAGCTCAGCGCGATGGCCTACCAGGTTCTCGTCGCCGCCCAGCGGCGAATCCAGGGGCCCGCGGAGATCGACCGACTCGCCCCGGGCGTTCTGCTCCAACCGCGGGACGGAAACCTCGAAGCACGAACTCTCGCGGTGCTCGAGCGGCCGGCCCTACGCACGGTCCGCGGGCCGGCGATCACTCGGCCGACCTGACCGCTCGCTGACTCGGCTGAGCGCGGTCCGCGCCCGATCGCGAAGACGGCGGGGCGGGACGAAACCGGACTCCTCGAGGCGGGAGGCCAGCCGCTTGGGCGCGCGCAGCAGCCAGGCGTCGGTCAAGAGCTCGCGGAGCTCGTCGGGCTCGACTCGGGAGAGGCGTACGAGCACCCACGGATGGGGCTGGTAGTGGGGCGTGAGGAAGAACTTCTCGGGCGCCGCGGCGATCAGGGCCTCGCGCTCGTCGACGTCCGCCCGGACGACGAGTGTCTCGCCGTCCTCCCGGAGGCGGGCGATCAGCTTGTTGCGCAGCTTCAGCGCCGGCGTCCCGTATGAGTACCCGGGCTCGACCTCCGGGAGCGTTCCGGCGAGCTCGAGTACGCGTGTCCAGTCAATCATGGACTCGTCCTACCCGATGCCGACGATCGCCGCGCAGTCCCAGTTCGACGCGCCCCGCCCGCCGTTCCACAGCTTCGCCGCCAGCCGGTCCTGCTCGGACTTCGGCGCGAGATAGGCCGCCGGGGTGTCCCCGCCCTCGCCCTTCCATGTGCTCGGGAGGAACTGGTAGTAGCCGGACGCGCCGGCGCTGTTCGGCGGGAGGTTCTGTCCACCGGACTCGCACATCACGATCGCAGCCGGGATCGCCCAGCTCCCGTAGGCCTGGTCGGCCTGGCTCGCGAGCTCGGCCTGGAGCCGGGTCAGCTGCCTTTGGAGGTCGCCGGTCTTCGCGCGCGTCGCGTGCAGCTCGGCCAGGCGGGCCGACCGCGCGGTCTCGAGTGTCGCCTGCCGAGACTCGAGCAGGACGCTGATTCCCGTCACCGCCCGGGCCTGGGCGGCGACGACCTCGGTCACCGCCTGGTCGTGGGATTCGAGCGACGCGAGCTTGCGCGTGGCCGCAACCGCTGTGGCCTTCGCCCGGCGGGTTGCCGCGATCACGTCCTGCTGGCGCTGCTTGGCGTCGCGCAGGAAGGTCAGCTGGTCGAGCATGTCGGCGAACCCGTGGGCCTTGAGGACCACGCTGATCACGTCGGGCGGGTCGGTCTCGTAGGTGGCCACGAGTTGGGCGTCGAGGATCCGCATCGCCCGCCCGAGCCTCGCGATCAGGCGAACCCGGAGCGCCCGTTCGGCGGTGAGCTTCGACTGGACGCCGGCCAGCGTGACCTGATCGGAGCTCAGCTCGCTCTCGACGGCCGCGCGATGGCGCTCGATCACGACGACCTGGCCGCTGAGCCGGTCGATCAGCGTCGACAGTCCGCTGACGCTGGCCGCCAGCTTCCGCTCGGTCGCCCGCTGGTTCTGAAGTTGGGAGCTCAATCCGTTGACGCTCTGAGTTGCACCCGAGGAGTGTGGCACGACCGCGAGGGCGCCGAAGCCGGTTCCGACGGCCAGCAGACCGGCGACCAGGCGGATCCGGAGACGGAGATGACGGGCGCTCTGACGGGAATGGTTCATCGACGACCGCGTATCAAGGGATGTCCATCGGTCGGTGGGTCTCGCGGGCGGGTTCGGCGGTGGGTCGAGCTGGGTTTCGGCGCTCCCGCAGGCCTGGCGTGGCTGGTCGGGTTCGGCGGTGGAGTCGGGTCGAGCGACCGAGTCCGTGGGTTATGTCAATTTGCAGGTATTTCGCGTCCGGCGACCATACCATCCACAGTCCTACCACCTGCTCGACAGCTCCGACCTCGGCGTGTCTCAGACGGCAAACTCGGCCTCCAGTCGGTCGCGCAGCGCCCACGCGTCCTCGAATACCGCGTCGGCTCCGGCCAGCGCGGCGGCTGGGTACGGGCCGGTGGCGACCGCATACACACGGACCCCGTCGGCCCGCGCGCAGGCGATGTCGCGTGGCGTGTCACCGATCACGATCGTCTGCTCGCGGGGATGCGCCGAGCCCCGGCTGCCGGCCCGTCGCCGAGCGATCTCCGGCAGCAGCGCCCGATCCTCGGCATCCGAACCGAAGCCGCCCTGGCCCGCCGCGAAGTGGTGGCCCAGACCGGCTCGTGCGAGCTTGAGCCGGGCGATCGGCTCGTAATTGCCGGTCACCAGTGACGCTCGGGCGCCCCCGAGGCCCGCGAGGCCCGCCAGGCCCGCGAGCAGCTCCGGTATGCCGGGGGCCACGTGCCGAGCCAGCGATGGCGGGCATCGTCGCTCGTACGCAGAGACGCAAGCTGCCCGAAAGCGTTCGGCGTCGGCGTCGAAGCCCGCGTGGCCGCCGGTCTGCTCGAGGATTCCCCGAGCGATCGCCGAATCCGTCCGGCCGGCCGCGTCGACTGGCACGGCTCCCGGGTCGGCAACCCCGAAGATCTCGCGCAGGCCTTCGTAGATCGCGTCGCGGTGGGCCTGGCTCGCCTGGATCAGGAGGGTTCCGTCGATGTCGAACAGCAACAGGACCGGCGAGCTCACCGCCCGAGCGCCACGACGAGACGCTCGTGTCTGCCGGTCGGGTCGAAGGCCAGCTTGAGTCCCGCGGCGGACTCTGGCACCTGGAAGGCCAGTTCGACCTGGACGACGGCCCCGATCGGGACCGGGTTGGCCGGGCGGCGGGCGGCTGGTGCCGTCCCGTAGGCGAGGTTCGGGAAGTAGGTCGCGCCAGTCGGGGTCGTCACCCGGTAGTGGAGGACGCGTGGATCGAAGCCGACCCGCGAGATGTTCCGAACCCGCACGTCGACGAGCAGCCACCGGTTCCCAGGTCCGGCGGACACCGTCCGCTTGAAATCGGTCCACGGCAGCGACGAGTTCGCGGACGCCTCGAAGCTTGCTCCGGCCAGCACGAAGGCCGCGTCGGTCGTGCGGGCGATCACCGGTGAGGCCGGCACGGCCGCCGCCGCTCCGTTCGGCGTCGCGCCTTCGGCCGTCGTCTTCTCGAGCGGGCTGATCGCCCCGTGCCTCGCCGACCCCGTCGAGGCCAGCCCCGTCAACCAGATCGCCGCGCCTGCCGCGGCCAGGATCACGAGAACGGTCACGACGACGATGCCCGTTCGCGACCGAGACCTCTGGTGAGGCGCGCTCAGGACGGTCGCCGGGACCGGCGCCGGTCCGCGCTGCTCCGGTGCGGGGGACTCCCCCGGGGGCCGGTCGCGGAACCCCGGCGGCGGATCGATCCGCCGTCCGGCGCCCGGTCCGGCCGTTCGGGGCTTGGCCTGCGCCGCCGCGGAGGAGACCCCCTCGAACAGGTCCGGCTGGACTGGCGGCCCACCGGCCGCCGGATCGGCGGCCAGCGCGGGCGTCGGGTCGGCAGGTCGTGCGGGGGCCGCGTCGGCAGACGGCGCCGGCGCGGCGTCGACCCCAGTGGCCGGGGTCGGCTCCGGGAGGGGGATGGCCCAGTCGGGCGGCGTTATGACGTGGTCCGGCCATGAGTCCGACACTCGCGAGGCCGGCTCGGCGTCGGGGTCGACCGCCGCGGCTGCCGGCTCGGGCGGTGCCGCTGGCTCCGGGTCCGGCTCGAGCCCTGCCGCTGGCTCGGGGTCCGGCTCGAGCGCTGCCGCCGGTTCGGGGTTCGGGTCGAGCGGCGCCGTGGGTTCGGGGTCCGGCTCGAGCGGTGCCATGGGTCCGGGGTCTGGCTCGAGCGGCGCCGCGGACTCGAACGGTGCCACGGGCTCGGGGTCTGGCTCGAGCGGGGCGGGCTCGAACGGTGGCACGGGCTCGGCGCCTGGGTCGAACGGTGACGCGGACTCGAACGGCGCCAAGGGCTCGGCGTCTCGGTCGAACGGTGCCACGGGCTCGGGGTCTGACTCGGGCGGTGCCGCTGGTTCGGGGTCTGGGTCGAGCGCTGCCCCGGACTCGAACGGTGCCACGGGCTCGGGGTCTGGGTCGAGCGGCGCCGCGGGCTCGGGCAGTGCCGCGGGCTCCAGCACCACCGCGGGCTCGGGGTCGCCGTCGCGGTCCGGCTCGGGGTCGAGACGGTCGGGCTCGTGTGCGGCGACCGGCTCGGGGCCGGGCTCAGTCGGTCGAGCCGGGGCGGTGTCTGACGTGTGGGCCGGGTTCAGGTCAGGCTGGAGCTCGGCGTCGGTGCCGGAGCCGGGCGACAGTGATATCCCCTGGCCAGGCTCCCGCTCGGGCTCGAGTGGAGTCCGCTGCTCGGGAACGCCGACGGGCTCTCGCAGCGCCCGCGCCGTCGGGGTGACGCCGGGCTCGGCGGGGCGCAGATCGCGAGCTGGCGGCGCAGGCGACGACGGGCTGTCAGTCGGTCTCGGTTTCGCCGACCCGAGCTCGACCTGGAGATACCACTCGCTGGCCTCGAAGCGACCGGCGACGCCGGCGCAGGTCTGACACCGCTCGAGGTGGCGGTAGAAGGAGTTGAGCTCGCCGGCCGATATCCGGCCGTCGGCGCGGTCACGCAGACGCCTCGCGACGGCGGTGCACTGTCTGCGACCGGTCGCCGTCCGGGCGATTCGCCGCCCGAGGCTCCGCACCTCGGCGTCGAGGGCTTCGAGCCCGGCGCTCCGCACGAGCCTGCGCACGCTGCCCGCGTCCGGCGGTGCGCCGCCCGAGCTGTCGTTGACGGCGGCAAGCTCGGCCATCACCTGGCCCGTGGACCGCTCGGCCCGGTCCGGGCCGACCAGCTGCGTCAGGTACGACCGGACGACTGCTTCGTACTCCACGGCCCAACCACCTGCCGGCTGGTCGGCAGCCTCCTGCGAGTGTCGCGCTTCTGCGTCCGCGCCCTGATCCCGGTCCACTACAGCACGTCCCGATTTTCACGTTCTCTGGGCACGCCGGGCGATTCTACCGGCGTCCCCCCGGCCGACCGGCCGGGGCAGCCGACCCAAGCCGGCGGTCGACGAGCGTTCAGCCGCCGGCGACGGCCGGGAGGATCGTGATCTCCCCGCCGTCGGCGACCGTCGTCTCGAGACCGTCGAGAAAGCGGATGTCCTCGCCGCCGACGTAGACGTTGATGAACCTCCGCAGCGACCCGTCGCCGTCGGAGATCCGCTCGCGCAGCTCGCCGAACTGGGCGTAGAGGCCGTCGAGGACCTTCGCCACCGTCTCACCCTCCACGGACGCCTCCGAGGCGCCCCCGGCGGCGGCGCGCAACTGTGTCGGGATCTTCACGGTCACCGGCATCAGGCGCTCACCGCCTCACCCGCGAGGTGGGCCGCGCTCGCCTCGAACGACTCGACCGACGGGTCGATCTCGTGCGTCGCGTAGGTGCCACGGACGGCATCCAGCGTCTTCAGGCCGTCGCCGGTGATCACGAGGACGACCCGCTCGTCCGGGTCGATGTCACCGCGCTCGGCGAGCTTGCGGAGCACGGCCGTCGTCACGCCGCCGGCCGTCTCGGTGAAGACCCCGGTCGTCTGCGCCAGCAGACCGATCGCGTCCCTGATCTCGGCGTCGGTGACCGAGTCGATCCGCCCGCCGGTCCGCTTCGCCAGGTCCAGCGCATACGGTCCGTCGGCCGGGTTCCCGATCGCCAGTGACTTCGCGATCGTGTCGGGCTTGACCGGCTGACAGAAGTCGTGCCCGGCGGCGAAGGCGTTTGCCACAGGCGCGCACCCGCTGGCCTGGGCGCCGTTCATCACCGGCAGGCTGCCCTCGACCAGGCCGACGTCGATCCACTCCTGAAAGCCCCGGGCGATCTTCGTGTAGAGCGATCCCGAAGCGATTGGTGCGACGATCCGATCCGGGATCCCCCAGCCGAGCTGTTCGGCGATCTCGTAGGCCAGGGTCTTCGAGCCCTCGGCGTAGTACGGGCGCATGTTCACGTTGACGAACGCCCAGTCGCGATCGGCAGACAGCTCGGTGCACAGGCGGTTGACGTCGTCGTAGTTGCCCCGCACCGAAACCAGGTTCGTCCCGTAGACCCCTGTCGCGATGATCTTCTGCTCCTCGAGGTTCGACGGGATGAAGACGTATGAGCGCAGACCGAGGGCTGCCGCCTGGGCGGCCACCGCGTTTGCCAGGTTCCCGGTCGAAGCGCAGGCCAGGACCTCGTAGCCGAGCTCCTTGGCCCGGGCGGCGGCAACCGCGACGACGCGATCCTTGAACGAGTGAGTCGGGTTGGCCGCGTCGTTCTTGACCCAGACCTCCCGCAGACCGAGCTGTTCGGCGAGTCGGTCGGCACGGATCAGCGGCGTGCACCCGGCCGGCAGCCCGGCGCGCGAGGCGAGCCGGTTCGACGGCCCGGGTGGCCCGCCTACGAGCGGGAGGAAGTCGGCGTAGCGCCAGACATTCTGCGGTCCGCCCTGGATCCTTCGCCGGAGCCCGGGCACGTCGAGCTCGCCGTCCTGCGAGTAGTGGACCTCCAGCGGTCCGAAGCACCGGTCGCAGACGAACAGCGCCTCGAGCGGATAGTCGGTCCCGCACTCCTTGCATCTCAGCTTGTCAGCCTTCATATGAAAAAACCTCCGCCGTCTGGTGGCGGAGGTTCGAGGACGAAACTCCGACCACATCTCCCAGGCTGTCGCTTGGAGCCTGTTGGAATTGGCACCGTTTCTCGCTTGCGCGAGATGGTTGCCGGGGTTTCACTGGGCCAGTCCCTCCACCCCTCTGGATGCGTGCTGCTATGTCCGGCCATTATAGCCAGCCGGCGGACGCCGGCATCGCCGCTCAGAGGACGACCCGTCCGCTGCGCAGACTCCCCGCCACGAGCGCGGCGGCCCCCACGGCATCCGCGGCCAGCGCGCCGACGGCCGCCCGCGTGCCCAGCCGGAAGCCCCAGAGCGCCGCCTCGCGCCCGCTCAGGCCGAGATAGGGGAGCGTGAGCACCAGCGGTGCGCACCGTCGGCGGGCGAGCGCGAGGACCGTGCCGGCCGCAGCGAGATCGAACGCCGCGGTCCGCCCGGATAGGAAGATCCGCCCGAAGCAGAGCTCACCGCGCAGCTCGGGGATCCTCCCGACAAGCCCTGGGAACAGACGCAGTCGGGTGCGTTCGCGAATGAACCCGAGCACCGGTCGCCGGGTCACCGCGTGGCTGACGACTGCCGCCGGACAGAAGTCGACCCGCGCTCCGGATCGGCGCGCGGCCCAGCCGAACAGGGCGTCCTCACCGAACGGCGCCTCCCCGGGGGCCTCCAGACCGACGGGAAACCCACCGAGCTGTTCGTACAGGGCGCGATCGACGAACAGGCTGGCCGTCTCGAAGAGCCCGGTCGGCCGGCTGACCGCCACCGTGCGGTCGAACGGGCCGAGCGGGACCCGGGGGTCGGGTGCGACCGCGCCCTGGACGAGCGCGGCTCCCTCGAGCGCGGCGAGACCGCAGGCCAGCCAGTCAGGCGCGGGTTCACAGTCGGCGTCGGTGAAGGCGAGGACCCGGCCGCTCGCGATCGCGGCCCCGGCATTGCGAGCCGCGCCCGGCCCGTCGCCCCGCTCGCGGCGAACGACCCTGGCGCCCGCCCGCCGCGCCACGTCAGCGGTGTCGTCGAGGGAGCCGTTGTCGACAACGATGACCTCGAACTCGTCGACGTCCTCCTGGCAGCTCAGAGCCCCAAGGGTCTTCGCGAGCGTCGCTGCCGCGTCGCGGGCCGGAACGATCACGCTGACGCCGGGCACCCGCTGCAGACTAGTTCCGAGCGCGCCGTCTGTGGCAGGAGGGGTAACGTCCGAGCGGCACGGGTGTAGCCCAGAAGTGACCGGGCCCTCGAGGCAGAGCGCCGAGTTCGAGGCCGCGGCGCTCGAGTTCGCGATCAGTGCGCCCAAGCGCCGGGCCCTCGTGGTCGTCAATCCGTACGCGACAACGGTCTCCGACCGCCTGCGAAGTCTCGTGATCCACGCTCTCTCGGCCCGCTACGAGGTCGACGCGATCGACACGCAGGCCCGAGGGCATGCGACCGAGATCTGCCGGGAGGGCGCTTGGGAGGGTTACGACGTGGTCGTGGCGTTCGGCGGCGACGGGACCGTCAACGAGGTCATCAACGGGCTCGCCGGCTCCCCCACCCCGTTGACCTGCCTGCCCGGCGGACGGACGAACGTCTTCTGCAAGCTGCTCGGCATACCCGGCGAGATCGTCGACGCCACCGAGCACGTCCTGCGCATGGCAGACGCCTGGAAGCCGCGCCTGGTCGACGTCGGCGTCGTCAACGGCAGGTTCTTCGCGTTCAGCTCCGGCGTTGGCCTCGACGCGAACGTCGTCGCCCGGGTCGACGCTCGCCCGGGCCTGAAGTCCCGCCTCGGCGCCGGCTACTTCGTCTACACCGCGCTGAGCACGTTCGCCGGCCGTTACCTCCTGCGTCCTCCCCGCTTGATCGCGACGGTCGACGGCGCCGAAGTCGCCGGGGTGACCGCGATCATCCAGAACGCCGAGCACTACACATACTTCAACGACACGCCTGTCGACGTCGCCGAAGGCTCGGGCCTGGACACCGCCGAGCTCGCCGGCGTCGTCCTCGGGCGGGCCAACCTCGTCGACGCACCGTCGATCCTGGTCCGGATGCTGGCCCGCCGCCCGGCCCTCGTCGCCCACCCGCAGATCCACTCCCTCGACGCCTTCACCGAGCTCGACCTGCGCACCACCGATGCCCGGCCGCTCCCGCTCCACGTTGACGGCGACTACATCGGAGACGTGATGCACGCCCACTACGAGATCCGCCCGCGCGGCCTGACGGTCGTCTCCTAAGGAGGGCGGGGACTCCGACCGGCGTCCGGTCGACTCCGAGCCTCGAGGAGCCGGCCGAGGTCCTAGGCGGCGCCCGGCGTCACCCGGTAGGCGTCGAACACGGAGTCGATGTTGCGCAGCCTGTTGACCGTCAGCTTCAGCGTCTGGGTGTCGGGAACCTCCACGACGAAGCGGTTTCGGACCATCGGTGGACTTGCCGTGCACCGCGCCTCGACGATGTTGATGCCGGCCTCCGCGAACGTCCGCGAGAGGTCCTCGAGCAGCCGGTGGCGATCCCATGCGTCGATCTGCAGCTCGACCTTGAACGCCGTCGCGTGCTCGCCCTCCCATGCGACGTACGTGAAACGGTCGGGATCCTTGCGCAGGGCGAGCGCGTTCGGGCAGTCCTCGCGGTGGATCGTGATGCCCCGCCCGAGCGAGATGTAGCCGACGATCCCATCGCCGGGGACCGGCCGGCAGCATTTGGCGAGGCGCAGCATGACGTCGTCGACGCCCTCGACGCGGATCCCATATTCCGTCGACGAGCTCGTCGGGCGGCGCCGCTCCCGGCCGGGCGAGAGCAGCGAGGCCGCCGCGGTCTCCTCGCCCTCGGCCGCCTCCCCCTGCTTGAGGCGCTGCATGACCTTGTTGACGACGACCTTCGGCGAGATCTTCGCCGCCCCCAGGGCGATGTAGAAGTCGTCGGCCTTCTTGAAGCCCATCTCACGGATCAGGTCGGCCAGCAGCGGGGACCCGGTGATCCGCTGGGCCGGCAGGCCCTGCTTCTTGAGGTGCTCCTGAAGCAGGTCACGGCCGGTGTGCTCGGTGTCCAGGCGCGACTCGGCCTTGAACCACTGCTTGATCTTGTTGCGGGCCCGCGACGTCTTGACCACGGCCAGCCAGTCCCGTGACGGCCCGCGCTCCCGCTTCGAGGTGAGCACCTCGACGATGTCGCCGCTGCGCAGCTCGTAGCTCAGCGGCACGATCTTGCCGTTGACCCGCGCGCCGACGCACCGGTGACCGACATCGGTGTGGACCTCGTAGGCGAAGTCGAGGGGTGTGGCCCCGGCCGTCAGCGACTTGACCTCGCCCTTCGGCGTGAAGACGTAGACCTCATCCTCGAAGAGGTCGATCTTCAGCGTTTCCATGAACTCCTTGGGATCCGACGTCTCACTCTGCCAGTCGACCATCGAGCTCAGCCACTGCGGCTTCTGTGCGTCCTCGCCGCCCGGCCAGACCGGCCCGCCCTTCCCGTTGGCCTTGGCCTGCTTGTACATCCAGTGGGCCGCGACCCCGTACTCCGCCCGGTTGTGCATCTCGCGCGTGCGGATCTGGATCTCGAGCGGCCGGCCCTCCGGCCCGATCACCGTCGTGTGGAGCGACTGGTACATGTTGAACTTCGGCATCGCGATGAAGTCCTTGAAGCGCCCGGGCAGCGGCTTCCACAGCGAGTGGATCACGCCGACCGCCCCATACGTGTCCTTCACCGTCTCGACGATCACGCGCATCGCCGTCAGGTCGTAGATCTCGTTGAACTCCCGACCCTTGCGGGTCATCTTCGAGTAGATCGAGTAGAAGTGCTTCGCTCGGCCGGAGATCATCGCCGCGATGCCGAGCGCCTCGAGCTCACTCTGGAGGTACTCGCCGGCCTCCGAGACGTAGCGCTCTCGCTCGGCGCGCTGCTGCGCGACGAGCCCCTTGATCTCCTGGTACTTGCGCGGGTGGAGCGTCGCGAACGCGAGGTCCTCGAGCTCCCATTTGATCGCGTGGATGCCCAACCGGTGAGCGATCGGCGCGTAGATCTCAAGCGTCTCCTTGGCCTTCTCGATCTGCTTGGGCTTGAGCAGTGCGCCCAGCGTCCGCATGTTGTGCAGCCGATCGGCCAGCTTGATCAGGATCACCCGGATGTCACTGGCCATCGCCACGATCATCTTCCGGTAGTTCTCGGCCTGCGCCTCGTCACGCGAGGAGAACGTGATTCCCGTCAGCTTGGTCACCCCGTCGACGAGGGTTCCCACCTCGCTGCCGAAGCGGGCGCAGACCTCTTCGAGCGACGCCGACGTGTCCTCGACGGTGTCGTGGAGCAGCGCCGCGCAGATCGTCTCCGTGTCGAGGCGCATCCCCGCGCAGATCCGTGCGACGCCGACCGGATGAACGATGAACTCCTCGCCCGACATCCGCCGCTGGTCGGCGTGGTGCTCGCAGGCGAAGACGAACGCATCCCGCACGCGGTCGCGGTCGATCTCGACGGCCGAGTCGTCGGCGTGCTCGGAGACGATTGCGAACAGATCCGCCAGCAGCTGACTCTCGAGCGGCGTGAGGTCCGGACCCGGGAGCTCGACCGGCGGCTCGCTCCGGCTGACCTGGTCGACCGGTACGCGAGCAACCGGAAGCAGCGGCCCCTGGCCCGCCGGATCGGGCGCGGCCGGCGTCGCGTTCGCCGGGCCGCCGCTCGCCCGCGACGCCTTCAGGCCGCTCGCCTGCCCCCCGCCGCGGCTGCTGTGCTCTTTCCCAGGTATAGCTGGCCGTCCTCTAGTCGTTGCTGGTAGTCGCAGAAAGCCGGCGAGCCCTCGAGCTCCGCCCGGCGGCCGGCGCGGACGCTCACACGAGCGCGCTCCCGGTCGAGGTCGACGAGGCCGAGCTCCACGAAGACCGCCAGCAACCGGCCGGCGAGCTCCGGCGACCTCGGCTGGGCGGCGTCTCCCCGGAGCGCGGTCTCGAGATCCTCGCCCGCCACGCTCCCCAGGTCGCGAAGCACCCTGTAGAGACCGGCGAGCGAAGGCCGAAGTCCGAACTCCCGCTGATGTATGTGTAGAGCAAAGCGTAGCTCAGGCTCGCCCCACGACAGGTGTGCGCAGCCGGCGACCCCGCCGCCGACGCAGAGCCCACGCTCGGCGGCTGAGCTCGGCGGGTCGAGGAGGACCAGATGCGTGTAGTCGCGGGCGATCTCCGGCGCACGTACGAGGCCGGCGTACGAGCACAACGCGAAGCCGCCGAGACGCTCACGCAGATGCCGCTTCCGGGCCGACGCGTCGGCGCCCACGACGAGGACCGGCTCGCCGGTGGCGACAAGACCGGCGATCGTCGCTGCGATCCCCCGGCCGCGTCGATCGCAGACCAGCCGAGCGCCGTGGTCCTCGGCAGGCCCCGAACCTCGCGGCAGCACCGCATCGAGCCGGGCCGGCCGGAGCGTGGCCTCGAGCTCGGCGAGCACCCGGTCGACGTACGCGCCGGCCTCGCCGAGCAGCACGATCGGCCTGGGATCGCAGGCGCGCGCCTCGCGGAGCAGCAGCCGCGGCTCGACCACGCCCTGCCATTCGTTGCGCTCGAGGCGGAACGTCGCATCGACCGGAGCGCCGGCCGCGACCGGAAGGCGCGCTCCCCCGCCGAAGTGGACTGCGCGAGCCCGGGCTCCTCCCGAGCGAACGCTGAAGCGGACGTGGTCGGTCCGGGCCTCGCCGCCGAAGCCGATCGGATCCTCGAGCGTGGCGGCCGCGACGAGCAGCGAGATCGGCGGGTTCCCCGCGCCGAACGGGCCCAGCCGGAGCAGCTCCTCGGCCAGCTCGAGGCCAAGATCCTCGCCGGAGACGACCGCGTCGACGCGCTCGCGGGGCACGAGATCTCCCGGTTCGAGGACCTCCTCCGCGTGCGCGACGAACGCAGCCCGGAAGGCGTCCAGCTCGCCCGGGTCGATCTGGAGACCGGCGGCCGCGCGGTGACCCCCGAAGCCGAGCAGCCGATCCCCGCACGCCCGCAGACCACCAAGCAGGTCGAAGGCCGGGATCGACCGACCCGACCCGGTCCCCGGCCCGCCGCCCGCGTCGAGGGCGATCATCACCGTCGGGCGATGATGACGCTCGGCGATCCGGGCTGCGACGATCCCGATCACACCCGGATGCCATCCGTCGCCCGCCAGCACGTAGGCCGGCAATTCGCCCTGCTCGGCGACCTGGGCCTCGGCCTCGAAGCGGATCCGCGTCTCCGTGTTGCGCCGCTCGGCGTTGTCGCGGTCGAGCTCGACGGCAATCGCCTCGGCCCGTGCGGTGTCGTCGGTCAGCAGCAGCTCGAGCGCGACGTCGGCACGGTAGAGCCGGCCTGCCGCGTTGATTCGCGGGGCGAGGCGAAACGCGACCGCGTGCTCGTCAACCTCCAGCGGCGAGACCTGGGCGACCGCCATCAGCGCACGGAGGCCCGGGCTCGCCGTCGAGGACAGCGCCCGCAGCCCGGCGCGTACGAGACGGCGATTCTCTCCTCGCAACAAGACGACGTCGGCCACCGTCGCAAGCCCGACCAGGTCGAGGTCGGGCTCCCGGCCGAGGTCCTCAAGACCTGCGGCGCAGCGCAGCGCCCACGCCAGCTTCGCGGCGACCGCCGTCGCGCAGAGATCCCGGCAGGGGTATCCGCACACAGTCGGATGGACGATCGGCGCGTCGGGCAGCTGCCCGTCGGCCCGCGGGGTGTGGTGGTCGGTGACCACGACGTCGACCCCGGCGGCCCGCGCGGCCGCGACCTCCGCGACCGCGGTGATCGCGCAGTCGACCGTGATCATGAGCTTCGTCCCCCGCGCAGCGAGCCGCCGAATCGTCTCCATCGAGAGGCCGTAGCCGTCGCTGCGCCGATCCGGCAGGAACCAGTCGACGTTCCCGCCGAGCTCGCGCAGGCAGCGGACGAGGACGGCGGTCGAGCAGACACCGTCGCAGTCGTAGTCGCCGTGAACCGTGATCGGCGTCCCCGCGCGAACGTGGCCGATGATCTGCTCGACTGCGCGGTCGATTCCGGTGAAGGCGCTCGGCGGGTGGGCGTCGGCGGCCGCAAGGAAGGCACCGGCTGCGACCGGGTCGCCCAGGCCTCGTCGGACGAGGATCTCCGCAACGATCGGGCTGACCCCGACCGCCGCGATCAGCCGACGCACGGCAGCCGTCGAGCACGGGGCGATCTCCAACTCGACGGGTCTCATCCGCCCAGACTACGGCGAGCGTGAGACGGAATCGCGCCAGCCGGGTCCGGCCGTCAGTCCTCGACGACCGACTCTCGGCGGATCCCCTCGAAGTACACGGCCGCCAGGCCGCCGAGCGCACCCGGGACGGCGTAGAGGGCCGTCACGAGATGCGTGTCGTCGCGCCCGGGGATCTTGATCGCCCCGGACTTCGCTGCGTAGATCACCATGCCGACGATGATCGAGCCGAGGATCGCCCCGACGAAGGCGCCGACGATACCGCCCCAGAAGCGGTCGGGCAGGAAGATCGTGTAGTGCCAGATCGCGAGACCCATCATCACCCAGGCGAGCATTCCCATCAGCGGGGCCGCCCATGTCCGCGGCGGGGCTTGGACTTCGAAGGCCGCGGCTTCGGCGGCGGTTTCGGAGCATCCGGCATGACGACGTCCTCCGGTGACAGATCGGCCCGCGGGTCGGCCGCCGGCGGAGGGGCCGGCCGCTTCGGCCTGGCTGCCGGGGCCGGTCCTGCCGGGCGTTTGGTCCGGGACGCGCGAGAGCCGCCGGTCTTCGGGGCGGCGGCCGCCTGATCGACGTCGAGATCCTGGACGAGCTCCTGGAACTCGGCCCGGGAGATCCCCTGCTCGGGGTGGTCCGGCGTCGTCAGGCGGCCGGTCCGCCGCCGCCTGCCCTTGCTCGGATCGACCTCGACGGCCGCGCTCCCGCTGACGGCGTACGGTGGAACGACGCCGTCGTTCTCAGCGGCGATCCGCGCGTGCCGGCGGGCGTACGCCGGCTCGCGCTCCTTCCAGTGGGTCAGCACCGGCGAGGCGATGAAGATCGACGAGTAGGCGCCCGAGGCGACGCCGACGAGCAGCGCGAACGCGAAGTCCTTGAGCGTGTCGCCGCCGAACAGGAGGAGGCTGGCGATCGGCAGCAACGTGCAGAAGGTCGTCGCCATCGACCGGGTCAGGACCTCTGACATCGAGCGGTTGACGATCTGTGAAAAGGCGGCGCGCGGCATCCGCGGGACGTTCTCCCGCACACGGTCGAAGACGATGATCGTGTCGTAGAGCGAATAGCCCAAGATCGTCAGAAGCGCCGCGACCGTCGACGTAGTCACCTGCCGGCCTGTGAGCGAGTACACGCCCGCCGTGATCAGCAGGTCGTGCATCAGGGCGATCAGGACCGGTATGGCGTACTTCCATTCGAAGCGCAGCGCGATGTAGATCGAGATCACCAGCAGCGAGGCGATGATCGCGATGATCGCCTGCTTGGCAACCGTCGCGCCGAAGGTCGGGCCGATCGAATTGCTCGAGAAGTTGACCGTATTGCCGAAGCTCTTCTGCAGCGCCGCCTGGATCTTCGGGACGTTCGCCGGCTGCAGCTTCTTGGTCGAGATCTGGAAGGCGTTCTGGCCAAGCTGCTTGGAGGAGACCTTCTGGATCTCGGCATCCGGCACACCGTTGGCGATCATCACCGAGCGGATCCCGTTCTCCGTCGCCGGTTGCGTCAGGGCCGTCTTGATCTGCGTCCCTGACTGGAAGTCGATGCCGAAGTTCAGGCCGCGCCCGGCGATCGAGAGGGCCCCGATCAGGAGAATCGTCCCCGACAGCGAGAAGAACCACTTCGACGCGCCCATGAAGTCGTACCGCCAGCGATGGCCGCGATCCTTCGCGCCGAGCGCCGACGGGCTCGAGATCGCCCGCGACCGGCCCATCGCCCCGAGGATCGCCTGAGTCGCGGCGACCGCCGTGAACAGCGACGCGAGGGTGCCGATCCCGAGCGTGAAGGCGAACCCCTTGACCTCGGCGGTCGCCAGCACGAAGAGGATGAACGCCGTCATGAAGGTGACGACGTTCGCGTCGATGATCGCCGCGATTCCCCGCTTGTAACCGGTCGCGATCGCCCGGCCGATCGAGCTGCCGCCGCGGAACTCCTCCTTGACGCGTTCGAAGATCACGATGTTCGCGTCGGCTGCGACCCCGATCGTCAGGATCAGACCCGCGATTCCCGGCAGCGAGAGCGTGATCGGGATCATCTTGATCAGGGCGTAGAAATAGAGCGCATAGACGATCAGCGCCGTGACCGCGATCATTCCGAGGACCCTGTAGAAGAGCAGCAGGAAGACGGCGACGACCGCGAACCCGACCCCGCCCGCGACGAGGCCCTGGTTGAGGGCCTGCTTGCCAAGCGTCGCCGAGACCTGCTCGGCCGAGATCAGCTTCAGCTTGATCGGCAGCGCGCCCGTCTGGAGCAGCTGGGCGAGCGTCTGGGCGGACGTGATCGTGAAGCCGCCGGAGATCTCCGAGCCGTTGGCCGCGTCGATTCCCTCCGGGTACTGGTTGAAGTCGATCGACGGGACCGAGATCAGCCGGCTGTCGAGGACGATCGCGAAGTGCTGGTTGGTGCCCGAACCGAGCACCGCGGTCTGTTGGCCGCGCTTGGCGATCGTCTTCGTCACGGCCTCGAACGTCTTGCGGCCACTGCTCGTGAAGTCGAACGTCACGTTCGGCTGGCCGTTCCCGCCCGCCCCGTTGTCGAACGCCTGCTGCGGGTTCTTGATCTCCTTGCCGCTCAGCGCCGGATCGTCGTTGAGGACGTAGTAGCTGTTGAGCTTCAAGTCGGGCTGGTCGTTGGTCGTCTCCGCCTGGACGATCACGGTCCCCGGCTGGATGTGGATCACGGTCGAGCCGCGCGGGGCGGCGCTCTCGCCGGTCAGCGCGGCCTGGGTCTCCTCGGGTCCGCGAAGCACGCTCTGCTTCTTCTCGTTGACCAGGTACCAGGTCCCGTCGATCCCGTTGCCGAGTGTCGTGTCGCTCGGGCGCTTGATCTCAGGCCGCTTCGAAGCGAGGATCACGGCCTTGTAGAGCGGCATGCCGAACGCCGAGTTGCCGGCTCCGTTCGCCCCGCCGGTCACCGCTGCGTTGGTCGGATCGGCCTTCCCGGTCGGGCCGATCACGTTCGGCTCCCAGTCGTAGAAGTAGAGCTGCGCGACCTCGCCGACCTGCTGCTCGGCCGTCGTCGCGTCCTTGACCGCCGGCAGGGCGACGTCGATCTCGTTGTCGCCGGTCGTCTGGATCTCCGGCTCGGCGACCCCGAGCGCGTCGACGCGCTCGCGGATGATGTCGATCGCCCGCGAGAGCGAGGTCGAGTTGACCGGCGACTGGGCCGTCGGCTCGCCCTGGTAGACGAGCTCGACGCCACCCTTGAGGTCGAGGCCGAGCGTCGTCTTCTTGGACTTGGTCACGCCCGGGAAGCCGAGCACGACGACGAGCGAGGTGATCAGGAGGCCGACGACGATCGCCAGCACGAAGGCGTTGCGGCGGCGATCGGTCATCTGGACTCGGGTGCGGCGTCGGACCGGGCCGTCGGTGGCGCGTCGAATCCGGTCGTCTGGGGCTCGGGTCCGGTCACCGGTGGGGCGTCAGCACGACGAGCAGGCCGCCGTCGTCGTCGTAGGCCGGGAAGAGATCGGCCGAGGCGGCCGCGTCGAGGTCACTCTCGGTGCGCAGGGCGACGTCCTTGCCGAGCACCCGCACGCCCCACTCGAGGACGGTCGCGACGTGGTCCTCGTCACCGGCGAAGCGCAGACCCAGCGCGTCCTTGATCGGCTGGCCGATGACCTCCTCCTCCTCGAACCCGGTGAGCTCGAAGGAACCCCGACCACAGCCGATCAGGCGACCCTCGGCGTCGCAGACGAAGAACGCCGCCTCCGGAGCCGGATAGTAGTCGTCGAGCAGCTCGAAGAGGAAGCCGAAGCCGCACTTCTCACAGCCGCGGACCTCGCGCCGGAATCCTTCGTAGCGGTTGGCCCCGACCGTGCGATTCCCGCAGCTTGGGCAGATGAACGGATGTGACATGCGGTTCGACAGGTTACTCGGGGTCGTCCACCACGGACCCGCCAAGCTGGCTAGAACAGAGTTCGACCGTCGGCCGGCGGGTCGAGCCGGAGGTGTTCCCACGCGCGCGTGGTCGCCGTCCGGCCGCGTGGCGTTCGCTGGAGCATGCCGAGCTGGAGGAGGTACGGCTCGTAGACGTCCTCGATCGTATCGCGCTCCTCCCCGACGGCGATCGCCAGCGTCGACAGGCCGACCGGGCCGCCGCCGAAACGCTCGCAGACGACCCTGAGGATCTCCCGATCGAGGCGGTCGAGTCCGAGCCCGTCGACCTCGGCGAGGGCGAGGGCCTCGTCGGCGGCGAGCTGCGTGACGACGCCGCTCATGCGGACCTCCGCGTAGTCACGCACGCGTTTGAGCAGGCGGTTTGCGACGCGCGGGGTGCCGCGGCTCCGTCCGGCGATCGTCAGCGCGGCCTCGGGCTCGAGCTCGACGTCCAGGATCCTCGCGGCCCGGCAGACGATCGCCGCGAGCTCGTCCAGGGCGTAGGCCTCGACGCGAGCCTGGATCCCGAAGCGGTCGCGCAGCGGTGTCGTCAGAAGCCCGGCGCGCGTTGTCGCCCCGATCAGGGTGAACGGCGGCAGCGGCAGTGTCATCACCCGGGCGCCGGCGCCCTGGCCGACCGTGATCGGCAGACGACCGTCCTCCATCGCCGGATAGAACGTCTCCTCGAGGGCTCGGGGCAGGCGGTGGATCTCGTCGACGAAGAACACGCTCCGCGGCTCGAGTGCCGTCAGGAAGGCCGCGATGTCTCCCTTGCGCTCGAGCGCGGGACCGGCCGTCTGGACGAACGGGACGCCGAGCTCGGCTGCGACGATCTGGGCGAGCGACGTCTTGCCGAGGCCGGGCGGTCCGGCCAGCAGCAGATGGTCGAGCGGCTCCTCACGAGCCGAGGCCGCGGCGATCGCGACGGCGAGCTGCTCCTTGAGCTGCGGCTGGCCGACGAACTCCTCCAGGCGCCGCGGGCGCAGCGAACGATCGTAATCGTCCTCCTCGAGCAGGTACGGCGTCTGGATCCGGGCGGCTTCGGTCATCGGGCCGCGCGATCGCCAGGATCAGGCGCGCGGGCCGCTCGGAGCGCCCCGGCGAGCAGCTCCTCGGCGGTCTCGCCGTCGACCCGGGCGAGCAGGAGCTCGGCCTCGCCGGGTGCGAAGCCCAGCTCGACCAGGCCGTCCCGGGCGAGCAGGCGGGGGTCCTCGGCGTCGTCGGCCCGGCGGGCGGCCGTGTGGGCCGGGGCGACCGCGACCTTCTCGCGCAGCTCGACGATGATCCGCTCGGCCGTCCGCTTGCCGATCCCCGGGACGGCCTGGAAGCGCGCCGTATCGCCGGCCGCGAGGGCCGCGACCAGCTCGCGCGGGGCCGCGCCCGAGAGAACCGCGAGTGCGACCTTGGGGCCGACGGACTGAACCCCGAGCAGCATCAGGAAGAGCTCGCGCTCCTGCTCGGAGGCGAAGCCGAACAGGTGGAGGGCGTCGTCGCGGACGATCAGATGCGTGTGGAGCGTCACCTCGCCCCCGACCGGCGGGACCTGTCCGAGCGTATGCGCGGAGATCGCGAGCCGGTAGCCGACGCCTGCGCAGAGGACGATCACGTGGTCGGCACGCCGCACGGCGACCTCGCCGCGGACGAGACCGATCATGCGCCCACCAGGGCGGCGGCGAGCGGCGACCGGTTGGCGTGGCAGATCGCGACGGCGAGCGCGTCGGCGGCGTGGTCCTCCCGCGGGGGCTCCGCCAGGGCGAGGATCGCCGCGACCATCCGCCCGACCTGGTCCTTCGCGGCCCGTCCGCTCCCGCAGACCGCGGCCTTGACCTGCTGGGGCGTGTAGGAGTGGCAGACGATCGCCCGTGCGCCGGCCGCCGCCATCACGACGCCGCGAGCCTGCCCGACGGCGAACGCGGTGCGGACGTTCTGGCCGAAGTACAACTGCTCGAGGGCGACGGCGTCCGGCTCGTGCAGGTCGAGCAGGTCGCCGATCGACCGGTGGATCGACGCGAGCCGCAGCTCGGCCGGGATGCCAGCCGGGGTCAGGACGACGCCGCCGTCGAGCGCCGCGAGGCGCCCACCCCGCAGGCGGACGACCCCGTAACCGGTGTTGGCAAGGCCTGGGTCGATTCCGAGAACGATCATCAGAAGACTGATTCTCCGTGCTTCGGCGGACGCCTCCCCGGCGACCCGGTACGACGCGCGCTTTCAGTCGGCCACCCGGCGGCCCCTGCGGGCGCTCCTCGCGACGCAGGCCGGGGCCGATCGACCCGTCGGCGGCGCCGGTCCGAGGCGTTCGCTCACCGGGAGACACGCCGCAGGATCGCCGCCGTCGACTCACGTGCCCGCGGCCGGACTCCGACCAACCACAACGCCCCGTCGCGAGAGGGCAGCCTACCCACCGGGCGCACGCGACCCAAAACCTCACAACCTCACAAGACGACGATGAGTGGCACAGCAGCACACTTATCACAGCAGGGTCTTGGTTGCGGCCAGATCTCGTGAGTTCCGCTGGCCCGGTGACAACCGTGCGTTCACGTCACGACCAGCGGACTGACGCCCACCCCTCGTGATTCTCGATCTGAGCTTCCCCGACTCGCGTGGCTGCTAGTGTCATGGCCAGCAGACGTCGCCTGGGTTCTCGTTTCGCTCTCTGCCCGGTGCGTTTCTCTTCAGCTACAGAGCGCGGACGACAGGAGGGGTCGTGACGGCCCCAGCTCGCACGTTCGCCAAGAAGTCGCCCGCGGTCGACCAGCCCAGTGGGCCAGACGGCTCAGCGGGATGCACAGACCTGCCGAAGGCCCCGACGGGTATCAGCGGGCTCGACGAGATCACTGGGGGCGGTCTACCTCGAGGCCGGCCGACGCTCGTCTGCGGGCCGGCTGGCTGCGGCAAGACGCTGCTCGGGATGGAGTTCCTCGTGCGGGGGATCACGGACTTCAACGAACACGGCGTGTTCGTCGCGTTCGAGGAGTCCGCCGAGGACCTGGTCGCAAACGTCGCGTCGCTGGGATTCGATCTCGCGCGGTTGGAGGCCGACGGACAGCTCTTGATCGATCATGTCAACGTTGTCGACACGGCGGTCGAGGAAGCCGGCGACTGGGACCTGGATGGCCTGCTCCTGCGGCTCGCGGCGTAGCCGTTCAGTCCCCGGGGCTGGGTTGGGCCCGGGATCAGATCAGGGCTGGGAGGGTCTGTGCGTGCTGGTGGGCGGTGAAGAGTTGGGCGAGGTAGTGGTAGAGCGAGCGGTTTTGGAGTCGGCAGGTGACCGAGGCG
>DATCEH010000102.1:0-15314 GCA_036510225.1 Solirubrobacteraceae bacterium | reverse complement strand
CGGTCGTCGAGGCCGCGGAGCCGGTCGTCGAGGCCGCGGAGCCGGTCGTCGAGGCCGCGGAGCCGGTCGTCGAGGCCGCGGAGCCGGTCGCCGAGGCCGCGGCCGCCACGCCGCCGGCCGAAGAGGCCACGCGCGAGGCTGCCGAGCCGGGGAGCGCCAACGGCCACGCCGGCCACAACCACGCCGACGGAGCCGACGACCACGCCGGCCACTCGGGACCGACCGCATCGGAGCCGGCCGAGTCCGGGATCGAGCGCGTCGAGCGGACGGTCCGGCTCGTGATCGACACGGCGAAGCCGGTCGTCAAGCGCATCGCCGAGTACATCGAGAACAGCCGCAAGAAGTAGGACGCCGAGCCGGGCGAGTGGTCGAGACCGACCGCTCGCCCCGGGCTCGCCTCCGGGCGTCAGGACTCGAGCGACTCGGCCGTCTCGAGCCACGCCGTCTCGAGCAGGTCGCGCTCGACGACCAGCGTGTCGAGCTCGGCCTGGAGCTCGCCGAGTCGGGCATGGTCGGTCGCGCTGGCCGCCATCTCCCCCTCGAGCACCCCAGCCCGGGCGGCGGCCCGGTCGAGCGCCCGCTCGAGGCGCTGGACCTCCTTGCGCGCGGCCCGCGTCCTCGCCCCGGCCGTTCCAGTGTTCGCCGCCGCACCGGCCGTTCCGGTCCTCCCCGCCACGTGGGCCGTCGGCGTCGCCGTGGCCGCCCGGCGGAGCTCGACGTACTCGTCGATGCCACCCGGCAGGTGGCGGATCCCGGCGTCGTCGGTGAGGGCGAAGACGTCGTCGGAGACCCGCTCGACGAAGTACCGGTCGTGGCTGACGACGACCAGGGTTCCAGGCCAGCCGTCGAGGAGATCCTCGAGCGCGGTCAGCGTGTCGATGTCCAGGTCGTTGGTCGGCTCGTCGAGCAGGAGGACGTTCGGCTCGGCCATCAGCAGGCGCATCAACTGGACCCGGCGTCGCTCACCCCCCGATAGATCTCGCACGAGCGTGCGGGCCCGGTCACCGCGAAAGCCGAACCGGTCGCACAGCATCCCGGCGGTGATCTCCCGGCCGTCGCGCAGGACGGCGTGCCGGCGAACCTGCTCGAGGGATTCGAGCACCCGCAGGCCGCCGGGGATCTCGGCCGTGTCCTGCGAGAGATGGGCGAGCCGGACGGTCGCCCCGCGTTCGACCTCGCCCGAGCTCGGGGCGAGCTCGGCCGCGAGCAGCTTCAGCAGGCTCGTCTTGCCCGACCCGTTGACGCCGACCAGCGCGACCCGATCACCAGGACCCAGCCGCCAGGTCACCCGCCGGAGGATTCGCCGGTCGTCGAAGGCCAGCGAGACGTCGACGGCCTCGAGCACCTTGTCGCCGAGTCGGGCGGTCGCGAACCGGAGCAGCTCGGTCCGGTCGCGGACCTCGGGCTCGTCGGCGATCAGCGCGTTCGCCGCCTCGATCCTGAACTTGGGCTTCGCCGTCCGTGCGGGTGGCCCCCGTCGCAGCCAGGCGAGCTCCTTGCGCAGCAGCTGCCGCCGGCGGTCGCCGCGCGCCGTGTCCTGGCGGTCGCGCTCGGCTCGGGCGAGCACGTACGCGGCGTAGCCGCCCTCGTAGCGGTGGATCACCTCGTCGGCGACCTCCCACGTCGCCGTGGACACCGCGTCGAGAAACCACCGGTCGTGGGTCACGACGAGCATCGCCCCCCGCCGGCCGGCGAGGTGACCGGCCAACCAGGCGATCGCCTCGACGTCGAGATGATTGGTCGGCTCGTCGAGGAGGAGCAGCTCCGGTCCGTCGAGGAGGAGGCGCGCGAGGGCGATCCGCCGGCGTTCGCCGCCCGACAGCGGACCGATCACGGTCGCCGGACCGTCGCGAAAACGGGTCATCCCGACCCCTCCGAGCAGGCCGTCGAGCACCGCGCGCAGTGCGGCGTCGGCCGCCCACTCGTGCTCCGGCCGGCCGCCGAGGAGCGCGTCGCCGACCGTGTGGCGGTCGTCGAGCTCGTCGCCCTGCGAGAGCATCGCGATCGTCAGACCGCCGGTCCGGGTGACGAGTCCGTCGTCGGGAGCCTCGAGGCCGGCGATCAGCCGCAGGAGGGTCGACTTGCCCTCGCCGTTGCGCCCGACGACGCCGATCCGCTCTCCGGCGGCGACCCCGAGCGTGACGCCGCTGAGCACGGTCCGGCTGGCGTACCCCTTGCGGACGGCATTCAGGTTGACGAGGTTGCGCACGGTGCTCACGCCCACATCGTGACGGTCTCGACGCCGACCGACCGGATCGCGCGTAGGATCGCCGGATCGCCGTCCCCGACCCGAGGGTCCGCCGTGCGCCTGCTGCTCAACATCATCTGGCTCGTTCTCGCCGGCCTGTGGATGGCGATCGGCTACATGTTCGCGGCGCTGATCTGCTTCGTCTTCATTGTCACGATCCCGATCGGGATCGCCGCCGCACGGATCGGGCTGTACGCCCTCTGGCCGTTCGGACGGACCGTGATCACGCGGCCGGACGCCGGCGTGGCGTCGGTCGTCGGGAACGTCATCTGGTTCTTCTTCTGCGGCTGGTGGCTCGCCCTCGGACACGTCGTCACGGGCGTCGTCCTCTGCCTGACGATCATCGGGATCCCGCTCGGCCTTGCCAACTTCAAGCTGATCGGAGTCTCGCTCTTCCCGATGGGCCGCGAGATCGTCAGCAACGAGCAGGCCCGCCTACTCGGCTTCACGCCGCTGCTCTAGCTCTCGGGCCGGGTGTCGCGGCCCGGCGGTTCGTGGAGCAGTGGACTCTCCAACGAAAGTAGCTGCCTGAGGCAGGCAACTACTTTCGCGATCACGGTCTCGCATCCACCGCCGCGGCCCGGGAGGAGCCTGTCGACTCCCAGACTGGCTGATCTCCTCCCAAGCCCGCCGCGAAGGCGATCACCCGGGTCGCGAGGCCCCGGGGCTCGGCACCTGGCGCGGGCGCGTCGACCCGGTCGCCGCGACCCGCCTGGCGACGCGCTTCTCGTGCTCGCGCTGCTCCCACTCCTTGGCGACCTGGCAGACCGTGAAGGCCCACTTCCGGCCGCGGCGCAGCCGGCGGATGTTGAAGGCGACGTAGGGGATCGCGACGGCCGCGAGGATGATCAGGAGAACGGTCATGCCGGTCACTACGCGGCAGGCCGCCCAGCGGATGACCAACCGCCCCGGGGCCGGGCCCTCACCGTCGGGCGGCGTGGTCTGGGCGCTCGCGGGCTCCGGCGCGGCGGTTGCCACGCTCGACGAAGTCGATCACCAGGGGCACGCCGTCGAGCCCGTAGCGGGCCCGCATGCGGTTCTCGATGAAGTACGCGTAGTCCCGGGTCACGCGGTCGCGGGAGTTGATCTGGATCGCGAATCGCGGCGGCCGCTCGCCGATCTGGGCCATGTAGATCAGCTTCAGCCGGTGGCCCTGCTTGGCCGGCGGCTGGCGGGCCTCGACGATCTCGGCGAGGAAGCGGTTGAGGTCGGGCGTCGGGATCCGCTGGTTCATCCGATCGGCGAGCGTCACCGCCTCGTCGAGCAGCCGCCCGATGTTCCGCGCCGTCTTCGCGCTCGCCGTGAGCACCCGCGGACGCAGGCGGAGCTTCCGGGCGACCCGGCCGCGCTCGTACTCGAGGTCGAACGTCTCCGGCGCGAGGTCCCACTTGTTGAGCACGATCGCCGTCGCACAGCCGGCCTTCATCGCAAGCTCGGCGATTCGCAGATCCTGGGCGGTGATGCCGTCGGTCGCGTCGCAGATCACGAGCGCGACGTCGGCCCGCTCGGCCGCCCGCTGGGACCGGAGCGTCGTGTAGTACTCGACCGACTCGTTGACCTTCGACTGCCGGCGCATCCCCGCCGTGTCGACGAGGATCACGTCGCGGTCGCCGATCCTCAGCGGCAGGTCGATCGCGTCGCGGGTCGTGCCGGCGAGCGGCGAGACGATCACCCGCTCCTGGCCGGCGAAGCGGTTGACCAGCGAGGACTTGCCGACGTTCGGCCGGCCGATCACCGCCAGCCGGACGACGCCGGCGTCGCGCTCGGGATCGTCGTCGGGGAGCAGGGCGACAAGCCGGTCGAGGAGGTCCCCTGTGCCCAGGCCCTGAGCCGCGGAGACCGGCTGGGGATCGCCGAGGCCGAGCCCGTAGAACTCGGCCGCGAGCGGCAGATCGCCGACCGAGTCGCACTTGTTGGCAGTCACGATCACCGGCTTTCCCGACCGGCGGAGAAGGTCGGCGAGCTCCTCGTCGCCGGGCCGCATTCCCGCCCGGGCGTCGACGACGAGCAGCGCGACCTCGGCATCCGCAAGGCCGGCGACCGCCTGCTCGCGGATCGATCCGGCGAGCGGATCCTCGTCGGTCATGTCGATCCCGCCGGTGTCGATCAGCGTGAACGTCCGGCCGTTCCAGTCGCAGTCGAGCTCGTTGCGATCGCGGGTCACCCCGGGCCGCTCGTGGACGACGGCCTCGCGCGAGCCCGACAGCCTGTTGACGAGCGACGACTTGCCTACGTTGGGGTAGCCGAGCACGGCGACCTTCACTGGAAACCTCCGTGCGGTGTGATGTTCATACGTTCAGTATGAGCGGACTCGCCCGTCGGAGTCCTGGACGGGGCGTGCTCGAACCGTCAAGCCAGCCGGCGGTGTCCGCGCGCGAGCCCGACGACGCGATCGACGACCGCGTCCAGGTCGAGCCCGCCGGTGTCGAGCAGAATCGCATCCGCCGCGGCGACCAGCGGCGAATGCGCCCGGTCGCGGTCGCGGTCGTCGCGCTCGCGCTGTTGCGCGAGAACGGCTGCGACGTCGACTCCCAGCTCGCGCGCCCGACGCCCGGCTCGCACCTCGTCGCTGGCCGTCAGGAAGATCTTGACCTCGGCGTCGGGAGCCACGACGGTCGCGATGTCCCTGCCCTCGGCGACCCAATCGCCACGGCGAATCAGCTCACGCTGGAGGGCGACCATCGCCTCGCGCACGCCGGGGTCGGCGGCCACCTGAGACGCCGCGGCCGAGACCTCCGGCGCCCGGATCGCACGGGTGACGTCCTCGCCACCGACCAACACGCGGTCGCCCAGCTCGATCTCCGCGGTCCGCGCGATCTCGCCGGGCGCGCGGGTCGGGTCGCGCGTCCAGAGCAGGCCGACACAGCGGTACATCGCCCCGGTGTCGAGGTAGGTGAACCCGAGCGCCGCGGCCGCCGCCCGGGCGACCGTCGACTTGCCGGCCCCGGCCGGGCCGTCGATCGCGACCAGCATCAGCCGACGAGACCGGCGAGGTCGCCGACGAAGCCCGGATAGGAGACGGCGGCCGCGTCGATCCCGACGACGTCGACGCCCTCGCGGGAGGCCAGGCCGGCGACGGCGCCCATCATCGCGAGACGGTGATCGCCGTGCGCATCGAGCCGGCCACCCCGCAGTCCGCCGGTCCCGGTCACCACAAAGCCGTCGGCCGTCGCCTCGATCTGCCCGCCGAGCCCGCGCAGGCCGTCGACGACCGTCGCGATCCGGTCGGATTCCTTGAGCCGAAGCTCGCCGGCCCCGCGAACGACGGTCTCCCCATCGGCGAAGCATCCGAGCAGACCGACCAGCGGAAGCTCGTCGATCGCCAGGGGAACCTCGGCGGCCTGCACGACGGTTGCCCGCAGGGGACCGTGGCTGACCTCGAGGTCCTCGATCGGCTCGGTCTCCCCGGCCGGCGCGCCGGCTTCCTCGAGCTCGCCGAGCACACGCGCGCCCATCCGGGCGAGAATCCTGATGAAGCCCGTTCGTGTCCAGTTCACACCGACGTCCCGCACGATGACCTGCGATCCCGGAACGAGGACGGCCGCGGCGATCGCAAAGGCCGCTGACGAGAGATCCCCGGGCACCCGGATCCGAGCCAGGCCGAAGGGCTCGCCGCCCGGCACGTGCAGGCCGTCCTCGTCGCGGCGGACGCCGACGCCGCCGGCCACGAGCATCCGCTCGGTGTGGTCGCGGCTCGGCGCCGGCTCGGTCAGCGTCGTCTCGCCGTCGGCGGCGATCGCCGCCAGCAGGATGCAGGACTTGACCTGTGCGCTGGCGACCGGGAGGGCGTAGGTGATTCCGTGCAGCTGCGAACCGGTCACCTCGAACGGCGCGAAACGGCCGTCGCGCGCGTCGAGCGTCGCCCCCATCAGCCGCAGCGGCTCGGCGATCCGGTCGACCGGCCGGCGCCTGATCGACGCGTCGCCGTCGAGCGTCCACGCACGCCCGTCCTGGGCGGCCAGCCAGCCGGGTAGCAATCGCATCAGCGTGCCGGCGTTGGCGACATCGATCGGCCCGTCGCATTCCCGCGCCCCGCGGAGGCCGACCCCGCGGATCGTCAGCCGGCCGCCCGGCCTGCCGTCGGAGTCCCCCGACTCGACCAGGGCGCCGAGCCGCTGGACCGCCGCGAGCGTGGCGTCGGTGTCGGCCGCGTGGAGATAGTTCTCGACCTCGACCGGCCCGGCCGAGATCGCCCCGAGCAGCGCCGCCCGGTGGGAGATCGATTTGTCTGCCGGGGCGATCAGCTCGCCCTGGAGCGGCCCCGCCGGATCGAAACGTAGGCTCGTCATCGAGGGACCGCGGCTGCGGTCGGCCGGCGGCGGCTGCTCACGCCCGTACCACCGGCATCGAGAGACCCGCGATCAGCAGGGCGGCGCGGTCGGCCTGCTCCTGCCCGCGGAACCAGAGCGCAACGACGCCCTGGCCGTCGGTCTGCGAAGGCGACAGCGCCATGTCGACGATGTTGACCCCGGCCCGGCCGAGCGTCAGCGCGATCTCCGCGACGACGCCCGGCCGGTTGGGCACCGCCACGCGCAGCTCGTGGACTGTCCCGCCGGCGAGCCCGGCGCCGAGCAGGGCGTCGCGATCGGCGCGAGCCGCGTCGTTCCAGGTCTCGATCGCCGCCCGGTCGGACGCCGCCAGGGCCGTGCGGACCGCCTCGAGGCGGGTGATCGTCCCGTCGAGCGTGCTCACCAGAGCGTCCCGGTTGGACAGGTAGATGTCCGTCCAGATCGCACCGTTCGCCCCGGCCACGCGGGTCGCGTCGCGGAAGCTCGGTCCGGTCGCCGGAACCCGCTCGGCGGCTCGGGGGCTCTCCGGATCGACGAGGGCGCGGGCGGCCTGGGCCACGAGCACATTGGCCAGGACGTGCGGAAGGTGCGAGACCGTCGCCATCACCCGGTCGTGAAGCTCCGGATCGATCGCCGTCGGCTGGGCGCCGATCCCGGCGATCGCGCGGTGGAGGCGCTCGTACAGGACGCCGGTCGTGCTCGCGTGCGGCGTCAGATACCAGGTCGCCCCGTCGAACAGATCGGCCCGGGCGTGTTCGACACCCGATGTCTCGGCGCCGGCGAGTGGGTGTCCGCCGACGAAGCGCCGGTCGTTCGCGTCGGCGACGATCCGCCGCTTGGTCGAGCCGACATCGGTCACCGCACAGTCGTCGGGTGCGTGGGTCAGAACCCCTTCGATCGCGGCCGCGAGCACGCCGACCGGCGCGGCGACGAAGACCAGATCCGCCCGACCGACGGCCTCCTGCGGGCTTGCGGCGGCCTCGTCGATCGCCCCGTGCGCGACGGCCGCGTCGAGGACGGCCGGGTCGGGGTCGAAGCCGGTCACCGTCGCTCCGAGGCGCTCCCGCGCGGCCATCCCGATCGAGCCGCCGATCAGGCCGACGCCGACCACCGCGACGTGCATCTACTGCGTCCGGATCGCCGGCCGGCCAGCGGGCACTAGGCGGCCGCTGTGAACGCCTTGCCGGCGAGCGCCGTGGCGCGCTCGACCTGCGCCGCGAAGTCGGCGAAATCCGCTGATCGCAGGGCCTGCGGTCCGTCGCAGATCGCCTGCTCGGGATCCGGGTGCACCTCGACGATGATTCCGTCGGCACCGGCCGCGGCGGCGGCCAGCGACAGCGGCAGCACGAGGTCACGACGACCTGCGGCGTGGCTCGGATCGACGACGACCGGAAGGTGGGAGAGCTCCTTGAGGACTGGGATCGCCATCAGGTCGAGCGTGAAGCGGTAGGCCGTCTCGAACGTGCGGATCCCCCGCTCGCAGAGCATGACCCGCTCGTTGCCCTCCTTGAGGATGTACTCGGCGGCCATCAGGAGCTCCTCGAGCGTCGCCGACAGGCCCCGCTTGAGGAGCACGGCGCAGCCGCTGCGACCGACCTCGGAGAGCAGCGTGTAGTTCTGCATGTTGCGGGCGCCGACCTGGATCACGTCTGCGACCTCGAGCACGGCCTCCATGTCGCGGACGTCCATCAACTCGGTCACGATCGGCATGCCGGTCATCTCCTTGGCCTCGGCGAGCAGGCGAAGCCCCTCCTGTCCGAGCCCCTGGAACGCGTACGGCGAGGTCCGCGGCTTGTACGCGCCGCCGCGGAGCATCGCCGCGCCTGAATCCTTGACGACCTGAGCCGTGCTCAGCAGGAGGTCGCGCGACTCGACCGTGCAAGGGCCCGCAATCAGCGCGAAGTTCTCCCCGCCGATCTTCCGACCGGCGATCTCAAGGACGGAGGCGTCGCGGAGCTGGTGGGACGCGAGCTTGTACGGCTTGAGGATCGGGACGACCTGCGCCACGCCGGGCGCGCCTTCGAGCTCCAGCCGGGCGACGTGCTCGCGGTCGCCGAGCGCGCCGATCAGCGTGACCTCGTCGCCCTTCGAGACGTGCGCGCGCGCGCCCGCGGCCTCGACGCGTTCGATGATCGCGCCGATCTCGTCCTCGGTCGCATCGGGTTTCATGACAATCATCATCTGCCGGTTCCTTCTTCCAGTGCAGCCTGGAGCCTAATTGGTGGTCGGGAGGTGGGCGTGGAGCCCAGCTGCGTTGGAGCGGCGCTCGGTCCGACCGGGGACCTCGCATTCGAGCCGGCGCGCACCGCCGTCAGGCGGGCACGGGTCCGAGCGCCTAGCTAAATCGCCAGGACCAAGAGCTGCGATAGCCGCTGCTCAGCTGGGCGCCGACGGCGCCGCGGTCCGACAGAGCTGGGTGGGTGCGGCGGCTCATCGCTGGCCCCAAGTGTGACATACGCGCCGTCTCGCGTCCATCGCGCAGGCGCAGCGGCCCCGGCCCAGGCCAGCCGCACGGACCCACGCCGGTCTGCCGGGGACCATCCCCGGCCCCCGACTCCCGCCCGGCCCACCCTTTTCGCCGAGCCGCGTCCCACCCTCCACGCCGGGCGCGGGGTCGGGCCGGTCGTGATGACCCCCACGACGTCGTCGCCTGGGACGACGGCCAGCTCGACTCGTCGACGCGATCCGGCGATTCGCCGTGCGCCCCGCTCACCCCTGGGCCGACTCGACGCACCGCCCGCCGCGAGGCGACCCGTAGGCCCGGCCGGTCGCTCGGGGTCTGGGACGATCCTCGAGGATCCCCGCCCCGGCTCGCGTGTACAGGGTGAGCGTCACCGTGACAACCGCCTCACGGTCCGCCGCACCGTCTGCTCAACGTGCCGACCGGGCGGCAGAACGCGTGCGGACGACGCAAGCGACGCAAGCCGGCGAGGCAAGGTCGCCGAACAAAGCAGCGGGCGGCGACACATAGAAAATGTGCGTGACCTCCACCCGTCTTTGACTAGGCGGGCGTCGACGGAGTCAGTAGCGTTCGGAAAACTGGAGAGGGTGCGTCGCGCATCGCATCGCCGCGCTCCGAACCGGGCGTCCGCGACACGACAGGACGGATGAGGTTCGCCGGATCTCGCCGGATACGGAGGAGGGGCGCATGACTCACACCGGTCACCGGGAGGCTCCCACTCCCGAGTCACGTCCAGGCCCGTGGCATGTCACGGTGCGCAGCCGAAGGTGGGAGTCGTGACGTCGCAGACGGGTCACCAACGCAGTGTCGAAGGCGGCGGGCGGGTGCCTGAGACTGACAGTGCGCTGATCGCAAGGGCGCAGCGAGGCGATGACGACGCGTTCGGCGAGCTCTACGATCGCTACCGCGCCTACGCCCACCGTGCGGCCCGGACCGCCGGCCGCGACCGGGCGCGGGCCGAGGAGATCGTCCAGGATGCCTTCGCGTCGATCTGGAGATCCCGCGCCACGTACAAGCCGGACCGACCGAGTGCTTCGGGTTGGGTCCTCAGGGTCGTCCGCAACCGCGCGATCGACGTCGCACGGCACGACGCACCGTACGAGGCCCGCCGAGTCAGCGACACGTGGCTCGAACACATCCCGGCTCCGCACGACGTAGCCGGCGAGGCGCTCGGCCGGGTGACGGCCGGCGAGCTGAGGGCCCTCCTCGTGCGGCTCCCGACCGTGCAGCGCGAGGCCATCGTGCTCGCCTTCTACGTCGGGCTCTCCCAAGCCGAGATCGCCGATCGGCTGGACGTGCCCCTCGGCACCGTGAAGGCCCGCATCCGCCGGGGCCTGCGCGCCCTGCACGCAGAGCTCGACCAGGACGCCGCGTGAACGCCTCCGAGCCGCGCCGTCCCGGGGCTGGGATCCCGCCGACGTCCGCCGGTCACTCTGCCTTCGACCGATGCGGCCCGCCGAGACACACGACACTCGTCAGCCGGCGCGGTGCGCCCGACACGCCAACGCGGTCCCGAGTGCTACGGTGAGTGTGACCTTCATGGCACTGCGTGAGTTCGTATACGCCGCCCTGCTCAGCAGGACTGACTGCTTCAGGACGAGGCTGAGACTATGAGTCTTGACGGCGGTCCAGATCGGCGCCGCCGACGTGGCGCGGCGAGGTGGTGCAAGGTCACGCGGTACCCGACGCAGAACACCGGTCCACCGCCAGCCACGGCCGCTGGGTGTCGTGATCAGGGTGAGTGGGCGACTCGAGGCCGGCGCGTGCACTTCCGGTTGCGCAGACCAGACCGGCGCCGTCGTCGGAGCTCGTGAGTCATGAACGACGACACCGAACGTGCGATCGCCGACCTCGACGCGAGACTGACAGCCCTCGGGAGGGCGTTGTCGGAGATCGGCCCGGCCGGCGGACGCGGCTCAGCCGCCGGGGGACAGTCGGACGCGCAGAGCCAGATCGAACGATCGGGTCCGGCGCCTCCCCGGGGTGTCGCGAGCAGACCGGTGCCGGCCTCGTCGAGCGAGGGTCTCGCGAGGTTGGCGGGATGGACCGAACGCCTCGGGCGACTGGTCGCCGAGTTGGCGGCGCTGCGATCCGAGGTCGACGAGGGCGTCACCCGGCCCGGACGGCGGGTGAGGAGACAACCGCGCGCCCCGGTGGCCCGCGGTCAGCTGGCCACCAAGCCGGCGGTATCCCAACGGGTCTGGCCCACCCCGGTGCCCGTGCCGGTGCCGTATGACCGCATGCTCACAGGCCGTGTGAACGTCGACGCCGGACCATTCTCCGACATCACCGCCGTCTCGAACTTCGACCGCGCCCTCCAGAGAATCCCCGCGGCCCACGGCATCACCCTGACCGGGTTCGCCGACGACCGCGCCCGTTTCGCGGTCCAGCTGGGCGAGCCCGTCGCGCTCGGACGCGCGATCCGGGGCGTCGTCCCGTTCAACTTCGCGATGTTCGACCCGGGTGACGGCACGCTCGCGATCAACCTCACCGACAAGGGCACGAGCCGACGTCAGGTCCGCCGTCCGGCTTGACCGGCGCCGGCCGGCGCTGCCGCACCCGGTGGTCGCCGCTCATCCCAGCAGGCTGCCGAGCACCTCGAGGAACCTGGCGTTCTCCCGCGGCGTCCCGTACGTCACGCGGAGCGCACCCGCCCTGCCGAGCGACTCGCCCGCCCGGACGAGCACGCCGTGGCCTGCGAGACCGTCGACGATCGCCGTCTCGTCGCGTCCCTCCCCGAGTGCGAACCAGCAGAAGTTCGCCTGCGACTCGGCCGGGTAGAGGCCTAGACCCGAGAGGCCCTCGTAGAGCTCGGCGCGCGCGACCACAGTCCGCTCGACCCGCTGGGCGACCGCGTCCAGGCGGCCGAGCGCCGCGATCGCCGCGGCCTGGGCCGCCGCGTTGCAGAAGAACGGCTGGCGGACCTTGTTGACCGCATCGGGAAGCTCTCGCGAGCCGCAGAGCGCGTAGCCGACGCGCAGGCCGCAGAGGCCGTGGACCTTCGAGAACGTCCGCAGGAGAACCAGGTTCGGGTGGCGGGCCAGAAGGTCGATCGAGCTGTCCGGGTCGTCGAGCAGATTGAACTCGCAGTACGCCTCGTCGAGGATCACGCAGACCCGCTCCGGAACCTCGTCGAGGAAGTCGGCGATCGAAGCCAGACCGATCGCCGTGCTCGTCGGGTTGTTCGGGTTGCAGATGATCACCAGCCGCGTCGCCACTGTGATCTCGGCCGCCATCGCCCCCAGGTCGTGGCGCTCGCCGGCGTCGAGCGGGACCTCGACCGCCCGGGCGCCAGACGCCGCCCCGAGGTGCGGATAGACCGAGAACGACGGCCACGCGTAGACGAGCTCCGCGCCCGGCTCGAGCAGGGCCTCGCCCGCGGCGAGCAGGATGTCGCACGACCCGTTGCCGACGGCGATCCGCTCAGCCGGCACGCCGTAGCGGTCAGACAGGCGCCGCCGCAGTGCGCCGTTCGTCGGGTCCGGGTAGCGATTGAGTCCCTCCAACACGCCCTTGACCGCTTCGACGACCTCCGGCAGCGGCGGGTACGGCGACTCGTTGCTCGCGAGGCGCACCAGCGGCCCGGTCCACGCGTACCCGGCTGCAGCCGGATAGTCGGGGATCCGGCGCACGGCGGCTGAGAACTCGAGTGCCACGGTCCCGCCTACTGGGCCGAGTCAAGGTCGGCGCGCAGGCTCCGGGCAGCGCCGAGGTAGACGTGCCGGGCGACGTGGTCCTCGGGCGCGTAGTGGTGGATCAGCACACGGATCACCCGGGGCAGCGAGCCCGGGACGTCGATCTCCCGGGCACACAGGAGCGGCACGCGCTCGAACCCGATCCGCCGGGCTGCGACGGCCGGGAACTCGGCGTCGAGGTCGTTGGTCGCCGTGAAGATGCAGCTGACGACATCGTCGGGGACGAGCGAGTTCCGCGAGCGCAGCTCGGTCATCAGCTCCTCGGTCGCCGCGAGGATCGACGCTCCGTCGTTGCGCTCGACGCTCGTCGCGCCACGCAGGGCAAAGAGCCGCGCCGTCATCGGTTCTCGGCCGGGCGCGTGTTCTCGGCGGGTCTTGCGAGCGGTGGTCTTTGCATCGCCGCGTTGAGGTTAGCGTCGCCGGCCGACCAGGCTCTCACCCAGACCTGCGCCGCAGCTTCACCCGTCCCGTGTCGGGGCCGCCCTCGCAGCGCGCCGCTCAGCAGACCGTGAACCTCGCGGCGAGGCTTGTCGCGACCGTCCCCGTCGTGATCCGGCCGTGCCGCGTCGCGGTCTCCAGGTAGGCACAGTTCCCCTGTCCCTGGATCGACGCCCACGCGCTGTCGTCAGACGTGGGCCTCCCAGCGGCGGACGGCATTTGTGCGAGCACCAATGTCGAGGGCGACTCAGGCTGGAGCTGCCGCCGCCGCGCGGAGCAGCTCGATCTCGGCCTCCTCGAGGCGACGGTGCTCCCCGACCCCGAGCGCCCCGAGCACGAGCGGTCCGTAGGCGACCCGCTCGAGGGCGATCACCCGGTGCCCGACGGCTTCGCACATCCGCCGGACCTGCCGCTTGCGGCCCTCGTGGATGACCAGCTCGATCTGGTCGGGTGCCAGCAGGCGGACGCCCGCCGGAGCGGTCGGCCCGTCCTCGAGCACGACGCCCTCCCGCAGGGCGCGAATCGCCCGACCGCCGACCGGTCCGCCGGCGACGGTCGCCCGGTAGGTCTTCTCGACCTCGTAACGCGGGTGCATCAGGAGGTTCGCAAGCTCGCCGTCATTGGTCAGGAGGATCAGGCCCGTCGTGTCGAGGTCAAGTCGCCCGACCGGGTAGACCCGGCTCCCGCCGGCATCGATCAGCTGGATCACCGTCCGCCGACCCTGCGGGTCGCTCGCCGTCGAGACGACCCCGGCCGGCTTGTTGACGACGTGGACGACGTGCGCCTCCGGGCCGCCGAGGAGGCGTCCGTCGAGCGTGACGGCCTCGTAGCCGCCGACGTCGACCGCCGGATCGACCGTGACGACGCCGTCGACGCTGACCCGCCCGTCCCGGATGATCACCTCGGCCCCCCGGCGCGAGGCGACGCCTGCGTGGGCGAGGTACTTGCCGAGTCGCACGGGTGCAACCATAGGCAGATGGATCTCGACCTGCTCGACGCCACCCTGCTCGAACTGGGCGAGGCGTCCTATCGCAGCGGCCAGGTCTGGCGGTGGTTGGCAGGCGGCGCCCGCACCTACGAGGCGATGACGAATCTCCCGACCGTCCTGCGGGCCCATCTCGCAGAGCACGTGCCCTTCTCGACGCTCACGCTCGCCGCCCGATCGAACGCCGACGACGGCACCGAGAAGGCCCTGCTCCGGACCGCGGACGGCAAGTCGGTCGAGGCCGTGCTGATGCGCTTCCGCGACGGCCGCCGGTCGCTCTGCGTCTCCTCGCAGTCCGGCTGTCCCCTGACGTGCACGTTCTGCGCGACCGGCCAGATGCGCTTCGCCCGCAACCTCCAGACGTCGGAGATCCTCGATCAGGCGCTCCACTTCCGCCGCATCGAGCCGGTCGACCACCTCGTCTTCATGGGGATGGGCGAGCCCCTGCTCAACGTCGCCAACGTCCTCGACGCGTGCCGGCGGCTACCGGACATCGGCATCACCCACCGCCGCACGACGATCTCCACGGTCGGCTGGATCCCAGGGATCGAGACGATGATCGCCGATCCGATGCCGATCCGCCTGGCCTTCTCCCTCCACGCACCCGACGACGAGCTCCGCTCCCGCCTGATGCCGGTCAACGATCGCTTTCCCCTGTCCGACGTCCTCGCCGCCTGCCACCGGTGGCACGAGGCCAAGCGGATGAAGGTCTTCGTCGAGTACGTGATGCTCGCCGGCGTCAACGATCGCCCCAACCACGCCCTGGCCCTCCGCGGGCTGCTCGACCCCCGTGCCTTCAAGGTGAACCTGATCCCCTACAACCCCACCGACTCAGCCTACGACGGGTCCGGCCGGGAGGCGATCGCCGCGTTCCGCTCGGTGCTCGCCGCCCAGGGCCTGCCGGTGACCGTCCGGCTCACCCGGGGGCGCGACATCAACGCCGCCTGCGGGCAACTGGCCGCCCGCGCCGCCTGAGACGGCCCCGCCCGCTCGACCCTCCCGACCTGGGCATCCCACCGGCCCGGGCACCCCGTCCGCGGCGGCGACCGGCCCGACGCTAGTGGTCTGTCTCGGAATTAGCTGGAGTGGCTGGCGAGTGGCTGGGCGTGATCTGGCGTCGCACGGTGTCCGCGGGCGTGCTGGTCGCACGTTGTCGGACGCCGGGTGGCGCCAGGCACGTCCAGACGCCGCCAGACGC
>DATCEH010000101.1:0-53452 GCA_036510225.1 Solirubrobacteraceae bacterium | reverse complement strand
CGGGTAGGCCCGCTGGTGGCGGCCGAGCGTCTCCGCGGCCAGCACCTCCATCCCGATCCCACCGATCCGCGAGGCAGTGCCCGTGAAGTGGCGGTCGACGAGGGCCCGCTCGAGGCCGACGGCCTCGAAGATCTGGGCGCCGCAGTAGGACTGGATCGTCGAGATCCCCATCTTCGAGATCGTCTTCAAGAGGCCCTTGCCGATCGCTCGGACGATCGCCAGTTCGGCGGCCTCCACGCTTACGGCGGTCCCGTTCTTCGTGGGAATCCGGTTGTCGCCGGCGAGGTCGTCGACGGTCTCGAACATCAGGTAGGGATTGATCGCGCTGGCGCCGTAGCCGATCAGCGTGGCCATGTGATGGACCTCGCGCGGCTCGCCCGACTCGAGCACGAGCCCGGCCCGCAGGCGGGTCCCCTCGCGGACGAGGTGGTGGTGGACGGCGGCGACGGCGAGCAGCGACGGGACGGCGGCCCGGTCGGCGTCGAGCGCGCGGTCGGAGAGGATCACGATGTTGACGCCGGCCTCGATCGAGTCGTGGGCCTCGTCGCAGATCCGCGCGAGGGCCGAGCGCATCCCGTCGGGTCCGTCGCAGATCGGCCAGGTGATGTCGATCGTGTGGGCCTCGAAGACGTCGTGGGCGACCTGGCGGAGGGTCTCGAGCTCGGAGTTGCGGAGGATCGGCTGATCGAGGATCAGCTTGTGGGCGTGCTCGGGGCTCTCGCCGAGCAGGTTGCGCTCGCTGCCGAGGCTGGTCGCCAGACTCATCACGATCTGCTCGCGGATCGGGTCGATCGGGGGGTTGGTGACCTGGGCGAAGAGCTGCTTGAAGTACGAGAAGAGCGGCGGCGAGCAGTCGGACAGGACGGCGAGCGCCGCGTCGTTGCCCATCGACCCGAGCGGCTCCTCGCCGTTGGCGGCCATCGGCGCGAGCAGGACGCGGAGGTCCTCCTGCGAATAGCCGAAGGCCAGCTGGAGCGCTCGCAACGACTCGGTCAGGGGCCGTCCGGCGGCCTCTGGGAGGTCGGCGAAGTGGACCGTGCTCTCGTCGTACCAGTCGGCGTACGGCCGGCGGACGGCGACCGCGTTCTTGACCTCGTCGTCGGCGACGATCCGGCCCTGCTCGAGGTCGACGAGGAACAGCTGGCCCGGCTGGAGGCGGCCCAGCCGCTCGACGTCGGCAGTCGGGACGTCGAGCAGACCGGCCTCCGAGCCGAGCAGGACGTGACCGTCCCTGGTGACCATCCACCGGCCCGGGCGCAGACCGTTGCGGTCGAGCGTCGCGCCGATCACGCGGCCGTCGGTGAAGGCGACCGCGGCCGGCCCGTCCCACGGCTCCATCAGGCACGAGTGGAAGGCGTAGAAGCCGACCAGCTCGGCCGGGAGGTCGTCGCGGTTCTGGTAGGCCTCGGGGACCATCATCATCACGGCGTGGGGGAGCGACCGGCCGGCGAGCGTGAGCAGTTCGAGCACGTTGTCGAAGGTCGCCGAGTCCGAGCCGCCCGGCCGGACGAGGGGGATCACCTTCTGGAGGTCCTTGCCGAAGAGCTCGGACGCGAGCGCCGACTCGCGGGCGCGCATCCAGTTGATGTTGCCCATCATCGTGTTGATCTCGCCGTTGTGGGCGATCATCCGGTACGGGTGGGACAGCTCCCAGCTGGGGAAGGTGTTGGTCGAGAAGCGGGAGTGGACGAGGGCGAGGGCGCTCGTGCACCGGGGGTCGGCCAGATCGGGGTAGAAGCCGCGGAGCTGGTAGCTGATCAGCATGCCCTTGTAGACGATCGTCCGCGACGAGCAGCTCGCCACGTAGAAGTCCGGGCCGACGGCGATCTCGGTCATCCGGCGGATCACGTAGAGCTTGCGCTCGAAGGCGTCCTGGTCGTAGACGCCGGCCTGCTCGAGGACGGGACCGGCGCCGATGAAGAGCTGGCGGATCACCGGACGGCAGGCGTCGGCCGTCTCGCCGACGTGCTCGAGGTCGAGGGGGACGTCGCGCCAGCCGAGGACGACCTGGCCCTCGCCGAGGACGTTGTGGACGAGCAGCCGCTCGATCTGGTCGCGCTCGACGTCGTTCGTCGGCAGGAAGCAGACGGCGACGCCGTAGTGGCCGACCTGCGGCAGCTCGAAGTCGACGACCGGCCGGAACAGGCGGTCGGGCATCTGCAGGAGGATCCCGGCGCCGTCGCCGGTCTTCGGGTCGGCCCCGGCCGCGCCGCGATGCTCGAGGTTCTCGAGCGCCGTCAGACCCCGGTCGACGACCTCGTGGGTCGGCGTGTTGTCAAGTCGCGCGACCAGCGCGACGCCACAGGCGTCGTGCTCGTAGCGGGGGTCGTACAGGCCTGATGCCTGCGGCTTGGTGATCCTGGTCATGTGGGACTCCCGATGGCGGCGGGCCACGCCATCCCCGGACGCCCTTAACCGGGGGGCAGATGGGGCGAGCGTAGAGGAGAGGCGAAGACCCAAGCGTAGCAGCGCAAAGGCCGAAAATGGCCCCCGACGGCGCCGGGTCAGCCGGACTTGACGGCCGGCTTGCGCCCGGCCGGGGCAGGCTTCTCGGCGGCCGCCGGAGCCGGGGCCTTGCGCGTCTTCTTCGGTCCGGCGCCCGTGCGCTTCTTGACCTCCTCGAGGCTGGCCTGGAGCGCGCTCATCAGGTCGGCGCCGTCGGGCGCCTCGTCGGGGGCCTGCGGCTGGAGGACGATCTCCTCGCCGCTGGCCTTGCGATCGATCAGGGCGAGGACCTGCTCGCGATACTCGTCGCGGTACTTCTCCGGCTCGAACGGCCCGCTCAGGGAGTCGATCAGCTGCTTGGCGATCTTCAGCTCCCGGTCGCTGGTCTCGACCTCGCCGTCGAGCTCGGCGAACTTGTCGGGCGAGACGATCTCGTCGGCGAAGACCATCGTCTCGAGCGTCATCACGCCGTCGCCCGCCCGGATCGCGACGATGTGCTCCTTGGCCCGCAGGACGAGACGGCCGAGGGCGACCCGCTCGGTGTCGCGCATCGCGTCGAGCAGCAGCCGGTACGGCTTGACGCCGCGCTCGTCGGGCACGAGGTAATAGGGGTGGTCGAAGAAGATCGGGTCGATCTCCGAAAGGGCGACGAAGTCCTCGATCTCGATCGTCCGGGCCCGCTTCGGCTGGAGCGTGGCGAGCTCCTCCGGCTCGATGATGACGTACCGGTCGGGGGCGATCTCATAGCCCTTGACGATCTCCGCGAACGGGACCTCCTCGCCGTCGGCCGGGCAGATCCGCTTCTGCTGGATGCGGACGCCGTCGGTCGCGTGGAGCTGGTGGAAGTGGACGCCCTTGGCCGAGACCGCGGCATACAGCTTGACCGGCACGCTGACCAGCCCGAAGCTGATCGCCCCCGTCCAGATCGCCCGCGGCATGACGTCAGTATTCCACGAGGCCGGCGGACCCAAGCGTCCTGCACGGCGGCTTGCTCATCGACCGGGCGGCCCGGGATCCTCGCCGTGCGTGAGGGCCTCGTCCCACGAGCAGAGCCGGGCCCGGCCGGGGCAGGTCGCACAGAGCCCGCGGTGCGGCCGCGGTGAGACCTCGAAGCGGCCGGCCAGGAGCGGCGCGGCCAGCGCAGCCAGGCCGGCCTCCAGCCCGGCGGCGTCGGCCGCCGTGTAGCGGGCGGCAACGACGTCCTCCGGCCGGCGCAGGAAGCAGTACGCGACCTCGACGCTGGTCGCGCCCGCCCGGAGCGCCGCGAGCGCGTAGATCCGCCGCTGCACGTCGTAGTCGGCGGCAACGCGTTCGCCGAGGTCGGTCTCCGGATCGACGCGGTCCGTCTTGTAGTCGACGACGAGCATCGCTCCGCCGGCCTCGCCCGCGAGCACGTCGATGTATCCGTTCACGAGGAGGTCGCCGACCGCCAGGGCGAAGCTCGCCTCCCGGCTGACCGTCGCGGCTCCGGCGAGCCGGGGGCAGAGCGGACTGCGGGCGAACGCGCCCGCCAACTCGCCGACCGCGCGCAGCTCGTCATCGGTCGGCTGACCGCCGCCGGCCGCGGGCCAGGCGGCTGCGGCCGCCTGCACGACGGGCGCAGCGAAGTCGAGCCGCTCGAGCACGGCGTGGACGGCCCGGCCCCGCAGGGCCGCGTCGTAGGCGCCGGGCGGCTCGAGGCTCGCGGGCGGGGCAACCTCGGCGAGACCGAGCACCCGCCGCAGGTAGTAGCCGTACCCACAGCGGCCGTAGTCGACCAGCGAGCTGTAGCTGACCGAGCTCGGCGGCGGCAGGCGCACGACGTGCACGGGCGACGATTTCGTGGTTTCGGAGCCCGCCGCGGAAGGCGCGGCCGGCCCAGCCGGAGCCGGCGGTCGGCGTTCGGCCGGGTCGACCTCGGCGGGATCGCGGCCGGTGGACTCGAGCGCGGCGGGCTCGCGGCCAGCGGGAACACGGCCAGCGGGATCGCAGACCGCGGGATCGCAGACCGCGGAATCGCAGACCGCGGAATCGCAGGCGGCGGACTCGAGCGCGGCGGGCTCGCGGCCAGCGGGAACACGGCCAGGCGGATCGCAGACGGCGGGAACACGGCCAGGGGGATCGCAGACGGCGGGATCGAGGACGGCGGAATCGAGGACGGCGGAATCGAGCAGGCCGAACAGCGAGATCTGCTCGTACTGCTCGGGCGGAGCCGGTCGCGGGTCGGCCGGCGGGGGCGACACGAACGGATCGGGGACGACGACATCGCGCAGCGCGGGCATGTCGCCGGCCGCGGTCAGCGTCAGCCGGACCCGCGCGCCGCCGTGCTCGATCTCGCTGACCCCGGTCGGCCCGGCCAGGCGATCGGCCAGGTCCTCGACGACCGCCGGGGCGAGCCAGGCGATCTGCGCGGCGAACGGCCCGGCGGTCGGCCAGTGGGCGAAGTGGGCGGCTCCGCTGAGGATCAGGCGCTCGCGGGCGCGGGTCATCGCGACGTAGGCGATTCGCTGCTCCTCCGCGAGCGCCGCCCTCCCCTGGGCGGCGCGGAGCTCGCTGTAGGCGAACGCCTCGCCCGGCTTTCCACCGTCGAGGCTCGGCAGGCGCAGGCCGACCTGCTCGCCGTCGGTCAGGATCACCGGCGCGCCGATCGGCGGGCCGTGGCCGAGGTCGGCGACGCAGACGACCGGAAACTCGAGGCCCTTGGCCGCGTGCACGGTCATCAGGCGGACGGCCGCGGTCTCCGCCAGCTGGGCGTGCTGCTCGCGGCTCGAGCCGAGCCGGCCGGCCGCCAGCCGATCGGCGAAGCCACGCAGATCGCGCCCCTCGCGGGCTTCGAACTCCCGTGCGAGGCGCAGCAGCTTGCGCAGGTTGGCGAGCCCGAGCGCCGCTCCCCGGCCGACCAATGCCCGCTCGCGGTAGCCGCTGCGGTGCAGCAGCTCGGCCAGCCCGAGCCCCGCCGCCGCCCGACGCTCCCGCTCGACCAGGGCCCGCAGACCGGCCAGCCGCGCGCGGTCGTCCGCGGCAAGCCCGGCCAGCGCGGCACCCGCCGCCTGATCGCCGGCCGCGTCGGCCGCGATCACCTCCCAGGGCGGGCGTTCGAGCCGTTTGGAGGCGAGCCCGATCACCGCGAGCGCGTCGGCGCGCAGGCCGCCCAGCGGCGAGGCGAGAACACCGTAGAGGGCGACGTCGTCGAGCGGGTTGGCGAGGACGCGGACGTAGGCACCCAGATCGGCGATCTCCTGCGCCGCGTAGAAGCCCCCGCCGAGCGCCGCGGCGATCGGGATGCCGCGGTCGGCCAGCGCCTGCCCGTAGACGCCGGCCGCGGTCGCATAGCGCAGCAGGACGACGATCTCGTTCGGGCGGGCCGCGCCGGACCCGATCAGCTCGTCGATCCGCCGTGCCAGGAGGGCCGCCTCGGCTCGCCGCCACGGCGGTCCGGGGCCCGGTTCCTCGCCCGGCGCGGTCTCCGCCCAGCCGGCCGAGTCGCTCAGCATCAGCTCGACCAGCGGCTCGCCGCCCGGCCCGTCCTCGGGGCCGTCATCGCGGCCGGCGACGAGCGGGACGAAGTTATCACCGAAGATCGGCGCGAACGTCGCGTTGATCGCGGCGAGCAGCGGCGGTCGCGAGCGGAAGTTCACAGACAGCGCCCGCACCCCGTCACCGGCCGCGAGCTCCAGCCGGCGCCGGCGGAAGATCCCGACGTCGGCGTGGCGGAACCCGTAGATCGACTGGAACTCGTCGCCGACGGTGAACAGGTTGCCCCGGTCGAGCGCCGCGAGGATCGCCATCTCTCGGGGATTCGTGTCCTGGAGCTCGTCGACCATCAGCAGCTCGAAGCGCTCCGACCAGCGCACGCGGAGCTCCTCGTCCCCCGCCAGGAGGTCCCGCGCGCAGAGCTCGAGGTCGTCGAAGTCAAGCGCACCGCGGGCCCGCTTGAGCCCGGCGAACTCGGTCGCAAAGCCGTCGAGCAGCCGGCCGAGCAGGTCGAGCCCGGCCACGCCGAGCACGTCGTCGCGAGCCTCGCAGCAGCGCATGCGCGCCGCCTCGTAGGCGTCGGCGGCCGCGGTCTTCAACGCCTTTGCCCCCCGATGGAGCTTGAGCTCCTCGAGCTTCACGCCCTCCCCACGAACCTCGAGCCCCACGTCACCGCCACCGCCCAGCCGCGCCAGCCGGACCCGCTCGAGCTGGTCCAGCGCCCCCGCGACTCGGCTGCCGGCCGCCGGGGCCGAGGCGTCGAGCTCGCCGGCGAGCGTCATGCCCGCCTCGCCCAAGGCCGCCAACACGCGGCCCGCCTGATGTCGCGGTCCGGCGCCCGGGAGCCGCGGCCGAGTCATGCCGCGGCTGCGGAGCTCGTCATGAGCTCCGGCGATCGCCTCGGCGAGGCGGTCGACCCCGCAGGCCGCCGCGAGGTCGAGCTCCGCCGGGCCTGTCATCCAGTCCCTCAGCGCCCGCTCGAACGCGTCCTGGCGCAGGCCCGCGGCGGTGCCCTCGTCGAGCACCGCAAAGCCCGGGGCGAGGCCTGCGGCCAGTGGATGGGCGCGGAGCACGCGGGCGCAGAAGCCGTGGATCGTCGAGACGAAGGCCGCCTCGGTGTCCCGGGCCGCCCGCCGGTCGCCGAGCTCGTGCAGCCTCCGGCGGACCCGCTCGCGGAGCTCGCCGGCCGCCCGCTCGGTGAACGTGATCGCGAGGATCCGCCCCGGCGCGACACCGTCCTCGTGGACGGCCCGGACGAAGCGCTCGACGAGCACCGTCGTCTTCCCGCTCCCCGCGTTCGCCGCCAGCAGCAACGCCCCCCGCCGCCGCTCGACGGCCTCCTCCTGCTCGTCGGTCAGCGGCACCGCCAGCCCGCGGTCGGGCGCCTGCGTGCTCACGCTCCGATCCCCGTCGTCGGGATCGGACAGGCGCTCACGCTGCCACCCCGGCGGCCCGGCTGCGACAGATCGACGGATAGCGGCAGAGACCCTGCGACGAGCAGGTCATCGGCCGCGCCTCGAGCGCCCCGGCCCGCAGCTCGCGCGCCGCCCGCACGGCCCGCTCGAGCGCCCCGGCGTTCGCCGCAGCGAGCTGGTCGCGCTCGACACGGTCGGCCGCGAAGGCCGGGAGCCCGGGCTCGGCGTCGACACGGATCGCGCCCCGCGGGCGCAGGTCACGCCCCCGCAGCGGCTGGTAGAGCCCGCCGACGACCTCGAGGCCGAGCAGCTCGGCGGCCACGAGCATGTACAGGGCCAGCGCCATCGCGCCGCGCTCCTCCCACTTGGCGACCCCCGGGACCTCGGAGCCCGACTTGTAATCGTGGACGATCCCCGTCCCCGCCGCCCGATCGACGTCCACCCGGTCGATCCTCCCCCGGAGGAGGAGCTCGCCACCGGCCAGCGCGACCGCCGGGTACGCCGACCCCGGCAGCCCGAAGGCCAGCTCGAACTCGGCCGGAACGTGACCCCACGAGCCGTCCTCGAGGCCGACCAGGTACCGCTCGATGTCGGCCGCCAGGCGCCGCCGAGTCGCCCGATCGCGCTCGTCGTTGGATGAGACCGCGCCGGCGTGCCCGGCGAGCGCCTCGTCGACGAGCGCGCGGACCGCCGCCGGGCTGGCCGTCCCCGGCGGACCGTCGGAGCAGAGCTCGGCCATCGCCCGGGCGAGCACGTCATGGGCGACGGTCCCACGCGCCAGCGGCTCGCCCTCCGGCTCGAGCCCCTCGGCTCCGAGGAAGCCCTCCACAAACCAGGCGACCGGGCACCGCGCCCACGACTCGAGTCCCGAAGGCGACTGCGCGCTACGTTGCGCCAGTGCCGCGAGCACGTCCGCCGAGCGCAGCCGGCCGAGTCCCACCCCGGCGCTTTTGACCCCGTCGGCCGCAGTCGCCGGGACGCGCTCCAGAGCATCCCCATCCTCCCCCGGGACCGACGCATCCGGGCCGGGCGAGAACGCGTCCCGGACGTCGTCGAGGAACGGGGAGGCCGCCGACGGCGTGCCGTCGTCCCCGGTCCTGTGCCAGCTCAGGCGCAGGCGCGACTGCGCGCGGGAGGTAGTCGCGTAGAAGAGGTACCGCTCGGCCGCCAGCGCGTCCTGCAACGGCGCCAGCACGAGGCCGGTGACCTGCGCGAGCTCGGTCCGGTCGTCGGCTGAGAAGAACGGGCCCTCACGGACCGGCGCCGGGAACGAGCCCTCCTGGAGCCCGCAGACGAAGACCGCCCGGGTCCGCCGCGCCCGCAGCGCGAGGGCGCCGCAGACGAGCACGCCGCCCGGCGCCGGAGGTGGCTCGAACTCGAGGCCGGCGAGCGTCGCGATCAGCTCGGCCGGGCTCGGCCCGAGCGACGGGTCGGCGTGGGCCAGCTCGCGCAGCTCGGCAAGGCGGCGGGCCCCCTCCCCGACGACCCGGGCCTGCGCCAGGGCGTCGCCGTCGAGCACGTGGGCACGCCTGCGCCACGGGGCCGCGACCAGGCGCTCGAGCTCGGCGACCGTCCGCTCGAGGAGCGCCTCCGGGCCCCGGCCGGCCGCTGTGCTCAGGCGCTCGAGCGAGTCCAGCGGGAAGTGCTCCCAGCGCTCGGCCGCCGCCCCGGCCCGGTTGATCCCCCGGCGCCGGAGATCCGCCTCGAAGCGATCGACCAGCCCTGCATGCTCGATCAGTCCGGGGACCCGCAGCCAGTCGAGCAGGTCCCCGACGCCGCCGTCGACGAGGCCCGCCCGCAGCAGCCCAAGCAGGCCTCGGCCGACGGCCGTGTCGGCGAAGCGGACGCTCCGGATCATCGTGACCGGCACGCCGAGCCCGCCGAGGACCTCGGCGATCAGGTCCTCCGAGCCAGCCGGCGAACGCATCACGACGGCGATCTCCCCCGGACGGTACCCCGCGTCGATCAGCCCGAGCACGTCGGCTCCGACCAGCTCGAGCTCGTCGCGCTCGGTCTCCCCCTCGAGCAGGCGGATCGCCCCGCCGCAGGCGATCGGGTCACCGTCCTCTTCATAGAGGGCACGCTCGAGGTGGTGCAGCGTGTCTCGGGCATCCGCCTCGTAGTGCTCGGCCACCGGCGGCAGGCAGACGATCTCCGCGGCCGCCGGGCGCAGCGTCTCGAACGTGGTCGCCCGACCCGCGAACGCGACCCGACCGGGCTCGTACGGCAGCGAGACGACCACGTCGGCCTCGCCGGCCAGCGTCTCGATCGCGTCGAGCTGGACGGGATCGAGGTCGTCGAAGCCGTAGAGCATGACCGGCGTGCGCCCCCACACCGACGGATCCAGGCGGACGGCGTCGAGCGACGCCGACGCCAGCCCCTCCTCGTCCGGCCGGCCCAGCCGCTCGAGCCGCCGCCGGTAGGCCGCGTAGATCGCCGCGACCTCGTCGCAGTAGACCCGCCGCCGACCCTCCGGCGCCCACACGCGGAGGGCCGCGGTCAGGCGCTGTGGCGCGATCCGCCGGGATCCGAGCTCGCCGACCAGGCGCGTCGCCGCCGCGACGAAGCCGGGTGCCGCCGCGCTCGGCGCGAGCAACTCGAGCCGGGCGTCGGCGACCGCGGCCGCGACGACCCGCTCCCGGGCTCCCCGGCCGAGCGGCCCGACCCCCAGCCCGGCCCGCCGGGCGATCTCCGCCAGCAGGCCGGCGAACGACTCGACCCGGGCGCCGAGGACGACCCCGCTCTGCGCCAGCTCCCGCCGGTAGTGGACCGCGTCAGCCGCGGTCGGCACGACCAGGATCGGCCCGCGGTGGAGCTGCGACCGGTAGCGGTCGAGCACGACGCGCGCCTTGGCCGAGTTGGCCGGACCGGTGACGAGTGTGAGCGGCACGACCAGTCATCGTCGCGCACGCAGGGGACGGCTTGCGTCTAGGCGGCGTTCCGCTCGGACGCGGCCGCTGCCACAGCCGGCGCCGCGGCGGCCTCGAGCTCGCCCTCGACCTCCGGCGGCTTGGCGCCCTCCCGGGCCCACGGCTCGTCGAACTCCGTCCGCCACTTGCCGTCCTCGGTCTGCATCAGGGCCAGACGAGCCCGGAACGACCGGCCGCTGCGACCCTTGAAGCCGGTCACCGGCTTCTCGGTCCGGCCGTTGGAGATCAGCTCGCGGGCGACGACCAGCGGCAGCTGCTTGCCGGCCTTGGCCTTCCAGATCACGAAGCCGCAGCCCGGATCGTCGCGCGACCAGCACGAGTAGCCCTTCCGGTTCTCGACGATATCGTGACCACAGACCGGGCACGGGCCGAGGTTCGCCCGGGGGATCCGAACGTCCTTGAGCTTCGCGTCGAGCTCCTCGATCGTCTCCCGGGCGAAGCCGGCGATGTCGGCCATGAAGCGCTCCCGCTGCTCCTCGCCCCGCTCGATCTTTCCGAGCCGGTGCTCCCAGCTCCCGGTCAGGTCCGGCGAGGTCAGGGCGTGCTCGCCGAGCAGGCGGATCACGTTGCGGCCCTTCTCCGTCGCCACCAGCGCCCGCCCGTCACGCTCGATGTAGCCGACGTCGATCAATCGCTCGATGATCGACGCCCGCGTCGCCGGCGTGCCGATCCCCGAGTCCTTCATCGCCTCCCGGAGCTCCTCGTCGTCGACCAGCCTGCCGGCCGTCTCCATCGCCCCGAGCAGCGACGCGTCGCTGTAGCGCCGGGGCGGCTTCGTCTCCTTCGCCAGGCTCTCCGCCTCGAGCGTCCGCGCCGGCTCGCCCTGGGCGAGCTTCGGCAGGACGCCGCTGTCGAGCTCCTCGTCGTCCTGGGTCTCGCCAGTCGCCCGGAGCGCCGGGTCGGCCGCCGATGACGCGCGGGCGGCGTCGGGCATCGACAGGTAGACCGCCCGCCAGCCGGGCACGAGGAGGACCTTCCCGCGAGTTCGGAAGACGTGTTCTGCGACCGTCGTCTCGACCCGCGTGTTCTCGAGGATCGCGTCCGGGTGGAAGACCGCGAGGAACCGCCGGGCGACGAGGTCGTAGACCCGATGGTCGTCGTCGTTCATCTTCTCGACCGGATGCTCCGTCCGCGTCGGGATGATCGCGTGGTGGTCGGTGACCTTCGCGTCGTCGACCACCCGTCCCAGCGGCAGCAGGTCGAGGCCGGTCACGTAGTTGGCCGCGTCCCTGTACTCCGGGCGGTGGCCGACCAGCTCGGCCGTCGGCTTGATCTCCTCGACCATGTCGCTCGTCAGGAAGCGCGAGTTCGTCCGCGGGTACGTGAGGGCCTTGTGTTCCTCGTAGAGGCGTTGGGCCGCGCTCAGCGTCCGCCTGGCCGAGAAGCCGAAGCGGGTGTTGGCCTCCCGCTGGAGCGACGTCAGGTCGTAGAGCATCGGCGCCTTCTCGGTCTGCTTGCGCTTCTCGACCTTCGAGATCTCGCCGGTCCTCCCGGCGACCGCCCTGACGATCGCCTCGGCATCCGCCGCGGTCGCGATCCGCGGCTTCGAGCCGGCGTGGTACCGGGCACCGTAGGTTCGGGCGGCATCGCCCGACGGCTCGAACCTGGCGTCGACCAGCCAGTACGGCTCAGGCTTGAACGCCCGGATCTCCTCTTCCCGCCGGGCCACGATCGCCAGCGTCGGGGTCTGCACCCGTCCGAGCGAGACGGCTCCGTCGAAGGACGACCGCAGGCGGATCGTCGCCGCCCGGGTCGAGTTCATGCCGACGATCCAGTCGGCCTCCGAGCGCGATCGGGCTGCCTGCTCGAGGCTCTGGAGCTCGTCGGCCGGACGCAGCCGGGCGAACGCGTCGCGCATCGCGCTGTTGGTCATCGACGACAGCCACAGCCGCCGGACCGGCTTGTCGGCCTTGGCCTTCTCGAACAGGTACGCGAAGATCAGCTCGCCCTCACGGCCGGCGTCGCACGCGTTGATCACATCACCGACGTCCTTGCGGTGGAGCTGCTTGTTGACCACGCTCATCTGCTTCTTCGACCGCTCGTCCCGGACGACGAGCTTGAACGCCGACGGCACGATCGGCAGGTCGGCCATCCGCCATTTCTTGAATTTCGGGTCGTACTCCTCCGGGTCCGCGAGCTGGACGAGGTGGCCGACCGCCCACGTGATCACGTGGTCAGGACCCTCGAGGAAGCCCTCGCTCTTGGCGAACGGACCGGTCAGGACCTTGGCCAGGTCACGCCCGACCGACGGCTTCTCGGCGATGACGAGCGTCTTTGACTCTTGTGGCACGCGCCGCAGGGTACTCCCTCGCCGACGCCGTGTCGCAGGACCGGCCGGTCGGCCGGCAGGACGGGGGACCCGGCCGACATCCCGCCGACGGACCCGTCTTCCGCTCGTCTCCGGCTCGTCTTCCGCTCGCCTCCCGGTCGGCGCAGGCCCCAAGAGAGGGCGCTCGACTAGTCCGCGCAGCCTTGGGTCGAGACCGGACTCCCGGCTTGGGCGACGTCGTGGGCGACCGTCGAGTTGGCCACCCCGAAGCCGCCGCTCGGCCCGCCGCCGGTGGTCGCGGCGAACACCGTCGCCACGACCCGGCCGGCCGAGTCGACCAGCGGACCACCGGAGTTCCCCGGCCGGATCAGCCCGCGAACCGGCGTCAGCAGGCGCGAGACCGGCCCGTTCCCATACGCGTCCTGCGTGTTGACCTGCTGCGTCGTGCCGATCCGTCCCGGCTCGACATCGAACGGGCCGTCCTGCGGATAGCCGAGGATCGCCGCCGACCGTCCGGCCGGCGGGTCGGTCGCAAGCGCCAGCGGCTGCCCGTCGAGCCCCTGGACGCGCAGGACGGCGATGTCGTTGTGCGGATCGAACACGACCACCTCGGCCGGGAGATCCGGCGGATCTCCGCCGGCCTGGACGACCGTGTCGTGCTCGCCGGCGACGACGTGCGCGTTCGTCACGACCTCACCCGGCGCGACGACCCAGCCGGAGCCCTCGATCCCGAGGCCGCACGCGGTCCCGAGCACCCGCACGACGCTCGGCGCGGCCCGGCGCACGGCCGGATCCTCGGCGACCGCCGGCGCCGGCGGGTCGACGCCGGCCTGGGGTCCTGAGATCGACGGGAGGGGGTCGAAGCGGGCGAGTGCGTGGAGGAGCGCGCCCGACGGCGGCAGCAGCTCGTCGAGGCGATGGAGGATCGTCGACCGCTGGATGTCCATCCGCACCGGGTCGGCGCCCGGCACCTGGAGCGCGACCGTGCCGAGGATCCAGGCGATTCCCAGCGCGACGCACGCCGAGAGCCCGGCCCCGAGCAGGCCGTCGACCACGCCGAGGAACGCGAAGCGCACGGCCCGGCGCAGGCGCAGGCCGAGGCCTTCGAGACCCGACGCGAGGATCCCCCCGGCGAGGACCGCCCCGAACAGGCCGAAGGCCGGCGCATAAGGCGACATGTCCCCCGACGAGAGCAGCCCGCTGGCCAGCCTGGTGCCCAGAATCGCGCCGGCCGCGAAGCCGATCAGAGACAGCGCGCCGACGATGAAGCCGCGGAAGTAGCCGGACACGGCGAACACCGCTGTGCCGGCGACGATGATCCAGTCGAGCGAGGTCATGGAGGGCCGTGGCGAGCCTATCTGGTGCGTGACTTCGGCCCCGTGACACTAGTGACTTGCAGAATGCTCTAGCGTGCTTGAGCGTGAGGTACGTCGTCCGCGGGGTTGGCCCGCGCGCACGCACGCGGGGAATCACCGAAGCCGGCCGACTGTGGGGGTTCGCACTGAGGCTGAGCGACGAGAACGGCTCGCTCGCGCCGGCGCGCATCGTCGGCCTGCTCGGCGCCCTCGTCGTCGGCCTGATCGCCGCCCTCCTGCTCAGCGGATCCGGTGGGCCGACCGCCTCCCAGCGGCTGGCCGAGAGCTTCGTGACCGCCTGGACGCAGGGCGACTACGCACAGATGTACGCGGACGTCGACGACGCGACCCACACCAAGTACTCGATCACCGCCTTCGCCGACTACTACCGCCACGACCTCGCCACGGCCACGGCGACCGGTGCCCGCGTCGGCAGGGCCGAGTCGCCCCACGACGGCACGGTCACCGTTCCCGTGGCCGTCGAGACCAGCCTGTTCGGCACGCTCCAGACCAGCTTCGTCCTGCCGATCACCGGAACAGGCGACACTCAGCGCATCGTCTGGCGACGCTCGCTCGGATTTCCCGGCGTCCTGCGCGGCGAGTCGCTCACCCGCCAGACGACGGTCCCGCCCCGCGCGACCCTGCTCGCGCGCGACGAGACCCCGTTGAGCACACTCAGCTCGGCGTCCGGGGTGATCGGCTCGCTCGGCCCGATTCCGCCCGCCCAGGCCGAGCTCGACTACGAGGCCGGCGACCCACCGAACGCCACCGTCGGCCAGAACGGCCTGCAGCTGATCTTCGACCGCCGCCTGACCGGAACGATCGGCGGCGAGCTGCTCGCCGGCAGCCGGATCCTCGCCCGCGCGAGCGCCCACCCGGCCCCGCCGCTGCGGACGTCCCTCTCGCCGAAGCTCCAGACCCTGGCCGTCACGACCCTCGCCGGCCAGGAGGGCGGAATCGTCGTGATGCGCCCTGACACCGGCGAGATCCTCGCCGTCGCCGGCACTCCGTTCTCAGAGCTCCAGCCGCCCGGCTCGACCTTCAAGATCGTCACCCTGACCGGCGTCCTGCTCGCCGGCCTGGCAACGCCGACGACGACCTATCAGTACGCGACATCGACGACGATCGACGGGTACAAGCTCCAGAACGCCAACGGCGAGTCGTGCGGCGGGTCGCTCGCGCTCGCGTTCGCCGTCTCCTGCAATTCGGTGTTCGCCCCGCTCGGTGTCCAGCTCGGCGCGGCCGGCCTGGTCGGCGCGGCCGAGCGCTTCGGCTTCAACTCAGCGCCGCCGATCCCCGACGTCGCCGAGAGCACGATCCCGCCCGCCGATCAGATCGGCAGCGCCCTCGACGTCGGCTCGTCGGCGATCGGACAGGGGATGGTCCAGGCGACCGTCCTCCAGATGGCCCTGATCGCGTCGACGATCGCCGAAGGCGGCCAGCGGCCGGTACCGACGCTCGCACTCGGCGTCCGCAACACAAAGCCGCACGTGCTGCCCCTGTCCGTCGCGAAGACCGTCACCCAACTGATGGTCGGCGTCGTCGCACACGGGACCGGCACGGCCGCCCAGATACCCGGGGTCGTCGTCGCCGGGAAGACCGGAACCGCAGAGCTGAAGACGACGGCCGTCAACTGCACGCCCGACCCCACCGACCCGTCGTCCTGCCCGCCGCCGATCCCCAACGACCCGAAGAACACCGACGCCTGGTTCGTCGCCTTCGCGCCCGTCAAGAAACCCCGTGTCGCGATCGGCATCCTGCTCGACAACGACGGCGCCGGCGGCGACACCGCGGCACCGCTCGCGAAGATCCTCCTCGAGGCCGCCCTGAAGTCGACCGCCGCGACCAAGGCGACGGGAGCGTCGAGCACAACCACACCCAGGGCCACCGGCGGCCCCGAGCTGCGCCCGGCCGGCTGAACCGCTTCCCGGCGCCGGCCCCTGGGCGTCCGCGCTCGTCGATGACCGGGCCGGCGGGTTCTTGGGGTGACCCCGGCCTCCGGGCCTGCGCGGTGACCCCTCCTCGGGCCTGCGGGGACCGGGCCGCGGGCTTGGGTGACCGGGCCCTCCGGGCTTGGGGTGACGGCGTCCCGTTTGGGATGACCGCGCGGCGGGAATTTGCGAGTTCGTGCCCCGGGCCCATTCACGCGCCGGCTGCGTCAACGGCAGGCTACGGACATGAGCGACGCGCCCGAGCCACATGAGATCTTCCGCGAGATGCGTGAGGAGGGCCGGGAGCGGCTCGAGCGCAACCGATTGGAGCTCGCCGCCTCCTCGCTGCTGGCCGGGTTCGACGTCGTCTTCGGGGTCGTCGCCCTGGCCGCCGTCGACGCCGCGCTGACGCCTCACTTCGGCACCCAGGCCGGCCACTTCGCCGGGGCGCTGGCGTTCGGCATCGCGTTCGTCTTCATCGCGATCGGCCGCTCCGAGCTGTTCACAGAGAACTTCATGGTCCCGGTGATCGGACTCCGGAAGGGTCTCGCCAGCAAGCTGAAACTCGTCCAGTTGTGGATCGTCTCGCCGATCTTCAACATCGTCGGTGGGACGATCCTGATCCTGATCGTCACGACACACGGAGTCCTGCCGGGTGGAGCCGGCGCGAGCCTGCGCACGATCGCCCTCCACGCCGACGGCTACGACCCGGCGACGGCCTTCGCCAGCGCGATCGTCGGCGGCGCGCTGATCACCCTGATGACCTGGCTGATCGAGGGCAGCCCGACCCCGGGGACAAGGATCCTCGTGGCCTGGATCGCCGGGTCGCTGCTCACGCTCGGGTCCTTCGACCACGTGATCGTCGTCACCCTCGAGATGATCCTCGGGATCCGCTTCGGCGCCCCGATTCCCTGGATCGACGTCCTCCAGAACGTCGGCATCGCCGCCGCCGGCAACCTGCTCGGCGGCTTGGCGTTCGTCACCCTGACGAGGACCGGCCAGGCGATCGGGTCGAGCGAGGGCGAGGCCCCGCTGGAGGACGGTCCGCCGGCCGCCGTGTGACACGGGGCCACCGAGGAAGGGGTCAGGGCCCCGTTCGGGGTGATATTCCGCGGCGGCGCGATGCTCACGCGGCGAGGGGCTGGCGAGCATGCCGTCGAGCATCATTCGGGCCGCGCTCGGGACGTCTGAGGCCGACGAGCTCTCCGCAGGGACCGGGTCGTGGGAGCAGCGGACTCTCCAACGAAAGTAGTTGACTGACTCAGGCAGCTATTTTCGCGACGAAGGCCTCACCATCCGCCTCCACCGCCCGGGAAGACCCCGGTCGGAGCCCCCCTAGACGTCGAGATCGACGATCGCCTTGCTGTTGGCGTTCGACGGATCGACGATGTGCAGCACGAGCGGCCTGTCGTCGAAGCTCGTCAGCGGCACCTTGAACAGCAGCGCGGCCCCCGACGTCGGTCCGTCCGCGGCGAGGCTACCGACCAGCGGCAACTGCTGGTACGGCGCGACCATCACGCTGTGGTAGGCGAACGGATTTGTCCCCGTGACCGGCGTCGGCCTGTAGACGTCGCCCTCCGTGTCGGTCATGTAGTAGTCGTAGGCCGCCTGGTACGGCTTGCCGTGCTCGTTGAGCACGAGCATGAAGACCCCGAACCACGCCTGGGCCGGAGTGAGCGCGACCGTCGCCGGCGACAGACCCTCGAGGTAGGACGCGTCCTCGGTGTCGTACGGGTTCAGCTCCCGCGAGAACTGGACCTGGTACTTGAGCTGGCCGACGTTCACGTAGATCGCCTCGCTGTCGGCGCTCTTGACGGTCGCGACGTAGCCGCATCCCGAGAGCGTCACGGCGCAGACGGCGATCGCGATCAGCAGGAGGGTTCGTCTGGCCGTCATTGACGCGGGCAGTCTAGAAGATGACCCCGCCCCGGCGCCATTTCGGCGCTCAGAGTCCGGCGATCGTCGCACGCCGACCCGGCTGGACGCCGCCCTCGAGGATCGAGCGGAGGCGCTCGAGGGCCTTGGTGTTCTGCCGGCGCAGCCAGGTCCGGCCGCCGAACCGCTCGAGCATGCGATCCGAGGCGGTGACCGGCTGCGTCGTCGTGCTCAGGGCGACCTGCGTCCGGCCGGCCTCGCTCGACTCCAGCGTGTAGACCGCCTGCGTCTGGACGCGGTTGAACTTCCCGCCGCTGCCCGACTCGACGATTCGCCGCGGCTCGTCCACCTCGACGATGCTCAGGCCCATCCAGCTGAATCGCTGGAGCGGCGCCTTGACCCGGAAACGGGCGCCCGCGCCCAGGCCGACCGTGTCGGTCCGCGTCAAGTGCCAGTCGTCCAGGTAGTGGTCGGTGAACTCCGGATGGTTGGCGATGTCGAGGAGGTATGAGAAGACCTCCTCGATCGGGCGGGCCACGACGATCGAGACGTTGAGCGCATCCACGGCCGCGCGCAGTCTACGCGTACTCGGCCCGGCGTGCCCGGGCCGCCGGATGGCCGGCGTGCCGTGCAACCAGACCAGGTCGCGACCCTCCGGGCCGCAGGTCCAGACAGGGTTCGGCGCTAGGAATCCTGCGGGTCGGCGCTGCGTGCCGTGCGGGCGACCTTGACCGTGTGGCCGTACTCGCTGTGGCGGACCGGCTCGCTCGAAACCGGCGGCTCACGCCGCAGCGGCCGGCACAGCTCGCAGACGAGCTCGGCGTCCGCGTAGAGGTGCACCCACTCTCCGATCAGCGGCGCTCTCCCGCAGTCGGCGCAGCTCGTCCGGTCGCCCTCGAGGATTCCGACGCTCCGCCGCAGAAGGTGGCGCTCGAGCTGCTCGGGCACGATCGCCTGAGCCCGCCGGAGCGTCCGGATCGCGAGCCCCCCGACCGGCTGATGCGGTTGTGGTTGCGCCACATCGATGGTCTTCGCCGCCGGCGACGACACTCCTCCACCGGTCGACCGATTTCACGAACTGGCGCCGATAGTCGCAATAGGCACGTATGATGTTGGAAGAGTCGCATCCGACGCGCAAGTCGTCTTGCGGAAGGAGTCGCAATGGAGCCGTTGATCTCAGGAACGATTGCCGCAACCGGCTCGTTTCGCTGTGAGAAGTGCGGTTACGTCCTCACCCTCGCAGCCGCAGACAGCCTCACCGATTGCCCCGACTGCGGTGCTCGGGCGTTCGTTCGGGCCTCGTTGTTCACGGCCCCGTCCAGCGCCGCGCCGCAGGTCGTCGATGACGAGCGCGACCGCTTGATCGCCGACGGACGGGCCCGCATCGACCAGCCGGGCGAGTATCTGGTCTACGAGGCCGACGACGAGATCCACGTCGCCCCGCTGATTGGCGAATGGACCCGGATCGGCCGGAGCCTGGCTGCCAACGTCCGCTTCGACGACCCGACCGTCTCACGACGTCACGCCCTGATCGTCCACACGCCCGACGGCGCCCAGGTCCTCGATGACCGCAGCCTCAACGGGGTCTTCGTCAACGGCACCCGCGTGACCCACCGGACGCTGGCCGACGGCGACGAGATCGTGGTCGGCCGCTACCGGCTCCGCTTCCTCGTCGTCAGCGAGGTCGCCGCCCGCAGCGAGGCGACCGGCACGACGGCCTGAGCACTCAGCCGCCGAGCAGCTCCAGCCGGCCTCGCGCCTCGGGCAGACCCAGCCGGATGAGGAGCTCCCCGCCGAGCGCAAGGTAGTCGCTGCCGAGATCCGGCCGCAGATCGAGGATCGACTTGGCGCGCTCCGCCGACTCGGCGTAGGCGATCGACGCCCGGATCACAGTGTCGAAGACCTTCCCGCTGAAGCCAGCCTTCAGCGTTGCGTGAGCCTCTCGCGAATGGACCGTCCGCAGGTCGGCGATGTTCAGGACGACGCCGACCCACTCGAGTCCTGGGTTCAGGCTCTCCCGGGCGGCCTCGATCACCTCGAGCGCCTGCTCGACGCCCTGCAATGCGAAGTACTGGGCCTCGGTCGTGATCAGGGCGTAGTCGGCCGCGACGAGCGCGTTCACGGTCAGCAGACCGAGCGACGGTGGACAGTCGATCAGGATCGCGTCGTAGTCGGCGACCTTGGCGAGGGCCCGCTTGAGTGACAGCTCGCGTCCCATCCGCCCGCCGAGGGCGAGCTCGGCCTCGGCGAGACGCAGGTTCGCCGGCATCACGTCGTCGTGGATCGCCTCGGCCGCCCCCGCCGTCCCCTGGAGCACCTCGGCCACCGTCGGAAAGGCGTCGGGATCGACATCGAAGTAGTCGGAGAGGTTGCCCTGCGGGTCGAGGTCGATCGCGAGGGTTCGCAGGCCGACGCGACGGAAGATGTCGGCCAGCGTGCGCACCGTCGTCGTCTTTCCGGTGCCCCCCTTCTGCGAGAGGATCGCGATCGTCTTCGCCATCGGCTCGGCCGATACTAGACGCTCAGCGTGCTCGCCCCGACCGCCTCGAAGCCGACATGCATCACGCTCGCCCAGCCGTCCGCCCGGTCGCCGAGGCTTCCGAGCACGTCGGCGCTGTGCTCGGCCAGGCACCAGAAGAGGACCGACGGCCCGGCTCCGCTGATCGTCGCCCCGAGCGCGCCGACCGACGCGGCCTCGCCGAGCAGCGCATAGCTGCGGGGAAACAGGTGGGCCCGGCGCGGCTGATGGAGTCGGTCGACGAGACCCCGGGCGACCAGCTCCCAACTCCCCTGGGCCAGCCCGAGCACGAGCAGCGCCCCATGCGCGGTGTTGAAGACGGCCTCGCCGAGCGGCACCTCCGCCGGGAGTGCGGCCCGCGCGGCGGCAGTGCGAACCGGCTCGTCGGGCACGACCAGCAGAGCATCGAGCCCAGCCGGCGGATCGAACCGGACGGGCCGGTCGTCCGCGCAGATCACGAACCCGCCGTGCAGCGCCGCCGCGACATTGTCAGGGTGCCCTTCGAGCTCGCAGGCCAGCTCGAAGACGTCGGCACCCGACCCCGACCACTCACGGGCGGCGAGCAGCCCAGCGACGATCGCCGCCGCGCTCGACCCCAGGCCGCCGGTCAGGGGGATCTCCGAGCGGACCCGGAAGCTCAGGCCGTCGGCCGGGTGGAGGCGCTCGAACGAGCGGACGATCAGGTTCGACCGATCCCCCGGCAGGTCGAGGTCGCTCTCCACCGAGAACTTCCCGGCCGGGCGGACCTCGACCTCCAGGTGGAGCGCCAGCGCCGCCGCAAAGCTGTCGAAGCCCGGCCCGAGGTTGGCCGACGAGGCCGGCACGCGAACCCGGCAGCCGGCCATCAGCTGCCCGACGACGCGGTCGTCACGGGTCGATCACGACCCGCTCGATCGCCCGAAGCTCGGGCTCGCACGGGATCACGGCCCCGGCCTGCTCGAGCGCCGTCCCCGGATCCTTGAGGCCGTGCCCGGTCAGGACGCATGCGACCCGGCGTGCCCCGTCGGCCCCGTACTTCAGCAGGCCGGCCACCGACGCGGCCGACGCCGGTTCGCAGAAGACGCCCTCGCTGGCCGCGAGCAGCCGGTACGCGGCGAGGATCTCCGTATCGGTGACCGCCCGAATCGCCCCGCGCGATGCGCTCATCGCTCCCATCGCCTCCTCCCAGCGCGCCGGCTTGCCGATCCGGATCGCGCTGGCGATCGTCTCGGGCTCCGCCACCGGCTTGCCGTAGACCAGGGGGGCGGCGCCCTCCGCCTGAAAGCCGAACAGACGTGGAGCCGCGCCGGCCTCGACGAAGCCGGCCCAGTACGCAGTGATGTTCCCGGCGTTTCCGACCGGGATGCACAGGGCGTCGAGCTCGCCGTCGAGATCCTCGAGCAGCTCGAACGCCGCCGTCTTCTGCCCGGCGAGGCGAAAGTCGTTGACCGAGTTGACGAGCGCGATCGGATGGCGATCGGCCAGCTCACGGACGAGCGCGAGGGCCTCGTCGAAGTTGCCGCGCAGGGCGATCACCCTGGCCCCGTGCATCAGCGCCTGGGCCAGCTTGCCGGTCGCGATCTTTCCGTCGGGAATGATCACGACGCATCTCACGCCGGCCTTCGCCGCGTACGCGGCCGCGCTGGCCGCCGTGTTGCCGGTCGACGCGCAGATCACCGTCTTCGCCCCCTCGCGGACCGCCGCGGAGACCGCGCAGGTCATGCCCCGATCCTTGAAGGATCCCGTCGGGTTCATGCCCTCCAGCTTGAGATGGACCTCCGCGTCGACCAGCTCCGAGAGCCTGGCGGCCAGCACGAGCGGGGTCGACCCCTCGCCGAGCGTGACGACGGGGTCAAGCGGCGCGAACGGGAGACGCTCCCGGAAGCGCTCGATGACGCCGATCCTCGTCATTCGAACTCCTCGTCGATGACCCGTATCGCCCGCGGCCGCGAATGGACGAAGTCGAGCCTGCCGATCGCCTCGGTCGCCGCCAGCAGCCGCGACTCGAGCAGCGGGTGGGTCACCATCACAAGCCGGGCGTGCTCGCCGAGGCCACTCTGGACGACGGATTTGATCGAGGCGCCCTGCTCGCCCAGCAGGGCCGCGACGGCCGCCAGCACGCCCGGCCGGTCGGCGACCTCGACGTGGAGGTAGAAGGCCGAGATCACGTCGTCGACGATGCGCAGGTCCGGCGCGAACGACTCGGTCACGGCCGGCTGGGAGCCTCCGGTCGTGATCGCGCTGATCAGGTCCCCGAGCACGGCGCTCGCCGTCTGCGGACCACCCGCCCCCGGCCCGGACATCGTGATCTCGGTGAAGTCCTCCGATTCCACGGTGACCGCGTTGAACGGCCCGTTGACCGACGCCAGGGGATGGCCGTCGTAGAGGAAGGCCGGGTGCACGCGGACCGAGACCCCGCCCGGCAGCCGCTCGGCCGTCCCGATCAGCTTCAGCTCGAGCCCGAGCTCCCGGGCGTAGGCGATGTCGTGGACCGTGATCTCCTCGATCCCCTCGTAGCGAACCTGGTCGATGTGGACCGGCGTGCCGAAGGCCATCCGCGCGAGAATCGCCATCTTCGCGGCCGCGTCCCGCCCGCCGACATCGTCGGACGGGTCCGCCTCGGCGTAGCCCAGCCGCTGGGCCTCGGCGAGCGCTTCGCCATAGCTCATCCCACTCCGCGTCATCTCCGTGAGGATGAAGTTCGTCGTCCCGTTGACGATCCCGTGGATCCGCTGGATCTCGGCCCCGGCGAGCGACTCCCCGAGCACCCGAATCACCGGGACGACGCCAGCGACCGCAGCCTCGAAGCCGAGCAGGACCCCGTGCTCCCGGGCCAGCCCCCAGAGCTCCTCGCCATGCTGGGAGAGGAGCTGCTTGTTCGCCGTGATCACGTGGCGACCGGCCCGCAGGGCCCGGCTCACGTACTCGTAGGCCGGGTCGATCCCACCGATCAGCTCGACGATCAGCTCCGAGCGATCGAGGATCTCCTCGAAGTTGCCGCGGCTGCGAGTGAGCACTCCTGAGAGCTCCGGTCGCCGTCCCGTCCGATCGGCGATCCGCTCGACCCGCGAGCTCAGCAGGTCGTCGAAGGCCGCTCCGACCGTCCCGTGCCCGAGCAGGCCGACCGGGAACGCACCGGTCTTTCCGGGCGGCCGGGAGACCGCCGTGTCCGTCCGCGTCCTAGACGTCACGAACGTGCAGATCCTCGAGCGTTTCGCGGCGGACGACCGCACGGGCGCCGCCGTCCTTGCAGAAGATCACCGGCGGCCGAGGGACGCCGTTGTAGTTGTTGGCCATCGCGTATCCGTATGCCCCGGTCGCCGGCGTCACGAGGATGTCCCCCGGACGCGGGTCGTCGAGGACTGCGTCGCGCACGATCACGTCGCCCGACTCGCAGTGCTTGCCGGTGACGTGGCACCGCGTCGAGCCACCGAACCGGTCGGCGATCTCGGCTTCGTACTCGGCGTTGTAGAGCATCGGCCGCAGGTTGTCCGACATCCCCCCGTCGACGCCGACCCAGGTCGACACGTTGCGTTTGACGCTCTCGACCGTGTACAGGGTCACCACGCCGTTCGCCACCAGCGACCGTCCCGGCTCGATCAGCAGGCGCCGGCCCCGGCCGAGCTGATCGTGCGCGGCACCGACGAGGCCTGCGACGAAGTCCTCGATCGACGGCGGCCGCTGGTTCGTCCGGTAGGCCACGCCGAGTCCGCCGCCGAGGTCATAGACCGGGAAGTCGCCGAGCCCGGCGAGCACTGCGATCGCCTCCCGGAACGGGCCGACGTCGAACAGCTGGGAGCCGATGTGCATGTGCAGGCCGGCGAGCTCGACACCCGCCACCCGGCGCAGCCGTTCGATCGCCAGCAGGACGTCGCTCGGCCCGAGGCCGAACTTCGAGTCGGCCTGGCCGGTGGAGATCTTCTCGTGCGTCACGCCCCGGACGCCCGGCGTGACGCGGATCAGGACGCGCTGCTCGGCGCCGAGTCGCTCCAACCGATCGATGTCGTCCATGTTGTCGATCACGACGAGACCCACGCCCGCCGCGACGGCGCCCCCGAGCTCGGCTTCGCCGCGCGCGTTGCCGTGCACGACGACAGCCGACGGGGCAAACCCGGCGCGCAGCGCGAGGTGCAGCTCGCCGGCAGATGCGACGTCACAGCCGAGGCCCTCCTGCGCGAACAGGGACATCACCGCCGTACACGGGAACGCCTTGGCCGCGAAGGTCACCTGGAAGTCGTCCTGCCCACAATCCCGGATCGCCGTCTTGAAGGCCCGCGCCCTGGTCCGCAGGTCGTCCTCGGCCACGATGTACGCCGGCGTCCCGAACTCGGCGGCCAGCTCGATCGCATCGCACCCGCCGACCTCGAGCCGCCCCCGCTCGTCGACGCGGCTGCCGAGCGGGAAGACGTGCGATAGCGACTGGGCGACGGCCATGGACCGCGATTATCCCCGGATCGCCGTGGCGACCACTGCCCGGCAAAACCACTGTCTGGCCCGATCGCGGCCTGCGCCGGCGCCGGCCGACCGCCGACCGCCGGAAGCTCAGCCCTGAGGGGCGGCCGGCTGGGCGCCGAGCGAGGTCACGACGGCCGCGACCGTCTGGCCGATCGCCACGACTTCGTTCGCCAGTCCGGTGCCGACCGCCGCGAGCGTCCCGCCGAGCGCCGGGCTGACCGCGGCGACGGTGTTCCCGAGGCTGCCCGTCGCGTCGGCGACGACGCCGCCGAGCGCATTGGTCAGGCCGGCAGTCGCGTTGGCCAGCGGCGCCGTCGCGCTCGGCTTGGCCGGCGTCGGGGTCTTCGGGGTTGCCGCCGGGACCTTCACGTTGACTGGCGGGTCGGCGATCGTGGTCGTCGTCCGACCGTGATGGGTGTTGACGACCTCAGCCGAGACCTGCGGCGTGGCCGGCAGGCTCGCCCTGGCCGCGACGGTCGTCGCGACGGTCGGCTGCGGTGCGCCCGCAATCACGATCGGCGGGTCGTGCTTGGCACTGGCGGCCAGCACCGTCGGCTGTGGCTGATAGCTCGACGAGATCGCCAGCGAGCCGTGGAAGGCGACCAGCGCGGCCGTGATGAAGAAGGCGCAGGCAATCGCCCCGACCAGCGAGATCGCGACGCCGAAGCCCGAGATCAACGACTTCGCGCTACGCATCGAGTACGCCGGACAGCGATTGCAACTCGCCTTGGGAGGGTGGAGACGATGACACCTGAGGCACCTATCGGCGGCCGGCGCCGCCGGCTTTACCGCAAATCCGTCTGCGACAATGGATTCGTGGCTGCCCGACGGACATCCTTCGGCAGGGACACCGGTCTCCAGGCGCGGATGCTGGGCACGATGTTCCTGCTCGGCCTGGTCTACGCCGTCCTGATCGCGGTGCTGTTCGCCGCCGGTGCGGGTGGCGTCCTGCTGATCGTGATCGGCGGCGGCCTGTTCCTTGTCCAGCTTTTCGCCTCAGACAAGATCGCCCTTAGGACGATGGGCGCCCGCGAGGTCTCAGCCCAGGAGGAGCCGCTCCTCCACGCGACGATCGAGCGGCTCTGCCTCCAGGCCGACCTGCCGAAGCCACGGATCGCCGTCGTCGACACCCGGATGCCGAACGCCTTCGCGATCGGCCGCTCCCAGAAGACGGCGACCGTCTGCGCGACGACCGGCATCCTCGCCCTGCTCGAGCCGGCCGAGCTCGAGGGAGTGATGGCCCACGAGCTGACCCACGTGATCAACCGCGACGTCGTGATCATGACGGTCGCCTCGTTCTTCGCGGCGATCGCCTCGATGATCGTCCAGTTCGGCTTCTTCTTCGGCGGGGGATTCGGTGGCGGGGGCAACGACGACGAGGGCAATGACATCCTCGTCGTGATTGCCGTGTCGGCCGCCGTCTATGCCGTCTCGTTCGTCCTCATGCAGTCCCTCTCACGCTACCGCGAGTTCGCCGCCGACCGCGGGGCCGCGGTGATCACCGGGCGGCCGAGCGCGCTCGCCGCGGCGCTCGTCAAGATCAGCGGCTCGATGGGACGCGTTCCCCAGCAGGACCTGCGGGCGGCGTCGAGCGAGATGGCCGCCTTCTACATCGTCCCGCCGGCCGCCAAGCGCGCCGTCCACAACCTCTTCTCGACGCATCCACCGCTCGAGGCCCGCCTCGCGGCCCTCTCCCGGCTCGAGACCCAGCTCCAGAGCGGCCGGTGAGCCTCCGCGACGCCCTGACCGGCCGCCACAAGGTGAAGGGGCCGGCGCCGGATCGACTGTTCGCCCTGTCGACGGCCTACGTCGCCCTCGAGACCGAGCACCAGGTCACCGCGTGCGGCGTCGCCGGCATCGTCTTCCAACCGCTTGCGACCAGCGACTTCGAGTCGATCGTCTCCGACATGGAGGCCGTCGTCAAGGCGACCGCGTCCGACCTCGGAGCGAGCATCGAGACGCATGACGACAGCTTCGGCTACCGGTGGATGGTGATCAGAGACCCCTCCCTCGAGGACCTCGTCGTCGCCGTCAACGGCGTATCGAGCGCCCTGGTCGGCGGCGGGTATGGCGAGCGGGTGCTCTGCGCGGTGTTCGCCTTCCAAGGCCCCCGGGATCCCAAGATCTACTTCATCTACAACTACAAGCGCGGCTCCTGGTACCCCTTCGTACCGACCGCCGGCGGTGCGTCGGCCGGCCAGCGCTCGGTCGAGCGCGAGCTCCAGATCAAGGCCCAGGTCGGCCGCGAGCTGCCGGTCGAGCCCGAGCTCGAGCGATGGTTCCCGCTCTGGGGAATTCCCTTCTAGCTACTTCCCGTCGTGGTTTTGGCCGGTCGTTGCTTGGAGCGCGACGTGCCTCCGACCGCCTTCCCGAGAATCGAGTCTGCCCGCCGCGGTCGACACGAACGACGTTCGTGACGAACGGTGTTCGTGTTCACCGTTCGCGTGGACACACAGCTCGACCGCGCCGTGCGCCATGACCACCGTCGCGCAACGAAAATCGGGCGCCCCGGCCACAGCCGGGACGCCCGCATCCAACCGGGGCGGGTTGGAAGCTGTTCGCCCTAGAGGAGGCTGCCCAAGAGCCCACCACCCGAGCTGCTGCCGCCTGGGACGAGGCCGAGGATCCCGCCGAGCAGGCCGCCCGAGCCGCCGGTGGCACCGCCGAGCAGACCACCCAGCGACGGGACCGTGCTGGTGATCGACCCGAGCAGGCCCGAAAGCAGGCCGGTGACCGGCACGCCCGCGACCGGACCCGAGCTCGAGCCGCCGCCGAGGCTCGGCAGGAAGCTGCCGAGCAGCCCCTGGACGAGGTTCGTGATCGAGCCGACGAGCGACGTCACGCCACCGATGCCGGCGCCAGTGCTGGTGCTGGCCGACGGGGAGCAGTCGAAGGCCGACTGGAGCGTGGCGACCAGCGACGTCAGCTGTGCAGGGAGCCCGCTGATGATCGAGCTGAACTGCGTGTCACCGGCTGCCGGGAGCATCGAGATCAGGCCCTGAACGCGACCGAGGTCGCTCTGGACGGACGCGACGACGGTCGCGACGACCTGGCCGACCGCGTTGAGCGCAGTGCATGCAATCGAGTTGGGGGAGATCGAGCCGACCAGCTGGCCGACCTGGCCTGTGCCGCTGTCTGAGAGCGACGCGACCGTGCCGGCGACCGCGCTCCGCGAGACCGACGGGAGCTTGGGGACCAGCGCGGAGACGAGGCTGAGCGCCTCTTCGCGGCCCTGGGTGACCGCGGCGACGACCGTCGCGACCTGGGACTGGGCGGCGCCCGTCAACTGGCCGATCATCGGCGTCAAGGCCGCTGCGTCACGGTTCTCCTGGGCTGCGACCTTGTCCATCGCCGCCGCGGCGTTCTCGCGGACGGCCGTCGTGTGGGCGTGCTCATACAGGTTGCCTGCGTTGACGCCGGCCGCGTTGATCGCCGCCTCGAGCGAGCTGAGCGGACCGCTGACCGAGCCGGTCGGCGCCGCGGCGATGACCTTGGCGAGCGCGGTGTCGGCACGGTGCACGTGGGTGCGGACCGTGCCCAGACTGTCGGCCTGCGCGGCCGGAACGACGACCATCAGGCCGGCGCTGAGCGCGCCCGCAAGCGCGAACCGGGCAAGTCGGCCGCGCCGGCCGAATGTCTGGTCGGGGACAGGGTGGGACATTGGTGCCTCCTCTGGCAACTTTGAGTCCTCGCGACCGAGGATTCCGTGGACTGTCATACCCACCCATCGGGCGCGATCGGGCCGGGCGTTAGCTTCTCGCCGCACGGCTGGACGCTTCTGATCGACCGACGCCGGTCACCTCACCGTCGCCGCCACCCCGCCGGCCCCCACGTGGGACACTCAGGGCGTGAGCTTCGACCCGATTGCTCGCCCAGTCACGCCGGTCACCGGGCGATCCTCGGCCGCGTGAGCACGCTCGACGACAAGCCGGCGACCCGGCCGGACGGCGAGCAGCATCCGAGCGTGTGTCGCGTCCGCCAGACGCTCGCGACCGCACGAACACGCGTCTATCGCGGTGGGGCGCTCGTCGCTGAGGGCTTCCCGGTCGCGGAGATCAGCAACCAACTCGAGCACGACGATGCGACCGTCTGGCTCGACCTCGCCGCCGCGTCGGAGGCCGACCTGCGGAAGATCAGCGAGGAGTTCTCACTTGACCCGCTCGCCGTCGAGGACGCCGTCACGGCTCGCGAGCGACCGAAGCTGGATCGTTACCCCGACCACCTTTTCATCAACCTCTACGCGACCTACGTCGACGCTCAGACGATGGGCCTCCAGACCAGCGAGATCGCGGCCTTCGTGACGAGGCGGGCACTGATCACCGTCCGCAAGGACGAGCGCTTCGCCGCGGACGAGCTGATCGCCGTCTGGGACGCGAACGTCGACCTCGCCAGCAGCGGCGTGGGTTTCCTCCTCCACGGACTGCTCGATCTGGTCGTCGACAGCCACTTCGCGGCCGTCCAGGCGCTCGACGACGAGCTCGAGGCGCTCGAGGACCACCTCTTCGACGACGATCCGGCCGAGGGCGTCAACGTCCCCCGCCGGAGCTTCGAGCTGCGCAAGAGCCTGGTCCGCCTGCGACGGGTCGTGCTCCCGATGCGCGAGCTCGTCAACACCCTGATGCGGCGCCACCTCGGCGTCGTCGACGACGCTTTGATGCCCTACTACCAGGACGTCTACGACCACGTCCTCCGGGCGACCGAGTGGACCGAGGGGTTGCGCGACTTCGTCACGACGATCCTCGAGACGCATCTGACGATCCAGGGCAACCGGCTCAACGAGACGATGAAGAAGCTGACCAGCTGGGCGGCGATCATCGCCGTCCCGACCGCCGTGACCGGCTTCTTCGGCCAGAACGTCCCCTATCCCGGCTTTCAGCAGCAGGCCGGGTTCTACGGATCGCTGGGGATCATGCTGCTGATCGGCATCGTCCTCTACATCTCGTTCCGCCGGCGCGGCTGGCTGTAGCCCGCTGATCGGGCCGGCCGCAGGGCGCCGGCGACCGGCTCAGTCGGGAATCAATCCCTCGCCGGTGAACTCCTCCTGCGCCTCGGCCATCGTGATGTCCGAGGGTGGGAGCATCAGGTCCGATCCGCTGAGATCGTCGTCGTCGAGCACCTCGCCCCGGTCGCGGACGAGCGCCAGCAGCTGGTCGTAGGTCGCCCGGAAGCGAGCCTCGTCGCCGGCCTCGACCGCCTCGACGCAGGCGTTGTCGAGCTCGTTGAGCTCACCCAGCATGTCCTCCGGCACCCGGTACTGGTCCTCATTGAGGATTCGCACGATCATGTCGCCGCCGGAGCGTCACCCGCCGGGCTCTCGAGCTGGGCCGGCGTGCTCGGGCCGCCGAGCTCGGCCTTCATCTTCGCGAGCTCGTCGTCGACCGCGCTCGACGTCGACAGGGCGTCGAGCTGCCGGTCGATGTCGTCCTTCCCGGATCCGAGGGCCGTCAGGTCGTCGAACGTCCCCGACGCCTCGAGCTCCTGGACGGCCCCCGCACGCGCCTTCATGTTCTCGGTCTTGTCGATCGCCCGCTGCATCGCGAGGCCGACATCCGCCATCTGCTCGCCAACGCCGGTGGCCGCCTCGGAGATCCGGACCTGCGCCTCGGCGGCCGAGTACTGGGCCTTGATGACTTCCTTCTTGGTCCGGAAGGCCTCGATCTTCGTCCGCAGCTTGCGTTCGGAATCCGTCAGCTTGGCCTGCTGGTCCTCGAGCTCGGCGACCTGCTGGTCAAGGCTCTGGAGCTCGGTCTGGACGTTCTGCTTGCGCTCGAGCGCGACCTTCGCGAGATCCTCCTGCCCCGCGGCGATCGCTTGGCGGGCCTGCGTGTCGAGCTTGACGACCTGCTGCTGGAGGGTCGCCTCCTGGAGTTGGATGCGCTTCTTCGAGGTGACGACGTCAGCGATTCCCCGCTTGACGTTCTGCAGCAACTCGAGCTGCTTCTGATAGCTGTAGTCGAGCGTCTCGGCCGGATCCTCAGCGCGGTCGAGCAGCTTCGAAACCTTGGCCTTGACGACCGTGGACATGCGGCCGGTCAACCCGGGCATCTCATCCTCCTGGTCGGGTGTATCGCCAAGCGTATCCCACCCCAGCTCCCGGCGGTTGAATTGCCCGCGGTGCGCCTACCGCCCGGTCGGCGCGGCCGGACAGACCGGACGAGGCTGGGCGTGCTCCTGCTAGAGACCCGGGAGGTAACGCTTGTGGAAGTGGGCCGGCTGAACCTTCATCACCGGCCGCCACTCCGGCCCGGCCAGGCCGCCGGGATCGCCCTCGCGGCTCGTGTCCAGGCGGATCCCCGCAATGTCCATGTAGACGTGGCTCGGGTTCGTGAAGATCGTGATCCACTGGCCGATCCCGCTCGCACCCCAGTCCATGAAGTCGCTCGAGTCCATCGGTGTCTTGATCAGGCTCGCTCCGTGAAGGGCGTAGGACACCGTGCCCGAGCAGTCGTAGCCCGACGCGACGAACGCGGCGTGGCCGCCCCCGTAGATGTATGGAAGTCCGACGATCAGGTTGGCGGCCCAGATCGCCGCGCGGACCGCGACGGGCGCGCCGAGGGGGGCGGCGGCCATCCCGTCGGGGAGGATCTGGGCGACGAGGCCCGGTACGGTCGGCGTCGCGGCCGGGTTGGGCTGGCCGAAGGCCTGCCCACCGGTGTTCGTCTCGAGCGTGCTCGCCGGCGACACACCCGTCGTCCCGGTCGTCGATGACGATGTCGTTCCCGAGGAGGTCGTGCCTGACGACGATGTCGAGGACGTACTGCTCGACGATGTCGTGACCGGCGCCGGGGGAGCGTAGACCGCGCCTCCCGAGCTGACCACGGCACTGGTCTTTGCCTTCTTGGCGAGGGCAGTCGGCGCACTGGCCGCGCTGATCCCGGTTATCGCCAAGACGACGCAGATCCCTCGTGCCCGCACCCAAACCCTCTTTCGTCGGCCTGCGGGGTTAGCTGACGGGCTAGCGCTGAAAGAGTCTGCGCTTCCGCGGATGAACCGCGAGATTAGCCCCAAACAACTTGGGTCCCCCGTTCTTTAGCTCCTGACTAAAGATTCGGCGTCTTGGCGCGAAAACCTACCAGACCGCAATACGTCGTGCAGATAATTTCCCAGGTTCCCGACCGCCATCCCGGCCGGCCGGCTGGTGCCCGCTGTTCCGGGCCCTGAGCCCGGCCGCGGACGCGCCCAGCGGCCGGGAGTGGCGTCACGGGTAGATCTGGGCGCCCAGCTCGTCGCAGATGATGATCGCGTCGACCGGGCAGTTCTGCGATGCCTCGACGATCATGTCGAGATCGGCCGCGTCCGGGTCGATCACGTAGGCGACGTTCTCGTCGTCCAGGCCGAACACGGCCGGCGCCGTGTCGACGCAATCACCGAACCCGAAACAGAGCGTCCGGTCGACTTCTATCGCAATCCGGTTGCGTGCTGAGACCTCGGTCACCAGGCCAAGGCTAGTCCGCCGGGTCGCCGCCTGCTCGCCGCCTGCTCGCCGCCCCCCGCGAGCGTGATGTCGGCGCACGCGAGCCGCGGGCGCGTATTGTCTCGACCCGATGCGCGTCCCCAGAGCCCCGAGGGCACTGCGCCGGTCCGGCTCAGCCGGACCAGAGCAGGCCCCAGTCCCGGCCGCGGCGCCTCGCCCGCGACGCCGACCCGTCCGCGGGCTGGGCCGCGCGATCAAGCGCGCGGCCGGTCTCCCGCTGGGTCTCGTCCGGCGAATCAGCGTCCCCGGGAACCTGCGCAATCCGACGTCAGCGGTGTTGCTGGCGGTGATCGTCGTCCTCCTCCTGCTGGTCATCATCGGCGGTGGAGGCGGCGGTCTCGGCCTCGGCAGCTCGGCCCAGAAGGGTGCGATCGTCGACGGCCTGCCGCTGATCGCAACCAAGAACACGACGCGGATCGACGGATCGAGCCCGGCGGCGGTCGCCGCCGGCGTCGCGCTGGCGGTGTACCCCGGCGGCGTCGAGCGTCCGCGCACGGTCGCCCTGGCCGACGCCGGCGACTGGGAGGCCTCGCTCGCCGCTACGGCCCTGATGAGCCCGCCGGTCCGCGCTCCGTTGCTGCTCAGCAGTGGTGGGAGCCTGCCGGGAGCGACGAAGTCGGCGCTTGACCAGCTCTCGCCGGCCGAGGTGATCCGGGTCGGGAACACCGCAGCCCCCGGCGCTGGGAGGTCGACCCAGATCACGGGCGCGAACCCGTACGCCCTGGCGGCCAACGTGGCCGCGTACGTCGCCAAGGCCCGGGGCACGACGGCCGACAACCGGGTCCTGATCGTCTCGTCCGAGGCCCCGCAGTACGCGATGGCGGCCGCGGCATGGTCTGCGAAGTCGGGCGATCCGATCCTCTTCGTGACGAAGAACGCGGTGCCGCCCGAGACGCGGGATGCGATCGGCCGCCTCCAGCAGCCGCGGATCTTCGTCTTCGGTCCCGGAGCCGTGGTCGGCCGGCCGGCGATCCAGGTGCTGCTGAAGCTCGGAACCGTCCGGCGGATCGCCGGCCCAGACCCGATCAGCACGGCGGTGGCCTTCGCCCGCTACCAGAACGGCTCGTTCGGCTGGGGGCCGGTCAGGCCGGGCCGCGGGCTGGTGCTCGCGAGCGACGCCCAGCCGGTCGTCGCAGCCGCGGCGGCCGCACTCTCCTCGAGCGGCACCTACGGCCCGCTCCTGCTGATCGCGCCGGATGCCGCGCAGCTTCCGCCGACGCTCGTCCAGTACCTGCTCGACAACCAGCCGGGCTACGCCACCGATCCGGCGCGCGGCGTCTACAATCACGCCTGGATCATCGGCGACGGCCAGGCCATCTCGCTGGAGGTGCAGGCCCGGATCGACAGCGACTTGGAGATCGTCCCTGTGAGTGGGACGGCCTCTTCCGGATGAGCGAATCCGAATCCCCAGCCCGCTCGACCCCCGGCCGCCAGGTCACGGTCGAGGACGTTCGCCAGCTGATGGGCGCGTCCACCCCCCACTTCGCGCTCCAGCTGCGCAACCGCATCGCCAAGCTGATCGCCCCGCTGGCAGCCGACGACCCGGCCCGGCTGCTCGGCCAGGCGGAGATCGACCGCCTCGAACGGCTCGGTCTCGAAGGAGAGTCGCGCGGCGGCGAGGCCCAGGACGGCCAGCGACCGCTTCCGTCACTCTCCGCCTGAGCGGCCCGACGCCGGCGGGAGAGCCGTCTATCCTCGGGAGACGATGCAGGAACCGCTCGATTCCGTCGCGCCGGCCGGCGTCGCCGGCTCGAAGCTGCCAGGGCCGTATCCGGTCGGTCGGTATGCGGCCGGCCTGCGGGAGAAGCTCCGTGGGTTCGCGCGGGTCCAGCTGGTCGGCGAGCTCGTCAACCTGCGGCCGCCGACGGCGGCCCGTGTCTACTTCGAGCTGCGCGACTCCGACGGGGCGATCGCCTGCGCGATGTGGCGCGACGACTGGGACCGGCTGGGCCCTGTGACCGGAGACCTCGTCGACGGAGTCAGGGTCGTTCTGGCCGGCGGGTGTGACTACTACCCGGGGAGCGCGACGTCGTCGCCGTCGTTCTCGTTCACCGTCACCGGCCTGAGGGTCGCCGGCGAGGGCGATCTCCTCGCGCAGATCGGCCGGCTCCGCCGTCGACTCGCGGCTGACGGCCTCTTCGAGCCACAGAAGCTGCTTCATCGGAGACCCGTCCCACGGACGATCGGCGTCGTCTGCGCCGAAACCGGAAAGGCCCGCGGCGACGTGCTCGCCGGCCTGCACCGGCGGGGCTGGGCCGGCCGCCTGGTCTGGGCATTCACGCCGGTCCAGGACCGTCACGCCGCACCGCGAATCGCCGCGGCGCTGCGAGATCTGGTGACGATCGGCGGAGTCGACGTGATCGTGATCGCCCGAGGAGGGGGGTCGCTCGTAGACCTGATGGCCTTCTGCGACGAGACGCTCTGCCGGACGGTCGCCCTCCTCCCGGTTCCGGTGATCGCGTCGGTCGGGCACCACACCGACCTCACGCTGATCGACGATGTCGCGGCGGTCAGCTGCTCGACTCCGACCCACGCGGCCGAGGCCGCCCTCCCGGTCGACTGCCGGGCCGCACGACCGGCGCTCGCCGCGGCGACCCGCCGGCTGGGCAACCACGGCCGGGCTGCCGTGCTGCGCCGGGCCAGGGCCCTGACGACGCTCTCGCGGGCGCCGGCCGAGCAGATCGCCCGCCACCGGGCGACGCTCCATCAACGACTGCGCGAGCTCCGGGCGAGCTCCCGACGCCGCTTCGAGTCCGAGCGTGAGCGGAACGCCAAGCGCAAGTTGGTACTCGCCCGCAAGGGTCAGGCGGCCGTCGTCGACTGCGGCGGACGGCGGGCGCAGGAGCTCGAGCGACTCGGCCTGACGCTCTCGGCCCACCACCCGGAGCGAACGCTCGAGCGTGGCTACGTGCTGGTCGAGCGCCCCGACGGCGAGCTGGTCGTGACGGCCGGTGGCGCCCGGGAGGCCGGCAGGGTGCGACTGCGTTTTGCCGACGGCCGCGTGGCTGCGAAGATCCGCGAATGACCGGGCCCCCAGAGATCGCCGAGCCGTCCGGCGCCGACGATGGCGAGCCGACCTACGAGACGGCGTCCGCCCGGGTCGAGGAGATCATCCGACGCCTCGACGGCGGGGAGGCCGGGTTGCGGGAGACGCTCGACCTCGTCAAGGAGGGCCGCGGCCTGATCGAGTTCTGCGCACGTGAGCTCGAGGCCGTCAGCAGCGGGCTCGAGGAGCTCCGCCTGGAGGAGCTCGTCGAGCGCCTCGAAGTGCCTTCAGGCCAGCGTGGCCCAGGGCGGCAGGCCGGACGGACATGAGCACCTGGGAGCGGCTGGCCGGCCTCCCCGTAAAGATCGAGGGCTACGGCCTCGACGGGTTGGAGGAGAAGGTCTCCAGCGACTTCGACCGCAAGTCGACGGTCATCACGATCCACGGGAGCGGTCAGATCGGCGTCGGCGAGGACGTCACCTACGACCCGGTCGACCACGACGTGCAGCAGAAGGCGGGTCCGGTACACAAGCTCGCCGGCGCATGGACGCTCGGCGACTTCTGCGACCACGTCGACGAGCTCGACCTCTTCGCCGAGGAGCCGGTCCGCCCGGTCTCGCGCCTCTACCGCCGGTGGGCATTCCACTCGGCCGCGCTCGACCTCGCCCTCCGACAGGCCGAGGTCCCGCTCCACGTGGCGCTCGGTCGCGAGCCGCAGCCGGTCACGTTCGTCGTCTCGCTCCGACTCGGCGAGCCTGCCAGCCTCGATCCCCTGCGGGCCCGCCTGGACCTGTACCCGACGCTCCGCTTCAAGCTCGACCCGACCGTCTCGTGGACCGACGAGCTGATCGCCGGCCTGGTCGAGACCGGCGCGGTCGACTCGGTCGATTTCAAGGGCCTGTACACGGGCACCGTGGTCGACAACCCGGCCGACCCGGACCTCTACCGGCGAGTCGTCGAGGCCTTTCCGGACGCCTGGATCGAGGACCCGGCGCTGACCGACGAGACCGGCCCGGTGCTCGCAGCCCACCACGACCGGATCACGTGGGACGCGCCGATCCACAGCGTGGCCGACATCCGCGAGCGGCCGTTCCCCCCGCGCATGGTCAACATCAAGCCGTCGCGCCTTGGCGGCCTGCGCTCGCTGCTCGACGCGTACGACTACTGCGCCGGCGAGGCGATCGGCTGCTACGGCGGCGGCCAGTTCGAGCTCGGACCGGGCCGCGGCCAGAACCAGTACCTGGCTTCGATGTTCCACCCGGACACGCCGAACGACATCGCCCCGACCGGCTACAACCTGCCCAGCCCCCCCGGCGGCCTCCCGACGAGCCCGCTCGAGCCGGTCCCCCACCTGATCGGCTTCCGCTGGGGCCTGCCACCGGGTTGACCCGGCGACCGCCCGGCGGATCCCGGCCGGGGCAGACGCGGTGGATCGAGTCGAATGACGAGGTTCGGGACCCCTCACACCCGCTGGATCAGGGTGGCCGTGCCGAGACCGCCGCCGCAGCACATCGTCACGAGGCCGAGCTCGCGGTCGGTCCGCTCGAGCTCGTGTAGGAGCGTCGTGATCAGCCGAGCGCCGGTCGACCCGAGCGGGTGTCCGAGGGCGATCGCCCCCCCGTTGACGTTGACCCGGTCGAGCTCGGCTCGGTGCTCCTGAGCCCAGGCGAGGACGACCGGGGCGAAGGCCTCGTTGATCTCGATCAGGTCGATGTCGCCGATTCCGAGACCCTGACGGCGGAGGATCTTCGCGGTCGCCGGAATCGGCCCTTCGAGCATCTTGACCGGGTCGCAGCCGACTGACGTCTGGTCGACGATGCGCGCCCGCGCGGGGAGCCCGAGGTCGCGGGCGCGCTCCGCGGACATCAGGAGAACGGCCGCCGCACCGTCGGAGATCTGTGACGCATTGCCGGCGGTGACGACGCCGTCCCCCCTGAACACCGGCTTCAGGGCGGCCAGCCCCGCGATGCTCGTGTCCGGGCGGATCCCCTGGTCGACGGTGACCGTCCGCGCACCCCGACCGCCACCGGGACCCGAGCTCGGACATGGACCTGGACTCGGACCGGGACCTGGGCTCGGACCGGGACCTGAGCTCGGACCTGGACCTGAGCTCGGACCGGGACCTGGGCTCGGACCTGGACCTGAGCTCGGACCGGGACCTGAGCTTGGACCGGGACCTGGGCTCGGACCGGGACCTGGGCTCGCGGCCGGATCCACGCCGGCGGCGGCGGTCAGCGTGATCGGCACGATCTCCCGATCGAAGCGTCCCTCCCTGGTCGCCCGGTCGGCGAGCTGGTGGGAGCGGAGCGCGAACGCGTCGAGCTCGGCCCGCGTGATCCCCCGCTCGGCGGCGATCAGCTCGGCTCCGAGTCCCTGGCCGACGAGGTCGTGCCTGGCCAGGAGCTCCGGGGTGAACGGGCTGCCGAAGTCGGCCTGCGTGCGGTCGACCGCGGCGAACGGCAGATGCCCCATGTGCTCGACGCCGGCGCCGATCATCACGTCGTGGACGCCGGTCGCGATCAGGGCGGCCGCGAAGTTGACGGCCTGCTGGGCCGAGCCGCACTGGCGATCGACGGTGGCCGCCGCGGTGTCGATCGGCAGGCCCTGCTCGAGCCAGGCGGTCCGGGCGATGTTGGAGCCCTGCTCGCCGAACTGGTGGACGCACCCGGCGATCACGTCCTCGACCTCGGCGGGGTCGAGTCCGGCCCGTCGGAGCACCTCGGTGTAGCAGGTGCCGAGCAGGTGGTTGGGGTGAAGATCGGCGTAATAGCCCCGCGTCGGATGGCCGCGGCCGATCGGCGTGCGAACGGCTTGGACGATCACGACCTCGCGGCCGTCGGGTGGTCTCATCGCAAGGTCGGTCCGGTCTCGTTGACGTCGGCGGAAGCGGGGCGCCACGGCGCAGGAAGGTCTCGTAATCTACCGGCGTGGACGGAGTGGGCGAGCGGCTGGGAATCGCCGGCAGCGGGGCGATCGCGTGCGGCGTGGCAGCGGTTGCCGCGTCCCGAGGACCCGTGCTCCTCTGGGCCCGCTCGGAGTCCTCGGCCGGCCGGGCGCTGGCCGTGATCGAGAAGCTCTGCGCGCGAATGCCGGACGACGTCGATCCGGCAAACGTCCGGATCGTCACCGATCTCGACGCGCTCGGGGAGGCGAGCTTCGTGATCGAGGCGATCGCCGAGGATCTCGCGGCCAAGTCGGATCTGCTCGGCCTGCTCGGCGGCGAACTGGCCGACGGGGCGATCATCGCGTCGACGACATCGTCGCTCTCGGTCGAGCTGCTCGCCCTCGCCAGCCGGCGGCCGGCGGAGTTCTGCGGGCTCCACGTCTTCAACCCGGTGACCCGGATGGCGCTCGTCGAGCTCGCCTTCCCGCGCGCCGTCTCCGAGCAGACCCGGTCGCGGGCGCTCGCCCTGTGCGTCGCGCTCGGCAAGACGGCCGTCGCCGTTCCGGACGTCGCGGGATTCGTCGTCAACCGGCTGCTCTTCCCCTACCTCTTCGACGCGGTCCGCCTGCTCGAGGCGACGGGGATGCCGGCCGCCGCGATCGACGACTGCATGCGCCTGGGCGCCGGCCACCCGATGGGGCCGCTGGCGCTGCTCGACCTGGTCGGCCTGGACGTCTCGCTGGCGATCGGCGAGGCGATCGAGGCCGACGTCCCCGACCTCGTTCGGGCCCTCGTCGCCGACGGGGCACTCGGGCGCAAGAGCCGGCGGGGTTTTCACGTCTACGAGTGATCTTTAGCCGGCCTTTGGAACTCCTTAGCTTGGCTTGAAGGTGCCGGCACATACTCCCTGTGCGACACATACCTCGCAACCGCACCTCCTCCCAGAAGCACCCAGCTAGCGCCCCGGCCCCGGGGCGCTAGCCATTTAAGGCGCGGCAAGCCTATCCGGATCGGTCACCCGCGGGCGCCGGTTGATCTCTTCGCAAGCATTTACCTGGGCTTCGTCTCTTTTTAGGATCGATTGAGGATCGACTCGGATACTTCCTGTGCGACACATACCCTCGCAACCGCACCTCCTCCCGAAGCACCGCTAGCGCCCCGTACCCCCCGGGGCGCTAGCCCTTTAACGACCCCTCCGCCCCCGTGCGGAGTGGCCGGGCGGGACGCGGGATCGCCGAGCCGGTCCCGGGCTGCCGCGGCCTACGCGTTCGCCGGGCGCCACACGGAGGGCACGCTGGCGTGCCAGGGGAAGTCCGCTACGAGGACGGGGCGGGCGTGCTCGCGGGCACGCTGCGCCGCCGGCGCTCGCGAATCCGGACGGCGACGATGCGGTTCTCCCGGACCGACTCGACCCGCAGCTCGAAGCCGTTGACGTCGACCTTGTCCCCCCGCTTGGGCAGCCGGCCGAGATCGTTGAAGACGAGGCCGCCGACCGAGTTGTAGGCGTCGCTGTCGGCCGGGAGGGCGATCCCGTGATCGGCGAGGTCCGAGACGGCGACGTGACCGCGGACGAACCAATCGCCGTTGGCCAGACGCCTGACGTCACCGGCGGCCGGGTCGGTTTCGTCGGTGATCTCGCCGACGACCTCCTCGACGATGTCCTCGACGGTGACGATCCCGGCGACCCGGCCGTACTCGTCGACGACCACGGCGAGCGACGACCGCTGGCGTTGGAGATCGGCCAGCAGGTCGTCGAGCGGTTTGGTCTCGGGCACGATCGGCGCCTCGCGGACGAGCGGCTCGATCGACGCGTCGGGGCCCTCGGCCATCAGGACGCGCGAGAGCGAGTTGGCGTGGACGAGCCCGCGGATCCGGTCCTGGTTGTCGTCCTCGGTGACGACGAGGCGGGTGTGGCCCGAGGAGATGCACCGGCGCAGGGCGGTCTCGACGTCCTCGGAGATGTCGACCGTGACGACGGCGGGAATCGGCGTCATCACCTGGCGGGCCTCCTGTTCGTGAAGGTGAAAGACGCCGGAGAGCATCGTCGCCTCGTTGGCCTCGAGCTGCCCGCCGGCGTGGGACTCGCGGATCAGCCGCTTGAGGTCATCGGGCGAGCCGCCGCGCTCGGCGCGGATGCTCGGATCGACGCCGAGCATCCGGAGGATCCGGTTGGACGTCGCGCTGAGCACGACGATCAGCGGGGTGAAGGCGACCCGCGACCACTGGAGCGGCCGGGCGATCTTCCGGGCGACACTCTCGGCCCGATCGATCGCATACAGCTTGGGGACGAGCTCGCCGGCGACGATCTGCGTGCTCGTGATGATCAGGTAGGCGACGATAACTGCGATCACGACTGCGACGCCGTGGTCGGTGTGGCCGGTGATCGACTCGAGCAGATGCGACAGGGCACCCTCGCCGATCGCGCCGATCCCGATCGAGGCGACCGTGATGCCGACCTGGCAGGTCGAGATGTACTCGTTGATGTTCTCGAGCTGGCGGACTGCGAGGGCCGCGCCGCGCAGCCCGCGTTCGCTGGCCTCCTCGAGCTTCGAGGGCCGCGACCGGACGAGCGAGTACTCGGCGATCACGAAGAACGCGTTGAGCGCGACCAGCACGACGGTCACCCCGACCAGAAGCCAGTTCAACGGGGGGGCACGCTCGTGCCGGAGATACTTCGAGGAGGTTCGTCGTTCATCGAGGGCGCGGCGCGAACTACGGTATCAGGGCGTCGATCTGCGCCGCAAGCGCGAAGTCCGCGGGGGTCAGCCCGCCGGCCGAATGGGTCGACAGCGTCAGGCGGACGTGGTTCCACCCGAAGACCATGATGTCCGGGTGGTGGTTGGCCGACTCGGCGGCCACGGCGACCGCATCGACGAGGGCGATCGCCGCGGCGAAGTCGGCGAGCTCGAGCTCGCGGGCGATCGTCTGGCCGTCGCGCGCCCAGCCGGGCACACCGGTCAGGTGGGCTTCGATCCGCTGGTCGTCGAGGGTTTCCATACAGTGGATCGGTGCGGATCGTCAGCCTCGTGCCACACGCCACCGAGCTGCTCTTCGCGCTCGGTCTTGGTGAGGAGGTTATCGCCGTGACGCACGAGTGCGACTATCCACCGCAGGCGCTCGGCCTGCCGCGGGCTACGCGAGACATGCTCGAGCCGGGACTCTCGAGCGCCGAGATCGACGCGGCCGTCCGCGAGCGGACCGAAGAGGGGCTCAGCATCTACGAGCTCGACGCCGACCTCGTCCGCCGGCTCGAGCCGGACCTGATCGTCACACAGGCGCTCTGCCCGGTGTGTGCGGTCTCCTACGAGGACGTCGCCGCGCTCGCCGAGACGATGCAGCCCGCGCCGCGGGTGATCGCGCTGGACCCGCACACGCTGGGCGAGACGCTCGGCGACGTGCGGACGCTGGCCGAGGCGACCGGCCGGCGGGATGCCGGGGTCGCCCTGATCGCACGCGTCGCCGGGCGGATCGACCGGGTCAGACTGGCCGTCCGGGGGGCAGCCCGGCCGCGGGTCGCGGCGATCGAATGGTTCGATCCGATCTACGTCGCCGGCCACTGGACCCCGCAGCTGATCGAGCTGGCCGGCGGCGAGGACGTGCTCGGCGGAGCGGGCGAGCCGTCCGAGCGGTGCAGCTGGGACGTGCTCGCGCGGGCGAGCCCCCAGATCGTCGTCGCGATGCCCTGCGGGTACGGCGCGGCCAAGGCCGCGGCCGAGGCGGTCGGACACGCCGAGCGACTGCGATCGACCGGGGCCGACCGGGTCGTCGCCGTCGACGCGGCGTCGTATTTCTCGCGGCCGGGTCCCCGTCTTGTCGACGGGCTCGAGCTGCTCGCCCACATCCTGCATCCGGAGCTTGCGCCGGACCCGCCGGTTGCGGCCCTCGAGGTGGCGTTCTGAGCCCAAGGACGGTTCTCTACCTGCACTCCTCGGCGGGCGGCTACGGCGCCGACCGCCAACTCGCGTTGATCGCCGAAGGCCTGGATCCCGACCGCTACCGGCCGCTCGTCGTGCTCGCCCAGGACGGGCCGCTGGCCGGCGAGCTGCGGGCGGCCGGAGTCGAGACCGCGGTCGAGCGGCTGGCCGTGCTCCGGCGGACCGAGCTGACGCCGGGTGGGCTCGTCCGCCTCGGGCTGCGGATCGCCGGGACGACGAACCTCGCCCGGGGCCGCGAAGTCGCGCTCGTCCACTCGAACACGTCGGTCACGCTGTCGGGCGCGCTCGCCGCCCGACGGGCCGGCGTCCCTCACGTCTGGCATGTCCGCGAGATCTACACCGAGCGGATCTGGCCGGCCTACAGGAGGGTGCTCACGACGGCGGCGGCGCTCCCGTGCGTCTCGGGCGCCGTCCGCGCGCAGTTCCCGGATCGGTCGCCGGCGGTCGTGCTCGGTGACGGCGTCGCCGTGCTCGGTCCGCCGCCCGAGCCACCCCAGGCGACGGCGAGCGGGCCGTTGGTCTGCACCGTGCTCGGGAGGATCTCACCGTGGAAGGGACAGGACGTCCTGCTCCGGGCGATCGCCGACGTCCCGGATGCGATCGCCGTGCTCGCCGGCGACGCCTGGTCTGGGCAGGAGCACCGCGAGCGCGAGCTTCGCGACCTGGCGGCGTCGCTCGAAATCGCCGACCGAGTCCGGTTCGTCGGCTTCGTCGCCGATCCCCGGAGCCTGTACGCCGCGTCCAGCGTCGTGGTGGTGCCGTCGACACGGCCGGATCCCCTGCCGAATGCCGCACTCGAGGCGGCGGCGGCCGGGTGCTGCGTGGTGGCGAGCGCGCACGGCGGCCTGACCGAGATCCTCCGCGACGGGGAGACCGGCCTGCTTGTGAGGCCTGACGACCCCGCCGCGCTGGCGGCCGCCCTGCGCCGGCTCTCCGGCGACCCTGGCCTGCGCTCTCGGCTGGCGGCCGCCGCCGCGGCGGATGTCGGTGCCCGCTACGCGCCGAAGCTGCTGCTCGAGCGCCTCCAGGAGCTGTACGACGACCTGCTCACTGGCCGAGGCTGAACCCGCTCGGCATCGGCACACCCTGGGCGTGGGCGACGGCGATCGCCCCGATCACGGCGGCCACCCCGAGCACGACGCAGCCGGCCAGTCCGAGCAGCCGTGACCGCCGGCGGTCGCCGAGGCCGAGTGCGAGGGCCGCGAGCGTCCCGCCGATCAGACCACCGATGTGCCCGCCGATCGAGATGCCCGAGAAGGTCACGCTGAAGATCAGGTTGATCACGATCAGGCCGGGAATCCCGCTGTCCATCGGGTTGATGCCCCGCGCCCGCATCTCGACCACGGCGGCCCCCATCAGACCGAACACCGCACCCGACGCGCCGATCGTCGATTCGAGGGCCGGGACCCCGATCATCGAGCCGCACGAGCCGAACAGCAGGGCGACGGCGTAGATCGCGACGAGCTTGACCGGACCGAGCGCCGGCTCGAGCATCTGGCCGAGCACGTACAGGAGGTACATGTTGAAGCCGATGTGGAGCAGGTTCTCGTGGAGGAACCCGGCGGTCACCAGGCGCCAGTACTGGTGACCGACGGCGATGCTCTGGGCCGAGAGGGCGCCCTTCGAGATGATCTCGCCGGTCGCGCTCCCGGCCAGCGAGAAGTTGCCGCTCGCGAGGAAGACGACGACGTTGATCGCGATCAAGGCCCGGGTCGCCTCGATGCCGGCGGTCGCGATGCTGCGCATCGTCTTGACCGGCGTCCGCTGTCTCGCGCACTCCGGGCAGCGCATGCCGACCGGGGTCGTCGTCATGCAGTCGGTGCAGATCGGCCGGCCGCAGTTCGAGCAGGAGACCCGCGTCTCACGCGAGCTGTGGCGGTAGCAGGTCTCCATCGTCGCGAGACGCTACCAGCCGCGAGGAGGGCCCCCGCCGGCCGGGACCTAATCGAGCGAGGCGAGGATTACCGGCGTCGTCGTCGGGTGATCTGTGCCTCCCGACGGCTCCGCGGTGACCATCACCGCGCTGACGCCGCTCAGACTGCCGGGCACGTCGACGTCGGCCGCGCCGTTGGTCGCCGGCACAAACAGCGCGTTCGTCCGATCGGTCTGTCCGCCCCGCTGGACCCACACCTCGTAGATCTCTCCGGACGGCGGCGGCGCCATCCCGGCGACGACGAGCTCGGCATGCGTCCCGCGCACCCGCAGCGCCGCGCTCGTCAGCGACGTCGACGAGGTCGGCACCGTCGCCTGGATCACCCGGGTCGACGGTCCCGACGAGCCGATCCCGTCGAGGCCGATCGCCCCGAGGAGGATCCCCACGGCGAGGAAGGCGGTTGCCGCGAGGGCGGTCAGCGGCTGGAGCCGGCGGCCGCGACGGGGCTTGCTCCAGAGGCCCGCGTTCGCGCGCTGGCGGCTGGCCGAGGTCGACGCGAAGAGCTGGGCGTCGTCGTAGACGGTCGTGAGGACCCGCTTGCGCAACCCGCGGGGTGCCTCGGCCGGCGGGACCGCGCTCGGCAGCATGTCGGCCACGACCTGGAGGGCGGCAACCTCGTCACGGCAGATCGCGCAGCTCGTCAGGTGGTCGCGAAACGGTTCGAGCTCGTACGGCTCGAGCGCGCCGAGCACGTAGGCCGCGGCGTCTCCCGCCGAGCACTCGATGTGACCGTTCATCCGACGACCTCGCTGGGGTTGCCGAGCGCAAGCCTCATCTTGGCGAGTCCGAGTCGCATCCGGCCCTTCACGGTACCAATGGGCGCGTTCAGCATCGAGGCGATCTCCGTGTGCGTGAAGCCGCCGAAGTAGGCCAGCTCGATGACCTGGCTCTGCTCTCGGGGAAGCTCGCTGAGGGCCGATCGGATCTCTCTCGACTCGTCGCGCCGGGCGACCTCCAGCTCGGTGTTCTCGGGCGCCTCGAAGCGCTCCTCGATGCCCTCGTCGCTGGCCCGCCGCCGGTCGTGGACGATCCCCCGCCGGAGCGCGTCGATCGCCCGGTTGTGGACGATGCCGAGCGTCCACGTCCGCACGCTGCCCCGCGTCTGGTCGTACCGGGCGCCGCTGCGCCAGAGCGACAGGAACGACTCCTGGACGACCTCCTCGGCGATCGACCGCTTCCCGCACATCCGGTAGGCCAGCGAGAACGCGGCGCCCGCGTGGCGTTCGTAGACGACCTCGAAGGCCGCCGCCTCGCCCTTGCGGACGTGGTCCATCAGATCCTCGTCGGCGAGCTCCCGCAGGCCGACGAGCGTGGATTCTTCTCTGGATCGATTCGGTCGCGCCATGTAGGTCTGACTACGGTAGACCCTCTGGCGCGGATCAAGTCGGCCTCGTCGGCCGGAGCCCTGTTCGCAGGACTCCTCCCGGGCTCAGCGGGAATCGAGCAGCCGGCGTGCCTCGTCGGCGAAGTCCTGTGCGGTCTCAGCCGCCCGGTCGCGGAGCTCGCCGATGCTGGACGCCGGCCTGTCGCGATGGCGCTGGCGAGCCCGCAGGAGCACGAGCGCACCACCGGCTGCCGTGCCGACGACCAGGGCCGCGGCCGGACGGACCCAGTTGCGGGGATCCCGCATCGAGGCGAGCTCCCAGCCCTCGAGCTCCTCGGCCGCCATGTCGGTGATGCTCTGCAGGGTCGCCGCAAGCTGGCTGGCCAGCCGCTCGGGCGGCTCGACCGGGGCCAGCGCGCGATGGAGCAGCAGCTCGAGGTTGATCGCCTCGCCCATCAGTCGGCCTCACCCATCGCGACGAGGCTTTCGAGCTGCTTGATCGCCCGATGGATCAGGACCTTGGTCGCGCCGTCGGTCCGACCGAGTGCACGCGCGATCTCGCGGTTGTCCATGCCGAGGGCGAAGCGCATGATCAGGGCCTCCCGCCGGTCGTCGGGGAGCAACTCCACGCCTTCGAGGACCCGCTTGAGCTCGTCCCGCCCGGCGACCAGCTCCTCGGTCGTGTGGGCCGCGGCGATCGGCGCGCTCTCGTCGAGCGGGCTCTGCGGCCTGCGGGCACGATCGCGATAGAGATTGGCCGCGAGGTTGTGGGCGATCCGGATCAACCACGGCCGCAACGGCCGGCCGTCGGATTCCCGCAGCGCCCGCTCGAAGTGGCGATACGCCTGGAGGAAGGTCTGCTCGGTCAGATCCTCGGCGTCGTGGTGGTTGCCGACCCGGTAGAACGAGTAGCTGTAGACGTCTCGGAGGTGGGCCTTGTAGAGCTCTGAGAACTTGGCGTCGAGCTGCGCCTTGGCGCTCCCTGTCGGCTCGATCACGCATCGCAGCCTACCCCGTCGGTGCTGCGGCCCGGGTGCCGGAGGAGCCGATTTCCGCGGGGGGGATCGGCGGTCTTTGGGGTAGCTCGCCGCCGAGCCACTGCCACTGGAGCTCGACGCACGGCCAGACGCGTTGGGTGACGCCCGTCGCAAGGCCCGGCGACGGCCGCTCGACGCGGGGAAAGCGCAGCGGAGCGCCGCAGCGAACCCGCACCCGGCAGGGCCTGATCAGAGCCCCGTGCCGGACCCGCTCGGTGCCGAGCACGGCAACCGGGACGATCGGCGCACCCGTCTCGAGCGCGAGCCGCCCGACGCCTCGCTTGGGCGACCCGAGCGGGCCCCCACGGACGCGGGTGCCCTCCGGGAAGATCACGACGCAGTCGCCGCGGGCGAGAATCGCCCGAGCCGTCGACATCGAGCGCTGGTCGCTCTCGCCCCGCTCGACCGGGAACGCGCCGAGGCGGTTGAGCAGCCAGGCCTGCGCGGGGCTCTCGAAGAGCTCGCGCTTGGCGACGTAGTACACCGGCCGGCGGGTGAGCATGCCGATCACGAACGGATCGAGGAAGCTCCGGTGGTTGGCCGCGAAGATCACCGGGCCGGTCTTCGGGATGTGCGCCATGCCGGTCCGCCGCATCCGGAAGTACACGTGGAAGAACGGCTGCATGAAGACGCGGACGACGAGGTACAGGGCCCTGTTGACGCCCCGGCCGACCGCCTGTGCGTGATACGGGGCGGCGTCGTAGGACCGCCGCCGGGCGAGTGCCGCCTCCCGGCACGGGTGGTCGGTCTGTTGCGCCACGGTGTTGGATACCCAGGTCGGCGGGTGCCGTTACAGTCTCTGGGCAGAGATGCCAATCGACCGTACCCGCACGATCCGGGGGGCCCTGGCCGGTGCCGTGGCAACCGGGGCATGGGCTGCCCAGATGCCGCTGGACAAGCGCGTCTTCGGCGTCGGCTTCGACGATGTCGAGCTGCTCGGCAAGGCATTTACCCGAGGCCGGGCATGGCGGGCGATCGGTCTGGCGATCCATCTCCAGAACGGAGCCGTGTTCGGCGCCGTCTACGCCAACATCGCACCCAGCGTGCCGCTCCCGTCCTGGGCGCTCGGCCCGGTCGCCGGGCTGATCGAAAACTTCGCGACCTGGCCGCTGATCGCCGTCTCCGAGCGGATCCATCCCGCCCGGGACGAGATCCCCCGGGTCAGCGGGTCGGTCCGCGGGCTGGCCCAGGCGACCTGGCGCCATCTCCTGTTCGGGGTCGTCCTCGGTGAGCTCGAGCGCCGCCTCAACGCCGAGCCGGACGACGAGCTCGAGCCGTGGGCTCACGTGGTCTCGAGCAACGGGCACGGCAACATCGAGCACGCCGTCTCCCTGCGCTAGCGTCCCCACGCCCGGGCACCCGGGCACCTTCGCCGGAGTAGCTCAGCTGGTAGAGCAATCGCCTTGTAAGCGATAGGTCAGGGGTTCGAGTCCCCTCTCCGGCTCTCCAAAATACCTGGAAATGACCTGTTTTTGCGAGTGTGGCGGAAGGCCGTTTCGCGGCCGGTGTGCTTATTTGGCTCGATGTCCCATTCATTGGCCTTAACGACCGACTTGGCGAGACGCGTGCCTACCGGATCGAGGCTCCGCAGGGCAGGCTCGCCGACGAATCTCATGAGCTCCCGGATCGCTGTATCGGGACGTAGCTGCCAAGCCGCCGGGGTTCCTCGACGGCTTGCTGGGCGAGAAAGCCAGTCGGCTCGGCAACGACACCGGCGGCGCGCGCCAACGCCTGAGCCTGGTCGCCGGTTGCCTGGGCGACGAGCAGCGCGGCCTTACTCCGGCTGGTCAGAACCCGGGGGATGACACGGCCCCCGCTACTCCCCCCCGCGCGCGGATCAGGCGGCTTCCTGGCCGAGCTGCTTCAGCGGCTCTATCGCGACCTAATCGCTGGGACTGGCATCCAGCCTGGCCAGCGATGGCCCGACCGGCACGGCCGCCGAACAGCACTGCCTGCCCACGTGATTGCGGAAGTCCGGCCGACCGCGACCCGCGAACCTCCTTGTCGTCCGATCCGGGCGTCAGCTGGCGGCGCCTCGCGCGCTCGCTTGTCGCACGCAAAGCAGAAGCGCGTGCGCTCGCGCCCCGGAGGCGCTGTTTCAGGGACGCAAGGGCGTCTCGCTCTACGGAAACTCCGACGATGTGACCTGAGTGCAGTTGCTATCCACGGAACAGAATCAGAGAGCCTTTGGGTGGCCTCCGCCGGCGGGAAGAGCGGTCGCGGGCGCACCCGCACCGGCTGGCTCCAGCGCGGCTTGCGAGACGGTGTGCGGGTCTCGTTCAGGGCCGGCGAATGCGTCGCCGTGCGTTAGCAGCAGCTCGTCGATTCGGGCTTGTGCTTTCCCGAGCTGATGGCGTGAGATCACGCGCACCGGATCGAGCCGAGTCTGCGAGGTCGGGTCCGACAGGGCGCGGAGCGCATCGCCGACTTCGGCCGCGCGAAGCTGCCGCGATCTGATCGCGTTGGCGACGTTCTGGTTGAGGGCCGCAGCAGTCTCAGGGTGGGAACGGTGTTCCCAAAGCAGCGTGAGGAGATCGCACCGAGTCCGCGCGAGGTCTGCTTGGACCTGCAGTGCCAGCCAATATTCGAGGCGCTCCTTCGCGTAGAGGCTCTCAAGCACTTCGCGCCGCTTGTTGCGCCCCATTTTGGCGACACCGTCCGGGGCGATCTCAGCGAGTTTGGCCGTCGTTTCGATCTGTAGAGATGTCACTCGATGCTTGAGGCGCGCGAGCTGCATGTAGTCCGCTTGGGTGATGCCGCGCCGGCGGACGCTCTTTGCGATCTCGAAGAGGATCTCGTTGGCGGCGAGTGCATCGGACAGGCGCTCCCGGTCCTTGTCCTTGACCATGCCCTCGAGCGTTTCGCTCATCTCCTGGAGTTGCTCGGAGATCGCCTCCAGTTGCTGGCTCAGCGCCGCGGTCACGGCGAGCGTGGCCATGTTGGATGCGGCGGCAACTTGCGCGCCTGCCTTGTCGAGGTGCATCGGCCTGAGGTATCCCTTCTCGCCGCGGACGGACGCGAGGAGGTTGCCGGCCTTGTCGTAGACAGGCCTGCCTTTTTCCAGGCGCTTCATCGTCTCCGGTGTCAGCGCGACGATACGACCGGAGCTAGCGCCATGCTGGAATCGGTCGGTCAAGTTCAGGCCGCCGGCCGCCATCGCATCGCGAACGAGCTGCGGTACCGGGCCGGAGCCTGCGCTCGTGTCGCGTTTAGTGAGGCCGCTCTGGTCGAAAATCGCGAGCGCGTCTTCCGGACCGACGACAAGAGCCTGCCCGGTGTCGTTCGGGAAGGGCACGAGGACGAGATCGTCGGGGCCTGGCCCAACGGCGTCGGTCGGCGAGTCGCCTGGAGTCGTGACGAGCGAAGCTCCGGGGGCTTCCGGACCTGTCGCGTGGTCGCGCCGTGCGCGCCGGGGCACCACCAGCGCGAGGAGAGCGAGGGCCACCGCGAAGGCCGAGGCGACAAGGATGCCAGTCATATCAAGTGGGGTCCGTCAGTCGGAGGCACGCAGAGGCTCGCGCTACGAGACGCTATCGGCACCTGACCGTTGACACGAGAGACAAGTCGTGCGATGAGCGGCGATCTGAGAGGCTTTCTAGCGCGCGACCTAGGCCGCGATTTGGCATACGGAATGACGTGGACGGTCGCGAGGCGCTCGCTTCCGCCTTCGCGTAAAAGGAGGCGTCTCGGTCGCCGCCGAGCAGAGCCCCGCTGCGGACGACGACCGGGTCCGCCGAGCCGAGGCGACTCCGCTCCTCCTTCGGCAGCGAGGAGCGGGCGTCCCGTCCGACGAGGGCGCGGCGGCCGCCGTATCGGACGTCGTCCCAAGCGAGACTGCGGCACGGGGCGCCATCACCGTGTGTGCCCGCCCGCTCCGGGCAAGGCCGCGCCGCCGCGGCCGCGAGCGTGCCGAGTGACCCTGCGTGCGAGGATCACGCAATCGCGACGATCGACGAAGCCCTCGACGAGTTCCTCGCCGCCCAGAAGGCGCGTCTCGCGCCGTCGACGTACGCGCGCTACGCAGACATCGTTTCGCTACTTCGCGACCACCTCAACGGCTACGCCTACCAGGCGCTCAACCGGGCCGAGCAGCGCCGCTGGGAGCAGGCGAGCGCCGGCGAGGCCGAGGGCGCATACTGCGCGATCTTCGGCCCCGAGAGGATCCCCGGCGAGATCGGCTCGTTCCTCGGCTACTTCATGGTCCGCAAGGTGATCGCCGGCGCCGAACTGCTGAAGGCAGCCGGCACGGTGACCAAGAAGCTCGCGCGCTGGCTGCACGAGCATGGCTACATCGACGCCGAGTCGGCCGCCGACGTGACCGAGCAGGCAGCCGACGCGGGGCGCGAGCTGCCAGCCGCCGCGCGCCTGTCTGACCTGCTCACCGACGTCTCGATGCGAACGTCACCGGCCGGCATCGACGAGGACTCCGTGATCGAGGACACCCTCGCGATCACGCGCATCGAACCGGGGAAGCTCTGGTTCGGGGGACACGGTCCGCTCGTGGTACCCGCGCAGGCGAGCGACATCGCGCAACTCGGCTGGGAGGTCTACGTCGCTCTCGTCGATCACCGCGGCCGCTGGTGGCTACTCGAGAACGGCGCTGTCTACCCCTGACCCGCACCGCTCCGCTCCGCTCACGAGGATCGACGAGGTCGCCGCCCGGCAATTCTCCGAGGAGTCCGCATCAAGCGCCAGCGACTCGTCGCGGACCCGGAGCCCGGCCGCCGCTCGAGCGGCCGCAGGCGCAGCCGGAAGCTGCCGCCTCCGCAGGCGGGCCGCAGCAACGCGACAGACTTGGCCGGGCGACCGCAACTTTCCAGCGCGGGTGCATCGGTGCCGCCGACGACCACGTTCGCTCCGAAGCGTCAGCGTGGGCCCGCCCCGCCGGGCGACGACTCGGGCCCACGAGCGCTTCGTCGCCAACGCAATCGCACGACGCAGCGTGGCAAGGAGGATCAAAGCGATCGTGCAGACCGCGCAATTGGGCGCTCGAGAATAAGACGAGAGCACGCGTCCGCGAAATCTCCGCTCGCAATGGGTGCTTCCGCCTGAATGCCGCGAGCGGTCCTGTCCGTAGCTTATGCGAACATCTGTTCGCTCGGCGTGAAGGTTGCAGACCCCGGCCACGAAGTAGGCTCAGACGAATGGCGGACAACAGCAGAATCGAATGGACCGAGGCGACCTGGAACCCGGTCACGGGCTGCTCAAAGGTCTCGCCAGGATGCGCGCATTGCTACGCCGAGACCTTCGCCGAGCGGTGGCGAGGGGTGCCCGGGCATCCGTACGAGCAGGGCTTTGATCTGAGACTGTGGCCGGAGCGGCTGGAGGTCCCGCTGCGCTGGCGGCGCCCGCGCACGATCTTCGTCAACTCGATGAGCGATCTGTTCCACGAGGCGATCCCGACCGCGTACATCGCCGAGGTCTTCGAGGTGATGCAGCGTGCTGATTGGCACACCTTCCAAGTCTTGACCAAGCGCCCGGAGCGGCTTGAGGCCCTCGCCGATGATCTCCCGTGGCCGCCGAACGTGTGGATGGGCGTCTCGATCGAGAATCGCCGGTTCGTCCACCGCGCCGACCATCTTCGCCGGACGCCTGCACAGACCAAGTTCATCTCGGCCGAGCCGCTGCTGGGACCGTTGGAGCGCTTGGACCTGAGCGGCATCCAGTGGCTAATTGTCGGCGGCGAGTCCGGTCCTCGCCATCGGCCAATGAACGTCGAGTGGGCACGAGACCTCCGCGATCGGTGTGTCGGAGAGAACGTCGCATTCTTCTTCAAGCAGTGGGGCGGCATTCGCAGCAAGACCGGCGGGAGGGCCCTCGACGGTCGCACGTGGGACGAGTTGCCTGCAGCGCCGGCCGTCGCACTAGCATGACGCCGGAGGGCGGTCGTACCTGGGGTTACTGGACGCAGCTGAAGTTGGCGATGCTACGCGACTACTTGACGCGGTTCTCCGTGGCGTCGAAGGCACAGCCTGAGCGGATTTATCTTGATGCCTTCGCAGGCGAGGGCAGCGGCCGCGATCGGCTGACCGGCGAGGAATTCCGCGGCTCGGCGCGCATCGCCCTGGACATCGACGATGGCTCGGGCTTTACCCAATTTCGCTACTTCGAACTTGGCGCGAAGGCCGCTGAGCTCGAGGCCGCTCTGCGGGTCGACTATCCGGGCCGCGACATCAAGGTCTTCCCCGGCGACTGCAACATCACCATCCCGCGGGCCCTTGCGGAGCTGAAGGAGCTCAACTGGGCACCGACCTTTGCGTTTGTCGACCCCGACGGCATGGAGGTGGCCTGGGAGACGCTGGCAGCGCTCGCCGATCACAAGCGGGGGTATCGCGCCGCGTCATCCAGTAAGCCCGAGTACAAGGTCGAGATCTGGATGCTCTTCCCATCGGCCGGGATCATGCGGACGTTGGCGCTCGACGCCCATACGCTTCCAGACCGCGACGTCACCCGAGCGAGCAGGCTGTTCGGCACGCAGCAGTGGCGATCAATCTATGAGTTGCGACGATCGGGCGTGATGTCGGCCAAACAGGCGCGTGAGGAGTACGTGAACTTGATGCGATGGCGGCTCGAAACAGACCTCGGCTACCGGTACACCCATCCGTTCGAGCTTTGCAACAGCACGGGCGCGCCGCTCTACCACATGATCCTCGCTACAGACAACGACGCGGGCACGCGTATCATGAGCGCGATCTACACCAACGCGGCCCGGACCGTGCCTGAGATGCGCCAGCAAGCGCGAGACCGCCGCCAGGGCCAGCAAGCCTTCTCGTTCGACGTCGACGTCGCAGCTGAGCAGGCCAGCTACGCCTATGAGCCGCCGTGGGAGCCCCGCGGCTGACTCCGGCCCGACCACTACTGGAGTATCCCGCCATGTACACGCTATGGGGACCGGGGGAATCCACGGCGCCTGACAGCGGCAGTCGATAGGAGCGACGGCGACAAGTTGGCTCACACGGCACTGTCCTCCGGCGGTTGCCCCTGCTCACCGCGAGCGACAGGGCGGCGCGTCCACCGACACATTCGTCTCTGCATGAGCTCGCCGAGCCGCTCAAGTCCTGACCGCCGCTGACGCTCTCCCACCAGCGTCGAGGACTAAGCTGTTGGTCTAGCTGTTGAGCCCGGTGACCTCCCGAACGCGGGCGAGGGGTGGCCGGTTGCCGAGTGCGCTGTGGGAGCGACGCTCGTTGTAGTGGATCATCCAGTGTGGCAGGGACTCGCGACGTGCGTCGCTTGAGGCGTACTCCAACGCGT
>DATCEH010000100.1:0-31825 GCA_036510225.1 Solirubrobacteraceae bacterium | reverse complement strand
GCCCCACCGCTCACGTCCCACAAGTCCCCGGACCCGACCCGACCCGACCCGACCCGCGCGCCCTCGTCTCCGGTTCAGCAGGTCCCAGGCGTCGTGAGTGAGCCCTTCGGGTGGCCGGTCGCCGTGGCCACTCCGGTGACGGTGCCCGTCGACCAGTAGACGTGAGCGCCGCCGACGGCCGGGTCGGTCACGCTGGCCGGCGCGATCACGCGAACACCACCCGAGTCGGCGATCTCGAGCGTCGAATCACATCCATCGACGAGCGCGAGACCGCCGCTCGTCGTCACACCGACCAGCCCTCCTCCGACGACCGCCGCCGCACGCGGTCCGACCGCGGTCCCGAGCGGGAACTCGTAGACGTGGTCGAGCGTGGACGTCCCGCCGACGTACGCGCAGTCGATCGCCAGCCAGGACTTCGTCGAGTTCAGGGTCGCCGGGGCGCACGTGTAACCGCCGTCGCTGTCGTCGTGCTCGACGATCAGGCGGGTTCGCGCCGTCCGGCCGGGCTTGCACGAGTACACGCTGACCACCGTCTTGGGCGTCGGCCGCGCCGGGACGGACACCGCGTAGACGCGCACGACACCCTGCATGTCGAGCAGGGTGTCGCCCGGATAGGTCAGGCAGGTCGCGGCGGACGAGCCGCTGGCCGGGGCGACGGTCGCTCCGAGGGCGCACGCGGCGAGCAGGCCGATCAGAAACCGCAGGCGCATCGGACGTGATCTTCGCACGCGGCTCGGGTCGATGCGGTCAAGCGGCCTCGCGGATGCCGGATCGATGCGCTCGAGACGACTCCGGGATGCCGGACGCTGATCGGCGCCTCGGTCATCGCCGCCTCCGCAAGCCGTTCTACGGGGCCCCCAGGACCTGGTAGGCGAGCATCTCGCCGCGCATGTCGCGTGGCAGGTAGCCGGTGAACAGGATGTTGGACTCGACGGTCCCCTGGCGCCCGGCGATCTCGGCCTGCTCCGCCGTCGTGAGGGCATCGTCCAGGCTCCACCTGCCGTCGGCGATCCTCGCGTTGCGATCGAGCGTGACCGTCCTGCCGCCGGTGTAGAGCTGGAGCTCGACGCGCACGACGCCGCGCGCCCGAGCGGAGATCGTGCCGTGGTCGACCAGCTTCCCACCGGTGATCGCCGGCCGGGATGCGACCAGGTCTGCCCGGCCGTTCGCAGCGCGGAGACGCACGACCTGCGGCTGGGTGTCGGCGTCGCCCGGGTAGGTGATCGTGAGGATTCCCGTGCCCGCGTCGGCTTGTCCGGCGGGGATCGCGTGACGGGTGTGGATCGCGCGGCCGCCCGGATCGATCGGAGCGGTCCACACCGAGTGTCGTCCGGCTGCGTAGAGGTCGAGGCTGACGTCGCCGGATGCGCGCGCGGTGATCGGCGCGAGGACGTCGATCACCCGCGCGGCCGGAGCTATCGTCGCCCTGGCGACCTCGAGCTTGGCCGGGCCCGGCGTCGTTGAACCGGTGGGTGTGACCGGCGTGGTCGGCCCGGTCGGTCCGGCGGGCGGGGGCGTGCCGACGCTCGGGGGTGTGGCGAGACCCGGGGGCGTGCCGACGCCGCCGGCCGTGAGCGTGAACGGCTTCAGCGTCTCGTAGTAGACATCGCTCCTGCTGAGGCGGAGGGGACCAACCATGTTCAGGGGCAGGCCGACGAGGCCGGGGTCGACGATCTCGAACGTCATCGACCGGTCGCCGTCGGAGAACGTCGTCGTCCCGGTCGCCTTGCCGGCGGAAATGAAGTTGTACTGAGTGCGCGGCGAGTCCGGATCGGTCCATGCGCTGAGTGAGCCGCCGACCTCCTCGGACGTCGCGCCGAAGAGCAAGGCGTAGAACTTGGCCTGGGTCGCCGCGGCCTGCGGAGCCCCGAAGGTCACCGAGAGGATCCACGTGCCGGTCGTGTTGTCAAAGCTGCTCGCGGCCGATTGGATCGTGTGGACCGGCGTTGCGCCGGCCGGGACCGGTGGCGTCACGACGCCGCTGAGGACGTCTGCGGATGCGACGGCCGGCACGACGGCCAACCCGACGAGACAGGTGAGAATCACCAGGTACCTCATGATCGGCTCCCTTCGATCGCGGGACACTCCAACTCGACGTGCGACAGCCCACCGACTCCAACGTACGGGTCTGCGCGGAGTTGCGCTGCACTGCTCATGCGTCGAGCGTCGAGGAGTCCCGATCGAGCCCGATCCGCGCGAGCGGCTGGTAGGTCGCCCCGTCGGGCTCGAGCCTGGAGCGGTAGACGGTCACCGATTCAGGCTCGAAGACCAATGCCGGCGTCGGCTCGACGCACGCCGGCGGCGCCGCCCACGACCGGAGTCGGACGACCGTGATGTGCGCACGGAAGCGGCGGCGCTCGGGCTCCCAGCCGATCGCCGCTCCCAGCCCGACTCGGAGGTCGTCGTGGAGCGCCGTCAGCCAGCCTGACTCGTCGTGGACCTCGAGGGCAAGCGCCCGTGGACGCCGGGGCGGGAGCCAGACCGGGGCGCCGATTCCCAGCGGCGCGACCGACTGGCCGGCCAGCGCCAGGCCGGCGAGCGCAGCTCGGATCAGGTCGGCGACCTCGTCGGCGACGTCGAGGGGTTGGTCCCCGAGGAAGCAGAGCGTGATGTGGAGGGCACCGGCGTCGACCCTGCGAATGCCGTCGCTCGGCGCCCGGCCCGGCCTGGCTCTGGCGCTCGACGCCTCGCCCGGCTCGAGCGCCCACCGCGCCCAGCGGGCGAGCTCGGCCGCAACCGGCGCCGGCGGGTCGACGGCGACGAAGAGGCGGGCGGTCCGTGGGGCTCTTCCTGCGCTTCCCATGCGCCCGAGGGTCTCGACCTAGGCTGGCGAATCGGCAGACAGCAGCCGCCGCAGCAGGTGGAGTGCGTGTGTCGTCGTCCGATCCCTGATCGCCGCCCGTCCGCCCCCGAGGCTCAGCCGGCGCGTCAGATGTCGCCCGTCGTCGGTCGACCCGGCGACCCAGACCAGGCCGACCGGCTTCTCGAGCGTACCCCCGCCGGGTCCGGCCACGCCGGTCACGCCCACGCCGACGGACGCCCGAAGGCTCGCCCGGGCACCGTCGGCCAGTGCGAGCGCGACCTCCTCGGAGACGGCGCCATACGCGTCGACGATCGACGCCGGAACCCCGGCCAGACGGGTCTTGACGTCGTTGGAGTAGGCGACGACCCCCCCGTTGACGTAGGCCGACGCCCCGGCGAGGTCGGTCAGCCGGCCGGCGAGCAGGCCGCCGGTGCACGACTCGGCGATCCCCAGGTGCAGGCCCCCGTCGACGAGCATCCCGGCGACCTGCTGGTCGACGGTCGACCCGTCGTCTGAGAAGAGCGTGTCGGCGTGGCGGTCGCGGACGATCCGCTCGAACTCGGCGTAGACGTCGGCGGCGTCCGGCTCGAACCGGGTCACGACCTCGACCTCGCCCCGCCGCAGACACGTCGTGACCTCGATCCGCGCGAGGTCGACGCCCGACTCCTCCGCGAAGCGCAGCGTCGCGGCGATCTCGGATTCGGGGATCCCGAACAGGCGGAGCATCGTCTGGGTGTAGGTCGTCGCCCCGGCGATCGCCCTGGCGAAGGCCGGCTTGCCGGCGGCGTCCGACCACATCGGCCGGAGCTCGCCGGGGGGTCCGGGGAGGACGACGACGGTCGGCGTCCCGGCGACCGGCGTGACGATCAGGCCGGGCGCGGTCCCGACCGGCTCGAGCACGGTCGCGTCGACGGGGACGACGGCCTGCTTGCGGTTGGACGCGTGGATCGCGTCGATGTCGAGGTTCGGCCAGCGGGCCGACATCGGCCGGAGGATCTCCCGGATCCGTCCCTCGAGGGCCTCGTCGAGAACCATCTCGCGCTCGCAGAACTCGGCGACGACGGCCGCGGTCATGTCATCCGCGGTCGGCCCGAGGCCGCCGCTGGTGACGATCAGGCCGACGCCCAGCGACTCGCACCAGCGCAGGGCGGCCAGGATGTCGGCCGGTCGGTCGCCGACGATCGTGATCTGGGCGAGGTCGACGCCGAGCTCGCGGAGGCGATCGGCCAGCCAGGGACCGTTGCGATCGACGACCCGCCCGCCGAGGACCTCGGTCCCGGTGACGACGATCCCCGCGCGAGGGGTCATCCCCCGGCCACCAACGTTCCGGCGCTCGCAGTCGCGGTCAGGCTCACGCGCGGGTCGCGCTCACGCGCAGGTCGGGCGCTTGGCCGGCGAGAGGACCTTGTTGCCGGACGTCGTCATCTCATAGCCGATTCCCGCGCTGACCGGCGGGACCTTGATGGTCTTGCCGCTGACGTGGAGGGAGACGGCGTTGGTGCCGAGCGTCAGCTCGAACTTGTGAGCCCGGTAGACGGGCGTCTTCTGTCCGGCGGTGAGGTTCCTGCTCTTGATCAGGACCCGGCCGTCGCCGACCAGGCAGACGTTGACGAGGCCGGTCGGGATGATCCGCAGGGCGACCTCCTTCTGTCGGGGAGGGGTCGGCGTGGCGGCCGGCGGCTTGGTCGGCGTCTTCGGCGTCGAGCTCGACCCGACCGGCGCCGGGTTGGTGGCGGGCGCCGGCGGCGGCGTGTTGCCGCCGGTGCTCGGTCCGCCGGTCCCGAGCACGTAGAGGGCGACGATCAGGGCGATCGCCAGGAGGACGCCGATCGCCCAGCGGGGTACGACCGGACGGGGACCCTTGTATCGCTCGCGTCCGGCGTTGGTCGCCCGGATCGGCTGGAGGTCGAACTCGGACGGCCGCTCGTGGCGGAGCTTGAACTCCTCGACGATCAGCTTGGCGTCGAGCCCGAGGACCTCGGCGTACGTCCGCAGGAAGCTCTTGACGAAGGTCGGTCCCGGAAGGAGGTCCCACTCCTCGTTCTCGAGCGCGCGGAGGTACTTGGCGCGGATCTTCGTCTCGGTTTCGATCTCCGAGATGTCGATGTGCGCCCGCATCCGGGCCTCGCGCAGCATGACTCCGATCTCGGGCATCGTCCGTCCAGGCTACAAGGCTGGTGGCTCGGTCGACCGGCGTCTGAGGTCGGCCGCCGGTGTGATCGGAATCACCGTGCCGGGCGGCTCGGCCGGGCGCGGTGGATCGCCGTCGACACCGCCCGGGGCAGCGGTCTGTCGGACGTCGTCGGGGAGGTCGTCCACGGTCTGGCGCTCGACGACGGTCGCGTCCGCCGCAGGACCGCTCGGCTTCGCCTCCACCGCCGGGCCGGCGACCGGCGGCCCGGCCGAGTCGTCGATCGGCTTCACCACGCCGGCCCCTGCGCCCGCCGTCCCGCGCTCCGAAAGAGCAGCCAGAACCCGGGGGACGTCGGCCTCCGCCACCAGTACCTGACGGGGCTTGGATCCCTCGTAGCCGGAGATGATCCCCCGTCGCTCGAGCATGTCGATCAGCCGGCCGGCCCGGGTGTAGCCGAGTCGCAGGCGCCGCTGGAGCATCGACGTCGACGCGGTCCCCATCTCGGCGACCATCACGATCGCGTCGGCCAGCAGGGGATCCTCGTCGGGATCGAACTCGTCGGGCGCCTTCTCCCCGGACGCCTCGGCCTCGACCTCCTCGAGCATCTCCTCGCGGAGCTCCGGCTCGCCCTGGGCCCGCCAGAAGTCGGTCAGCGCGAGGATCTGCGGCTCGTCGATGTACGCGCCCTGGATCCGCTGGAGGCGGGACGTCCCGACGGGCGAGAAGAGCATGTCGCCGGCCCCGAGCAGGGACTCGGCGCCGTTCTGGTCGAGGATCACGCGGGAGTCGGTCTGCGAGGAGACGGCGAAGGCGATCCGCGACGGGACGTTCGCCTTGATCATGCCCGTGATCACGTCGACCCGCGGCGACTGGGTCGCCAGGACGAGGTGGATGCCGACCGCGCGGGCCTTCTGGGCCAGGCGGATGATCGAGTCCTCGACGTCGGCCGGAGCGACCATCATCAGGTCGGCGAGCTCGTCGATCACGCAGAGGATGTACGGCAGCGCCGGGTCGCCCCGCTTCTCCCGGTGCTTGTTGAGCTCGGGCAGCGACCGGGTCCGGGCGAGCGACATGATCCCGTAGCGCATCTCCATCTCGCGGACGAGGTTCGCCAGGGCGTTGGCGGCCATCTTCGGGCTGGTGATGACCGGCGTCAGGAGGTGGGGAATCGACTCGTAGTGGTTGAGCTCGACCTGCTTGGGATCGACCAGCACCAGCCGGACCTCGTGGGGCGTCGCCCGCAGGAGGATCGACGAGAGCATCGCGTTGACGGCACCCGACTTGCCCGCGCCGGTCGTGCCCGCGACGAGGAGGTGGGGCATCTTCGCGAGATCGGCGCCGATCGCCCGGCCGGCGACGTCCTTGCCGAGCCAGACCGTCAGCGGCGACCAGTCGGCCGGCGGGTCCTGGAAGACGTCACCGAGGCGGACGATCCGCCGGCGGGCGTTGGGAACCTCGACGCCGACGGCCTGCTTGCCGGGGATCGGCGCGAGGATCCGGATGTCGGTCGCAGCCAGTGCGTAGGCGAGGTCGTCCTTGAGCTGGGCGACCTTCGCGACCTTGATCCCCGGCGCGAGGCGCAGCTCGTAGCGGGTGATGTGGGGCCCGGCGACCGTCCCGACGACGGTCGCGGCGACGCCGAAATGGCCGAGCGCCTCGATCAGGGTGGCGGCGACCTTCTCCTGCCCGGCGGTGTCCGGCCGGGACTGCTCGGCGGTCGACCGGGTCAGGACAGTCGGCTTGGGCAGTCGCCAGACGAAGTCGGGATCGTCGGTCACAGAACCCCTGTAGCGGCCTTGCGGGGTCAGCTCGTGAGCTTCGATTTCCCTGGCCGGCCCCGCCTCGCGCAGGTCGTCGGTCGAGAGCTGGGCCGGCGCGGACTCGGGCGGGTCGATCGGGTCGCGCGGGTCGGTGGAATTGGCGGCTGCGGCGTCGTGGAGGCGCTGGATCGGATCGTCGGGCCCGTCGGGATCGGACGTGCCCGGGTCGACGACGGACGGCAGCGCGGCGTCCCCGGCGTCGCCGGCGGCACCGGCGTCGAACTCACCGTCGAGGTCGAACAGCGGCGGAGCCTCGACGTGGGTCGCGCGGACGACGAGCTCCCGGTCGAGCGGCTCCGGCGGGACGATCCGCTCGGCCATCTCGCTCGGCAGGGGCGGCTCGGCATCGGCGTAGATCGGTTCCTCGTGCTCGTCGCGAGGGTCGTCGTCCGGATCGCCGAACGGGTCGACCGGGTCGCGGCGGCGCGGGAGCCCGGGCGGCCGGGAGATGCGGACGGTCCGGGTCAGGTCGAGGACGCCGGCCCCGCCGGCCCGGAGCAGGACGGCGAGCCCGCCGCCGCTGAGCAGGGTGAGTCCGGCGAGGGCGAGGAAGGCGGCCAGGATGTCGGCGCCGGACTGGCCGATCAGGTGGGCGGCGGCCCAGAACTCGGCCTCCCCGAGAATGCCACCGTGGTGCTCGAAGAAGGCCGCCTGCCAGTAGCCGTGACGGACGCCGGCCGGGCCGAGCCCGAGCGTGTCGGCGGCGAGGGCGAGGGTCAGGGCGCAGAACAGGAGGATCGTCCCCGTGCGAAAGGGCCGGATCGACGGAAGCACGGGTCGCAGGACGAGGACGGCGCCGGCGCCGACGGCCGTCGGCGGCGCGGCGTAGCGGATCTCGCCGAGCAGCCAGCCGAGACCGGTCGTGATCGCCTGGCCTCCGCGGCCGCCGTCGGAGCGGGTGTAGAGGATCACGGTGAGGAAGACGCCGACGGCGACCAGGCCGAGGCCGACGACGTCGGCATGGCGCTGCTCGAAGGTGAACGGCTTGCGCCGCTTCGCCTTCCGGGCCCGGGTCCCGGCCGACGGGCGCTTGGCGGCCGGGCGCTTCGCGGGGGTCCGCTTGGCCTCAGTGCTCGCCCGCTTGGCGGCGGCCGGCGCGCGCTTGGCCGCGCCCGGCGCGCGTTTCCCGGCGGCCGTCGCCGGCTTTGCGGCCGCGTTGGATCTGGCCGGACGGTTGCCCTGAGTCCCGCCGTTCTTCGGCGTCCGGGGAGTTGGTCTGCGGGCGGCGGCCATCGTTCTCGGCACTTCGACGCCGACCGGCGTAGCCCTGCCTGCGGAACGGCCGGCTGCGAGCGGTTCACCCGCGTCGCGGGCGTCGCCGAGCGGCGAGCGGTTGGCCGGCGCCGCAGGTGTCGCCGAGCGGCGAGCGCCCGCCTGGCGGCTGTGTGATCGATCTCACACAGCGGCCGGTACAGGCTGGATAGCGTCCGGTCGTACCAGCCAGGCGGCTGGGTTCCAGAGGACAGCGACACCGACCAGGGGACACGATGGCAACGTCAGAGGCAGTTCTCGATCAGGAGCTCGACCCCGAGCTCGAGGCCCTTACGGCGACCGATCCGGCGTCGATCCCGCCGGACGTGGGCGATGTCGACGACGGGGGTCTCGATACCGACGTCCTGTTCGACGCCGCGCCGCCGACGGCCGGGCTGAGCGCCGACCAGCGGATCCGGGCGCGTGACCGCGCGATGGCGGCGGCGACGCTCGCCCTGCAGCACAACACCGAGATGCACTACACCGAGGACACGCCGGCCCAGCTCGCCGCGCAGGGGGGCACGCCGCGGCGGTGGGACGGCATCCAGAAGCATCGCAACGCGCGGCTGGGGCAGTTCCCGGCGTACGCGGACTGCTCGTCGTTTGCGACGTGGTGTCTGTGGAATGGCCTGCACCTGGGTTTCAGCGCCGCGGACGTGGTCAACGGCGAGAGCTGGAGCGGCGGGTACACCGGCTCGATGCTGCGGCACGGGTCACCGGTGGCCTCCGCCGACGAGATGCAGCGCGGGGATTGCGTGCTCTACGGCGATCCGGGCACGACCGGCAAGCACACGGCGATCTTCGTCGGGCGGCAGTCCGACGGCACGCTGATGGTCATCTCGCACGGAGGCCCGGGTGGTCCGCACTTCCTGAAGTACGACTACCGCACGGACATCATGGGGTTCCGGCGCTACATCTGAGCCGGTCGCGCCGGGACCGGCTCCGGCAGGCTCGCGGCGGCCCGCCCGGTCGGCGGGCCGCTCGCCGGGCGCGAGCGGCGGGCGGCGGCCTCTCAAAGCCGGCTAAAGATGCTGCGAGCCGGGCCGGTTTGCGCTTACCATCGCCTGATGTCGGAGTACGAACGCTCGCCGCGGATCCTCGTCGTCGAGGACGATCAGGACATCGCCGACGTGCTCCAGCGGTCGCTGCGGATGGAGGGCTACGAGGTCCGCACGGCGGGCGACGGCCTGGCCGCGCTCGACGAGGCCCACGGCTTCCTCCCGGATGTGGTGATCCTCGACCTGGGTCTCCCCCGCCTCGACGGGATCGAGGTCGCCCGGGAACTGCGGCGCGACGACGACGTGCCGATCCTCATCCTGACCGCCCGCGACGCGCTCGAGTCGCGAGTCGAGGGGCTTGACGCCGGCGCGGACGACTACCTCGTCAAGCCGTTCGAGCGCCAGGAGCTGCTCGCCCGGATCCGGGCCCTCCTGCGGCGGCGCCCGCCCCGCGGAAGCGCGCCTCTGCGGGTCGGTGACCTGACCCTCAACCCCGACACCCACGAGGTCGAGCGGGCGGTCAGGTCGGTCGAGCTGACCCAGCGGGAGTTCGAGCTGCTCGAGTACATGATGCGCAACGAGCGGATCGTGATCTCCCGCCAGCGCCTGCTCGACGAGGTCTGGGGGTACGACCCGTTCTCGACGACGAACACGATCGAGGTCTTCGTCTCGAACCTCCGCCGCAAGCTCGAGGCTGACGGCGAGCCGCGGCTGCTGCACACGATCAGAGGGGCCGGGTACGTCCTCCGGGCCCAGTGACGGGGCCGGCGCCGACCGCTGGGTCCCTGCCGGTGCCAAGGCCGGGCTGGCCTGGGCCCGGACGATGATGGCCGATCTGGGGACGCTGCCGGGCCGGATCGCACGCGACGAGCGGGTCGTCGCCTTCCGCTCGTCGCTGACGGCCCCGATCGCCCGCCTGCCGATCCGCATTCGCCTGGCCGGCACGTCGGCCGCCCTGACGCTCGTCATCCTCTGCATCTTCGCGGCGGCGATCGGCACGCTGACGATCCGGCGGATCCGGGCGGACTTCACGACGTCGCTGAGCACGGCGGCCGACTCCCTCCGCGGCGAGCTCCTGTTCAAGAGCGGTCCGAACGGTCCGGAGCTCGTTCAGCCGTCGCTCGCGAACGTCGCGGCGCCCGACCACGCGGTGATCCGCATCACCTACCAGGAGTCGGGTCTGACGATCGCCGCGACGCCGAACGCTCCGCCGCTCGGGTTCCCGGCGTCGGAATCCGGCGGTGTCGCCAGGTCGACGGGCGCCTACCTCGTGACGACGGCCCTGGTTCAGCTCAGCGACTTCGGCTACTCGGCCGGGTCCGTGTGGGTTCAGTACGCGCGTCCGCTGTCCGATCTCGACAAGACGATCGGTCGGGTCGAGCTGTTCCTGCTCGTCGGTGTGCTCGGCGGCGCCGGCCTGGCGTTCGTGGCGGGATCGTGGACCGCCCGCCGGGCGATGGCGCCGATCGCGGCGCTGACGGCGGCGGCGCGGGAGGTCGAGCTGACGAGGGACCCGAACCGGAGCATCCCGGCGTCGCAGTCCGAGGACGAGGTCGCCGAGCTCGGGCGGACGCTCGAGGGGATGCTCCACGCGCTCTCGGACGCCCGGACCGAGACCGAGGCGATGCTCGAGCGCCAGCGGGCCTTCGTCGCCGACGCGTCGCACGAGCTGCGGACCCCCCTGACCAGCGTGCTCGCCAACCTCGAGCTGCTCAGCGAGGTCCTGCGGGGCGACGAGGGCGCGGCCGCGCGGTCGGCGCTGCGGTCGTCCCAGCGAATGCGCAGGCTCGTCGCCGACCTGCTCCTCCTGGCCCGGGCCGACATGATCCGCGAGCGGGTCGACCGACCGCTCGACCTGGCCGACGTGATCGTCGAGGCCGCCGGCGAGCTCGGTCCGCTGACGCGGGGACACGAGGTCGAGATCGATGCGGTGTCGGCGCCGATCGTCGGCGCGCGCGACGACATCGTCCGGGTCGTCCTCAACCTGATCGAGAACGCCCTGCGCCACACGCCGCCCGGCACCCACGTGGCGGTTGCGACCCGCCCGCTTGCGAACGGCGGCGGCGAGCTGACGGTCACCGACAACGGCCCGGGGGTTCCGGCCGACCTGGCGCCCCGCCTGTTCGAGCGCTTTGTCCGCGGGTCCGGCGACCGGGGCGGGTCGTTCGGCCTCGGCCTGGCGATCGTCGCCGCGGTGGCGAGCGCCCACGACGGGAACGTCAGCGTCGACCGGGGGCCGGACGGAGGCGCGCGCTTCGTCGTGACGTTCGGTCCCGGCTCGCTCGAGCCCCAGCCGTTCGGCGTCGGCGAGGGCGGGACCAGGCCAGCGGAGATCGCCTGAGCGTCGCCGGACGTCGTCTGAGGAACCTCGGCTACCAGGGTTGGGAGCTACGGCTCGTCGAGGACACCGATGCCGAGCGCCGCGGCCCAGACCGGGGCCATGCCGACGATCGTCGGCAGGTCGATCGCGGCGCCCCGCAGTTGGCCGACGCCGTCGATCCCGGTGAGGTCACAGCCGCGAAACTCGCACCGGCGGAGTCGGGCGCCGCGAAAGTCGGCGCGGGTCAGGTCGCAGCGGTCAAACCGGACGGACGTGAGCTCGGCCTCGATGAAGGTCGAGTCGGTGAGGATGCAGTCCGCGAAGGTCACCCGGGCGAGCCTGGCGGAGCCGAACGACGCGAGATCGACCGGAGCGCCGGTGATCGTCAGGTCCTGGAGTGATGCCTCGCGCAGCTCGATCCCCGTGAGGCGGCTCCGCTCGATCGCGACGCGGCTGGCGAGAATGCCGCGGGCTCGGAGGTTGGCGAGGTTGCAGTCGGTGAGCCGGGCGTCGTGGACGCGCAGGTCGCGCAGTCGTGAGCCGGAGACGTCGACTCGCCGGATCCTGATCGTGTCGAGGCGCAGGTCGCCGGCCTCCCGGTCTGAGAAGTCGGCGTCGGTCAGCTCGATCTCGGTCGCCCCGTCCTGACAGTCGACGTCGGCGATCTGGGTCTGCTCGAGGAGCCTGGGGAGCCGGGGCGGCGCCGGCGGATCGGCGGCGACCCGCATGGCGCGACGGCCGCTCAGACCTCGACGACGATCGGCAGGACCATCGGCCGGCGGCGGAGGCGGTCGTAGACGAGACTGGCGAGGTCGTCGTGGAGCATCTGCTGGAGCATCTCGATCTCCCGCACCTGTTCGTCGGCCGCCCGATCCAGCGTGGTCTCCACGGTGTCGCGGAGCTCGTCGAGCAGCTTGCCGGCCTCGTCCATGAACGGGACACCGCGGAAGATGACCTCCGGGTCGGCGACCGACCCGCCGTCCTGCTCGGAGATCGTCGCGACGACGATGAAGATCCCGTCGGCCGAGAGCATCCGCCGGTCGCGGAGCGCGGCGTCGGCCACGTCGCCGATGTCGACCCCGTCGACGAAGGTCATCCCGGCCTGCTCGGACTTGCCCCAGCGAGCGCCGCGGCGGTCGATCTCGAGGACGAAGCCGTTCTCGCCGGCGAAGATCGCCTCGGGTGCGACGCCGACCGCCTCGGCCAGCTTGGAGTGGAGGTGGATCCGCTTGTGGTCGCCGTGGAACGGCATCACGTAGGCCGGCTTGACGAGGTTCAGCATCAGCTTGATCTCCTCGGCGTACCCGTGCCCCGACGCGTGAATCGGGGCGTCGCGCGTCGTGATCACGTCGCAGCCGATGTGGTAGAGCCGGTCGATCGTCTCGTTGACGGCCCGCTCGTTGCCGGGGATCGGCGTCGCCGAGAAGACGACGGTGTCGCCTTCGTGGAGCTTGACCTGCGGGTGGTCGCGGTAGGCCATCCGGCGGAGCGCCGAAAGCGGCTCGCCCTGGGATCCGGTCGAGACGATGACGAGCTTGTGGGGCGGGTAGTCCTCGATCGCCCGGCCCTGGAGGAGGATCCCCTCGGGCACGTCGATGTGCCCGAGCTGACGGCCGATGTTGACGTTCTTGCGCATCGACCGGCCGACCAGGGCGACCTTCTTGCCGAGTGCGGCCGCGGCGTCGATGACCTGCTGGACGCGGTGGATGTTCGAGGCGAAGCTCGTCACGATGACTCGCCCGTCGGCCCGGCCGAAGACCTCCTCGAGGTGTGGCCCGACGCCTGACTCCGACGGCGAGAAGCCCGGCCGGTCGGCATTCGTCGAGTCGCCGCACAGCAGCAGGACGCCCTCGGCACCGAGCTGCGCCAGGCGGGAGATGTCCGCCGGGACGCCGTCGACCGGCGTCTGGTCGAACTTGTAGTCGCCGGTGATCAGGACCGTCCCGAGCTCCGTCTTCAGGGCCACGGCGTTCGAGTCGGGGATCGAGTGGGTCATGTGGATCAACTCGAGCCCGAACGGGCCGAGCTCGATGTCCTGGCCGGTGTCGATCTCGTGGAGGTCGACATCCTTGAGCTTGTGCTCCTCGAGCTTCGACCGGGCCATCGCGATCGTCAACGGACCGGAGTAGATCGGCGGCATGTTGTTGCGTCCGAGCTCGCGCAGGACCCACGGGAGCGCGCCGAGGTGATCCTCGTGGCCGTGGGTGACGACGATCGCCTCGATGTCCTTGGCCCGCTTGCGCAGGTAGGTGAAGTCCGGGAGGACGAGGTCGATGCCGACCATCTCGGGGGTCGGGAAGCGCAGGCCGACGTCGACGACGACGATCCGGTCCTCGTACTCGACGACCGTCATGTTCTTGCCGATCTCGCCGAGCCCGCCGAGCGGCAGGATCCGTAGCTTGGGCTGACTCATCGGTGGCTGAGCGTCAACAGGCCCTGGCGGGCCAGCATCGCCCGGACGGCGTCGCGTTCGGCCTCGGTGGCTTCGACGAGCGGCATCCGCAGGCCGCCGGCGGGCAGCCCGAGCAGGTTCAGGGCGGCCTTGATGCAGATCGGGTTCGACGTGATCGAGAGCGTCTCGTAGACGTCGCGCAGGCCGGCGTCGATCGCCGCGCGCTGGTCCGGCTCGTCGACCATCCGGCGCATCTGCTCGCCGACGATGTGGCTGGCGACGAGGATCCCGCCGGGTCCGCCGATGTCGAGCGTCCGGGCGAGGACGTCGTCGTTTCCGGCGTAGATCTCCAGCCCGTCGACCGGCGCGAGATTGGCGTTGTTGGCCTGCTTGACGTAGTCGATCCGCTCGATCTGGGCAAGCTCGGCCAGCAGATCGTTGGGCATGTCGGTTCCCGTTCGCTGGGGGATGTTGTAGAGGACGATCGGCTTGTCGGTCGCTCTGGAGACCGCCTCGAAATGAGCCCGGATGCCGCGGCGGTTCGGACGGTTGTAGTACGGCGTGACCGACAGCATCGCGTCGGCCCCGAGCTGGGTCGCCCGCTCCGTGAGATGGACGGCGTGGCTCGTGTCGTTGGATCCGACGCCGGCGACGATCGACTTGCCCGGCGGGCGCTCGGACACGGCCAGCTCGATCATCCGCAGGTGCTCGTCGTCCTTGAGCGTCGGGGCCTCCCCCGTCGTGCCGCAGACGACGAACCCGTCGGACCCGTGGTCGGCGAGGTGATGCAGCAGGCGCACGAATCCGTCCTCGTCGATCCGGAGGCGATCGTCGAAGGGCGTGACGATCGCGGTGAGGATGGCTCCGAGTGGGGACATTGACCCAGCCAGTATTCCAGGGTCGGCGGCGGTAGGGCGGCGCGAGGGCCGGCCGGACGATCGGCTCCTGGTCAGCCGATCAACGACGTGGGGTCGCGACGATGTAGGTGTAGGGCAGTGCGGCGAGCTCGTCGCCGTCGTTGTCGGCGGCCCCGTACGTGCTGGCGAGGACGTAGTCGTTGATGTAGAGCGTCCCGGATGCGTGCGTGCCCGGGGCGCCGTTCGGCGTCACCGACACGGTGATCTGGCCGGTCGCCCCCGGGGCGACGTAGACCGGTGCGAAGTCGGCGGTCAGGCCGTTGATCGCCTGCCAGAAGTCGCCGGTCGACGAGTCGACGGTCGGATCGAATGCCCGCGTCACGGCGCTGACGCTCGACGTCGCAGTCGCCGACGGAGCGCCGGACGGCGGATAGGGCCCGATCTCCCCCGGGATGACTGCCCACAGTCCGGGACTGACCTCGGGTTCGTTGAGCGAGAGGCTCGCCGAGTCGCCGCTCTGGGATCCCGGCGCCGACGGCGTCTCGACCGCCGGCGAGAGGGCCGGGTCGCCGGGGAAGTAGGTCAGCTCGAAGGTCACCGGAGCGCTGCCGGTGACGCTGGCCTGGAGCTGGGTGGTGTGCGTGGGGACCGCGTAGACCGGGATGTTCGGCACGGCGGGCAGCGGCAGGCTGACGGTGCCGTTCTCGCCGCTGAGGTCGGGCAGGGCCATCGTCTGCGAGGTTGGGAGCCTCGGGTCGGCGAAGAATGCCTCGGGGGCGACGCCGGTGTTGTGGACGTTGACGGTGTACGTATAGGTATGGCCGGCGGCGAGTTGCGGCGTGAGGATCGGGATCAACTGGCTGAGCGGGCCGCCCGGAAGGTTGCCGCTGACGCTCGCCTGGTTGAAGCGAACAGAGCCGGTGAAGGGCTCGGCGAGCTCGGATCCGCTGACCGGGTTCTCCCAGTCGAGGATCAGGCTCCACCGCCCGGGGGCCGGCGCGGTGTGGTAGAGGCTGACGAAGCGGGTCGGCAGGGGATTGCCGGCCGCGTCGGTCGTGTCGTTGGTCGAGTAGCCGACCGTCTGGCCGTTGGGATCGACGAGGTAGGCGATCAGCGTGTCGTTCGGGTCGTTGGCCAGGGTCAGGCTCGCGTCGAGATCCCGCTGGCCGGACGGGACGTCGAAGAAGTAGGTGTTCGCCGCGGCGTCCGCCGGGTCCCGGCCGTTCCCTCCCGTCAGAACCCCGTTGAAGTTTCCGCCGCCCGCGAGCAGGCCGGTCGGGACGAGCGTGCGCACGGTGACCGGGATCGAGCTCTGATTGCCCGGCGCCGAGACGACGACCGACTGATCGGTGTCGCCCGGGCCGGCCGGGCTCGTGACGATCAGGTTCGCGGTCGCCGACTTGCCGGCGGCGATCGTCAACGACGATGGGATGACCGGGCTGCCGGGGGCGAAGTCGAGCGTGCTGGCGTCCCAGTCGACGGTCCCGGTGGTGCCGGACGCTCCCATGACGGCTCCGTCCTGCTCGGTGAAGAAGACCGCGGTCCACTTGCCGCCCGGCGGGTTGGCCACCTCGACCTCGCCGTAGTCGGCGAGTCCCTGGGGACGCGAGTAGCCGGCATACGTCCCGTCGGGCTCGAGCAGGGCGAAGCGGATCAGCGAGTTGAAGTCGTCGGGATTCGGCGGCTGGGGGAAGTCGGCGGCGAAGCGCAGGCGCGACGTGCCGGCCGGGACGGTGAAGCTCTGCTCCTGGTAGACGTCGGTCAGGCCGGTCCAGATCGGGAAGCTCCCGGTGTTCGCCGGGCATGAGCCGGTCGGCGTGCCCGGCTGCATGCAGAAGGCGCCGGTCTGGTCGGAGACGCTCTTGGTCAGGGCGCGTGTCGAAAGGCCGACCCTGACCGGAGCGGCCGACGTGTTGGTCAGCGTGATCGCCTGCGAGGAGGTTGCCAGCGGCCGCTGGGCGACGTTGATCTGAGTCGGGCTGACCAGCACGCCGCCGCCGGCGGCGGAACCCGTCCCGCCGGTCGCCTCGGCGTCCCGGACGGCGCCGAGCACGTTGAGCAGACCGGCGCCCTGCTGGACGGCCGGGGCGTCGATGTCGGTGGCCGAGCTGGTCAGGATCTGCTTGACCTGGGCGGGCGTGGGGTTGGCTCCGCCGTGGGTCTTCGCGTAGGCCTGGATCACGTCGGCGGCCGCCCCGGCGGTCAGTGGCGCGGCCTGGCTCGTACCGCCGAACGGCTGGATGTCGGCCGGGTTGCCGTTGAAGTCGGTGCATTCTGAGAACATCGCGACGTTCGGGTCGCACAGCGCCCAGCCGTCGTCCCCGGGGGCGACGAGATCGAGCGTGCGGCCGGCCTGGGTGAAGCCGCCTGAGGAGATCGCCGCGACGTTGTCGTCGACGACGCGTCCGTTGCTCTTCGGGTCGTTGATCCCGCCGTATGTCTCCTGGGTGTAGGCCCGCAGCGTCGTCGTCGCGCCCGCGCTGATCACGGCCGGATCGGTGGCCGGCGAGCCGATCGTGCTGGTGATGCCGGAGTCGCCTGTGCTGACCACGACGGTGACCCCGGCGGCAACCGCAGCGTCGTTGGCCTCGCGGACGAGGTCGAGGCTCGTGTCCGGGAAGGGGTCGTTGCCGAACGACTCGTTGATCACGCTGACGCCGCTCGAGACCGCGTACTGGATCGCCTGGAGGATCCCCGAGTCGCTCGAGAAGTCGTTCTGCCCGAAGATCTTCAGCGCCAGGACGCTGGCGCCGGGGGCGACGCCGACGATCTTGATGTCACAGCCGGCCGGGAGAGGGTGAGTCGTGCTGACGAACTGTGAGAGGTCATAGACCTGGTTTCCCTGGGCGGCGATCGAGCTTGCATCGCCGAACGCCTCGGCGCCGGCCGTCGGCGCGGCGGTCCCGTCACCGGAGAAGTCCTCGTAGTCGGTGATCACCGGCGATCCGGCTGCCGATCCGCTCGACGCGTAGGCCGCGTTGCGCTGGAAGTCGGGATTGGCAGGGTCGACCCCGTCGGCGAGGAAGGCCACCTTGACGCCGGCACCGTCGATCCCGAGCGCCTGGGCGCCGACGGCCTGGATGTTCTCGAGCGCCTCCGGATCGAGCTCGGGCGACGCGGCGGTTCCGCAGGGTGGCGCGGCAGGCACGCTCGACGGCGCCGGCGCAGTCAGCGGGCTGAGCGCCGGCGCGGCTGCGAGCGGCGTGCTCGGCGCCGCCGTCGGCGGCGGGCCCGAGACGGTGGCGTCGGGGTCGACTTCGGCGACTGCCGGGTTGGCGGCGATCGCCGTCGCCGCGCTGGGTGACAGGGTGGCGATCACCGCGTTGACAAGGCTCGTCGAGCTGATCGCGGTCGCGCCGGACGCGCGCAGCTGGGCGATCACCGGGGCCTGCTCGGCCGCGACCGCCGCGGTGCGGGCCGCCGAGCCGGCGGCGAGGCCGGTGTTCTGGTTGGCGAGCACGACGATCACCCTGGTCGGCTGGGCTGCCGAGCCCGGCGCGGCGCCCGCCGGGGCGGCGGCGCCCGCGGTCGCGAAGACGGCGAGGGCTGTGGCGACGCACGAGGCCGCGAGCATCCCGACCCGCTTGGCGCGCCCGCGCGGGGTGCGCGGAAGAGGGCTGAACCTGCTGGTCATCGAGCTCACGCTGCCGCCTCCCCAAAAGCGCGGGCTCCGACGAATCGTGCCCGCTGACCCTCTCCGCACCTGACGGTCCGGGGTCCACCGATGTCGCCCACCTTGGTCGCCACGGCACCCTCGGCCCGAGCGCTCGACCGTACCAGAGCGCGCGGCGAAAATCATCCGCTTGTCCGGGTCAACCCTTCGACCTCCAGCCCGCGGTCACCCCGGATCCCACCACAGGTCGGGGCGGTCGGCTCCGTGCCGCTCAGAAGAGGAGGTGCTCGAGGCCGGTCGTCGGTGACTCCGTGAGCCCTCCGACGCGGCGGACGGCGAGCAGCACGCCGGGCATGAACGACTCGCGGTTGAGCGAGTCGTGGCGGATCGTCAGGGTCTGGCCGAGGTCACCGAGGATGACCTCCTGGTGGGCGACGAGGCCAGGCAGGCGGATCGAGTGGATCGGCGGCTCGGGGCCGCCGGTGGCCTGCGCGATCAGGAAGGCCGTTCGGGCTGCCGTCCCGCTCGGGGCGTCGAGCTTGCGGTCGTGGTGGAGCTCGATGATCTCCGCGGCCGCCATGTGCCGGGCGGCCTCGGCCGCGAAGCGCATCATCAGGACGGCGCCGACCGCGAAGTTCGGCCCGATGAAGACGTTCGCACCCTTCGCGTCGGCCAGCGGCCCGGCGTCGAAGCCGCTCGTCCCGATCACGACGTGGACGCCGGCCGCGAGGCACTCGAGCGCGTTGCCGAGGGCCGTGTCGGGCCGGGTGAAGTCGACGACGACGTCGGCTTCGCCGAGCACGTCGGCGAGCGCGACGCCGAGCGCCGGGTCGGCCCGGCCGGTCAGCTCCATGTCGGCGGCGCCGTCGACGGCGGCGCAGACCGCCTGCCCCATGCGCCCGGCGGCGCCGGCGACGGCGACCCGGATCACACGAGGCTCGCCGGCAGGCTCATCCCACCAGGCTCGCGTGGAGGTGCGCGATCCCGGCGAGCTTGACGTTGACCGTCTCGAGGGCTTGGGCGAACAGCGCCCCGTCCGGGCCGATCCCGGCGGCCGAGAGGGCCGTCGGGGCGAACAGCTCGTGGGCGAGCGCGCTGACGTCGTCGGCGGTGACCGCGTCGATCCGCTCGATCACCTCGTCGACGTCGAGGATCGGAAGATCGGCCAGGAGGCTGGCTCCGAGCCGGTCCATCCGTGAGGTCGTCGATTCGAGTGCGAGGACGACACGTCCCTGGAGGTTGTCCCGCGCCCGCTGGAGCTCGACGTCCTCGACGCGCCCGCCGGAGATCTGCTCGAGCTCGCCGCCGATCACGCGGAGCGTCTCCTCGAGGTTCTCCGCGCGCGTCCCGACGTAGATCCCGACCTGGCCGGCTCCGGCATACAGGGTGTGGAAGCTGAACACCGAGTAGGCGAGCCCGCGCTTCTCGCGGACAGCCTGGAAGAGGCGCGACGAGCTGGTCGCGCCGAGCAGCATGTCGAGCACGCGCAGCGCGAACCGACGGTCATCGTCCCGCGCCAGGCCGGGTCCTCCGAGGCAGACGTGGTACTGCTCGGTGTCCTTGACCCGGAAGCGCGCCGTCGGCTCGGTCACGGCCGGCGGGGCCGGTGGGCGTGGCGCGTCGGCACCGCTCAGCTTCGGCGACGCGTCGCGGGCCCAGGCGACGACCTGCTCGTGGTCGACCGAGCCGGCCGCGGCGATCACGATGTTGGCAGGCGTGTAGCGGGCCGCGTGGAACGCGGCCAGCTGGTCGTGCTCGGCAGCGCCGACCACGTCGGCCCGGCCGAGGATCGCCCGACCGAGTGGGTGGGGGCCGAAGACGGCCTCGCCCATCAGGTCGAAGACGCGATCCTGGGGATCGTCCTCGTACATCGCGATCTCCTCGAGCACGACCTCCCGCTCGGCGTCGATCTCCTCGATCTTCGGCCGCCAGACCATGTCGCCGATCACGTCGAAGGCCTTCTCGAGGTGGCGGTCGAGGACCCGCGCGTGAACCGAGGTCATCTCCTTGCCGGTCCCGGCATTCAGCTCGGCGCCCATCGAGTCGAAGATCTGGTCGATCTCCTCCGACGCGTAGCGCTCGGTCCCGCGGAAGAGCATGTGCTCGAGCAGGTGGGAGAGGCCGGCCTCGGTGTCGCGCTCGAGAACCGACCCAGTGCCGATCCAGAAGCCGAGCGCCACCGAGCGCACCGTGGGGATGCGCTCGGTCACGACCCTGACGCCCGAATCGAGCGTCGAGATCTCGTGGGTGGCGGTCGTCTCGGTCACTACCGCTCCCGGTGGCGTGGACGGCCGGACCCGCGGGGTCCGCCGTTGCGCTCGCCGCCGCCCTCGCGGGGTCGACGCGGTCCGCGGTCCCCCCCACCACCTCCGCCGCCGCTGCCGCCGCCGACCGCGGCGAGCTCCTCGGTGGTCTTGCCGGCGACGTCCGGGTCGTCGGCGAGGCGCAGGCCGATCCGGCCGCGCTCGCGGTCGACCTCGACCACGCGGACGGCGATCTCGTCGCCCTTGTTGAGGACCTCCTCGACTGTCTCGACCCGCTTGCCGGGCGCGACGTTGGAGATGTGCAGCAGCCCGTCGGTGCCCTTCGAGAGCTCGACGAACGCGCCGAAGGCCGTCGTCTTGACGACCTTGCCGGCGAACGAGTCGCCGACCTCGACCTCCTTCATCATCGAGCTGATCCGGGCGACCAGCGCGTCGGCGAGCTCGCCATTGGCCGAGTAGATCAGGACCTGGCCGTCGTCGTTGACGTCGATCTGCGACTCGAACTCCTCCGAGAGGCCGCGGATCGTCTCGCCGCCCTTGCCGATCAGCATGCCGATCTGCGACGGGTCGATCTTGACCTTCTCGATCCGCGGGGCGTGTTGGCTGAGCTGCTCGCGCGGCGCGGCGAGGACGTCGGCCATCTTGCCGAGGATGAACTTCCTCGCGTCCTGGGCCTGGGTCAGCGCGTCCCTGAGGATCTCGAACGTGACGCCCTCGATCTTGATGTCCATCTGGAGCGCCGTGATCCCGTCGGAGGTTCCGGCGACCTTGAAGTCCATGTCACCGAGGTGATCCTCGACGCCGGCGATGTCGGTCAGGACGATGTAGTCGTCGCCCTCCTTGATCAGCCCCATCGCGATCCCGGCGACCGGGCGCTTGATCGGGACGCCGGCATCCATCAGCGAGAGCGACGATCCGCAGACCGACGCCATCGACGACGAGCCGTTGGACTCGAAGATGTCCGAGACGACGCGGATCGTGTAGGGGAACTCCTCGGTCGACGGGATCATCGGGACGAGGGCCCGTTCGGCGAGCGCGCCGTGACCGATGTCGCGACGCTTGGGACCGCCGAGGCGACCGGCCTCCCCGACCGAGAAGGGCGGGAAGTTGTAGTGGTGCCAGTAGAACTTCTTCGTCTCCAGGCCGAGCGTGTCGAGCCGCATGTCCTCCTTCAGCGTGCCGAGCGTGGCAACGCTCATGGCCTGCGTCTGGCCGCGCGTGAAGAGCGCCGAGCCGTGCGTGCGCGGGAGGACGGACGCCTCGATCGTGATGTCGCGGATCTCGTTTTCCTTGCGACCGTCGGGGCGCTTCTTGTGGACGGCGATCCGCTCGCGGATGATCTGCTTCTCGAGCTTCTCGAACGCGCGGTGAGCAGCCGTGACCTGGTCGGCGTAGCCGTCGGAGTCGGGCGCACCGGTGTGGGCCTCGACGATCGCCGCCTCGACGGCCTTGCAGGCGTCCTGGCGATCGAGCTTGTCCTCGACCTGGGTGGCCTCGTCGAGCGCCGCGCCGTGCGACGCCTTGACGGCCTCGAGCAGGCCGGGATCGACGCCGGGGATGACGACGTCGAGCTTGGGCTTGCCGACGAGCTCGGCCAGTTGGCGCTGGAGGGCGCAGAGCTTCTTGATCTCGGTGTGGGCGATGTCGAGCGCGTCGAGGATCTCGGCCTCGGGAATCTCGTTCGCGCCGGCCTCGACCATCAGGATCGCCTGGTCGGTACCCGCGACGATCAGGTCGAGATCGGAGTTGCCGAGCAGGTCCTCCTCGTTCGGGTTGACGACGAAGTTGCCGTCGATCTTGCCGATCCGCACGGCGCCGACCGGCGTCGGGATCGGGATGTTGGAGATCATCAGGGCGGCTGAGGCCCCGTTCATCGCGAGGATGTCGTAGGGGTGGATGTGGTCGATCGAGAGCGGGATCGCGACGAGCTGCGTCTCGTAGCGCCAGCCCTTCGGGAACAGCGGCCGAATCGGCCGGTCGATCATCCGCGCGGTCAGGATGCCCTTCTCACCGGCGCGACCCTCGCGCTTGAAGAACGACCCGGGAATCTTCCCGGCCGCGTACATGCGCTCCTCGACGTCAACCGTCAACGGGAGGAAGTCCACGTCGCGGACGTTGCCGGCCGTCGCGGTCGCGAGGACCATCGTGTCGCCCGCGCGGACGACCACCGCACCGGAGGCCTGCTTCGCCATCCGGCCCGTCTCGAACGAAATCTCCGTACCAGCGATCTCAACCGAGACCCGGGTAACAGCGTTGCTGCTCATATGTTGTTGCCTTCCTGTCCGCCCGTCGGTCGGCGGCTCTTTTCTTTTCTTATCTCTTATCCGAACCCCACCATGCTAGATGATCGCCCGGCGTCGGCGGTCAGCAGGCGGAGCATGTCGGCGTCTGGCGGCCCGCTGTGGGCGATGCCGTCGACGAACAGGGTGGGTGTCAGGGCGACGCCGGCGCGCATCCCGTCGCGCAGCTGACGGGCCACCCGTTCGGCTGGTCCGCCGGCCCGCCGATCCGCCTCGAAGCGGTCGATGTCGAGCCCGAGCCGGTCGGCTCGCTCCCAGAGGTGGGGATCGTCGAGGCGGGAGGGGTCCGCGTAGAGGGCGTCGTGCATCTCCCAGAAGCGCCCCTGCAGGCCGGCCGCCTCTGCGGCGAGGGCGACGGGCACGGCGCGCGGGTGCTTGGTCCGGAGTGCGAAGTGGCGAAAGGCGATCCGCAACGGCAGGCCGCGCATCCGCTCGGTCGCCAGGGCGCAGCGCGGGCAGGTGAAGTCTCCGTAGACGATGACCAGCCGCGCGCCCGCCGCTCCGCGGACATGGTCGTCGGCGGCGAGCGGTGGGACCGGGGCGCTGCGGAGGTCGGCCATGCCCGGATCTATGCGCGCTGGGGCCACGTTTGGTTCAGAGTACGGGTCAGCCGATGCGAATCCATCTCCTCCAGCGCGAGCAGCGGGTCGACCGACCCCGAGAGGAGGTCTTCGAGTTCTTCGCCGACGCCCACAACCTCGAGGCGCTGACGCCGCCGCTGCTCGGCTTCGAGGTCCTCACGCCGCGGCCGATCGAGATGTCCGCGGGAGCACGGATCCGCTACCGCCTGCGGGTTCACGGCATACCGCTCCGGTGGGTCACCGAGATCCGCGAGTGGGCGCCGCCCGAGCGGTTCGTCGACATCCAGCTGCGCGGACCGTACGGCGTGTGGGAGCACACCCACGAGTTCGAGGCGCTCCCCGACGGGAGCACGATGATCAGGGACACCGTCCGCTACCGGCCAGCCGTCTGGCCGCTCGGCGAGCTCGCGCTCCCGCTCGTCCGTCGGGACCTGCGGACGATCTTCGACTTCCGCCGCGACACGGTCGCCCGTCTGCTCGGCCGCCCGGACTGACCCGACGGCGCCGCACCGGACGCTGTCGATCCGTCGAATACCGTCGATCCGGGCGTTGTCAGCAGGCTGGCGGTCGGCCCGCCGGCGGCCGGTCGGCGGTCAGGTGGGCTGACGGGCGCTGATCCACCACGCCGTGAAACTGGTATCTCTGCTGGGTGGCGGAAAGCCGCGCGATCGTGCGAACTTCGCAAAGTGACGTTGAAAGGCAGAGGTGCATCAATCAATGACTGACTTCGAGGCGAAAATCCCCACCACGCTGGAGGAGTTGCCGACGGGCAAGGTGAAGGCCTGGACGCCGCCGCGTTCGCCGCGGGTGATCACCGTCGAGAACGACAACCGAGGGGGAAACCCCGCGCACCGAACGGGGACCTTCCAGGTCAAGCTGCACGGTCGGACCGGCTGGGAGGACGAGCAGACGCTCGAGTGGGAAGAGGCGCTGACCTACGAGGCCGGCGGCGATGACTTCGCGATCCGCAACCGGGGAACCGTCGTCCTGAACCTCCGTTACCAGTGGCCTCTGGGCGTCGTCTAGGAAATCCGCGCGGCTGCCGGGGGCGGGCGCGGTCGTGCCGAGCCGGCTAGGACGCCAGACCGTCGAAGATCAGGTTGGCGCCCGGAAGGTCGCTCGGGGCGTCGGCCTGGTAGCTCCATCTGACGATGGCGTCGGGGCCGACGATGACGAGCGCACGCTCGGGGAAGCCGCCGTCGTGGAGCACGCCGAAGGCCGTGCAGACGGCTCCCTTCGGCTCGAAGTCAGAGAGCTGGGGAATGCTGACGCCGAGCTTCTCGCGGAAGGCGGTCTGGGAGTAGCGGGCGTCGCAGGAGATCGCGACGAGCTCGGCTCCCCGCTCGGCGAAGTCGTCGAGGACCTCTTCGTAGAGCGTGAGCTGCTCGCTGCAGACCGGGCTGAAGGCGAACGGGTAGAAGATCAGGACCGTCGTGCGGCCGGCCAGATCGTCCTGATCGAAGGCGGTTCCGTCCTCGCGCTCGAGGTGGAACTCCGGGACCGGTGTTCCCGGTCCGAGCACGCTCACTTGCGGAGGCCGAGCGCCTTGATCAGCGAGCGGTAACCGTCGAGGTCACTGCGCTGGAGGTAATTGAGGAACCGGCGGCGCCGGCCGACGAGCATCAGGAGGCCCCGACGCGAGTGGTGGTCGTGGCCGTGGGTCCGCAGGTGATCGGTCAGATGGTTGATCCGCTCGGTCAGGAGGGCGACCTGCACTCGCGTGTTGCCGGTGTCGGTCTCGGAGGCCCCATACTCGATTGCGAGCTCTCGCTTGCGGTCCTTGGTCGGTGTCGGCACGCCGGCTACGGTAGCAGCCCGGGCGGCGCGGCGACCGCCGCGCAGACCTCCCGGGTGCGGGCGACGTCGTCGTGGATCTGCTCGACCAGGGTCTCGACCGAGTCGAAGCGCCGCTCGCCGCGGAGGCGCTCGAGGAACTGGAGGCGGAGAATCCGGCCGTAGAGATCGCCGGAGAAATCGAGGACGTACGCCTCGATCAGCTCGCCCCGTCCGGTCTCGAAGGTCGGACGCACACCGATGCTTACGGCTGCCGGCCGGCCGTCGGCGAGGCAGGCGTAGACGCCGTGGCCCGGCGAGACGAGGGCCGGGTCGGGCACGAGGTTGGCGGTCGGGAAGCCGAGTTCGCGTCCCCGCCGGTCGCCGGCGACGACCTCGCCGCGGAGCTCGAACGGGGCCCCGAGGAAGGCAGTCGCGGCGGCGACCTCTCCGGCGAGGATCAGCGCGCGGACGTGACTCGACGAGACGACCTCGTCGCCGACCTCGAGCAGGGGCTCGACCCGCGTCTCGAAGCGCGTGTCGCTCGCCAGCAGCGGGGCGTCGCCGAGGGCGCGGTGGCCGAAGCGAAAGTTCTCACCGACCGCGACGTGGGTCACGCCGAGTTGGCCGACGAGGATCTCGTCGATGAAGCTCTGCGCCGTGCGGGCGGCGAACTCCCGGTCGAAGTCGACGACGATCAGCTCGTCCACGCCGAGTCCTTGAATCAGCTCGGCCTTGACCGCGAGTGGGGTCAGGAGCTTCGGGATCCGCGCGGGCGCGACGATCGTCGCGGGGTGTGGGTCGAAGGTCAGCACCGTGTCCGAGTCGCCGATCACCGCCCGATGGCCGCGGTGAACACCGTCGAAGGTGCCGATCGCGATGCGACGCGGGGCGGGCCGGGCGTCCGGCAGGTGGATCAGCTTCACGCGCTCTAAGCCTAGGCGGTTTCACCCGGCCGGCACGCGCGATCGGGCCAGTCGATGCCTGTCGGACGTCGGTGATCTCCGGCGTGCGCCGGGATCCGGACCGGTTTCTCGGTGATCTCCGACGGCGATCACGACGCCGGCGGCCGTGTCCTCGGACGATGGCGGCGAATGGCTCAGGTCTCCGTTCGGGGTGATGTTCCGCGGCGGCGGCGCGGTGCTCACGCCCCGCGGGGCTTGGCGGGCGGCGCCTGTCGAGGATCATTCGGGCGGAGCTCGGGAGGTCAGAGGGCGGCGAGCGCTCTGCGGGGGACCGGGTCGTGGAGAGAAGTGGACTCTCCAAGGAAAGTAGTTGACTGACTCAGTCAGCTACTTTCGCGACGAAGGTCTCGCATCCACCTCCACCCGCTCGGGAGGAGCCCGGTCGATCACATCCCACTCCCCCCGCGCCCCCGCCCCGTCCCCCCGCCCCGACGTGCAGTCGGCCGAGCGAAAAGGGCGAAACCCCGAGTGACTCAGGCAGCGATTTTCGCGAAGACGTGTCGGAGCATCCGCTTCTCGTCGTCCTACCCGCGAAACCCGACGACCGGCTTGAGCAGACCGCCGTCCCGGGTCTCGGCCACGGCGATCGGGCCGGCCGCGTCGACGAGCAGCGCGTGATCCCAGACGGTCCGCCCGCCCACCGAGGTTCCGCCCCCGGCGCCCCCGGCGCCCCCGGCGCCCCCGCCCGCCGCCCGCCCGGCGGGATCCTCGAGCCCGTCGTCGGGCACCGGGACGGCCCGTCCGTGCGTGGCGGTCGTGGCCTCGTCGCCCGCAAGTGAAACGACCGGCATGATCCGCCGGAGTCCGGCCTCGAGCGCGGTGACATCGACGTGACCCTCCCCCGGCCAGGCCCCGTCGACGGTGAACGGGCCGATCGCGGTCCGGCGCAGGTCGACGCAGTAGGCGTCGCCGAGGTCTGCGACCAGCGACCGGACGTAGGTCCCCGATCCGCAGACGATCCGCAGGCCGGCGCGGTCGGCGTCCTGCCATAGCGTCGTGAACTCGAAGACGTCGATCGTCCGCTCGTCCAGGACGACGGCCTCCCCCCGACGAGCCCGGGCGTACGCGCGCTCGCCGTCGACCTTGACGGCCGAGTGGGCCGGCGGACGCTGTTGAAGCTCGCCGGTCGGCAGGACGAGTGGGAATTTCGGGAGCACGCCGGTCTCGGTGATCACGCCCTCGGTGTCCCCGGTGGTCGACGTCGCCCCGAAGCGGACGACGACCTCGTAGGTCTTCGGTTGGGCCATCAGGTAGCGCTGGACCCGGGTCGCCCGGCCGACGAGGAGGATCAGCAGGCCCGTCGCGAACGGGTCGAGCGTGCCGGCGTGGCCGACCCGCCGGCGGCCGAGTGCGTGGCGGGCCCTGGCGACCATGTCGTGCGACGTGATCCCGGCCGGCTTGTCGGCGAGGATCAGGCCGTCGACCGGGCTCATCCGCCGGCGCGGGCGTTCAAGCCGGCCATCCCGAGCCTACAGCTGGGCGGCGAGCTGGCCGCGGAGCTCGGCGACGAGATCGGGGATCGAGAGTCCGGTGGTGAATCCCGCCGCCCGCCGGTGACCGCCGCCGCCGTGGGCCCGGGCGATCGCCGAGACGTCGACGTCGTCGCCGGTCGCCCGCAGCGAGACCTTCTTCTGGCCGCGGCGATCCTCGGCGAGCAGCTCGCGGACGAGCGCGGCGACCTTGGTCCCCTCGACGGCCCGCAGCTGGTCGATGATCCCCTCCGAGTAGCTCTCCTCGGCCTCGGCCTCGGTGAAGTCGTGGGCTGTGAGGAAGGCGATCGCCAGGTGACCGTCGTCGTAGCGGGCGACCCGCTGGAGGGCTCGCCGGAGGAGCTCGAGCTTGGCATACGGGACGCCCTCGTAGATCCGCTGGTAGATCCACGCGACATCGACTCCGGCCTCGATCAGCTCGGCGGCCATCAGGTGAGCACTGGCCTTCGTGTTCTCGTAGGAGAAGCGACCCGTGTCGGTGATCAGCCCGACGTACAGCGCCTCGGCGATCGACGGCGTCAGACGCACACCGAGTGAGCCCATCAGATCCCAGATGATCTCGGCCGTGCACGACGCGTCGGGGACGACATGGTCGACCGTCCCGAAGCGGGTGTTGTCGTGGTGATGGTCGATGTTCAGGAGCGGCTCGACGTCCCGCAGCAGGTGAGCCGGGCTGCGTTCAATGTTCCCGCAGTCGAGGAAGACGACGGTCCGCCGCTCGAGATCGTCGGGGATCGACGTGACGAGGCCGTCCAACTCGAAGAATCGGTACTCCTGCGGGAGGGGGAACTCGTTCTCGGCGATGAACATGATCGAGTCCTTCTCGAGCGCCCGCAGGACGCCCTGCATCGCGACGAGCGACCCGAGCGCGTCGCCGTCGGGGTGCTCGTGGGTCACGACGAGAAACCGCTCCGCCCCGCGGATCTCGGCGAGGACGAGCTCGCGGGACTCAGCCGCGCTGGGACTCGGAGCGGCGTCTCCCGCCGGGACGTCGGCGCCCGCCTGAAGACCGCCGGTCCCCGCGGTCCCCGGCCCCGTCATCTGACGCTCTCGTCGACCAGGTCGGCCGCGTCAGCGGGCTCGCGCGCGTCAGCCGCATCGGCGAGCTCGGGCATGTCGGCCTCGCCGATCAGCTGGTCGACACGCCGGGCCTTGTCGGCCGTGTCGTCGTAGACGAACTCGAGCGTCGGCGTCCGCTTCAGCCCGAGCTGGCCGGCGATCCGCGCCTGAAGATGGCCGTGGGCGTGACGCAGGCCGTCGAGCGTCACCTCGCGGTCGTCCTCGTCGCCGAGCACGCTGACGTAGACACGAGCCGAACGGAGGTCCCCGGTCGTCCGGATGTCGGTCACCGTGACGAAGCCGACCCGTGGGTCCTTCAGTGACCCGGCGAGCTCGTCGGCCAGGACCTGACGGATCGCCCGGTCGACGCGACGCATACGTTCGCTGCCCATCGAAACTCCCGCCGGCCGCCGGTCAGGCGAGCTCGCGCTCGACCTGGCGCGTGGCGTAGACCTCCAGGAGATCGCCCTCCTTGACGTCCTGGAAGTTGTTGAGCACGATTCCGCACTCGAAGCCGGCCGCGACCTCACGGACGTCCTCGTTGAAGCGACGCAGGCTGGCGACCGTCGTGTCGGCGACGATCGTCCCGTCGCGGACCAGTCGGACCCGCGACCCGCGGGTGATCCTGCCCTCGGTGACGATCGACCCGGCGATCACGCCGATCTTCGAGGCCCGGAAGGTCTGGCGGATCTCGACCTGGCCGAGGGTGTCCTCGACCTCGGCGGGATCGAGCATCCCCTCCATCGCTGCGCGGAGCTCCTCGATCGCCTTGTAGATCACCGAGTAGCCGCGGATCTGAATGCCCTCGCGCTCGGCGAGCTGGCGGGCGTCGCCGACCGGGCGGACGTTGAAGGCGAGGATGATCGCGTTCGACGCGGCCGCGAGCATGACGTCTGACTCGTTGATGCCGCCGACGCCGCGGTGGATGATGTTGACCGAGACCTCGTCCTGCGGGAGCTTGGCGATCTCGTCCTCGACGGCCTCGAGCGACCCGGAGACGTCGGCCTTGAGCACGAGGTTGAGGTCCTTGACGGCGCCCGCCTGGGCCAGGCGGAAGACGTCCTCGAGTGAGATCTTGCGTCCCGAGCGGCGGGCCAGGGCCTCGGTCTTGAGGCGGTTGGCCCGCTCACCCGCGAGCGTCCGGGCACGGCGTTCGTTCTCGACGACGCGGACGTACTCGCCGGCCTCGGGCACGCCGTCGAAGCCGAGCACCTCGACCGGCTCGCCCGGCTCGGCCCGCTTGACGCGAGCGCCGAGGAAGTCGTGCATCGCCCGGACGCGGCCGAAGCTCGCTCCGGCGACGAGGGCGTCGCCGACCTTGAGCGTTCCCCGCTGGATCAGGATCGTGACGACCGGACCGCGACCTGGGTCCAGGCGCGACTCGATCACGGCGCCCGAGGCCTCTGCCGACGGGTTGGCGCGGAGCTCCTCGACCTCGGCGACGACCTGGATCGTGTCGAGCAGGTCGTCGAGACCCTGCTTGGTCCGGGCCGAGACGTCGCAGAACTCGACGTCCCCACCCCACTCGACCGGCTGCAGGCCGCGTGCGGTCAGCTCGGTGCGGACCCGCTCGGGCTCGGCGCCCTCCTTGTCGATCTTGTTGACCGCGACGATGATCGGCACGCCGGCTGCCTTGGCGTGGTCGATCGCCTCGTCGGTCTGCGGCTTGGCGCCGTCGTCGGCGGCGACGACGATCACCGCGATGTCGGTGACCTGGGCGCCGCGGGCGCGCATCGCCGTGAACGCCTCATGGCCCGGCGTGTCGAGGAAGGTGATCGCCTTGCCGCCGTGGCGGACCTGGTAGGCGCCGATGTGCTGGGTGATCCCGCCGGCCTCGTCTGCGGCGACCTCGGTCGAGCGGATCGCGTCGAGCAGCGACGTCTTGCCGTGGTCGACGTGACCCATGATCACGACGACCGGCGGGCGCTCGACGAGCGATGCCTCGTCGTCCTCGAAGGTCGGCTCGCTCGAGACGTCGTCGGCCGCGTGGACGATCTCGACCTGCTTGTTGAAGCCGTCGGCCAGGATCTGGATCGCGTCGTCGGACAGCGTCTGGGTCAGCGTGGCCATCTCACCGAGCATCATCAGCTTCTTGATGATCTCGGGGACCGGGACGCCGAAGTACTCGGAGACGTCCTTGACCGTGGACCCGGAGTTGACGCGGACGAGGTCGGTCGCCTCGAGCGCGCTGTTGTCGATCGGGGCGATCGTGTCGTCGTAGCTGCCCCGCCGGCGGCGGCCGCGCCGCTGGGGGCGGCGCTGGGGCTGGTTGGCCGGCCCGGAGGACGAACGGCGGGAGGCCTGGGAGTCGATCACGACGCGGCGGCGGCCGCCCGGGCCGGTCGCCGCAGCAGGAGCCCGCTCGCCGGTGCGCGAGTCGCGCGTCGGACGGGAGCGCTGCTCGGCGGCTGCGGCAGAGCCGGCCGGAGCATCGCCGGCGGCGGGCTCGCCACCCGCCGGAGCGGCCGCGCCGGCCGGAGCCGGCGGCGGAGCGCCGTTGGGAGCGGTCAGGGCGGCGATCGCCTGGGCCTCGTCGACGGCCGAGGCCGGGGCCTTCACCTCGATGCCGGCGGCCGTCAGCTTGGCGAGCACGTCCTTGCTGGACATGCCGTGCTGCTTTGCAAGTTCATGTACGCGTTTCTTTGCCATCAGCAGATCGATTCTAGGAGGTTGTGAGCGAAGGGCGGACCGGTCTCCTCGACACGGTCGGAGGAGTGGGTCGCGGCCGCGAGGATCTCGTCCGTGGCGATCGTGACCGGCCGGCGGAAGGATCGTGCGAGCCGGCCCCGGTCGGCCGCGCGGCCGATGCAGGCCGCCTCGCGACAGACGTAGGCGCCCCGGCCGGGCAGGCGCTGGGCCGGATCCGGGACGGCGCGGGCGCCGTCGCGGACGAGACGTAGGAGCTCATGCTTGGCCGCCGACCGGCCGCAGCCGACGCAGCGGCGCTTCGGCTCGGCGGTCGAACCCGCGGCGGCGCCTATGAGGCTTGCTCCGCGGTCGGCGCTCCGCTCGAGACCTGGTCGGATCCGGTGCCGGCGAGCGCCTGGTGGGCGTCGAGGCCGCAGTAACGGGAGCCCGGGAGCGAGGCGTTCGGGCAGCGTCGGCCGGTCGACATGACGGCGGCGCAGCGCCCCTGAACGTCCTCCTCCTCATAGCCGTGCTCGGCCTCCTCGGCGGCGAACTCGCTCTCTGACTTGATGTCGAC
>DATCEH010000099.1:0-27189 GCA_036510225.1 Solirubrobacteraceae bacterium | reverse complement strand
GCGTCTGGCGGCGTCTGGACGTGCCTGGCGCCACCCGGCGTCCGACAACGTGCGACCAGCACGCCCGCGGACACCGTGCGACGCCAGATCACGCCCAGCCACTCGCCAGCCACTCCAGCTAATTCCGAGACAGACCACTAGTGAGGCCTGACGAGGTAGTTGACAGACTCTGTCGACTGCTTTTCGAAGACGTCGTCCACAGCCCGCTGTCGACCCTCCGCGGCCAGCGGTGATCCCGCTCACGGATGACATCCCGACCGATCGACTGCCGATCGTCACGCTCGCCCTGATCGCGGCCAACCTAGTCGTCTACGTGATCTCCCTGCGCCACGGCGGCTCCCTGCTCGGCGGGCCGTCGAACGCCGTCGCCGACCACTACGGGGCGATTCCCTACCAGTTCACCCACTCCGGGAGCCGCTGGGCCACGGCGATCAGCTCGATGTTCCTCCACGCGAGTCCCCTCCACCTGCTCGGGAACATGCTCTTCCTCTTCATCTTCGGCAACAACGTCGAGGACGCGATGGGTCGCCTACGCTTCCTCGCGTTCTACATCCTCGGCGGTCTCGCCGCCCTCGCGCTCCAGATCGCCGTCGACCCCAACTCGCTGGCCCCGACGATCGGCGCGTCCGGGGCGATCGCGGCCGTGCTCGGCGGTTACATCCTGCTCTATCCCCGCGCCAAGATCCTGTCCCTCGTCTTCATCATCCTGTTCTTCACCGTGGTCGAGATTCCCGCGATCCTGATGCTCGGCATCTGGTTTGCCGAGCAGGCCGTCCTCGCCGGCGCCGGCCTCGCCGACCCGGCCGGCGCCGGCGGCGGCGTCGCCTACTTCGCTCACCTCGGCGGCTTCGTCTTCGGCCTCCTCCTGATCAAGGTCTTCGCGACGACCAGATCCAGGGGGCCCGGCCACCGGCTCCCCGGCATCCCGGTCTGATGCCGGCGACTCCGCCCCGGGCGGCCCCGCGATGAGCCAGCCGTCCCGCTTCCTCCCCAGCAGCGGCGTCAGCACCCGCCGGTTGGCCCGCCGCCGCGCCCGTGCCCGCCGCCGGGCGATCGCCGCGCTCCTGCTCGCCGGCGCCGCGATCGCCTTCGTCGTCGTGCGCTCCGGCGTCCGCCTCCCGCTCGGCCATCGCCGCAGTCTCCGCCCGGCGTCGGCCGCCACCGCCGGGACGGCTGCTGCGGTGCGCCCGGTGCCCGGGGTCGGCCTCGCGGGTCGGGGCGCGGCAGGCACTCCCGCCGACCTGGCGGGCGGCGGTCGCACGGGTGCCGTCGACACGGCGGCCGCGAGCCCCCCGCAGGCCGCCGCGGCCGCCGCCTCGCTCGGGGCGACCGGGGCGACCGGGCTCGCCCTGAGCGACCCGAACGCCGTCGGCCCGCCCTTCAAGGTCCAGCCGCGGGCCGGGATCCTCTTCGATATCGACACCGGCCGCGTGCTCTGGCAGCGCGACGCCACCAAGGTCGTGCCGATCGCCTCGCTGACGAAGATGATGACCGCCCTGCTCGTCGTCCGCAACGCTCCGGCCGACGCCCGCGTCCTGATCACCAGGCAGGCCGTCGACTACCAGGGCTCAGGCGTCGGCGAGCTCCCGTTCGGCCGTCACGTCCGGCTCGAGTCCCTGCTCTACGGTCTGCTCCTCCCGTCCGGCAACGACGCCGCGATCGCCCTCGCCCAGCACGTCTCGCGGACGCTGCCGCGCTTCGTCGACCTGATGAACGCGACGGCCCGACAACTCGGCCTCACCTGCACCCACTACGTATCGCCCGACGGGATCGAGAACGCCAACGTCTCGTGTCCCGCCGACCTCGCCAAGCTCGCCCGGATCGTCCTCGCCCAGCCCCGCCTCGCCCGGATCGTCGCCAGCGCCAGCGCGATCATCCCGTTCCCGATCAAGGGTCACAAGCTCTACCTCTACAACAACAACCCCCTGCTCCGGTCTCACTTCCCCGGGATCACCGGGATGAAGACCGGCGAGACCGACGCCGCCGGGCTCTGCCTGGTCGCGACGGCCCGGCGCGGAACCGTCAGGATCGGCTCGGTCCTGCTCCACTCGCCCGACCTCGCCCGGCAGTCGGCCTCCCTCCTGACCGCCGGCTTCGCGGCCGACCGCCGCTGAGCGCAGACCCGGTCGATCCGTCGAACCCGTGCCCGACCGCGATCCGAACCTCGTCTGGTCGACCGACGACGGCGATCTCCGCCACGCCCGGGACGCCAAGGGCTCGAGGCGCGTCGCCGACGGCGGTCGGGTCAAGGTCCGCCGGGAGACCTCCGGTCGCCGCGGCAAGGCCGTGACCACCGTGTCCGGGTTGGCGCTCGACGACGACGGCCTGCGCTTGGTGGCCGGTCGTCTGAAGAAGCGATGCGGCGTCGGCGGGTCGGTCAAGGACGGGGTGATCGAGCTGCAGGGCGATCACCGCACGGTCGTCGTCGAAGTCCTGACGGCGGCCGGCCACGACGTCGTCCTGGCCGGCGGTTAGTCGTCTTCAGCCGGGGGTGATCGACCTTGGCTGCTCCCGGGCGGCGGAGGTGGATGGGAGACCTTCGTCGCGAAAGTAGCTGACTGAGTCAGTCAACTACTTTCGTTGGTGAGTCCACACCTCCACGACCCGGTCCCCGCGGGAGAGCCCGCCCCCAGCATCCACCTCGCCCAGCCCCGGGACGAGCCCCGTCGATCGCCGGCTGACCTCCCGAGGCCCAGCCCGGGTATTCTCCGCGGATGCCCGAACGCCCGACGATCGAGATCCCGCCCGACCAGCCACTGTCCCCCGAGCTCCAGCTCGAGGACCACGCGGTCGGCGACGGCGAGCTGGCCCAGAAGGGCCAGACCGTCGAGGTCCACTACGTCGGCGTCTCGTGGTCCACAGGCAAGGAGTTCGATGCCTCGTGGAACCGGGGCGCCACCTTCAAGTTCAAGCTCGGCATGGGCCAGGTGATCGCCGGCTGGGATGAGGGCGTCACCGGGATGAAGGTCGGCGGACGTCGCCGGATCACGATCCCGCCGCATCTCGGCTACGGCAAGCGCGGCGCCGGCGGCGTGATCGGTCCCGACGAGACGCTCGTCTTCGTCGTCGATCTGGTCGCCGTTCAGTAGGACCGAACCGCTTCGATCCAGTCGTACGGCGTCCCGCACAGCGCGTGCCACCGCTCGGCTGACTCACGATCTCGGCCACCGGCTCCCCGTAGCGTGAACGGATCTCGACCGGGCGGGCGGCCTGCCGCCCGGGCCGGCGGCCGCCTATCGAACCAACCCTCAGCCCGAACGTCGAACCAACTCTCAGCCCTTCGGCTTCGGTTTCGGCGCGGGCGCCAGACCAAGGCGGATCGCCACGACGGCGCCCGAGTATGAGACGGTGCCCGGTTGGCGGGGGGTCTGTGAGACGACAACCAGTTTCGGCGTGCGCCCACCGTTCCTGCGCCTCGCAAGGCTGAGCGTGTGCGCGCTGGGTTGGTAGACCCGACCGAGCTTGCAGTTGGCTTTCGTGAGTAGGTGCTTGGCGTAGGCGAGCGTGTGCCGCAGCAGCTGGGGGGTCACACACTTGACTGGTGCCACGGCCGGCGCCGGTGCCGGCGGGGCGGGCGGCGCGGGCGGGGCGGGCGCCACGACGATCGCGAAGCTCGAAGTCTGTGAGCCGTTGGATCCGGTGAAGACGTAACAGACCGTGTACGTCCCCGGTGTGCTCGGCGTGAACGTCGTGACGTGGCTGAAGGTCCCCGCGACGCTGGCCGAGTCGATCTGCATCGACGCTCCCGTGCACGCGCCGCCGCCGGCTTGGACCGACACCGTGAGCGTGCTTCCGGGATCGGAGATCCCGTTCTCGGTCAGACTGACCGGCTGGCCGGCGACCGGATTGGCCGAGACGGTCGGCGTGGTGAAGCTCTGGGTACCGGCCGCTGCCGTCCCGGGCGCGACAAGAACCGCGATCCAGCCGAGCCCAATCAGGGCGATCTTCCTCATCTCCGCCTCCCGCCGTTGCCGTCGCTGACCAGAGCTTGACAGACCACTCGACCGGGGCGCCGGCCGGCCGGCGCCGCGATGCCCGTCGACCGCGACCGGACCCCCTGGAGGGTCGGCGCGCGCAGCCGCGGGCGGGGTCGATTAAGCATCCACGAAGAGTCTTCCCGGCGTAACAAGAATGCAACCCTCCGTTGGTACATTTGATTCACGGCTCGGGCCTCGGCTTCCGGGCGCGGCGCCGTCAGAGCTCGAAGCGGCCGCCGACCGGCGGTCACCACAGCGCCCATCGGACGTCTCACCAGCGTCCGACTACGCCCAGACAGGAGTCGTTCCGTGTCACGAGATGCCGACAGGCCCATCCGGCCCCCGCTGGGTGGCGTCTGATGCCACGCCCACCCCAGAAGCCCGCGGCCCGTCTGATCTCCTGGCTGGCCGGTCTCCAGGCCCTCCCGAACCCCCGCGACGGCGTCCCGGACCCGAAGGCCCGGTCGCGCCCCGGGTTTGGGAGCCGCGTCGACTATCGCGGCCTGAGGCTCACCCGAGAGGCCCGCGCGGCGCTCGCCGGGGCCCTCGTCGGGCTGATGTTCCTGAGCTTCGTCGTGATCCGTCTCGACCCGTCCGGCAGTTCTGGCGGCGGCGGCGGTCTGACTGCCGTCAGCGCGAAGACGCTCCCCACCGTCTGGGTCGTCCATTCCGGCCAGACCTACGAGCTGATCTCGGAGCGGACGGGCGTCAGCGTGACGGCGCTCGAGGACCTCAACCCCTACGTCGACCCCGGCACGTTGCAGGTCGGCGAGCGGATCAGGCTGAGCGCGAAGCCCGCCCACGGTCAGTGACCTGTGTCAGCTGACGGCAGGTCGGCTTGGTCGGTGAAGCGCCGGCTCATCGCGAGCACGGTATCCACGTATGACTGTGAGTGGTTGTAGGCGAAGAGTGCCTTCGGCCAGTTCTCCGGAGCGCCCGACGCACGTAGGTAGGCTGCCATCGACGGGATCGCATCGGCCGGGTCGTACGGGTTGATCTGGCCGTCTGCGTCACCATCCACGCCGTACCGGTCCCACGTGGCCGAGAGGAACTGCGCCGGGCCGGCCGCGCCGGCGACGTTGGTTCCGCTGCTCACGCCGGGGAACACACTGCGACCCTGCCGACTCTCGATCTGGCCGACGGCCGCCAGCGTCGCCCAGTCGACCTGGTAGGCGGCTGCCGCCCGGAGGTAGAGCTTCATGTACGAGGCTGGGATCTCCTGCCGGGCGTAAGCGGTTGCCGAGCTCGCCGCGGAGGTCGTCGCTGCCGCCACGAGCCTGCTCGCGACGACCGGCCCGGCCGAGTGCGGCAGCGTGGACCTGGCGGTGATCGCAGCCGCCAGCAGGACGATCCCGCCCGTGATCCTCCGCCGACGGCGGGCGGTCGAGCGCGCGCGGGGGGTCGCTCGGCCGCCCCGGGCTCTCCGATCGCGCCCGCTGGCGACCTGCCCCCGCTGCGGACCTCGGTGCGACCGCACAGCCCGCCCGGCCGGCCCGGCCCGCCCGCCTCCCGACGGGGTCTCGCGCCCGGGAATCAAGCCGCTGGCCGGCGGCAGAGGCCTCCAGGCGGTTGCGCTCTCGCCGTCGGTGAAACCCACAAGCAGGCGGTCGAAGCCCAGCCGACGCGGGCTCGGCGGGTCGTCGTCGAGCGCCGGGGCCGGTCCCTTCGGACGCGGCCCGCTCGGCCGAGCGCGGGAGGTCGCCGGGAGCGGCGGGCCGGTCGCTGAGTCCGGCCCGTTCCACGACGGGGTCGCCCCGAGCGTCGGCGCCGGCGGCGAGCGGGTCACCCATTCACGGGCTGCCGGCGCCGGCGAGCGCTCCTCCCGGTCGTCCGGCGGCGCCGCCGGGCGCGACCCGGGTCGCGTGGGTCCGGCCGGTCCGTCAGATCCGCGGGGGTCGGGAGGTCCGGCGGGGTCGGGAGGTCCGGTGGGTCCGGGAGGTCCGGCGGGTTCGGGAGGTCCGGTGGGTCCGGGACGGGGGCCGGGGGCGTGCGGCGCGCGCGTGCGCAGGTCATCGTCGGCGCGGAGGCGGGCCCGCGCGGCGTCGTGCTCGACGCGGCGGGCGTGCTCGACCGCCGGGTCGTGGACCCCCGAGCCGCCGGGCAGCGTCGGAGCGGCGCGCAGGAGCGCAAGAACGCCGCTGACGCCGACAGCTCCCCGCTCCAGGCTCCGTGACCGCACGAGATGTGAACTTCGCTCAGGCGGCTCCTAATCCTGTGTCGGCGACCGCCGGTATCGGTCGACCGCCGCGGTCAGCAGGTCGGAGCCGAGACCGTCCGGACCTGGGCGGTCGAGGATCCGGGTGTCGTCGTGACGTTCGTGTAGAGCATGCCGACCAGCCGCTTCATCGTCGGACTCGCGTAGACGAGGCAGGTCGCGGCCGACTTGACCGTGATGCGATCGGCCGGCAGGTCGCCGATCCCGACGGCCGAGGCGAGTCGTTGAGGGTCCGAGAGGGCCGGCTGGTAGTTGAACGTCACCAGGTATCCGGTGACCCGGCCGGCGGAGTTCGCCGTGACGCTGCTTGCGATCGGCCCCTTGCCGGCCTTGGCCGCCCGGCCGGCCGGCGCCTCCCGGTGGCCGCGGGAGAACGCCCGGGTGTGTGATCCGAGGCCGGTGTACGTGCTCGGGACGCCTGAGGCCGGCGCGGGCGTCAGGGCGCCGGTGACCCCCGACCCGGACGGGACGTCGAGCGACGGGCTGTCGAGCGCGCAGCCGGTCGCCCCGAAGGCGGCCAGGGCGAGCGCCGCCGCGACGCCCGCGCGACGGCCTCCTGCGCGGACGGCGGGTCCCATTTCGGTCAGGGCTTCTTGGCCTTCGTCTTGCGCAGCGCCCTCGACAGATCGAGCTTCCGGGTCACGTGGGTGGCGTCGAGATCCGGTCCGGAGCAGATCACCGAGAGCTTGAGGCTGGCGGCCTGGCTCGAGCTGTTCGTCGCCTCACCGGTCCATCCGACCGCAGGGTGGCCGCCGGGGCTGGTGATGCCCGGGCCGGCGTCGGCGTTGCCGACGGCCGGCGAGACGCCCAGGGGCGAGATCATCGCCGCCGTTCCGCCCTGGCCGACGTCGCCCTTCGGGCAGTCGACCTGGGCTTCGACGAAATGCCGGCCGGGCATCGGGAACGACGTGATCGCGATGAAGTTCGTCCCGACCGCCTTCGTCGACGTCGAGCCGCCGCCGGCACCCGACGCGCCCTGGCTTCCGGTCGGTCCGGTCGCTCCGGCGGCGCCGGCCGGGCCCGGCGGCCCGGCTGGTCCGGCGGGTCCGGCGGCGTTGAACGTGAGCGCGTGCTCGAAGCTGTTGCAGGCCGAACCGGAGAAGCCGCTGGGATCCGACGTGACCCGCATCGTCCCGGCGTTGGGCTGGTTGTTCACGCAGGCGGTGATCGACCCGGTCGACGCGGCCGAGACGAGCACGGCACCGCCGATCCCCGCACCGAAGACACCTGCCACCACCACCACGAACGTTCGCCGACTGCTGCGGGCCACCATGCCTCCCTCTCCAGGTCGTTGGGGCTCCCAGCCTAGCCCCTGGCGGCCGTTCGGGTCAGAGGTCGGGAAGACGCTGCACGAGTTCGACCAGGGGGCCGAAGAGGTCGCCGTGCGCGGCGATTCGCCCGGCCATCTCGTCAGCGGTGATGAACAACGATCCGGGATCGCCGTCGGCGAGCGCCCGCTCGACCTCGATCCACCTCAGCGGGGCCGAGACCGTCGGGCGGGGGCCGGCACGCAGCGAGTAGACGCTGACGGTGGTCTTGTGTTGGTCGTTCTGACTCCAGTCGATGAAGACCCGCCGGGGTCTGAGGTGCTTGCTCATGCGCGAGACGACGAGCTCGGGGTGCTGGCGCTCGAGCAGTTCGGCCACGGCCTGGGCGAACGGCTTGGTGACCTCATAGGAGGTCGGTGAGTTGAGCGGCACGTACGCCTGGAGCCCCTTCGACCCCGAGCCCTTGACCAGGGTCTCGAGTCCGATCGCCGCGAACAGGTCACGCAGCCAGACGGCGACCCGCGCACAGTCGAGGACGTCGGCCCCGTCGCCCGGATCGAGGTCGAAGACGACGGCCGTCGGGCAGCCGAGGTCGTCCGCCAGCGACAGTGACGTGTGCAGCTCGATCGCGGCGAGGTTCGCCGCCCAGACGAGGGTCGGGAGATCGTTTGCGAGGCAGTAGTCGATCTCACCCGCGCCGCGACCGCTCCAGACAGGCGTCGTCGCGACCCACGCCGGCCGGTGGGTCGGGCAGCGCTTCTCGTAGAAATGCTTCCCGTCGACGCCGTCGGGATACCGCTTGAGCGTGAGCGGACGACCGGCCGTGTGGCGAACGAGGACCGGTCCGATCGCCGCGTAGTAGTCGATCACCTGCCCCTTGGTGAAGCCGGTCTCCGGGTAGAGGACCTTGGTCAGGTTCGACAGCTTCAGCGTGCGCCCGTCGATCGCGACCTCGACCGTGGTCGGCGTCCGCCGGAGGATCTCGTAGGCGGCGGGCTGCGCCGGCCGGTCGTGATCGACCGCTGTCCCGGGCTCGGCCTCGTCGGCGGCGTCCGCCGGCGGGTCGGCGGCTGTCGGGGGCTCGGTCTCGTCGACGTCGTCGATCGACTCGCAGACGACGTCGGCCGCCGGCTTGTCGTCGCGGAGCCCCTTGTACGACGGGGCCCGAAGCTGCCCGTGGGCGGTCCACTCGGAGAACTCGACCTCGGCGACCAGCGTCGGCGACACGTGGATCGCTCCGGCTGGCGGCTGGCGGCCGGCGAACGGGCTCGTCGGCTGCTCGAGCGGGCCGAGCCTGGCGGCGAGCCGGTCGAGTTCGGCGCCGGTGAACCCGGTCCCGACCCGCCCGGCGAAGCGCAGCTCGCCCGTGGGGGTGTGGCAGCCGACGAGGAGCGATCCGATCCGCTCGCGCCGCTGTCCCCGGCCGGGGAGCCAGCCGCCGATCACGAGCTCCTGCCGGCGGCTGTTCTTCAGCTTGATCCACGCGCCGCTGCGCCCGCCCGGCTCGTAGCGGCTGTCGAGGCGCTTCGCGATGATTCCCTCGATGCCACGTTCGGCGGTCGCCGCCAGCAGTTTTGGGCCGTCGCCGGTCTGGGACTCGGGCGTGCCCCACGCCCGCCCGGACAGCGCGAGGCCGTCGAGCAGGCCGCGTCGCTCGGTGTACGGCAGGCCGAGCGTCGAGCGGCCGTCGAGGTAGAGGACGTCGAAGATCACGTAGACGACGGCGATCTCGGTCGCCCGCCTGCGGGCCGCCTGCTCGGAGAGGTGCATTCGCTGTTGGATGCGCCCGAAGCTCGGCAGGCCGTTCTCGTCGAAGGCGACGAGCTCGCCGTCGAGGACCGCGGTCCGCGAGCCGAGGACCTCGGCGAGGCCGCGGATCTCGGGGAACTGGTGGGTCAGGTCCTTCTGGTTGCGGCTCTCGATCCGCAGGCGTCCCGGCTGGTAGTGGAGCAGCGCACGGATGCCGTCCCATTTGATCTCGTAGGCCCACGCGTCGTCGGGCGCCGGCATCCGGCCGAGCCGGGCGAGCATCGGTGGGACGTGCTCGGGGAAGGGGTCGGTCGGCCGGAGGGCCGCGTCGATCCGGTGGATCATCCAGTCGGCCCCGGCCGTCCGAAAGAGGGCGTAGCGTCCGGTCAGCCGGCCGCCGTGGAAGTCGACGACGACCTTGTCGTCCTCGAACTTCTCGGCGACGTAGGTTCCGGCGTCCCAGATCGCCATCGTGCCGGCCCCGTAGCTGCCGGCCGGAATCGTGCCCTCGAAGTCGAGGTAGGCGGTCGGGTGATCCTCGGTCTGGATCGCCTTGCGGTTGTGGTCGGGGTCGTCGGGGATCCCGTTCGGCACGGCCCACGACCGCAGGACGCCGTCATGCTCGAGGCGGAGGTCCCAGTGCAGGCGCCGAGCGTGGTGCTCCTGGACGACGAACCGCCGGTCCGCGCCCGCCGGTCCCACGTCGGCCCTGGGCTCTGGGGTCCGGTCGAAGTCACGCTTGGTCTCGTAGCGGCTGAGCTTTGCCATCGGTTTCGCCGATTATGCGTTGTTCGCGGGCGTAGGCGAAACGGCCCGCGGCTGGTAGCGTGGCGGGGGCGGCCTCGCGCCGCGACGGACCTATCTTTCCCCGAGGAGGAGTCACATGGCCGACGGACAGTTGCAGAAGACACTGGGCAAGATCAAGGAGACGATCGGGTCTCTGACCGGCAACAAGTCGCTCGAGACGGCCGGCAAGAAGGACCAGGTCGTCGGCATGGCCAAGGAGTTCGTCACCGCGCTGATGGGCTGGGGCTCGGAAGTCGCCAAGGAGATCAAGAACTCCCGCACCAAGGTCTGATCGGATGCACGGCTCGCCCCGGCGGGGCGGGGCGGGGCGGGGATGGGCCGGGCTGAGGCCTGACCGGACGGGTGCGGCCGGGCTGGACGGGGATCGTCCTCGCCGTCCGTGGAAAGAGTGCCGGCTCGATCCCAGGATGGAACCGAGCCGGCATCCGGGCTTGCGCCCGGCGGGGTGAACCCCTCTATGCGACGCCTTGGCGTCGCGACGAAGCTCCGGCTAGAGCGTCGTGACGTTCACGGCCTTGGGTCCCTTGTCGCCGTTCTCGGCGTCATAGGAGACCTTCGCGCCCTCGGCGAGCGAGCGGTAGCCGTCGCCGCCGATGCCGCTGTGATGGACGAAGAGATCCTTGGATCCGTCGTCGGGCGTGATGAAGCCAAAGCCCTTGTCGTCGCTGAACCACTTCACGGTGCCGGTTGGCATACGTGTTCCTCCGGTGTTTATGTGCTGGGTACGCGGAGGATGCTGTCCAGCAACGACCCACGAAGACCTGCACTGCTCTGTCGAACGGCTGTTCGACCTGAGTGTCCAGGATAGCGCTCCGGGGCCCTGGCGGGGGTTATCGCTCGTGCGGTCCGTCACGAACGTCCCCCGAAGGGGGCTCGATCCGGATCGCCCGGTCGGCCCGGCCCGATCATCGACGCGGCTGGGGCATGCTTCGATGAGTTCCCCGGCCGGCCGCCGTCATAGCCAACGGAGTTCCCAGACTGTTGCGCCGGTCGGTCCGGCCGATCAAGGAGATCTGATCGGTCAGCCGGTCATCCACTTCAAGGAGATCTGATGGGTCGGCCGGTCATCCACTTCAAGATCACGGGCAGGGAGTCCGCGAAGGTCGGGGTGATCGAGTCCGGCGACTAGTCCAGTCCGGCGTCAGCCGCGCCGCCGTCGCCGCCGGGGTGCTGGTCGGGCTGGGCCTGGCGGGGCCGGCGGTCGCCGCGGCCCGGGTGCCGGTGCCGGCGGCGGCGCACCCGGTTCACGGGATCCAGCGGAAGGTCTGTCACGCGGGCGTGATCGAGGGCTGGCCCGGCGGGCACGAGCTGGCCCACGTCCGCCGTTACACGCGGCTCCACTTCTACAGCCTGCTCGACGGCTACGCCCTGGTCACCGAGAGCCACCCCAGACTGGTCCGCGGGTACCTCCTGCGGACGTCGCTCTGCCCGATCGACGACCACCACCGGGCGGTCGTCCAGCGCGACACGCGGATGCCGCCCCCGGATCACGTCCACGGGTCGATTCCCCTCGCCCGCCCCGCACGCCTGCGGGTCTGCGCGGCGAGCACCTGGCTGCGCGACGTCCCCCTCAACCGGCCCCGCCGGCTGCTGCTCCAGGGCGACGCGTTCCTCGCCCAGGCCCGGTCCCGCAGCGGGTGGATCGGCGGCGTGGCCTATGGCCACGCGAAGCTCCGCGGCTGGATCCCCCGGACGGCGGTGTGCGCCGGGCTGAGCAGTACGCCGCCCGAGGAGCACACGGTCGCTGATGGTGCGGTGACGCTGCTCGCGCCGAACGCGGCCATCCCCTGCAGGGTGAGAACCTCCGGCCGGCGGGCGATCGTCGTCGGAGCGCTCGGCACGCCACCCGGCGCGTCGTTTCTCCCGGTGCTGAGCGGCGGGCCGACCGGCTTCGGAGAGCCGCGTCTGGCCGGGCGGACGTGGGATCTCGCCGGGCTCGGGCCGGTCTCCTGCGGCAGGCACTACACGCTGACCTACACGGGGATCGGCCCGGCGGCGGCGACGCTCGCGGTCGGGTTCGACGTCGGTCCGGCGGTCGTGCGCAGGCCGACCAGGCAGGCCCACCTCGCGGATGCCTGCACCGCGCCGGCCGGGAAGGCCTTCGCCCACAGCCTCCACCCCCCGGTCGACCACAAATATCACGCCCGCCCGGCGATCAGCGCCGACGGGTCGCGCGTCGCGTACGCCGTGATCCACGACGGCCGCCGCCTGATCCTCGACGACCGTGGTCGGAGTCGGGTCGTCACACCCCCGGCCGGCACCTACCTCACCGAGCCGGCGTTGAGCCAGGACGGCAAGGTGCTCGCTGTCCAGGCGGTCGGATCCGGTCGACGTGAGATCGTCGCGATCGCCGGCGGCCGGACGCGGGTGATCGCCGCCGACGGGGCCAACCCCACGCTGGATGCCGACGGCCGAGAGATAGCCTTCGAGGGACCGGCCGGCGTCGTCCTGGTGACTGGGACGATCGCACGGCTCGTCGTCCCCGGCGGGTACCGGCCGGCCCTTTCCGGGAATGGGGGCTTCGTCGTCGCGGAGGTCCCCAGCCGGGTCGGCTGGCAGATCGAGCGGGTCGACCTGCGCGGCGGCGCGGTCGTGCTCGTCAGCGCTGCCCTCGACGGCCGACCGGCCCGCGGCGACAGCCTGGCGGCGACGATCGACTCCGACGGCGGGGAGGTCGCCTTCCAATCGACCGCGAACGATGTCGCGCCCGGACTGGAGCGGACGTTGCGCAACGTCTTCGTCCGGCGGATCGCCGCCCGGAAGACCGACGTGATCAGCTCGAACCGTTGCGGCGGGATGTCCGACGGGTACAGCCGGTATCCGTCGATCTCGGCCGACGGGCGGCTGGTCGCCTTCGACTCGCACGCACGGAATCTCGTCGGGGCCGACACAGCCGGCGAGGGGAACGTCTTCGTCCGGCCGGTCACCGGCGGCCCGACCCGGCTGGTCAGCAGCCGGCCGGACGGGAAGCCGTCGGCTCTGACCAGCTTCAGCCCGGCGGTCTCGGCCGACGGCCGGTCGGTCGCCTTCGCGTCCTACTCGGCCGACCTCACGACCAGGCCGCCGCCGCGGGGGCCGGGGATCCGCGTGTACGTCAGCTCGCTCGCCGGCCGCCCGACCCGGTATCTCGGCCAGGCCGGAGCCGAGGCCTCGGCGGTCGAGGCGGCACCCGTCGTGGGAGCGCCGGCGCTGGCGCCGGCGCTGGCGCCGGCGCCGAGTCGATCGGTCGTCGGCCCGCTCGGCGTCCGCGTCCTGATTCCCCGTCTGTCGGGCTCGTGCCCGGCCGGTGTGAGGATCGCGACGGCGATCCAGTTGACGGCCCGGGCGATCGCCCGGCCGGTCCGGTCGGTCCGGATCCTGATCCAGCCGGTGGCCAACGAGAACGTCGCCGCCGCGGTCACGCTTCCGGCGGTCGCCCGCCGGCAGACGGCGACGCTCGCGATCCACCGTTGCCGGCGGGTCTTCCTCCGCTACGAGCTCTTCCTCGGGCGGGTCGCCCGGCCCCACGACCACACGTCGGTCCGGTTCATGATCGACCCGACTGCCGGCACCGTCAAGCTGTTCGGAGAGCCGGTCGGCGGCCCGGCATGACCGGGCCGGGTTTGAGCCGGGCGTAAGATCTGCAACTGGTGGCAACGACGGGGAGGAGCGCTCCGGAATGGCTGGACTCGAAGCGACGACCGCGCAGGATCCGACGGGCCGGGAGCCGCGGACCGACCCGGCGTTGGAGATGCGACTCGAGGCCCATCGGCGGGAGCTGACCGGCTACTGCTACCGGATGCTCGGGTCGGTCTTCGAGGCCGAGGACGCCGTCCAGGAGACGATGCTCCGGGCCTGGCGGGGTTTCGACCGGTTCGAGGGCCGGGCGGCCCTGAAGTCGTGGCTCTACCGGATCGCGACGAACGTGTCGCTCGACATGATCGACAGCCGCAAGCGGCGGGCCCGACCGATGGACCTGAGCGAGGTCGGGACGCCAGCAGGGCCGCTGCCGACGCTGCCGGAGGCGACCTGGATCGAGCCGATCCCCGACGGACGGGCCCTTCCCGAGGGCGGTGACCCGGCAGAGGTCGCGCTCGCCCGGGAATCACTTCGCCTGGCCTTCGTAGGCGCCCTCCAGCACCTCCCTGCCCGACAGCGGGCCGTTCTGATCCTGCGTGAGGTCCTCCGGTGGAAGGCCTCGGAGGTGGCCGAGCTCCTCGAGACGAGCGTCGCCTCGGTCAACAGCGCCCTCCAGCGGGCCCGGGCGGCGCTCGCCGACGCGGATCTTCGACTGGCCGACACGCCCGAGTCGATCGATGCCGAGCAGAAGGCCCTGGTCGATCGATACGTCGAGGCGTTCGAGAGCTACGACATCGACTCGCTGGTCGCACTGATCCACGAGGACGCGACGATGTCGATGCCTCCGTACAGCCTCTGGCTGCGCGGCCCGGTCGACGTCGGTCGGTGGATGCTCGGGATTGGCGCCGGCTGCCGAGGATCCCGCCTGGTGCCGGCCGGCCAGGCGAACGGGTGGCCGGCGTTCGGCCAGTACAAGGTCGACCCGGCCGGCGGTTATTTCCCCTGGGGGCTCGTCGTCCTGGAGAACGCCGACGGGAAGGTCACCGGCCTGAACACCTTCCTCGACGTCGATCGTCTATTCCCGCTCTTCGGCCTGCCCGACCACCTCCCGGCCTAGTAGCCGACGAGCCCGGGGACCCTGCGACTCGGTGACGGCAGTCGGGTAGGGGCTTTTGGTGGGGATCGTCCAGGCCGGGAGGACACGTGGGACAGAGGCCGCGACGAAGACGAGGAGAGCGTGGAGCGCGCCGAGAGGGCAGTTGGTTGGCGGCGCGACCGGGCTCGTCCAGGGCGGCGGAGGTGGATGCGAGACCTTCGTCGCGAAAGTAGCTGACTGAGTCAGTCAACTACTTTCGCTGGAGAGTCCACTTCTCCACGACCCGGCCCCCCGCACGGAGCCCGCCGGCCTCTGACCGCGTTGAGCCCGGCCCGAATGGTCCTCGACGGCACCCACCGCTCCGCCTTCGGGAAGCCGAGGCCCTCGGCTGGCGTCACGGCCGCCGACCCCCAAACCCGTGCCGGCTGTCCTCCCGGCCGGCAACCGGCCACACCGCTCGCCCGCGTTTCGGGAGGTCACCGGGCTCAACACCTAGCCCGGCGGCGGCTGGGCCCTGGGGTCGAGCTCGTCGGCAGCGACGTCCCGCTCGGGCATCGGCACCGGCATCGGCGCCGGGGCGACGGGGCCGCGGGTTCGGAGAACACCGACCAGCCCGCAGCTCGCGATCAGGCCGTCGAGTTGGGAGGACGCTCCGGAGATCGTGATGCGTGTGCCCAGGCGGCGGGCGGCCAGCTCGAGCCGGGCGAGGGCGTCGACGGCGTCGAGGTTGACCACGAGCCGGCTGACGTCGCAGATGACGAGGCCCGGGGCGCCTCCGGCGACGAGGTCGCCGAGCCGGTCGCAGAGCATGGGGATCTGGGCCGGCCGGACCGAGCCGCTGAGCACCAGGGATGTGTCGGGAGGCGAAGGCGCTGACAAGCCGGTAGGGCTCCTTTGGTCCTACAGGACAAAGACGGCCCGGCCCGCTGAAACTCACCGGCCGACGGCCGGATCGGTCTAACGTTCGTCGTGTGCAGACCAAGCCATGCGTCCGGTGTGGCGTCCAGATCCACCCGGCCAGCACCCGCTGCACGCTGTGCGGCTCATCACAGCGGGCTCGCCTCGGCCGGCCGGGCTCGGCGTGGACGGCTGGACTGGCGGCGTTCGTGGTTGCCGCGGTCCTGGTCGTCGTCGTTCTCCGCGCCGGTTCGAAACCCGCCCAGACGAGGTTCCGCCTCTTCCAGACGTCTGGCCTGACGACCCTGGTCCCGGTCGGCTGGAGCGGGGGCGAGCAGGCGGCGCCGGCCGGGACGGTCAAGGCGGCATTCGACGATCCCCGACAGCCCGACTTCAAGCTCTCGGTCTCGGCTGAGCGCCCCGCCCGGGGGACGGCGCGGTCGCGGGCGAGGGGGCTCCGGACGCAGGCGACCGGTCGACTCGACTACGCCCAGCACTTCTTCGGCCGGATCCTCTTTCCCGGGGGCCGGCCGGCCTGGCTGCTGGCCTACGAGTCCGACGGGTTCTCCCACGTGATCTACGTCGACACCGCCTGCAAGCCGGGGGTCGCGATGACCGTTGAGATCAGCGCGCCCGACCGCGCCGAGCTCGACCCGGTCGCCGAGCCGGTCGCCGCGTCGTCCGGGCCGCAGTGCCGATGACCGGTTGGCCCCGCCATCCCCGAGCCGAGTCGCCGGGCCGCGGATGACCGGGCAAGCGCGGCGCCCGCGGCTCGAGCCGGCCGCCTGGTGGGTGCTCCGGCCGGCCCAGAACCACAAGCCGGCGACCTACACGTGCCCGCTGTGCGGACGGCTTCTGCCGGCCCTGAGCCAGCACACGCTGATCCTCCCGGAGGGGGATTCCCGGCGCCGGCGCCACGCCCACACCGCCTGCGTGATGCGAGCCCGCCGGGCCGGCCGGCTGCCCCTGCGCGACGAGGTCGAACCCCCGGGACCGAGCCTCTGGTCGAGGATCAGGGGGCTCCGCGGTCGACGGTGAGCCCTGCTCGGTCGGGCCGCGCACGCGCGACCGGGTGCGGTGGGAGTCGAGCGGTCGTGAGAGGGTTCTTGCGCAGGCCGTCTAGGCCCGCCGCTACGATCTTTCGGCCTCGGGACCGCGACCGAACGGCTTTTGGTGTGTTGATGCACCCGACCCGTCCCGTCGTACCCGTGGAGGTCGATGCAGAAGCCAGCGAACCCGATCCGTGCCCTGGTGGCCGCCGCGTGCGCGTCGTCGATGCTCGTCGCGCCGGTTGCCTGGGCAGCGTCGACCGGCGGGGCAGCCGCCCCGGGGTCCACGGTCGCGACCTCGGTGACGGGCGCGACCGCGCCGACGCCGACCAAGCCGGCGTCGACCCTGGCAAAGCCGACGACCCTGGCAAGGCCGACGACCCCGGCAAGGCCGACGACGGCCGCGGCGCCGGCCAAGCCGGCGACCAAGCCGACGGAGGCGAGCTCAGGATCGACGGCGCGCAAGGCGACGCCGGCCGTGGCGCCGGTCCTGACCGGGGCGAAGTGCGTGAGCCTGTGCGCGAGCAGCCTGTCGGTTCACGCCGGCGGGACGATCGTCCTGCACGGACGGCACTTCGTCGCCGGGTCGACCGTGGTCGTCTTCCCCCGCCAGTCGGTCGGCGGCCGCAAGGGACTGTTCACCGGCGTGGTGATGCGGTCCTCCCGGCAGGGGTTCGTCGTGACGGTCCCGGCGAGCGCTCATACCGGTCACATCGTGCTCCGCGGATCGACCGGTCTCCGGTCGGTCTCGTTCGGCCCGGTCAAGGTCCTCCCGCCGGTCCCGGTCGCCCTGCAGAGCGCGGTCCCGCCGTCGGGAACGGCCTTCGACGGGAACGGGATGTGGATCTGGTACATGACGAAGTCCGACGCCGGCAGCGTCCCGGCGATCGCGGCGCAGGCGAAGGCGGCGGGAATCACGACGCTGTTCATCAAGAGCTCGGACGGATCGGACAACTACTGGCCTCAGTTCACGGCGGCGCTCGTCGCACAGTTTCACGCCCTCGGGCTGAAGGTATGCGGCTGGCAGTACGTCTACGGGACGCACCCGGCCGGTGAGGCGCAGCTCGGGGCGCAGGCGGTCGCGGCGGGGGCCGACTGCCTGGTGATCGACGCGGAGTCCGAGTACGCGGGGAAATACGCGTCGGCGCAGACCTACATGCAGACGCTGCGGGCGGCGGTCGGCCCGACCTATCCGATCGGGCTGGCGTCGTTCCCGTACGTCGACTACCACGAGTCGATCCCCTACTCGGTCTTCCTCGGGCCGGGCGGGGCCCAGTTCAACACGCCGCAGCTCTACTGGCACACGATCGGGACGACGGCGGACGCGGCGTTCGCCCACACCTACCACGAGAACCGGATCTACGCGCGGCCGATCATGCCGCTCGGCGAGACCTACGGTGGGACCCCTCCGACCGAGATGACCCGCTTCCGCCAGCTATCGGCCGCCTACGGCGCGTCGGGGCTGTCGTGGTGGGACTGGCAGGAGACGACGACCGCCGGGTGGGCGTCGCTCGACCAGCCGCTCGCGGCGCCGCTGCCGACGGCGCCGATCACCGTCGACGCGAGTCTCCCGGTCTTCTCGCAGGGGTCGAAGGGCGACCAGATCGTCTGGATGCAGGAGCACCTGGCCGCAGTCGAGCCGACGACGCCGACGACGGGGATCTTCGACGCGGCGACCACAGCCGCGCTCGAGGCGTTCCAGACGGCCCGGGGAATCCCGCCGAGCGGGACGACCGATATCCCGACGTGGGCGGCGCTCCTCGGGCTGACGCCGGTCCCGGTCGACTGGACGACGGCGGCCGCGCCGGCTTAACCGCCAGACGGATCGGGCGACCGGAACCGGCGGATCCGGCGAGCTTTCAACAAGTCCCACGCGCGCGCGGGACGGCTGTAGAGTCTCGGCCGTGCAAACTCGATCTTCCGCCCTGGTGATCGCCGGCCTCCTCGCCGGAGGTCTCGTCGCGGGGTGCGCCGCCGGCGGGAGCACGGCCGACGCGGGCAAGGTCGCGCAGACGGTGACGCGCGAGTTGGGAGACCTGGCCGCTGGGAACGGGGCGGCCGCGTGCGCTCTGGCTACGCCGACCGGTCAGACGGAGCTTGCGAGCGCGAGCCCGAACCACAAGTGCGCCCAGGCGATCGAGCTGGTCAGCCAGAACCTGACCCCCGCGGTCCGGCTCGGCCTGAAGACGGCCGTCGTCAAGAAGGTCACGATCAACGGTGGGTCGGCCACCGTGAGCAACGCCGACATCACGAGCACGCAGGGGAGCCTGAGCGGCTTCCTCGGCCCGGGGTCGGCGCCGACCGTACTGACCAAGCAGCCGGACGGGAGCTGGGAGATCGCCGGCTAGTCCGAGCCTGGCGACGTCAGTGCGCCGTCACGACGCGGAACCTACGTGCAGTTGAGCGGGAAGTCCGTCCCGATCACGCGGAACGAGCTCGACCCGCGTGACATCACGAACTCCCCGTACGGCTTCCCGAAGAGGGAGAGCTTCCACCCGCGGAACCTGTGGAGCCTCAGGTACGGGTATCCGGCCTGCTCGGGACTCGGCCGGTTGCACCCGTAGAGCGCGTCCTGGCGCGCCGGGCTGCTCGTCTCCCAGCCAAACAGGGCCAGCGCGACCGGACACGCCCGAGCGGCTGTGATGCTCTGCAGGTGGTAGACCTCGACGCCCGTCTTGACCGGGCGCTGGCACTCGTGCGTCTTCGTCAACGCGAGCGCTCCGGACGGCCAGAGCAGGAGACCGGCGAGGACGACGAGAACCGGGAGGCCGCTGCCACGCACGATCGCTCGATCCTACCTCGGACCTTGTCTTGACCCCGGCTCGAAATCGAGGCTGTGGCCGGACGAACGAAACGTATTCAGATGACTGACGAGGAGGGCGGGCCCTGAATCCTAACCGCGTGACGCGGTGGTCGGGATCGTCTCGAGCGGGGCGAGCTGGCCCATGTCCAGCTCGAAGTGGACCGTCGCCGACCCGTTCGTCGTCCCGTATCGCAAGGTCACCTCGGTGTCGGCCTGGCCGGTCACCGAGATTGACCGGCTCGGGTCCTTCGTGTCCGTCCCGAGATACTTCGTCCCGTCGAAGAAGAACGCCTGCTCCGCTCCGCCGCTTGACCCGATCAGGACCCGGAGCGTCTGGTTGGGGTCGTAGGTCGACGTGCTGACCGGCGTGTAGCCCCGCGACTTCAGCGTCGCCACCGCCGCCCCGAGGGCGCCGTCCTCCGACGACGCCCCGCCGGTCGTCTGCGTGAACGCCGGGCCCGTCGCCGTTCGCGTCTGGGCCGGCGGGTTGATCACCGTCGGCAGCGTCGTCGTGGTCGCCGGTGTCGTCGCCGGCGTCGACGGCTGCTCGGTCGGCGTCGGCGCAGGCGTCGTGATCGTCACCGTCGGCAGGGACGGGCTTGACGCGTTGCTCGACCCGCAGGCCGCGACTCCACCCGCCGTCGCCATTCCCACGGCGAGGGCTCCGATTGCGCCGATCAGCTTCATGTCCACAGGGTATTCGCGACCCCGGACCCCGTCCCTCCGCGAGAATGCCCGAAGATGAGAGATGGTCGCATCCTTGCGGCGCTCGTCCTCGCCGGCGTTCTCGCGTACGTGCTGCTCACCCCGGCACCGACCGCCGACCTCCCCGACGGCGGCCGACCGATCCCGACCGACCAGACTCGGCCGCCCGGCGCCGACGCCGGATCCGGGTCGCCGGTCGTCCACGTCGCCCCGCCCCCGCTGACCGTTCGCGAGGCCCGGGTCGCCGCCCAGGAGAACCAGGCGATCAACCGGATTCTCGGCTATACGCCGTACGTCTCCAGTGGTGGCGACGCCCGCCGCGAGATCGCCCTGACCTTCGACGACGGCCCCAGCGCCTACACCCAGGGCCTGCTCGGCGAGCTCCGCCGCCTTCACGTCCCGGCGACCTTCTTCCAGATCGGCTACGCGATCTCCGAGTTTCCACGGTACGCCGCCCGCGAGGTCGAGTTCGGGATGGCGATCGGCGATCACACGCTCACCCACCCGTTCCTCGCGAGCATGTCGCTCGCCGCTCAGACGCACGAGATCCTCGGGGATGCCGACCGGATCCACGCCTACGGCGCCGCCTATCCCCGCCTCATGCGCCCGCCGTACGAGTCCTTCGACCACCTGACCACCACCGTCACCCGCGCCGCCCACATGCTGATGGTCCTCTGGAGCGTCGACACCGCCGACTACACACGGCCGGGCGTCAAGCGGATCGTCGACACCGCCGTCTCCGGCGCCCGGCCCGGGGCGATCATCCTCATGCACGACGGCGGCGGACTCCGCTCGCAGACCGTCGCCGCCGTCCCCGCGATCGTCCGCGATCTCCGTCGCCGCCACTACCGCCTCGTCACCGTTCCCCGCCTCCTGCTCGACGACCCGCCGCCCCCGAAGCCGAAGCCGAAAGCAAGGCCGCACACCAAGGCGAAGGTGAGGCCGAAGGCGAAGGTGAGGCCGAAGGCGAAGGCGAAGGCGAAGGCGAGGTCGTCCAAGACCCCCGCCCGGCGGGCCTGACTCGCGTATCGTCGCACTGATGCCCCGCCGCAGCGCAGGAATCCTCCTCTACCGGACGACGAACCACTGCCTCGAGGTGCTCCTCGTGCATCCGGGCGGGCCCTTCTACGGGCACAGGGACCTCGGCAGCTGGGGGATCCCCAAGGGCGAGTACGAGCCCGACGAGGAAGCTCAGGCCTGCGCCGTGCGCGAGTTCGACGAGGAGATCGGCCAGGCCCCGCCGGTCGGCCCGATGATCCCGCTCGGGGAGATCCGCCAGAAGAACAACAAGATCGTGATCGCCTGGGGACTCGAGGGTGACCTCGACGCCGACGCGATCCACAGCAACACGTTCACCGCCGAGTGGCCGCCCCGGACCGGGCGGATGCAGGAGTTTCCCGAGATCGATCGGGCCGCCTGGCTGACGCTCGACGCCGCCGCCGTGAAGATCATCGAGACCCAGCAGCCGCTGCTCGATCGGCTCGCCCAAGCCGTCGGCCCGGACCGGTCAGCTTAGGTGGCTCGACGCTCTCCGCCGGGACCCCACCGCGGGTCGCGCAGGAGGGGACTCTCCAGGGAAAGTAGTTGACTGCCTCAGTCAGCTACTTTCGCGACGAAGGTCTCGGCATCCTCCTCGTCCGCCGCCCAGAGGACTCCCACTCATCCGCCCGCCCCCAGAGGACTCCCACTCCTCCGCCCGCCCCCGGAGGACTCCCACTTACCACTCCCCGCAGCTCGGTCCGCGCCAGAAGCCCCTCGACCTCTCGACGAGCTCGAGCCTGCCGTCAGACGGCATGCTCGCCACGGGCCGCCGCCGGCCTGTGAACCCGACAAGGCGGACTTGGGTAACACGCCCGCCGGGTAGCCGGAGTACGCTGACCGCAGATGACCGAGTCCACCCCCGCGATCTCCCGGCTCGAGCAGCTCTCCCGCCTCGGCCAGGCCGTCTGGGTCGATTTCCTCTCCCGCGACTCGATCCACTCCGGTCACCTCCAGAGCCTGATCGACGACGACGCGGTCGTCGGCGCGACCTCGAACCCGTCGATCTTCCAGAAGGCGATGACCGCCGGCCACGACTACGACGAACAGCTCCGTCAGATCGCCGCCGACACGCCCGACCCGAAGGCGATCTTCTGGGCGCTCGCCGAGCAGGACGTCCGCGACGCGTGTGACCTGTTCCGGCCGGTCTGGGAGATCAGCTCCGGCCGGGACGGCTACGTATCGCTCGAGGTCGACCCGGGTCTCGCCTACGACGCCGAGGCCACCTTCCAGGAGGCGATCCGCCTCCACACCGAGCTCGAGCGCCCCAACCTGATGGTCAAGATTCCCGCGACCAAGCCCGGTCTGACCGCGATCGAGGACGCGATCGCCGACGGACGCTCGATCAACGTCACCCTGATCTTCTCGCTCGCCCGCTACGCCGCCGTCGCCGAAGCCTACGTCCGCGGTCTCGAGCGGCTCGCCGCCGCCGGCGGCGACCCCGGGAGCCTCGCGTCGGTCGCGAGCTTCTTCGTCTCGCGCATCGACACCGAGACGGACCGCCGGCTCGCCGAGGCCGGCGACCACGAGCACCTCCACGGCCTGCTCGGCATCGCCAACGCCCGCCTCGCCTACGAGCAGTACCAGTCGATCTTCAGCGGTCCCCGGTGGGACGCGCTCGCCGCCAGGGGCGCGATGCCCCAGCGCCTGCTCTGGGCGTCGACCTCCGTCAAGGACCACGCGTACGTCGACACCCGGTACGTCGACGAGCTGATCGGCCCCGACACCGTCGACACGATGCCCGAGGAGACGATCCGCCTCTACCAGGACCACGGCCGTCCCAGGCCCCGGATCGCCGCCGGCCTACCCGACGCAAGGAAGTTGACCGACCGGCTCAAGGCCGTCGGGGTCGACTACGACGACGTCACCGAGACGCTCGAGCGCGAAGGCGTCAAGCGCTTCTCCGACGACTTCACCGAGGTCGTCGACGCGCTTCGCAACAAGCGCGCCCAGCTCACCGCCTGAGCGCGCCGCAGCCCGCCTGTCCGCCGCTCCTTGACGCGGGCCCATGTAGTGCATAGGCTCCAGTCCAGCTGGGTCGCGCGGTCGTCGCGCGCCTGACGACTCGAGGAGACCGCCCTTCATGAAGCAGTCCAACCGGCTTTCGGCCCTGTTGATCGTAACCGCGCTCGGCGTCGGCCTCTCCGGCTCGGCCGCCCCTGCCGCCCCGGTCGCCACGGTCGCCGGACTCGTCCGGGCGGTCTCGGTCGGCGGGACGCTCATCACACCGGCCACCTACTCCCTCGCCCAGCTCGCCGCCCTCCCCCAGACCAGCTTCACCGTCCCGGCACGCGGCGGCGCGCCCGCCCACTCAGACCAGGGCGTGTCGCTCGAGCAGCTCGTCCAGACCGCCGTGCCGATCCTGCCCGCCGGTGTCAAGAACGGCCTGCTCCGGGTCCTCGTCACCGTCGTCCCCCTCGCCGGCCTGCCCGAGACGTTCGCCCTCGGTGAGCTCGACCCGAGCTTCGGCGACCACCCGGTATATCTCGTCCTCCAGCAGGACGGACGGCCTCCGCTGATCACGCCCGAGCTCGTCGTCCCCGGCGACTCGGGTGACGCACGGACGGCCTACGGAGTCCAGCAGATCAGCGTTGCCGTCGAGAGCCCGCCGGCGAGCACCCCTGTCCACCCGGGCGACCTCAGGATCGACGCGGGGATCTTCACGACTGTGCTCAGCGCCGCCCGACTCGCCGCCCTCCCCGCCGAGACGCTCGACGTCCAGTTCGCAGCCGGAACGAGTCCCCAGACCCACACCGAGACCGGGCCGACTCTCGACGAGGTCCTCGCCGCCGCCCACATCCCGTCGCAGATCGTGAGCTGGGTTGCCGGGGTCGGCTCGGATGACTACGTCGCGACGGTCACGCCGGCCGAGGCCCACGTCGGCGGCCGGCCGCTGCTGATCTCGACCAGCGAGGACGGCATTCCCCAGGTCCAGCCGCGCCTGGTGACCGACGGCGACGTCAAGGGCGGCCGGTATGTCTCCGGCCTGGTCGACCTCGTCGTCGGCTTCCCGAGCTACCTCAGCGTCCTCGGTCCAGGTCTTCCTCTGCCGTGGTGAGCGCCTCGCGCGTCTCGACGTCGGTCGGGTCGGCCTCGAGGACCAGCCGGTAGCGGGCGGCCCGCCGCTCGAGCAGCATCCGAGCCGCCGTCTCGACGTCGACCCCCTTCGGGAGGGCCCCGCCGGCGACGATCGCCCGCATCCGGCCGAGCAGGTTCGTCTCTGAGTCGTGCAGGCCGTCCCGGGTGAGCCCGGCGCTGACCGGCGAGATCTGCTCGGCCCCCGGCTCCTGCGGCTCACGGTGGCGGATCGACCAGACGTCGAGCCTGCTTGCCGTGTGCGTCGGGTCCTCCAGTCCGTCCGGCAGCACGCTGTGCCCCCAGGCCTGGTCGGCTTCCCGGCGCACCGGGAACATCAGCGCGTCGAGGAACTCGTGGTGGGCTGCCGCGTACCGTCCGTGGGCCGACTGCCGGGTGATCGCCCCGAGCGCCTGGCCGACCGCCTCCCACGAGGCTCCCCGCTCCCGCTCGAGCACCACAGCCAACTCGAGGACCCGGTCGGCCTCGTGGACGAGACGGAGCGCCCGATTGATGAAGTCGCCGTCCTCGGCGTCGTGATCGGAGTGGGTCGCGACCTCCGCCCGGGCGGTGTCGCTCAGCTCTCGCGCGGCCTTCGCATGTGCGAGACGAGCCAGGTCGATCGGTGGAAACCCCGTCACGTCTCCGAACGCTACACCCGTCAGGGTAGACCTGACAACCCTTCGGCCGGCTACTTCGCGGGACTCCGCCAGGTCCCCTTCCCCGCGCCGCCGCCGTCCGCCGAGAACCGCTCGGCGACGAGCTTGGCCGCGGTGTTGAGGGTGAACGCGACGCATCCCTCACGGCTCTCGCCCGGGCCGATCGCGTTGTCGAAGTCCTGGAGCGGGGTCTTGCACCGGCCTTGCGGGGCGTAGGCCGGCGACGCGACGCCAGACGACGGGATGACCGAGATGTCCCCGGTCGACGAGCTGTCATATCCACCGGGTCCGCGGTTGGCGATTCGGACGAACACGCCGACCACCCGGGTCCCCGGCAGGAGGGCCGCGCCCGACCCCTTCAATGGATCGAGCACCTTCGTCACGGTGATCGACAGCTTCGTCCCCTGGGCCTGGATCTGCTCGCTCGTCCCCACCCGCGGCCCGATCGGCCGGGCCGCCCTGGCCTTGCGCTGCTTCGACTTCTTCGCCTTGACGGGCGTGGTCGCCTGGGTCGACGTTTTCGTGGCCGTCGACTGACCCGCCGTCGACTTCGACGACCCACTCGACCCGCAGGCCGCGAGCCCGGCACAGACGCTCGCGATCACGAGGATCCTCACGGCAGGGCGAGAGACGATCAAAGTGATCCTTCGCCTCGGGTGCACCCGGCCCAGCCTAACCAGTACCGATCAGCCGGGCGACCTCGGCCGTGTCGGCCGCCCCGTCGTAGACGACCTCGCCCTCGTCGATCGCCAGGCACCGTGACGCCCGCTCGACGATCTCGAGGTGGTGGGTCGCGAGGATCACCGACGCCCCCCCGGCGGCCGCCTCCTCGAACAGCGAGTCGAGCGCCTCCCGGCTGGGGGGGTCGAGCCCGTCGAACGGCTCGTCGGCCAGGATCAGGCCGAACGGCCGGACGAACGCGACGGCGATCGACGCCTTCTGGCGCATCCCCTTGCTGAAGCCTCCCGGCGGGTCATCGGCCCGGTCGGTCAGGCCCAGCCGATCGAGCAGGTCGGCCGCCCTGTCCTCCCATTCGGTCTCCCCGTGGAGGCGGGCGACGTACTCGAGGTGCTCGCCCAGGCTCAGGTCGTCATACAGCGACGGCGTATCCGGGAGGTACGACGTCAGCCGCCGCGCGTCGATCGACCCGGCCCGGAACCCGTCGATCGTGACGTCGCCGCTCGTCGGCTCGAGCAGCCCGGCCGCCAGCCGCAGGAACGTGCTCTTGCCGGCCCCGTTCGGTCCGACCAACGCGACCCGGGTCCCGGGCTTGACCTTGTAGTTGAGGCCGTTGAGCGCCACATGATCTCCGTAGCTTGCGACCAGGTCGACTGCCTCGAGCACGGTCATCCCTCCCGGAGCAGGACGGCCGCCGTGACCGTGGCGGCGACGAACAGCACGCCGAGCGCCGCCGGCGCGGCCCCCGCGAGGGCCGAGTGGTTCGCGTTGACGGCGATCCGGGCCGCGGCCAATGGCAGCACCCCGAGCACGGCGAGCACGGGCGGGCCGGCAGCCTTGACGCCGGCCACCGCGTTGGCCAGCGGCCCGATCTGCAGGGGGTTGATCGCCGGGCCGACGCTCACGCTGACCGCCGCCCCGACGACCGCGGCGACCGCGGCCGGGATCGCCGCGAGCAGGCCGATCCCGACGACTTCCGGCAGCCCGCCCGGACCGAGCGCGCCACCGACGGCGACGCCGACGACGCAGACCACGAGCATCACGCTCACCGGGACGGCCAGATGACGCAGGACGAGCCAGCCCCGCCCGACCGGAAGCGTGCTCGACCGGGTCGGGTGGTCAGCCTCCTGCGCGAGTCCCTCGATCGCGTCGAGCGCTGCCACGAGCAGCGCCAGGCCGGCCAGCGCGACCAATACCGGCGTCCCCTCCCAGGCCGCCGTCGCCGCCACCCCGGCGGCCCCGCCGAGCACGAGGATCCGGAGGATCCGCAGCGCCGGCCAGCGGAGCACGCCCTGCCAGTCGCGCCGCCAGACCGGTCCCCGCCGGGCGGCGCCCGAGATCCGCAGCCACGGACGCCGGCGCGGCCCCTCGGCCGAGAGCTGGCGGCGGAGCAGGATCACCGTGCGGACGTCCTGCATCGTCACGGCGAAGCGCAGCTGCGCGGCCAGTCCGGCCTGGCGCAGGGCCGCCTCGAGCGACGTCCCCCCGACGAATGCGAGACCCGCGAGCGGGAGCCCGAGGATCACAAAGCAGGCGACCGGCGTCCCCACCCCGTGGACCGGGGCCATTGCCAGCCGGCCGAGGAAGCTCGCCGGCGAGGTCGCCGTCCGGCCGA
>DATCEH010000098.1:0-64771 GCA_036510225.1 Solirubrobacteraceae bacterium | reverse complement strand
CCGCTCCTGGGGATCCTCGCTCGAGAGGTCGCGCAGCTCCGCGTTCTCGGGGTGGCGGTAGAGCGAGTTGTCGTCGAGGGTGACCTTCGCGTCCAGGGCGACGAGCTCCCGCTCGCCGGCGACGCCGGGACTCCCTGGGGTGACGACCAGGGGATTGACCTCGACCAACGAGGCCTCCTCGCCGACGAAGGTGGCGTACAGCTTGGCGAGGAAGTCGCCGACCCGGGCGACGAGATCGACGGCGATTCCCGCGTCGAAGGCGAGCCGCCTGCCGTGGAAGGCCTGGAAGCCGAGCAGCGGGTCGACGTGGAGCGTGGCGAGGGCGTCGGGATCCTGCTCGGCGACCGTCTCGATCTCGACGCCGCCGTGGCGGGAGAGCATCACCAGGGGGGCCTTGGCCCGGCGGTCGAAGACGACCGACGCGTAGTACTCCTCGGCGATCTCGAGGGCCTCGCCGACCCAGAGCTCGCGAACCGTCACGCCCTTGATCTCCATGCCGAGAATCGCGGTCGCGTGCTCGCGGACGTCGGCGGCGTCCCGGGCCAGCTTGATCCCCCCGGCCTTGCCCCGGCCGCCTACCCGGACCTGGGCCTTGACGACAACGGGATAGCCGCACGCGTCCGCCGCGGCGAGCGCATCGTCTACCGTGGTGAGCGCCCTCCCCGACTGCATCGGAATCCCGTGACGGGCGAGCAACTGCTTGCCCTGGTACTCGAGGAGATCCATCGGTGGACGCGGACTCTAATAGAGGTTCATAATTGCGGGGTTCTCCGCTTAAAGCCGACAAAGGATTGACAGCAAGCCATGCCTCTCCCCGCGAAGCCGACCTTCGTCACGTTCGACGTCTACGGAACCCTGATCGACTGGGAGACGGGGATCTGGGACGCGTTTGCTGCCGAGGCCCAGCGGGACGGCTTCACGATTGCGCGTGACGAGCTGCTCCCGATGTTCCACGAGATCGAACGGGAGATCCAGTCGGGCTCGTACGAGCTCTACGCGGAGGTCCTGCGGCGGACGGCGGTCGAGATCTCCAAGCGCCTGGGCTGGCCGCTGGAGCCGTCGCGGTCGGGCTTCCTGCCGGACTCGGTCCAAAGGTGGGCGCCGTTCAAGGAGACCCGTGTCCAGCTGGACAAGCTCGGCAAGAAGTTCAGCCTGGGGCTGATCGCGAACATCGACGACAAGCTGCTCGGCCAGACTCGCCGGCACATCCATACCGACTTCGATCTGGTCGTAACCGCCCAGCAGGTCCGGGCGTACAAGCCGGAGCCGGCCCACTTCACCGAGTGCGCGAGGCGGGTCGGTGGGAAGAAGGGGTGGGTTCACATCGCGTCGAGCTACTACCACGATGTCGAGCCGTGCCTGAAGGCGAAGATCCCGGTGATCTGGGTGAACCGCAAGAAGGAGACGCTCGAGCCCGGGCAGAAGAAGCCGACCGCCGAGGTTCCGAACCTTCGCGAGGCGGCCAAGCTGCTGGGCATCGCCTAGCAGCCGGGGGGTCACCGGCGACGTGCGCGCGATCAGCGTGCATCCCGACGTGATCGTCCTGACCAGCCGGGTCTGGCAGACGACGTGCACGGTGATCCGGTCGGGGGAGGAGTCGTTCGTGATCGACTCGCCGGTCTATCCCGACGAGCTCGAGCTCCTGCCGACCGTCGTCCAGCAGGCCGGCTTCCACTTCACTGGCCTGCTGGCGACCCATGGCGACTGGGATCACCTGCTCGGCCGGCTGGCCTTTCCGAAGGCGGCGCTCGGCGTCAGCGAGACGACGGCCGCCCGCCTGCGGGGGACGCCGGCCGAGGCCCAGCGGGAGCTGCGGGACTTCGACGACCAGCACTACGTGATGCGGCCGCAGCCGCTGTCACTCGGCCAGATCGAAGCCCTCCCGGTACCCGGCTTCTGCGGGATCGGCGAGCGCGAGCTGGAGCTCCACCCGACCGACGGGCACACGGCCGACGGGATGGCGGTGTTCGCCGAGTGGGCGGGCGTCCTCGTCTGCGGGGATTACCTCTCGCCGGTCGAGATCCCGATCATCCGGGGTTCGCCGACTGCTTATCTGGCCACGCTCGGCAGGCTCGGGCAGCTCGTGGAGCGTGCGGACTGGGTCGTCCCCGGCCACGGGGAGCCGCTCGACCGGGCGCGGGCGGCGGCGATCGCCGGGGAGCATCGGGACTACGTCGAGGCGATGATCGCCGACCCGGTCGCCGTCAGGCCGCCGGTCGCCCGCGGCCGGCCGGAGCAGCGGCGCCTCCACGCGGCGAACGTCGACCGACTCAAGGAGCTGCGCAGGGCGTGATCCGGCCGGGCCGGCCGCCGTAGTTCGCCACGGGCTGACGGCGGCGGCCGTCGGCGATCAGCTCGACATGGGGCCTATTTCCGGAAGGTGAGTCGTTGGACCCTGACCGCGTGCGCGGACCCTGACTCGACCACCGTGATCGTCGCGGCGAGGCTCGTGACCCGGGCGAGCAGGCGTCTGCCGGTCGTGTTCAGCCCGACTCCGACGAGCCTGTGGGCGCCGGCGGCGAGCGTCACGGTGTTCGAGCCGAGGGCGACCTTCCTGGTCTTCGCCGTCAGCGCGACCAGCTTCCCACCGCGGGTCGTCTCGGTCGCCGACAGGGTGGTCTTCACCGTGCAGGCCGGGCCGCTCGCGCCGCAGGCCAGGGTCAGGGTCGCCCGCGTCCCGACGACCTTCGCGCGGGACGCCGACGCCTTGCCGGCTGCCCGCTTCGACGTGACGCCGCCGGTGTTCGCCGGTGGGGCCGGTGGGGCCGGTGGGGCCGGGGAGGGGCCGGCCGCCGGCGTTGTGGACGATCCACCGCCGGGGGATGTGACAGCGGGCGGCGCGGGGCTGACGACACCGGTCTGAGTGGACACGGCCGGCGTACCGGCCCCGGCGGCGTTGGAAGCCGTCTCCTGCACCCGGATCGTGTGTCCGGCATCGGCCGGCGTGAGCGCGTATGACTGGCCGGTCGCCCCGCTGATCGGCGAGCAGTTGGCGCCCGAGCCGTCGCAGTCTCGCCACTCGTAGGCGTAGGTCATCGGAGCGTTCGACCACGACCCGCGCGACAACGTCAAGGTCTGGCCGGCGGTGGTCGTGCCCGAGATCGTCGGCGGGGCGGAGTTCACGGGAACACCCGCGGCCGGGGCGCCGGCGGCCGCGACGCTGACTTGCGCATTGGCCGGGGGACTGGTCAGGCCGTTGCTGTCGGTCACGGTCAGCGTCGTGGTGTAGGTTCCCGCGCTCGCGAATGTGTGGCTCGGGGTGACTCCCGGGGCCGTGCCGCCGTCGCCGAACGTCCAGTTCCATGCGGTGATCGTCCCGGTCTGGCTGGTCGACCGGCTGGCGTCGAATTCGACCGGCGCTCCCGCGGTCGGCGAGGGTGTCGTGACCGAGATCACGGCGGTCGGCTCGCCGGCGCTCGACACGGCGAACGTCTGAGCGGCCGGGGCGCTGATCGTGCCGTCGGCGCCCGTCACCGTCAGGGTCGCGCGGATCGTCGCCGGGCTGGCGAACGTGTGGGTCGTCGTCACGCCGGTCGCGGTCGTGGTCGCGCCGGTCGTCGCGTCGGTGAACGTCCATCGGTACCCGTCGATCGCCGCGTCGGGGTCGGTGGACGCGCTGCCGTCGAACGACACCGGCTGGTTGGGGGCCGGCGATGCCGGGCTGATCGAGAATGCGGCTCGGGGGCCGCTGCCGGCCGCCGTTCCCGTCCCGGTCGTCTCGTCGCCGGCCGAGTCGACGGCGACGCACTGGGTCGGCGAGCTGCAGCCGACGGCGGTCAGTGTCCGGGCTCCGGGGATCGGCCGGGTGACCCAGTCGGCCGGAGTCGCCGGGTCACCTTCGATGGCCTGGCCGTCCGCGTTGACAGCGGTGCATTGCGTGGTCGACGCGCATGCCAGGGCGACCAGCGGAGCTCCGCTGTTGACGGTGACGACATCGGGCGTGCCTGGCGCGGTCGGGTCGAAGGTCAGGACGTTCTCGTCGTCGATCGCCGTGCACTGATGTGTCGTCGGGCAGGCGATCCCGATCAACGAGTCCCCGTGGTCGACGAGGACCGGCGTCGGCGAGCCCGGCGCGTTCGGGTCGAACGTCGTCTCCCGGCCTTCGAAGTCTCCGACCGTGCACTGGTCGACGGACGCGCAGTCCAGCGCGCGGGGTTCGCCGGAGATTCCGACACCTGGTGAGGTCGGTGTTCCCGTCGCCGGGTCGAACGTGACCTCGCCGCCGGCTTCGGCGAATGCGGTGCATTGGTCGGCGGACGGACAGGCGACCGCGCTGACGCTGATCCCTGCGCCGAAGATGGCGACCGGCGTGGCGGCGTGGGGCGACGCGGGGTCGAAGGTCACCTCCTGTCCGGTCGTGTCGGTCGCCACGCACCGACTGGGCGACGGACAGGCGACCGCCAGGAGGGAGGCACCCGGATCGACGACGGCCCGCGTCGGCGCGGTGGGCGAGCCCGGATCGAAGGTGACCTCGCTGCCCGCGGGACCGGCGACGTCGCCGTCGTCGCCGACGGCGGTGCACTGACTGACGGACGGGCAGGCGACCCCGGTCAGGGCGGCTCCTCGGTCGACCGGATCGGTGGCAGGCGTGCCGGGCGAGGCGGGGTCGAAGGTCTCCTCGTCGCCCGAGCCGTTCGCCGCGACGCAGCGGGCGGTCGACGGGCAGGCGACGGCGAACAGGCCGCCCTCGGGATCGATCGCGGTCGGCGTGGCGGCGCCCGGGGCGCCTGGGTCGAAGGTCACCTCCCGGTATGCGCTGTCCACGCCGGTGCACTGGTCGGTCGACGGGCACGCGAGTGCGACCAGGCTGGTTCCGGGGTCGACGCTGGCCGTCGTCGGAGTCGACGGCGCCGCGGGGTCGAAGGTCACCTCGATGTCAGTGTTGCCGACGGCGGTGCACTGGCGCGTCGACGGACACGCGACCGCGACGAGGCCCTTCGAGGAGACGCTCGCCGATGCTGCGGCGGCCGGCGTCGCGGGGTCGAACGTCACCTCGTTGCCGTCGTCGTCGACGGCGACGCAGTCGCTGGTCGAGGGACACGCGATCGCGGCGAAGAACCCTGGGGTGATCGGCACGGCTGTGGGGCTGCCGGGCGAGGTGGGGTCGAAGGTCAGCTCGCGACCGTTGGTGTCGACGGCCGTGCACTGCCTGGTCGACGGACAGGCGACCCCGTTCAGCTGGAAGCCGAGGTCGATCGGGACGAGGCTGGGCGTTCCCGGCGAGGTCGGGTCGAACGTGACTTCGCCGCCCGTATATCCGACCGCGGTGCATTGACGGACGGTCGGACAGGCCACGGCCGGGAGGCCGTTCTGCGTGGCGTCGAGCACCGCGCGGGTGGGCGCCGCGGGCGAGCCCGGATCGAACGTGGCCTCGCCGCCGTCGTCGTCGACGGCGGTGCACTGACCAGCCGACGGGCAGGCGATCGCGAGCAGGCCACCACCGGAGTCCACCGACACGGCGGCCGGGGTGCCCGGCGAGGTCGGGTCGAACGTGGCCTGGTCGCCGTCGTCGTCGACGACCGTGCAGCGCCCGGTCGACGAGCAGGCGACGGCGTTGAGCTCGTCGACGATGGCGCTGTCGACCTTCACGCGCGGCGGATGGCCGGGCGAGGCGGGATTGAACGTCACCTCCTCGCCGCTGACGTCGACCGCTGTGCATTGGCTCGTCGACGGGCAGGTCACCGCGTGCAGGTCAGAGCCGCCGGGAAATTCGGTGATCGACGGTGTGCCGGGCGACGTGGGATCGAATGTCACGACGTGATTCGCCGTGTCGAGTGCGGTGCACTGCTGCGTCGACGGACACGACAGACCGATCACGTAGACGTGGTTCGCGATGCCTGTCGATTCGGGAGACCCGGGGGAGGCCGGGTCGAACGTGACCTCCCCACCGGCTGCGGTTCCCGCGGTGCACTGAGCGGCGGTCGGGCAGGCCAGGGTGGTCAGAAACGCGCCGTCCGCGAGGGTTGCCGAGGTCGGTGCGTCCGGGGATGCCGGGTCGAAGGTGACCTCTCGGCCGACCGTGTCGACGGTGACGCACTCGCTCGTCGACGGACAGGCCAGCGCCTGGACGCCGCCGCTCGGGTCGATCGTCGTAGGCGAGTTCGGCGTGGTCGTGGGGGCCTGCGGATCGAACGTCACGACTTGGCCGTGGGCGTCGGTGGCCGTGCACTGTCCGGGCGACGGGCACGCCACCGCGACCGTCGGGTCGGCGTCAGCGCCGCGGAGTCCCGTGGCGAGCACCGCCGGCGCCGTCGCGGCGGCCGGATCGAACGTGATCGCGCGAGCCTGGCGATCCAGGGCGACGCATTCGTCGCCCGACGGGCAGGCGACGCTGATCAGCGGGATCGGACCTGCGGGATCGACGGACGTGGCCGGTGACCACGACCGGGCCCCGGCGGCTCCGGGCAGCGAGAGTGACGCGCAGGCGACAAGCACGACCGAAGCCGCCGACAGCCGGGCTCCGACCGGAACTCGGCGCGGCCGGCGCGGCGGTCGGGTTCGACTGGCCACCGACGATGGGGTGGTCGTGGCAGGCCTGTGGCCGGCGAACGGGGTGACGCTCATGAGGCTCCCGGAAGGTCGCATGACGGTCACCCGATCGTGCCCGGCGGCACCGGCGATGGCGTCGTGGTCGCGACCACGAACTTTGCGTTTCGGCTCGCCTCCGGGAGCCGCTCGACACGCTTGTCGCCCGGGGGCTAGGGGTGGTGCCCGGCGTCGTCGGGGCCGGCGTCGGCCCGGATCGTCGCGAACGACTGCCAGGTGATGCGGAGGATGACGAGCGTGATCGTCAGGCCGATCAGCGGGTCACCGAGCCGGAAGCCGAGGCCGACGACGATCGAGCTGGCGACGACGGCGAGGCTGACCAGGCTGTCGGTCCGTGCGTGATTGCCGTCGGCGATCAGCGCCGGGCTCCGCAGGCGCGCGCCGGCCCGCAGGCGGACCCGCGCGGCGATCTCGTTGCCGACGAAGCCGACGATCCCGGCGGCCGCGAGGATCCCCAGGTGGTGGAGGGCCTGCGGATGGACGAGGCGGTCGACGGCCGTGACGGCGGCGACGCACGCGCTGACGAGGATCGTCCCGACGACGAAGTAGCCGGCCCGCTTCTCGGCCGTGAACGACCGCATCACGAAGGCGATCCCCAGCGGGATCGCCGTCAGGGCGTCGCCGAAGTTGTGGATCAGGTCAGCCAGGAGGGCGACGCTCCCGGTCGCGAGGAAGATCGCCCCCTGGACGACGGCCGTCGCCAGGAGCACGCCGAGGCTGATGCCGACCGCCTTGAGGCCGTCGCGCGAGCGCATGATCGACCGGTCGATCAGCCCGTGGCTGTGCCCGTGGCCCTCGCCCTGGGCATCGTGACCGTGGCCGGTGTCGGCGCCGTGGCTGTGGCCGTCGCCGTGGGCGGTGTCGGCGCCGTGGCTGTGGCCGTCGCCGTACGCGTCGCGGCCGTGGTGGTGCCCATCGGCGTTCGCGTCGCGGCTGTGATCGGGCTCGTCGCCGTGACCGGGGTGCGCGGACGGCTGGAGGCCGGTCTCGCCGGTCATGAGGCGTCCGCCGGCTGAGCGAGGGGCTCGGCGGCGCCGAGGCCGAGGTGCTGAACGTGAAAGATCGCCTGGTCGATCAGCTCGGCGACGTGCGAGTCATGCAGGCCGTAGATGACCTGCTTTCCCCGCCGCTCGCCGATCACCAGGCCGACCTGGCGGAGGGAGCGGAGCTGGTGGGAGACCGCGGATGCCTCCATGCCGACCGCGTCGGCCAGGCCGCCCACCGAGCACGGACCGGCGCGGAGGCGTCCGAGGATCTGTACGCGGCTCGGCGTCGCGAGCATCTGCATGCGCTCGGCCACCGTCCGCGCGAGCTCGTGGTCGATCACCGGCGGCCTTGTGTGGCCCTCGACTCCGTGTCCCATATGAACACATGATAGCTGCTTCAGGCGTTCACTCCTGCGGCGGCGCCGACCGGCAGCGGGACGGTTGGCGCGCTTCGGCTGTTCCGGCGCGCCCCTCCCGGGCGCGCCGGCCGGCACTTCGGCTGGGCCGCTACGCGGCCGGCATCGCCGGGGGTCCGGTACCGCCGTGCGGCCGGGCAGGCGGCGTCTTGACGGAGAGGACCTTGAACGACGAGTCCTCGAGCACGACGACCCTGGTCCCGTCGGTCTTGCTGACGAGCAGGTCGTACGCAGTCCCCGACGGGTCGCTCCCGCCGGCGGCCGACGAGTGGTCGACGGTCCCGCCGGGTACTGCGGCGAGCGCCGCGGCCGACGCTTGGGTCAGCGTCGTCCCGGTCAGCGGTGTTCCCCCGGCCGGACCGCCCGGGCCCCCGGGGCCACCCCTGCCGCCGGGACCACCAGGTCCGCCGTGGGCGACGTCGGCCTTCACGGAGAGGACCTTGAACGAGGAGTCCTCGAGCGCGACGACCTTCGTCCCGTCGGTCTTCGTCACGTGGACGTCATACGCCGTGCCGGACGGATCCATCTTCCCGGCGGCGTTCGCCTGCTTGACCGTCCCGCCCGGTACCGCGGCGATCGCGGCGGCGGAGGCCTGGGTCAGCGTCGTCCCGGTCAGCGCGGCCGGCGGGGTCGGTGGGGCATGGCCGGCTGCCGGGCTTGTCGACGTCGTGCTCGACGTCGCCGTGGCGACTGCGGCTCCTGCCCCGGCGAGCGCGAGCGCGGATGCGGCTGTGATCGCGATCCGCGACCGTCTGGTGCTTGTTCGCATGTTGGTTCCTTTCCTTTTGACGGGCGAGCAACCAGCATCAGGGGGGTGGCTGGGACGGGGGTTGGCGTAACCCGAGAGGTAGCTGAGCGAGGCTGGCGGTCGGTGATCGTTGCTGGTGCGACGCCTCTCCGACTGACCTTCTCGAGCGTCGAGTCTGCCTGTCGCGGTCAACGAACGGCGTTCGTAAACGAACGGCGTTCGTAAACGAACGGCGTTCGTGTCCGTCGTTCGTTCGCGGAGACACGTCTTGATCGCGGCAACCCGGGCCAGGCCGCCGTCCAACGCACTGCCGCGTCGGGCCTCGTCGGTGGGCTTGGCCCCGAAGAACCCTCGACCCGGCTCAGCTGCGACGTCGCGACAGCAAGTTCCGGGACCTAGAGTCGCCGCCCGTAGAACAGGTCCCGGCCGCCGGCGCCCTTGCTGGTGTTGGTGAACCCCAGTGACTCGTAGAGGCCCCGCGCCGGCCCGTTGGCCTCCTTCGTATCCAGCTCGATCCGCCGGGCACCCCGCTCGGAGGCTCGGTCGATCGCCGCACCGACCAGCGCCCGGCCGAGCCCGCACGCCCGGGCGGCCTCGGTCACGAAGAGGTCCTCCAGCCAGCAGTCGTCGGCCGCGACCCAGACCGAGAAGCGGTAGCGCAGCTGGCAGACGGCGGCCGCCGGCCGGTCGTGGTCGACCGACCCCAGGAGGAACTCGCCCTCGCCCCGCTCGATGATCCGCTCGACGCTCGCCAGGAAGGCGTTCTCAGACGGCCAGTCGCCGCCGTTCCAGTCGCGGAACTCGACCAGCAGGCCGGCGATCACGCGCGCCTCGTCGAGTTCGGCGACCCAGACCACGGGATCCGACATCCCGAGCCTACTAGGCCTCGGTCGCCGCGATCACGGCGAGCGTGTCGCCCTGGGCGACCGACCCGCCGGCCGCGATCGGCAGCTCGGAGATCTTCCCGGCCTTGTGGGCGACGACCTCCGTCTCCATCTTCATCGCCTCGATGATCGCGACCAGGGCGCCCTGCTCGACGACGGCGCCGACCTCGACCGCCACCTTCAGGACGGTTCCCTGCATCGGTGATCTCAACTCGTCCCCGGCGCTCTGCCCGACCGCTGCCGAGCGTTCCCGGCGGGCCGGCCGCCGGCCGGCGGGGCCGCCGGCCGCGGGACTCGACTGGATCGCCGGCCCGGTCGGCGGGCGGCCGATCACGCGGACGTCGAAGCGCCGGCCCGACACCTCGACCGTGTAGTCCTCGGCCGGCTCCGGCTCGGCCGGGTCGCCGGCCTGCGGCGGCGGCGGCGGGAAGGCCAGCTTCTTGAGCCACGTCCGGTCGCCGACGAGGTCCCGGCACGTCTCACCCCGGGCCCACTGCCCGGTCTCGAGGAGCGCCCGGTGGAACGGGAGCAACGTCTTCAGTCCCTCGATCTCGTACTCGCCCAGCGCCCGCAGCATCCGCCGGGTCGCCTGCTCCCGGTCGACGTCCCAGACGATCAGCTTGGCGACCATCGGGTCGTACATCGGAGACACCTCGCCGCCCGGGCCGACGCCCGAGTCGACCCGCACGCCCGGCCCGCTCGGCTCCCGGTACGCGCCGATCCGGCCGGGTGCCGGCGCGAAGTTCTTGGCGGCGTCCTCCGCGTTGATCCGGCATTCGATCGCGTGCCCTCGCAGGATGACGTCGTCCTGGACGTAGGGGAGGGCCTCGCCGGTGGCGATCCGGATTCCCGTCTTGACGATGTCGATGCCCGTCGTCATCTCGGTCACGCAGTGCTCGACCTGGACTCGGGTGTTCATCTCCAGGAAGAAGTACTCCCCGTCGGCCAGCAGCCCCTCGACCGTCCCGGCCCCCCGGTAGTCGACAGCCCGGGCCGCGTCGGTCGCGATCGCGCCGATCCGCTCGCGGAGGGCCTCGTCGACGATCCACGGCGGGGCCGGCGACTCCTCGATCAGCTTCTGATGGCGCCGCTGGATCGAGCAGTCCCGCTCGCCGAGGTGGATCACCCCGCCCTGACCGTCGGCCAGCACCTGGACCTCGACGTGCCGCGGGTCGGGGAGGTAGCGCTCGAGGTAGACGGTCGCGTCCCCGAAGAACTTCTCGCCCTCGCGCGCGGCCCCGGCGAAGGCGTCCTCGAGCTGGCCGGCGTCGAGCGCCACCCGGAAGCCCTTGCCCCCGCCGCCGCCGGCTGCCTTGACGGCGACCGGATAGCCGATCTCCCCGTCGATGATCTCCGCTGCCGCCTCCACGCTCTCAACCGGCTCCGTCGTGCCCGGGACGATCGGGACGCCCGCCGCGGACATCAGCTGGCGGGCCCGGGTCTTCGAGCCCATCGCGTCGATCGCCGCGGCCGACGGCCCGATGAAGACGATCCCGGCGTCCTCGCACGCCCGGGCGAACCCGGCGTTCTCGGCGAGGAAGCCATATCCCGGGTGGATCGCCTCGGCGCCGGACGCGCGCGCGACCTCGAGGATCCGGGCGATGTTCAGATAGCTCTCGGCCGGAGCCGGCCCGCCGAGGAGGTGGGCCTCGTCGGCCCGCCTGACGTGGACCGCCTCCCGGTCGAGCTCGGAGTAGACGGCCACGCTCGCCACGCCGAGCTCCTCGAGCGCCCGGATGACGCGGACGGCGATCTCCCCGCGGTTGGCTACCAGGACCTTGGTGAACATCGCGCACCAGCTTAGGCTTCGAACCCGACGGTCAGCCGGCGCACCCGCGGACGCCGGGATCGAGCCGGTGGTCTGGGTGGACGGATCTCACACAACCGCCGAGCGCCAGGGCGGAGCTTCCCCAGCGAAGGCGAGCCTGCGTCCGTCGAGAAAGCGTGACAAACCGGCTCCCCGAGCGTTGTATGTGTGTATGCCCGGTCGCCTCCCCCTGATCGTCGGCCTGCTCGGCTCGGTCCTGCTCGCCGGAGCGGGCGCCGTCGCGCCCGGCGCGGGCGCGTCGGCCGTCTCGACTCGCCGGGCGACGCCCCCGGCGTGTTCCAGGGCCGAGCCGGCGTCGATTCCGGCGAACGCCTGGGCGCCGGCCCGAAGCTCGCTGGCGCCCGCCGGCGCCGATGCGATCCGCCTGTGCCGCTACACCGGACTCAACGTCCGCCCACGTCTCGGGCTCGCCCGGTCGTCACTCCACACGACCGCGAGCTTCGTCAGCCGGATCGTCGGCGAGCTCGACCGCCTGCCGCCCCCGCCGTCCGGGCCGATCAGCTGCCCGGCTGACGACGACTCGGAGGTCGTCGTCGTGCTCGCGTACCCCGGCGGACACACGGTCGCCGTCAGCGTCGGCCTCGAAGGCTGCCAGTTGGTCACCAACGGCGATCTCCACGCCACGGCGTTCGGCTTCGGCTCGCCCCGTCAGTTCGGACCACGGCTGCTCGCCGAGCTCGCCCGCCTGACCGGCTATCACGGTCCCACGCCCTAGCGACCTTCACCCGAGATCGGCCGGGCCGGGGCCGTCTGCACGACCGGCGGCCGCGATCATCGAGCCGTGATCGTGGCTACAGTCCGGCAGGTGCTGCGCCGGCCCCCGAGCAGGATCCGTCCGCCGGCCGCGGCGGCCCGGCCCGGCGAGTTCCTCGCGGGCGACGGGATCCGCGGGGTCGGCATGGTCTGCATCATCGTCGCCCACCTCTCGGGCGCCGCCCTCGTCGTCGACGGGGTCTACCCGGGCGGCTTCAAGGCCGGGTACGGGGCAATCACCGGGACCGTGCTCGCCGGCCTCCAGCTCGCCCTCCCGCTGTTCTTCGTGCTCTCGGGATACCTGATCTCCAGGCCGTTCGTTCGCGCCTTCCTGCTCGATCGGCGGACTCCGTCCCTGGTCGCCTACACACGCCACCGGTGCGCTCGGATCCTGCCTGTCTTCTGGCTGCTCGGCGGCCTGATGCTCGTCTACTACGGGGCGCTGGGCAGCCGGTTCACCGACATCCTCGCCCTGTTCGGGCTCGCGCAGATCTATCTCCCGACGAACGGCTTCGACAACTTCCTCGGCCAGGCCTGGACGATCGACATGGAGGTCGCGTTCTACGTCAGCGTTCCCCTCGGCGCCCTCCTGCTGCGGGCCGCCGTCCGCCGCTGGACGGCCGGTCGGCGGCGCCCGGCGAGCGTGCACACCATGGAGGCCCGCGCGGCGATGCTGATCGGCCTGCTCGTCGCCCTCACCGTGATCAGCGCATGGCTGCGATCGATCACCATCAACAGTCAGTTCTGGTCGCTCAGCCCGCCGTCGACGTTCTACTACTTCGGCCCGGGCGTGATCCTCGCCGCGCTCGAGGTTCGTCACGCCGACGCGCTGGCTCGCGGCCGCCTGCCCCGGCTGACCGCCGTGCTCGGCCTGCTTGCGCTCGTGATCGCCGTCACGCTCGCCGTGATCGCTCCGGCCCAGGACGACCATCGCCTGATCAGCTTCCCCGGCGCCCTCGCCGTGACGTTCGGCGCGGCCTGCGCCTTCGGCTCGCTGCTCGTCCTCCAGATCGCCCGCGGCGGCTGCCCGCGCCTGCTCTCCAATCGGGTCTCCCGCTGGCTCGGCGCCCGCTCGTACCCGGCGTACATCATCCAGTCGGCCGTGATCGCCGAGGCGCTGCGCCTCCACATCGGCGAGGTCGGCCCACACCCTCGCAGGACGCTCGTCGAGCTGGTCGCCTTCGGCCTGCCGATCACGCTCGCCGCTGCCGCCGTCGTCCATGCGAGGTTCGAGCGGCCGATCCTCGACTGGGCCCACCGCAAGCGACCGTCCGAGGGACCACCCCGACCCGCGCCACCGACTGCCGCGGACTCGCGAGCGGCCGCCGACGTGACCGCCGACGTGGCCGCCGACGTGACGGCCGACGTGACCGCCGACGTGGCCGCCGACGTGACCGCCGACGTGTCGCCCGACGCCCACGCCGAGCGATGACGAGTCCGGCCGGCACCCGCGTCGCCGTGATCACGGGGGCGTCGAGCGGGATCGGCGAGGCGGTCGCCCGGGCGCTGGCCGGCGAGCGCTACGGACACCTCGTTCTCGTCGCCCGCCGCGAGGAGCGCCTCACGGCGGTGGCGGCCAGCCTTGCCGGCCGACCGACCAGCGTGCTCGCCCTGGACCTCACCGACGACGACGCGCCGGCCCGCGTCCGCGACCACGTGCTCGACGTCGGGGGTGGCCGTCTCGACCTGCTCGTCAACAACGCCGGCGCGGCCTGGCGATCCACATTCGCCGACGGCGGTCACGCGAACGTCGCCCGGACGATGGCGCTCAACTTCGACGCGCCCGTACGTTTGACCGAGGAGCTTCTCCCGCTGTTGCGCCGGTCGGCGCCCAGCTCGATCGTCAACGTCGCGAGCACGGCATCGCGGGTCGCCAGGGCGGGGACCGGCGCCTACGCGGCGAGCAAGGCGGCGCTCGCCGCGTGGAGCGACGCCCTCCACATCGAGGAGGCGACCGCCCGCGTCCATGTCGGCCTCGTCCTGCCGGGGTTCATCCGTACCGAGGGCTTTCCGGCCGACGAGCTGATCGCCAGGCGGGTCACCAGGTGGCTCGTCTCGACCCCCGAGAAGACCGCCGCAGCCGTGCTCGCGGCGGGCCCGGGCGGCCTGGCCGAGCGCTACGTTCCCCGGCCGTACGGCCTCGCCGCCGGGCTTCGCGTGGTCGCGCCCCGCCTCGTGCGTCGGGCGCTCGGCGGCGGCCTGGCCGCGAGCTTCACGACGCGAACGAAGGCCGACGACGACGCGTCCTGACCGGGCTCTCGAGGGTCTCGAATTTCGGGTGGTGGGGTCTCGACGGGGACGCCCAAACGGAGTAGCCTGGCGCGCAGGGGTGTGCGCCGGCGAGCGCGATCAGTCAGGCGGCATCCAAAACGAGTCATTCGGGTCAGGGGTGATCTTGGGATGCGTCGCACAAGGCTGGCTCTGCTGTCACTCGGCGCCGTCGGGGCGATCTCCGCCTCAGCGTCCGCGACGGCGTCCGCGACCCCGATCACGCCGGTCAGGCCGCTGAGCGCGGTGAGCTCCACCGGCCCGTCGCACATCCTCGGGCCCCGGCTCAGCTTCCCGCCCACGACGGCGTTCTGTCAGACGAACTTCGGCATCTCCTGCTACGAGCCGGCCCAGTTCCAGCAGGCGTACGACCTCAACCCGCTGTACTCACAGGGCCTTACGGGCGCCGGCGAGACGATCGTGATCGTCGACGCGTTCGGCTCGCCGACGATCACCGCCGACCTGCAGACGTTCGACTCGACGTTCGGGCTCCCTGCCCCGCCGTCGTTCAACGTGATCGCGCCGGCCGGAGCGATCCCCGCCTATCCATCCGATCCGTTCGGCGCGTCCGACCGTTCCGGCTGGGCGTTCGAGACGACGCTCGACGTCGAGTGGTCGCACGTCATCGCACCGGGGGCGAACATCCTCCTCGTCGAGACGCCGACCTCCGAGACCGAGGGCGTTCAGGGCTTCCCGGAGATCGTCACCGCCGAGAACTACGTGGTCGACCACAACCTCGGCGACGTGATCAGCCAGAGCTTCGGCGCGACCGAGCAGACCTTCCCCAACGCCGCGGCGATTCTCAATCTGCGCAGCGCGTTCGTCAATGCCCAGCAGAACAACGTGACCGTGCTCGGCTCCTCCGGTGACAACGGCGCGACCGACGACATGTCGGACCTGAGCTGCTGCTATCCGTTCGCGGTCAACTCGTGGCCGTCGTCGGATCCGCTCGTGACGTCGGTCGGCGGGACGCAGCTGAGCCTCGACGCCAGCGGCAACCGGCTCTCACCCGACGTCGTCTGGAATGACGGCTTTGGCGCCGGCGGCGGCGGCCAGTCGACGGTGTTCACCCGCCCGAGCTTCCAGGACGGCGTGCAGAACGTCGTCGGCGCGGCCCGGGGAACGCCTGACATCAGCATGAGCGCGGCCGTCGACGGCGCCGTCGACGTCTTCTACAGCTTCGACGACTTCGGCCAGAGCCCGACTGTGACCGGGCCGGAGTGGCAGCTGGTGGGCGGCACGAGCGAGGCGAGCCCGCTCTTCTCGGGCATCGTCGCGCTGGCCGATCAGGCCGCCGGGTACAGGTTGGGCTGGCTCAACCCGACGCTCTACGCTCGTGCGGGCACAGGCACGCTCGGCGGCCTCGTCGATGTCACCAGCGGCAACAACAGCTTCGCCGGAGTGACCGGCTTCAACGCCCTTCCGGGGTATGACATGGCGAGTGGGCTGGGCACGGTCGACGCGGCCGCATTCGTCTCGAACCTCGCCCACGCGGCGAGCACGACGACGGCCACGGTGACACCGACCAGCTCGGCGTTCGGCTCGCCGATCACATTGGGCGCGACGGTCGCGGCCGTCCCGACCAACGATCCGTTCACGCCGACCGGTTCGGTCAGCTTCTATCTCGACGGGCAGGCCACGCCGGTCGCGACCGCCCCGCTCGTCGCCGGCCACGCCAGCGTGACGCTGTCAGGGCTGGCCGTCGGCTCGCACACCGTGACGGCGGTCTACGGCGGCGACGCCAAGTTCCTCTCGGGGAGCTCGGCCGCCGTGCCGTTCACCGTGACCGCGTCGATCACCGTGACCGGGAACCATCCGGGCGCCTTGATCGTCGCGGCCGGCTCGACCGTCCTGGTCCGAAACGCGACGATCGGCGGGGCGGTCAGCGTCAAGCCGGGCGGCTCGCTGGATGTCGAGCGGTCGACGATCTCGGGAGCGCTCACCGACTCCGGGGGCGGGGCTCTGCGCGTCTGCGGGAGCACCGTGCACGGCTCGGTCGACGTCAGCAACGCCACCGGGTTCGTCCTGGTCGGCGACGCGACCGACGGCTGTGCGACGAACACGATCAACGCGACGCTCGACCTGACCAACAACCACCATGGTCTCCAGGCGATCGGGAACAAGGTCGGCGGAGCCGTTCTCAGCAGCGGCAACTCCGGGGCCGGGCCGTTCCCTGATGACACCAGCCCGAGGGTGACCGGCAACTGATCGCAGCAGAGCGGGCCCCCGGGCGAAGCTCGTGCCAGCGTCAGGGCCCGCAGATGCTCGAGGCTCGCCACGAGCACGCTGTCGGGATGCTGAGTGCAACGAAGCTGACGAGGGCCAGCCGCTGCTTCGGTCAGCCCAGCCTGATCGTCTGCGTCTGGAGGACTGCCCCCGTCGACGAGACTGAGCTGACCCGCTCGGGGCCGGTTCCGCGCCGTAGGGCGAAGGCAAAGAGGCCCTGGTCTACCGGAACGCGGAGCGACACCCCGTGGGCCTGCGCGCGGTGTTCCGGGGCGACGGTCACTCGCTTGGCTCCGGGCGCAGCGATCCCGGCGTAGAGCACCGGGCATCCCGGTCGCGACCGCGTCGCGACCGACCCGCAGCCGGACAACGATTGGGTCAATCCCGATCGGAGCTGACGGCCTCCCGGCGTGACCGGAAGGGCCGCTCCTCCGGACAACCGCGCCGGGCCGGGGCCGTGTGCGAGGACGTCGATGAAGAGGGACTCCGCGCCCCGGCTGGTCTCGGGGTCCTCACGGATCCTTGCCGCCGCGGCCTCGCGGGTCGGGTCGTCGCCCTTCGGACGCAGGGCGGCGAGGTAGGTCAGCCTGGCCGTCAGGCAGCCTTGCGGATCCGCCGGCGCCACGGGGCCGAAGCCCTCCGTCACGAACACGAGGATCCGGATCCCGGAGGCGAACTCGACTTCCCGGATCGTGGTTTCGAGGACCGGAGCGTGTGCCGCCGTCGTGGCCAGCCGGAGCAGCTCGGCCGATGGCCGCCGGGCGACGGCGAGCCCAGGGAGGAGGCCGGTGATCTGGGACAGCGGCGGATGATCGCTCGGGGCGCTCGCTCGAGGTGTCAGCACGAGTCGGCACGCCGGATCGTGCTCGGTGGACGCGATCGCCCGGTTGGCCAGGTACGTGGCGCTCTCGCCCGAGCCGCCGAGCCCGACGACGCCGGTCGCGGCGAGGGCGACGGCCGCGAGCAGCAGCATGGCGACGAGCGCCCCGGCGATCACAAGCCGTTGACGCCCGCCCGCCCGGACGCCCGCGCCCCGACCCCCGCCCCCGACCGGCCCCCCGGCGCCGCGCTCGCGCTCGGCCGCTCGGTGGACCGCCCGTCTGGCGAGTCGCTCGGCCGCCGACTCCAACTCGGCCCCCAGGCGGTCGCGAAAGTCAGTCATGCCGGCCTCCGAATTGACGCCCGAAGCGTCCCCAGGCCCCGGCTGACGCGCTTGCGAACGACGGCGGTCGAGCAGTTCAACTCGCTTGCGATCGCGTCATATCCCCGGCCGTCGACGACGTGGGCCGTGACCGCGTGGAGCTCGTCGGGCGTGAGCAGGGCCGTCATCCGCTGGGTCAGGCGGTCGTCGCGCGAGAGCACCTCGATCAGCCCGATGTCAGGGTCGTCGAGGATGAGTGGCTCGAGGGCGAGTTGCTCGCGGACGGCGCTCTCGACCCGCCCGCGCCGGACCGAATCGATCAGCTTGTTGCGAGCTGTCAGGAACAGCCAGGCGATCGGTCGTTCAGGGATGTCGCGCTCGGCATCGAAGACGACGACGAGCAGCGAGGCGAAGGTCTCGGCCATCAGGTCGGCGGCGACCTCCGGCTCGGCGACGCGCCGGCCCAGGAACGCGAGGACCTCATCGCAGTGACGGCGGTAGAAGTCCCCGAAGGCCTGGGCGCCTCCGCCGCGCGCACGGAGCAGAAGATCTCGATCGTCGTCGTGCCTGGCCAGGTCCATCTACTCGTACAACGAACCCGGCGTCGATCTGTGACGAAGTCGCCTGGATCAGGGCAGCAGCTCGAAGCTGGCGCAGCTACGCGGTACAACGGCTGCGAAATGACGGCGATCGAGCGTTACCACGGTCGTCGCGTCGAGCCGCTCGGCAAGCGCGACGACTGACGCGTCGGTACCTCCGAGCGGGAAATCGGCGTATTCGGCGACGAGCTCAGCCATCCGAAGCAGATCTTCACGGCTTGGTCCCTCGACATCGAGCGACGCGAGCCCACGTAGGAAGGCTGTCTCCGCACGAGGGCCGAGCCGTCGTCCCACGAAGTACGTCGCCTCGGCGACCACCATCGCCGGTATCACGAGGCGCAGCCCCGGATTGGCGAGCGCAACCCGTGATGCGAGATGGTCGTCATCGTCCGCGTCGACCGCCGCGTAGAGCGGGCCGGAATCGACGACGGCCAGCCTGCTCATTCCCACTCGGATTCGAGGAGTTGCTCCATGTCGCGCCCGGTGGTGTGGTGGCCGCTGCGGCCGAGCGCGCCGAACGGAAGCTCACGAGGCCCGCCCGCGCCGAACCCGAGGTGGTCGGAAAGGGCCTCCCGAGTGACGGCGGACACCGATGTCCGGCGCCGCCCTGCCTCCCGTTCGAGGGCCTGCGCGAGATCGTCCGGCAACGAAACAGTGGTGCGCTTCATACCTGCATACTATTGTCCCCGGTCGAGTCCGCGACCGGCTCTGCGCGGGCGCCTAGGCCACGCCGGCGAGCATCCCGGCGGCGACCGTGGCGTTCGTCGCCTCGTCGATCAGGATGAAGCTCCCCGTCCGCCGGTTGCTGCGGTACGGATCGACCGCGAGGGGCGAGCTCGTCCGCAGCGTGACCCGGCCGATGTCGTTGAGCCGGAGCTCGTCCGGCCCGACCTCCCGCTCGAGCGTGTGGACGTCGATCCGATTGTCGACCGACGCGACCCTGACGGCGGCGCTGCGCGACGTGTGCTTGATCGCGTAGCGCCCGCCCGCCCGCAGGGGGGTCTCGTGCATCCAGCAGAGGTCGGCTTCCAGCTCCCGGGTGACGGTCGGCGCGTCCTGGGGATGGCAGATCAGCTCGCCGCGCGCGACATCCAGGTCGTCCTCGAGGCGGAGCGTGATCGACAGCGGGGCGACCGCCTCGTCGAGCTCGCCCTCGAACGTGTCGATCCCCGCGATCCGCGTCCGCCGCCCGCCCGGCAGGACGACGACCTCGTCGCCCGGGCGCAGGGCCCCGCTCGCCAGCTGGCCGGCGTACCCCCGGTAGTCGCCGAGCGCCGGCTTGATCACCCACTGGACCGGGAACCTCGCCGGGACGTCGTGCGGGTGGTCGTAGGAGACCTCGACCTGCTCGAGATGGTCGAGCAGGGTCGGCCCGTCGTGCCAGTGCAGACGCTCGGACCGGTCGACGACGTTGTCGCCGTTGAGCGCCGAGATCGGGATGTACGTGATGTCCTTGACGTCGAGCTTGTCCGCGAACCCCGCGAACTCCTCGACCAGCTCGGCGAACCGGTCGGCCGAGTAGTCGACCAGGTCCATCTTGTTGACGGCGACGACCAGGTGGGGAATCCCCAGCAGGGCGGAGATGAACGCGTGGCGCTTGGACTGCTCGACCGTCCCCTTGCGCGCGTCGAGCAGGATGATCGCCAGGTCGGCGGTCGACGCTCCGGTCACCATGTTGCGCGTGTACTGCTGGTGGCCGGGGCAGTCGGCGATGATGAAGCGCCGCTTCGGCGTCGCGAAGTACCGGTAGGCCACGTCGATCGTGATGCCCTGCTCCCGCTCGGCCCGCAGGCCGTCGGTCAGCAGGGCGAGGTCGAGCGTCCCGTCGCCACCCCGCCGGCGCGACGCGTCCTCGACGTGGCTGAGCTGGTCTGCGAAGACCTGCTTTGAGTCGTAGAGCATCCGCCCGATCAGCGTGCTCTTGCCGTCGTCGACCGACCCCGCAGTCGTGAAGCGCAGGAGATCCAGCGTCATCAGAAGTACCCGACCTTCTTCCGATCCTCCATAGCCGCCTCCGAGACCCGGTCGTCCGCGCGGGTCTCGCCGCGCTCGGTGATCATCGTTGCAGCGATCTCGGCAACGACCTCCGAGATCGTCGACGCCTGTGACCGGACCCCCCCGGTGCAGGTCATGTCGCCGACGGTTCGGTAGCGAACCGTCTCCGGGAAGACGTCCTCGCCGGGCGCGAGCTCCTGGCCCGGCCGGTGGGCGTAGAGCATCCCGTCGCGCTCGAAGACGTCCCGCCGGTGGGCGAAGTACAGCGACGGGACCTCGAGGGCCTCCTGGTCGATGTACTCCCACACGTCGAGCTCGGTCCAGTTGGAGATCGGGAAGACCCGGGCGTGCTCGCCCCGGGCGATCCGGCAGTTGTAGAGGTTCCACAGCTCCGGGCGCTGGTTGCGCGGATCCCACTGGCCGAAGTCGTCTCGGAAGGAGAGGATCCGCTCCTTGGCCCGCGAGCGCTCCTCGTCGCGCCGGGCGCCGCCGAACGCCGCGTCGAAGCGGTGCTCCTCGATCGCGTCGAGCAGGGTCGTCGTCTGGAGACGGTTGCGCGACGCCCGCGGCCCGTGCTCCTCGGTGACCCGGCCCCGGTCGATCGACTCCTGGACCGAAGCGACGATCAGCCGCTCGCCGAGCTCGGCCGCCCGCCGGTCGCGGAACTCGATCGCCTCGGGGAAGTTGTGGTCGGTGTCGATGTGCATCAGGGGGAACGGGAATGGACCCGGTCGAAAGGCTTTTTCCGCGATTCTGAGGAGCACAATCGAGTCTTTACCGCCGCTGAACAGCAGCACGGGTCGTTCGAACTCGGCCGCCACCTCCCGCATCACGTGGATCGCTTCGGACTCGAGCGCCCGGAGGTGCGTCAGCCGCTTGGACGGGTCTGTCGCCGGCCGGGCGATGTCGCTCATCGTTGCCATCTCAGGAGTCTCCATGGAGGCCGCATTCCGTCTTCGCGGTGCCCGCCCATCGTCCGTCCCGGCCGTCGCCCGGGCGAGTGCACGTCGCGCAGCCGATCGACGCGTACCCGTCGTCGTGGAGTTGGTTGTACGGGAGGTCGTGCTCGTGGATGTACTTCCACACCTGCCGGTCGGTCCAGTCGGCCAGCGGGTTGACCTTCCACAGGCCGTTGCGCTCGTCCCACTCGACCTTGGCCGATTGCGCCCGGGTCGGCGACTGCTCGCGGCGGACGCCGGTGACCCACGCCTCGGCGCCCAGCAGGGCGCTCCGCAGGCCGTCGGCCTTGACGCCGGCGGTCGAGCAGCAGTGCTCGCTGGTCCACTGCGCGCCCGACGGGTCGCGGACGTCGTGGATCTCGACGTGCACGCCCCAGCGGTCCTCGAAGGCCCGCCAGGCCGCGCGGGTCTCCTCGAAGAGGACGCCCGTGTCCAGCGTGAAGACGCGGGCGGCCGGGTCGAGCCCCATCAACATGTCGAGCATCACCGACTCCTCCTTCTGGAAGGAGCAGGCCATCACCAGGTTCGGGTGGAAGCGCTCGACCGCGTACGCGAGAACCTCCTCGGCCGTCCGATCCTCGAGATCCGGGGCCACCGCCTGAGCGGTCACCGGTGAGCACTCGGGTTGCCGGCGGGCGAGCTCATACCGCGCATTCTCCCTCGCCGCGGACGACCTGGTAGGGCTCTGAGCGATTCCAGTCCATGAAGTGGTTCATCGTCTCCAGGCTGAACTCGACCGGCAGCGTGAGGTCCTTGACGAGCGCCTCGAACGCCGGGACGCCGACACGCTCGACGAACGCGTTGAACTCCTCGCCGTCCTCCCGCTCGGCCTCGTAGTTGCGGATCCACCGCTCGACGGCCTCCGGAACCCGCTTGGCCGGGAGGCGCGCCTTGAGGCGCTTGCCGAGCACGACCTCACCGCCGACGTAGTTGCCGGCGAGGTGGGGGATGTACGCCGGGATCGTGTGCTTGCCGACCTTGATCGACGCCCCGTAGAAGCCGATGTTCGCGACGTGGTGCTGGCTGCACCCGTTCGGGCACCCGCTCATCTTGATGTGGATCCGCCGGGTCAGCTCGTCGTCGATGTCCATCGCCTCGAGCCGCTCCTGGATCGCCGCGTTCAGGCCCATCGAGCTCGTGATCCCCAGCTTGCAGCTGTCGGTCCCCGGGCAGCTGACGATGTCTGTGATCTCGCGGGGACCGGCCCCGCCCAGGCCGAGCTCCGACAACGCCCGCCAGACGTCGTAGACCGACGCCTCGTGGACCCACCGCAGGACGAGGTTCTGCTGGACGGTGACGCGCGCGTAGCCGCCTGAGTGGTCGCGCATGATCGCCGCCAGGCCGCGGAACTGCTCGGGTGTGAGGTCGCCGCGGGTGACCTTGACCTCGACCGTCACGAAGCCCGCCTGCTTCTGCGGGCGGACGTTCGATCCGACGAAGCGGTCGAACCCGCGCGAGTCGCCGTTCGGCGTGCCGGCGATCCCCGTCGGCGCCGGACCCGGCTGCTCGTCGTGGACGAAGAGCAGCGGCTCGATGGCGAAGTCACGCTCGGCGACCCACTCGCCGCGGAGCTCCTCCTCGACCAGCTCGCGGAACGCGTCCATCCCGATCTTGTCGACGAGCACCTTGATCCGCGCGCGCGCCCGGTTCTTGCGCAGCCAGTCCTGCCGGTCGAAGATCCGCAGGACGGCCTCTGTGACCTTGAGGTAGTCGCCGTTGTCGGCCTCGACGAACTCGTACAGCGTCGGCGCGATCCGCGGCATGATCGACGTCCCGCCGCCGATCCGGATCTCGAAGCCCCGCTTGCCGTCGCGGACCCGCGGGATGAAGCCGCCGTCGTGGATCCCGGTGATCGCGACGTCGGCGTCGGTCGCCGAGAATGCCGTCTTGAACTTCCGGGGCATCAGCTGGCAGACGTCGTTGCGGACGAAATACCGGACGTACGCCCCGACGTAGGGGGTCGGGTCGAACGGCTCGCCCTCGGACACGCCGGCCCACGGGTCGCCGGTGACGTTGCGCATCGTGTTGCCGCAGCCCTCCCGCGACGACAGGCCGGTCGCCGAGATCTCCCGGATCAGGGCGGCCGCGTCGGGCAGGGGGACGTGGTGGAGCTGGAAGTTCTGGCGCGTCGTGATGTGGCCCTTGCGCAGCGGGACCCACCGCTCCACGACGTCGGCCAGCGTGTCCATCTGGTCGGGGTTGACCCCGCCGAACGGCAGCTTGATCCGGATCATCTGGCGCTCGGCCTGCCGCTGGCCGTAGACGCCCTGCTTGAGGCGGAAGCCGATGAACTGGACCTCTTCGAGGTCACCCCGGAGAAACCTGGCCGATTCGGTGTCGAAGTCGTCGAACTCCCGCTCGAGGATCGGGATCACGTGACCCGGGACGTCGGTGCGGATCTCGGGGCTTGAGAGCGAGCCCCTTGCGGCGGTGGATGAGCTGGGCTCCATCGAAGTCCTCCTGGTGGCTCGGGGCACCCCAAGCGTAACACATGAAAGGCGGGCGGCTTACTGGTATTTCGATCTGCCGCCCGACCGCCCGGGGATAGTGTGACTCGCTGTCCATCCGCACAGAATCAGTCGAAAACATGGGCGGGACGGCCCACCTGCTCGGGCGGCTTGCATTCCTCCCATTGTCGCTCGATAAGCTGCCCCGCGGTGGCTGGCATGGAATCCGATTCAACCGTCTGTCGAGCCCAGGACCGACCGCGGGGCGTGCGACGATGATCGGCGAAATGCCTGCTCAGCTGAGCTTGGTCAAGTTGCCTTGGAGTTGCGTGGAGCCGTCCCTAGGGGTCTTGCGCTAGGCCGTGGTGGCACGTGGCGTCTAGGGGCTTTACGGTGCCGTCGGCTTACGGGCCGGCGCTTGAGACGCTCTCGCGACTCACGCCTGAGCAGTTGACCGCGTTCGGTTCGGGTCTTCGAACGCCGACGGCGCAGCTGGCGACATCTTCCTTGGGGCAGCTTGTGAGCCAGGCGGTGCCGGACGTCTCGGAGGCACAGGCGGTCCGTTTGGTCGAGGCCTTGCTCTCGCTGATCGCCGCGCGGGAGCGTCTGTGGCCCGCGTGGTCGATATCCGAACTGGCCGAGCGCGTCGCTCGCTCGGAAGACCTCGACTTGTCGCAATGGACGAGGACGACCTCCTAGAGCTCACGCAGGTCATAGGCCGAGGGTTGCAGAAGGCTGCATCTACGCGGCAGTTCCTGTCGTCGAGCAGGCTTGCCTACTGGAACTACGAGGCCGAGGTCACCGATCTGAAGGGGGAGGCGGCGGATGCGGACGCCGACTGAATCCGAAGACGCTAGACGTGTTGGTCGTCCGACCATCGCGAAGCACGTAGCGCGTCGGCGCGAATTCATCTGGCGCGACGCGGGGGAGCACCACCACCGCTCTCATCTCCCGGCGTGGCGCGCGCCGGCTCCGACAGGGTACGGGCCTGGTGGCGCGTACGCGTACCGATCCTTGAAGTGTGCGGCTTATGCGTACGGGGGGCGCCTGATGTCGCCGTCCGGACCGATGCCAGTGGGAGCGAGCGGGAAGCTCGCGCCATACACGACCGCGACTTACCTCTGGGGACATGAGGGCAATCTCGCCGTCGCGGACAGGCTGGCATGGGCGGCGGTTGCGCCACCTAGGCTTCACGCCCTGCATGGCGCGATTGCGGCTGCCGACGAGACTGATCTCCGTGCAAGCTTTCAGCGCCTCGCCGATCAACGGGCGGACGAGACTTGGGCCTACTCATTCGTCGAGCGCAAGGCGATGAACAGGGCGTATCAGAGAACCATCGCTCTCGGGCCGCGGGCGGTGCCCCTCATCCTCGAGCGGCTTGTCGAGCAGGGACCTGACCACTGGTATTGGGCGCTGGAAATGCTCACGGGCAGTAATCCCGCAGAAGGCGCAGAAACGATGGCCGACGCCGCCGAGAGATGGCTGGCGTGGGGCCGCCACCGTGGCCTCATCTGAAGGACCCCGGTCCGCCGGAGACCCGACTCGCGAAAAGAAGCGACTCGTCGAGAAGATCGCGATCTTTGGGGATGTTCTGGGCGCGCTTCACGTCGCCAGGCAACCCGCCGACGGCGCGTGGCTGAGCAAGATGGGAGATGGTGCCGATATTGAGCACGAGGTTCTCGAATGGATCGAGTGTCGCGCGGTAGGGCAGCTGCAGGTCGTGCTGGCTCGCGACCGGCGCCCGAACACGCCACGGGGATCTGTAGGCGCGCCACCCGGCAACGCCCTCGACGGGCGGCGGCCGGCGCCATCGCCTTGAGGCATACCTGACTCCAGGTCCGCGGCAGAACGAACGTCCGTGCCAAACGCGGCTACGCAGACGCGAGTAACCCGGCGAAGAGCTCGCCTGCCCGCCGTGCCGCGGCATAACTGCGAAACACGAGCGGCTTTCTGGTAATTTGCTCGGCTGACTGCGGCTGAGGGCCCAAGGCTGCGACTCCGATCCGCATAAAACCCGTACAGAAAGTGGACATGAAAGACAAGCGCCTGGTTCCATTGGTCGTGCTCGCCTCGGCGCTCGCCCTCTCCGCCTGCGGGTCATCCGCCAGCACATCCAAGAAGGTCAGCCTGGTCGCCTACTCGACACCCCAGGCCGCCTACGCCCAGCTGATCCCAGCCTTCCAGGCGACGCCCGCCGGCAAGGGCGTCACGTTCACCCAGTCCTACGGCGCCTCCGGCGACCAGAGTCGGGCGGTCGCCGCCGGGCTTCCCGCCAGCGTCGTCAACCTCTCGCTCGCGCCCGACGTCACCAAGCTCGTCGGCTCCGGCCTGGTCCCCGGCAGCTGGGACCAGACGCCCACCCAGGGCTTCGTGACCGACTCGGTCGCCGTGATCATCGTCCGCAAGGGCAACCCCAAGCACATCACCGGCTGGGACGACCTCGTCAAGCCCGGCGTCGGAGTCCTCACGCCGAACCCGTTCAGCTCGGGCAGCGCCCGCTGGAACATCGCCGCCGCCTACGGCGGCGAGATCAAGGAGGGCAAGACGCCGGCCCAGGCCGACGCCTACCTGACGGCGCTCTTCCACAATGTCGTAAGCCAGGACACGTCCGCCCGCAACGCCCTCCAGACATTCCTCGCCGGCAAGGGCGACGCCCTGATCGACTACGAGAGCGAGGCGATCGCCGACCAGAAGAAGGGCTCGGCGATCTCCTACGTGATCCCCAAGCAGACGATCCTGATCCAGAACCCGATCGCGATCACCAGTCGCGGCGACTCGCCGGCCGCCAAGGCTTTCGTCGCCTACCTCCTCTCACCCGCGGGCCAGACGATCTGGGCGGCCAACGGCTACCGCCCGGTGACCCCCGGAGTGGTCGCCGCCAGGCGGTTCCCGACGCCTCCCGGACTGTTCACGATCGACGCGCTCGGCGGCTGGCCGACCGTGACCAAGCAGTTCTACGATCCGACGACCGGCATCGTGACCAAGATCGAGCAGAGTCTTGGCGTATCGACAAGCAAGTAGCCACGCTGTCTTGACGCCCCGGCGTCCAAGACGTCCCACAAGCCCCACGGTGCCGCAGATCGGCGCCGCGGGGCTCGGTCGCGGGCTGATCACGATCTACCTCTCGCTCGTCGTCCTCCTCCCCCTCGCCGCGGTGCTCGCCCGCTCGACCGACGGCGGCCTCGGCGCCTTCTGGCGCGAGGTGACCGCCCCCGAGGCGATCGCCTCGATCCGCCTGACGGTCGTCCTTTCCCTGATCGTCGTCGCGATCAACGCCTTCTTCGGCACCGTGATCGCCTGGATCCTCGTCCGCGACGACTTCCCCGGCCGGCGCTTGGTCAACGCCGTGATCGACCTCCCCTTCGCCCTCCCGACGATCGTCGCCGGCGTCGTCCTGCTCGCCCTCTACGGCAAGGGCGGCCCCGTCGGGATCGACGTCAGCTTCACCCGCGCGGCGATCGTCCTCGCCCTGCTCTTCGTCACCCTCCCGTTCGTCGTGCGCTCCGTCCAGCCCGTCCTGCTCGAGCTCGACCAGTCGATGGAGGAGGCCGCCGCCTCGCTCGGCGCCCGACCGTTCGCCGTGTTCCGCCGGATCGTCCTCCCCAACCTCGCCCCCGCGATCATCTCCGGAGCCGCGCTCAGCTTCGCCCGCGCGATCGGCGAGTTCGGCTCGGTCGTCCTGATCTCCGGGAACCTCCCCTTCAAGACCGAGGTCGGCCCGGTCTACGTCTTCAACCAGATCGAGAACGACAACGTCCCCGCCGCGGCCGCCGTCTCGATCGTCCTGCTCGCCGCCGCGCTGGTCGTCGTCGGGCTGCTCAACCTGTTCAGCAGCCGGCGGTTCACCTATGGCCGCTGACTCCGACCAGCCCGACCTGGCGAGGCCGGCCGACCGATCGCCTCGCGCCGCCCGCCTCGGCGTGCGCATGATCGGCCTCGGCTACCTCGCCCTGCTCCTGCTCCTGCCGCTCCTGATGATCTTCTACCGGACCTTCGAGCACGGCCTCGGCCCCGTCTGGACCGCCGTCACCCAGCCCAATGCGATCCACGCGTTCTGGCTCTCGATCGAGCTCGTCGCGATCGCCGTGCCCCTGAACACCGTGTTCGGGATCGCGATCGCGATCGCCCTCGAGCGCCAGCGGTTCCGCGGACGGGCGCTGCTCGCCGCCGTCCTCGACCTCCCGTTCGCGATCTCACCCGTCGTCGTCGGCCTCGCCCTGCTGCTCGTCTACGGCAACAACGGCTGGTTCGGGAGCTGGCTGACAACGCACGGGATGACCGTGATCTTCTCGGTCCCCGGGATGGTCCTCGCCACAGCGTTCGTGTCGCTGCCGTTCGTCGCCCGCGAGACGATCCCCGTGCTCCGGGAGATCGGGACGACCGCCGAGCAGGCCGCGTCCACGCTCGGCGCAACCGGCTGGCAGACGTTCTGGAGGATCACGCTCCCGGCGATCCGCTGGGCCGTCGTCTACGGGGTCGTCCTCACGACCGCCCGCGCACTGGGTGAGTTCGGCGCCGTCAGCATCGTCTCCGGACGGATCGAGGGCGTCACCCAGACGCTCCCGCTCTACGTCCAGGATCGCTTCGAGAACTTCGACACGACCGGCACGTATGCCGCCGCCGTCGTGCTGGCGCTGCTCGCGCTGGCGACGCTTGTGCTAATGAATGTCCTAACCAGAAGAACCAGGAGGGCCGGCTGATGGCAATCGAGGTCCGCAACGTCGACAAGCGGTTCGGTGATTTCGTCGCACTCGACGACGTCTCTATGACCGTCGCCGACGGCTCGCTGACGGCACTGCTCGGCCCCAGCGGGAGCGGCAAGTCGACGCTCCTGCGGATCATCGCCGGCCTCGAGACGCCCGAGCGCGGGCAGATCCTGATCGCCGGGAACGATGTCACCCGGGTGCCCGTCCGCCAGCGGGGGGTCGGCTTCGTCTTCCAGCACTACGCCCCCTTCAAGCACATGACCGTTGCCGAGAACATCGGCTTCGGCATGCGCGTCCGCAAGGCGCCCAAGGCGTCGGTCGCCGCGCGTGTCCACGAGCTTCTCGGCCTCGTCCGCCTCGACGGCCTCGCCCAGCGCTACCCCTCCCAGCTCTCCGGCGGCCAGCTCCAGCGGATGGCCCTGGCCAGGGCGCTTGCCCCCGACCCGGCCGTCCTCCTCCTCGACGAGCCGTTCGGCGCGCTCGACGCCCAGGTCCGCGGCGAGCTCCGCGAGTGGCTGCGACGCCTCCACCAGGAGATCCACGTGACGACGATCTTCGTCACCCACGACCAGGAGGAGGCGATGGACGTCGCCGAGCAGATCGTCGTGATGAACGCCGGTCGCACCGAGCAGGTCGGCACCGCCGAGGACCTCTACGAGCGCCCCAGCAACCAGTTCGTGATGTCGTTCATCGGCCCCGTCAACCGGCTCGGCGACTCCTTCCTGCGCCCCCATGACATCCAGATCCTCGCCGCCGACGACGACGCCGGGTCCGAGGCCCTCACCGAGCGGATCGTCTACCTCGGCTTCGAGGTCCGCGTCGAGCTCAAGCTCTCCGACGGCCGCCAGATCTGGGCCCAGATGACCCGCGAGCGGGCCGTCGAGCTCGAGCTCGAGGAGGGGCAGATCGTCTCCGTCCGGCTCGGCGAGGCCCGCGTCTTCGCAGTGAGCTCCGAGCCGCAGATCGCGTGAGCTGCCGGCGACGGCTCGCCTGACCTCCCGGGCGCGGATCAGATGCAAGCAGTTTGCTAGCATCTTGCAAGATGCGGATGCTCTATCTGCGAAATGTCCCGGACGAGGTCGTCGAGCGGTTGGAGCGGCTTGCCGCTCGTGACGCAACCTCCGTCGGCGCGGTCGCCGTCAGGGAGCTTTCCGACGTGTCACGTCGAGCCGACAACCCCCGCCTGCTCGGTGCCCTCCCGGATCTCGGGGTCGCCGTCGCGACGATCGTCGAAGACCTCGAAGTCGACCGACCCGACCCGTGATCGTCGTTGACGCGTCGGCTGCGGTCTCGGCGGTCCTGAACGCCGGCGCGGCGCGACGGGCTCTCAGCGATGAGCAGCTCCACGCTCCGCACCTGATTGACGCTGAGGTCGCCAGCGGGCTGCGCCGGAGGGTCGCGGCCGGGCAGATCGGCCCGGATGCCGGCTGGACCGCGCTCGACGCCTTCCGGCGCCTCGGCATCACCCGCTACCCGCTCCGTTCCCTGCTCGATCGGGTCTGGGAGCTCCGCGAGAACGTCTCCGCCTATGACGCCACGTATGTCGCCCTGGCGGAGCTACTCGACTGCGAGCTCCTGACGGCGGATGGCCGCTTGAGTCGGGCGCCGGGGATCCGCTGCCCGGTCACAGTCGTGCCTCGGTAGAGGCCGCGAACCGCGACAACGTCGGGCCGAAGGATTCCGGGAACGCCTGCGGCGTCCCCGAGTGACTGCCTTGGTGATGGGTTGGTCGAGCCGAAGACCTGGCCGCGGCCCTCGGTCAGCGCGATGTTGCAGAACTGGCGCGTTGGACGCCGGCGATTTCACTGGTCCTGGGGTCGGGTCCCGTTCCGGGTGATATTTCGTGGCGGCGGCGCTCGTCTGGCGGGGGCTTGGCCAGCGGGCAGTCGGGGATGATTGCCAGGGGTCGGGAGGTCAGAGGCGGGCGAGCTCTCTGCGTGGGGACTGGGTCGTGGAGCAGTGGACTCTCCAACGAAACTAGTTGACTGACTCAGGCAGCGATTTCGTGCTGAAGGTCTCAGCATCCTGCTCCGACGCCGGGGAGGAGCCCAGTCGATCACATCCCATACGCCCCGCGCCCGACCCGCACCAGCCCCCGCCCCGCCCCGCCCCGCCCGAACCGACGTGCAGCCGGCCGAGCGAAAAGTGCGAAACCCGAGAACGACCCGGGAGACGCCTTGGTGGCGCCCCCCGGCGTCCCGCTCATGCTGTCCGCGTTTTGCCTGGTGTGCGTCCTGCTCCGTGTCACGGCGCGCCTTGACCTCGCGTCAACGCGTGCTTTCCGCGCGCCGCTCGGCCGGTCAGACGGCGAATGCCGCGGGCCGGACGATCTGGACCGGCGGTGGAGCCGACCCGGCCGACTCGGCCGGGCCGGGAGACGGACGGATCTGATGAAATGCGAACGCACGCTCGGTTGGCGATGAGTTTCCCGAGCATGGCGCGTCTGAAGTGCAAGGCCGCCAAGCGGCCGGCCCCGGCCCCGACCTTCGAGACCAGAGAGACCCTTCATGCGCAAACTCGCCCGCACCTGCGTCGACCACCGCCGCGTCGTCGTCGCCGCGTGGGTGATCGCGCTGATCGCCCTGACCGCGATCAAGTCGTCGGTCGGCAGCGACTTCCGCGACAGCTTCAACCTGTCGGGGACGCCGAGCTTCGACGCCCAGCATCTGCTCCAGGAGTCGGCGCCGTCGGCCGCCGGCGATACCGAACAGGTCGTGATCGCCGCCAAGCAGGGCACGGTCGACAGCCCGGCGGTCCGCGGGGCTGTCGGGCCAATGCTGGCCAGGCTCGCCAAGCTGCCCGACGTCGCGAGCGTCGTCTCGCCGTACGACAAGCTCGGCGCCGGCCAGATCTCGGCTGACGGGAAGGTCGCCTTCGCGAAGCTCAACCTGACCAAGGACGCGATCAAGATCCTCGTGCCCGAGGCCAAGCACATCGTCTCGGTCGCGCGTTCGGCCAATGGCCCGGCCGTCGAGGTCGAGGTCGCCGGCCAGGTCGCCGAGCAGTCCAACCCGATGGCCGCCAGCGGAACGATCTTCGGCGGGATCGCCGCCCTCTTGATCCTGTTCGTCGTCTTCGGGTCGGCCCTGGCCGCTGTGATGCCGCTCGTCACGACGGGGATCGCCCTCGGCGTGGGCACGGCGGTGATCGGCCTGCTCTCGCACGCGATCACGATGGCTTCGTTCTCGTCCGAGCTGTCGCTGCTGATCGGACTCGGCGTCGGCGTCGACTACGCGCTGTTCATCGTCACCCGGACCCGTCAGGGAATCCAGCATGGACGGGACGTCCCAGATGCGATCGTCGATGCGCTCGACACATCCGGGCGGGCCGTGATGTTCGCCGGGATCACCGTCTGCATCGCCCTGCTCGGGATGTTCGCGCTCGGCGTCAGCTTCCTCTACGGCGTGGCGATCGCCGCGAGCATCACCGTCGCGTTCACCGTGCTCGCCGCCCTCACGCTCTTGCCGGCGCTGCTCGGCTTCGTCAAGACGATGGTCCTCCCCCGCCGGCAGCGCAAGGCCCACGGCGCCGGCACGCTGGAGCGGCCGAACCCGCAGGGGTTCTGGTTTCGCTGGAGCGGCGCGATCAGCAGGCGGCCGATCGTCTTCGCGGCGATCGCCCTGCTCCTGATGCTGGCGATCGCGATCCCCTTCCTGTCGATGCGGATCGGCTCGTCGGACGCCGGCAGCGATCCGTCTAACACGACGACCCGTAAGGCCTACGACCTCCTGGCGAAGGGCTTCGGCCCCGGCTACAACGGGCCGCTCCTGCTGATCGCGAAGATCGACAACGCGGCGCAGAAAGCCGGCTTCGACCGGATCCGGGCGGCGGTCGCCGGCAACCCGGATGTCGTGACGAGCACCCCGCCGGCGTTCATCCCGTCGAAGGTGGGCGGCGGGTCGGTCGCGATCGCGGACGTCTATCCGAAGGGGTCGCCGCAGGACGTCTCGACAACGAACCTGCTCCATGAGCTGCGCAACCACACGGTTCCCGACGCGACCGGCAGCTCCGGCGTGGACGTTCTCGTCGGCGGGCAGACGGCGATCTTCGAGGACTTCAACCACGTCCTCTCGGCCAAGCTGCCCCTGTTCATCGGCGTCGTCGTCCTGCTGAGCTTCCTCCTGCTGACCGCCGTTTTCCGCAGCCTCGTGATCCCGGCGATGGCCGCCGTGATGAACCTCCTGTCGGCGGTCGCCGCCTTCGGCGTGATCACGGCCGTCTTCCAGGACGGCTTCGCCGCCGGCCTGTTCGGGGTCGACAAGACCGGGCCGATCATCGCCTTCGTGCCGGTCCTGATGTTCGCGATCCTGTTCGGACTGTCGATGGACTACGAGGTCTTTCTCGTCACGCGGATCTACGAGGAGTGGCACCGGACCGGCGACAACCGAGCGGCGATCACGCGCGGTCTCGCGGCGACCGGGCGGACGATCACGGCGGCCGCCCTGATCATGATCCTCGTCTTCGGCGCGTTCATCCTCGGCGGCGAGCGGATCATCGAGCTGTTCGGCCTCGGCCTGGCCAGCGCGGTCGCACTTGACGCGCTGATCGTCCGCTCGGCCCTCGTTCCCGCGCTGATGAACCTGACCGGCGACGCCAACTGGAAGCTCCCAAGGTTCCTCGATCGGATCCTTCCTCATCTCAACGTCGAGGGCAGCGTCGACTACGACGACGACCCCCCGGCCGCCCCGGTCGCCCCGGCTGTGGAGGCGCCCGCCGGCGCCTGAGTCTGGGCTGGGTCCGCGAGGCGCCAGCAGCGGGCAGGGAGGTGACACTGTGTCACGTCCGGCGTTCGCCGGGCGCCGGGGCGTCCCGATCTCAGACATCCACGTTGTGCACGATCCCGATCCTGGCTCGTCCGGGCCAGCACGGCAGGGACACGACGGTGATCGCGACGTACAAGCTCACGGCCGGGTCGATCGTCCCGAAGCCGACGGCCCGACCGCCGACCTTCAGGTAGGCCGCGGGCAACCGGCGCGATCGGCACCGGGGTCCGCCGCGTCGGTCCGGCTAACCTCAGTCCATGTCCGATCTCGAAATCGATCTCGAAGCCGACGAGACGGTCGATCCGCTGCAGCTGTTCCTCAACGACATGGGACGGACGCCGGTCCTCACCGGGTCGGAGCAGGTCGAGCTGTCAAAGCGGATCGAACGCGGAGACCTGGCCGCCAAGTCGCGGATGGTCGAGTCGAACCTCCGGCTCGTCGTCTCCCTGGCAAGGCCGTTTCGCAACCAGGGGATCCCGTACCTCGATCTGATCCAGGAGGGGACGATCGGCCTGGTCCGGGCGGTCGAGAAGTTCGATCACCGCAAGGGCTACAAGTTCTCGACCTTCGCGACGCCGCTGATCCGCAAGGCGATGGCCCGGGCGGTGGCCGAGAAGTCGCGGACGGTGCGCCTGTCGGCCGGCGTGCTCGACAAGCTCAACAGGATCCACGAGGCCGAGAAGAAGCTGGCGACCGACCTGCGGAGGGACCCGACGGCCGAGGAGCTCGCCGCGGCGACGGGCTTCAAGGCGGCCGAGGTCGAGTCGATCAAGATCTGGGGGCAGGCACCCGTCTCGATGGAGCGTCCGCTCTCCGAGGACGAGGACGAGCGCAAGGCCGACGAGCTGGCCGCCGAGGATCGCGCCGACGCCGACCTCAGCCGGGCCGACCCGGCCCAGGCGTCGACGCTCGGCCTCCTGACCGACGTCGAGCGCAAGGTGCTCGAGCTCCTCCACGGCGTCGGCGGCGGTCACCCGCTGGGGGTCAAGGAGATCGGCCGGATGCTCGAGCTCAGCACCGAGGACGTCCGCCAGATCGAGGCCGACGGGCTCGTCAAGCTGCAGGTCCACAGGGCGACCGGGTAGGCCGGCTCGGCCGTAGCGGGCTTGGCGAGGGTCGTCAGCCTCGTGTCGCAGGGCCGGGCGGGCCCGTCCTTATGGCGTAGTACTTTACGATTCTCGGCCTTATGGGCGAGTTGTTTACGAAATGCCGGAGGGACGACCGCCGCTATTCGTGACTTGTCGACAACCGAGGTCCAGCCCGAGGTCTTCGGATCTCTGCAGAGGTTCACTGCAGAGGTCGACTTCTCTTCGCGACGGGCGGCCGAGCTGGATCTGTACCGGCGCCACGCCTTCGACGATCCCTCGCAGCACCCCGGCGTGGCCGCGCGACTGCTGGGTCACGCCGACCAGATCTAGAGACTTGAAGAAATCGCTGATCGCGCGGTCTGCGATCGAGCTCGTCCGGGGCGGCGGAGGAGGATGTTGCGACCTTCATCGTCTGAAATCGCTGACTGAGTCAGTCAACTACTTTTCCTGGAGAGTCAACCTCTCCACGACCCGGTCCCCCGCGGAGTGCTCGCCCGCCGCCGCCGCCCCCCTTGACCGGTGACGATCTCGTGAAGACCGCGGCCAGCCCGTCAGCGCGCTGTTAGAAACCACCACCGGTCACCTACCGGGGAGCACTACATGCGCCGGACCCGCCGCGTCCCGTCGAACGTCTCACTGCTCCTCGGCGCCTGCTCGGCGCTCGTCGTGCTCCTCGCGGGTGCGACCGCAGCGCCGGCGAGCCCGACGACCTACATCCCCGGCAGCCCGGTCGTCGACGGGGTCTCGGGCGGGCCGTGGAACACGTCCCAGGGCAACCCGGCGGCGGGCAGCCCGTACCAGTCGGGCGACCTGTTCCCGACCTACACGCCGGGCGGGAGCGCGACAAGCATGCCGACCGAGCCGAACCTGGCCGTCTATCCGGCGGCGAGCGGGCTGAGCCCGCTGCCGAGCGGCGTCGCCGGGACGCCGGGCCCGCTGACGGGGTACTGCGGCTCGACGAGCAACGAGACGGGCACGCCGGTCGGGCAGCCGGCCGGGACTCTGCCGTTCGCGCCTTACTACTTCCCGGACGTCGTGCGCAACCAGGACGGCAGCCTGACTGGGTACTTCGACTACCGGCCGAAGGACGCCGACGAGGCGATCACGGTAGCGCGGTCGACCGACGGTGGGGCGAGCTGGAGCACGGAGGGGGAGGCGCTCGAGCAGAACCCGGGGTACTGCCCGACGGCTGACACGAACGACGACGGTCAGGGCCACCCGTTCGTGATGTCGGTCGCGGGGCAGAGCCACGTGTACACGCTGCAGCGCCCGGCGGGTGACACCAGCGGGATCGGCCTGCTCGTCCACAGCGTCGCGCCGTCGGCGGCCAACCCGCTGTCGGGGGTGCCGGCGAGCGAGCGGGTCGGGATCGATCCGAACACGTTCGCGACGGGGTCGGCAGCGGTGCCGACGAGCGGTGGGTCGATCATTTCTCTGACCACGCTCGGCATGGCGGGCAGCGCGGATCAGATCGTGGCCGGGCCGTACGAGGATGTGACCCAGCCGGGGAGCTCGCTCATAACCTGCACGGGGACGGGCGCGGCGCCGGCGTCGCTGACCGGCTGCACTACGGCGACGGCGTTCACGGTCGCGGCGAACGACGACCTCGTCCAGGTGATCGCGACCGCCAACCCGGGCGCCGGGTCGACCTATGCGGTGCCGTTCGGCCCGAACACGGCGGACGGGTCGGGTGGACTGGGGACGATCAAGGTCGTCGGGGCGACGTCGGTCTCGCCGATCACGACCTACATCCTCAACAACAACGCGCCGAACCGCGTCTACATCGACGGGTCGACCGTCTACTGCGCGCAGTCGAACGCGAACCCGACGAACAAGATCGAGAATTGCACGACGACCAACCCGATCGGGCTGACGGTCCACCAGGGCGACCCGATCACGGCGGACCCGATCCTCCCGGCGAGCGCCCGCATGACCACCGGCCTGATCGCCCCGGACGGGATCGTCGGGACGCTGCCGAGCTACCCGGGGGCGTCGGCGGGCTCGACGGTCGTGCTCTACACCGAGAAGATCCTGGCGGACTTCGTCGTCGGCACGGTCAACGGGTACGTCGACTCGAGCAGCAGGTTCCAGGCCAAGGCGGTCCCGCTGCCGGAGGCGACGATCAACTACACGCCGTCGGTCACGACGAGCGAGCCGCTGCCGGCGAGCGGGTCGTTCACGATCTACCTCGGGACGGCGGTCGGCTCGCCGATCCAGGCCGTCACCTGCACCGGCTTCACCTCGAGCGCTCTGCCGAGTGGCGCGCCGGCCGGGAGCGTCGACCTGACCGGGTGCAGCGGGGGAACCGGCGGCGTGGCGGTCGGCAACTGGGTCGGTGGCCCGAACGCGGCGACCGTGCCGTTCTCGGTGCTCAACGAGATCGGCGAGGGCAACGACGCGAGCAGCAAGGGCCCGGAGAAGCTGTTCGGCAACAACGAGGACTACACGGTCCTGCGAGCGGCCTCGACGACCGACGGCGTCAACTTCACCGACCTCGGCGCGATCAGCGGGACGACGTCGGGCACGGGCAACGACACGGGCTCCTACGACGACATCTCGAACCCGCTCCAGACGACGAGCCCGTCGGCGACGAGCCCGACCAGCCTGGCGGCGGGGAGCCCCGACACGACGCAGCTGCGGTTCGTCGGCTCGCGGGGGACGATCATCACCAACCCGGACGGGAGCTTCGGGATGTTCCTCTCGGGGGCGTGGGCGAGCGACGGTGACAGCGACGCGTACAACCAGGTCTTCTACACGACCTCGAGCGACGGGCGGCACTGGAGCGTGCCGAAGGTCGTGATCGGCACCGACTACACGTTCGCGGCGTCCGCGGCCCAGGACACGTCGCTCGCCGGCGGGCATGACACACCGCTCGGGATCAGCGCGTACTACTCGGGCCGGGCGTACGGCCCGTCGGTCGTCCAGAACCCGGACGGGACGCTGACGATGGTCTTCTCGGGCTACCGGATCCCCAAGCCGATCGTCAACGCGGGGACGGTGCTCGGGACGGACTCGACGATGCCCTACACCGTGGGTGCGACGGACCCGGCGCTCTACCGCAACATCCTCACCCTCCACCTCCGGTCGATGACGACGCCGCGCGTACCGACGACGACCTGGCTGAGCTCCTCCGATCACGGGAGCGGGCTGGTCGGCGCGCCGGTCACCTACACGGCCACCGTCAGCGTCAACCCGCCGGGCACCGGCCTGCCGACCGGGACGGTCGCGTTCTCCGACAGGTTCGGCCTGATCACCGGGTGCGCGGCTCAGCCGCTCGGCGTGAGCAGCCCGGACACGGCGACCTGCGCGACGACGCACGCGATCCCGATCGGATCCGACCAGGTCACGGCGACCTACGGCGGGGACTCGAACTACGCGACGTCGTCGGGCACGCTCGCCGAGCAGACGACCGCGACGGTGACGATCACGGGCACGAGCGGTCCGGTGATCGTCAAGGCCGGCGAGTCGGTCTACCTGGCACCGGGGTCGAGCGTCGACGCGTCGGTGATCGTCGACCGGGGCGGGATCCTCGACGCCGAGGGAGCGCGGATCAACGGCGCGCTCGACGCATCCGGCCCGGCGGAGGTCCGCGTCTGCTCGACCCAGGTCGCCGGCGCGCTCTCGGTGACCGGGTCGACCGGGCTGGTCGTCGTCGGCGACGACGAGGGGACACCCGCGTGCGCGGGAAACAGGATCTCCGGGTCGGCGACGCTCTCGAACAACACGGCCGGCGTCGAGTTCGACGGGGACACGGTCGGCGGCTCGGCGAGCGTGCTCGGCAACACCGGGTCGGTGCCGCCGCCAGACACCGGCAGCGTCCGCGCCGTCGGCGACCACGTCTCCGGGTCGAGCCACATCCAGACGCCGTAGCGGGCTCTGCCGATACCAACGCGGCTTTTCAGAGGTCGATGTCGGTCGGGAGCCCGGCGTCGACCGTGACGGTCCCCGGGGCGTCGACGACCACCCGGGTCCAGCCGCCGGGCGCCTGGCTGAAGCTCGCCGCGCCGGTCCTCGCCGTCCAGTAGGGCGTGTAGTGAAGCCGGACGGTGAAGCTCCCGGCGTGCTGCGCCTGGAGCGTGAAGCCGTCCGCGGCGACGGCGGTCAGCGATCCGGGCCCGCTGGCGAGCGGGCGGGGCGCCGCCACCGCGTAGATCTGCCAGTTCGCGGTCTGCTCGACGAGGCGAAGGAACGGCAGCCCGCCGCGGATCAGGGCGTCCTCCTGGACGCTCGAGAAGTCCGGGCGGGCGGTCGACAGGGCGACGTAGCTGACCGCGTTGTCGAGCAGCCAGGCCTCGTAGGCGCTCGCGGTCAGGACAGGCGCGTAGAACAGGGCGTCGTAGCGCGTGTCGAGCTGGCGCTCCCAGCCGCGGGCGAGCAGGAAGCGGCTGCCGAGGATCGTCGCGTCCCAGTGGTCGCTGGTGAACGGCACCTCGATGCGGATCGCCCGCCCGTCGCTGCGGCTCTCGAGAAACCGGATCGCCGGTACGTAGAAGGCGTAGTGGGCGGCCGGATCGTCGGCGGCTCCGACTGACTGGTCGATCGGACCGCTGACCTGCCAGAGCACGATCGCCGCGGTCAGCAGACCGAGCAGCGCCGCCGCCGGCGCGCGTCCGAGCACCTGGGTGGGGACGGCCCCGGCCCGCAACACGCGGCTGACGCGCACGTACGCGCGCTGGACGTCGGCGACGCCGACGCGGCCGGCGAGCACCGCCGGTACGAAGAGGATCCCGAAGCGGACGGCGTTGCTGCCCATCGGCGAGCGGACGACATATGCGACCAGCAGGCTCGCGAGGTAGAGCCAGCCGAGCCGGCGAAAGAGGCGCTCGCGACGGGGGAGCAGGACGAGCACCGCGACGGTGGCGGCGACGGCCGCGATCAGCGAGCTCAGCGCGAACGGCTCGTAGCCGCCCTCAGGGAACAGCAGGACGAGCGCCCCGACGAGGCACGCTCCGGGGGCCGCGAGCAGGACCGCGCGAGCGGGGGCCCGGTTCGCCGAGAAGTCGGCGCACGCGGCGAGCACCAGAAAGGCGGCCGCGACCGGGCTGGCGGCGGCGCACGCGACCGAGCAGATCGCGCAGGCGAGGCGCTTGCCGCGAACGCACGCGAGCACGGCGGCCAGCCCGAACGTGACGCCGAGGGCGAAGGTGACGCGGCCGATGAAGAGGTCGCCGGTCGCGCTCAGCGCGAAGAAGATCGTCGCCGGGCGAGCGCGGAACCCGTCGAGCATCCGGGCCAGCCGGGCGAAGATCAGCGTCGAGAGCACGACGGCGAGGATGCCGGTCGGGCGCACGCCGAGAACGCTGGCCAGCGGAGGGAAGATCAGGCTGTAGCCGGGGAGGTAGTGACCTCCGTACCAGGAGTTGTCCCAGATCGAGAAGCCCGCGGTCGAGAACAGCCTGGCCCGGTAGACCTGCCCGGCCAGGTCCGGGCTCGGCGGTTGCCAGATCAGCCATCCGGCGAGCACCGCGCCCAGCACGAGCATGACCGGCGCGAGCCACATCCACCGCGAGAACCTCCCCCGTGCGATCGGGGCCCGGCCCCGCGTACGGGGCAGGTCGTCTGGCTCGGGCTCGAGACCCGCGCGTGCGGTGCTCGGTGCTGGGGTCGGCCCGGCCAAGGAGGGGTCCAGGGTACTCGGCGAAGATCTCCGCAGTGTCACCAGGCCACGGCGCAGGTGGGCGTAAGGTGTGGTGCTTGGATGTGCTCCTTCTCATCGCGCGGGTCGGGCTCTGCGCGGTGTTCGTGCTCGCCGCCGTCGGCAAGGCCCTCGACCAGTCAGGGACGCGACGCGCCTTCGAGCAGTTCGGGTTCTCGGCGAGCGCCGCCGGCCTCGGTCGGCGGCTGCTGCCGGCCGGTGAGCTCGTCGTCGGCTTCGGCCTGCTCGCGGCCCCCTCGGCACGGCTCGCGGCGCTCGGCGCATGCGCGCTCCTGGTCGCCTTCTTCGTGGCGGTCGCCCGCCTGGTGATCGGCGGCCAGTCGCCCGACTGCCACTGCTTCGGCCAGGTCCACTCCGAGCCGGTCGGGAGCGCCACGCTCGTGCGGATCGCCGTGTGTCTGCTCCCGGCTGCACTCGTCGCCGTCGCGGGGTCGGGGAACCGGCTAGGTCCCGCCGACCCGCAGGGGGTCGCGGTGCTCCTGCTCAGCGGAGGCGTGATCGCGCTCGCGGCGCTGGTCCTGGCGCTCTGGCAGGAGAACCGCCGGCTCCGGGCGCCCGTGCGAGCGGTCTCGCGAGTGGGAGCGTTCGCCCCGAGCGTCGCGCTCAACGCACTCGACGGGAGCGGTCGGTCGCTGGCGGACGAGCTCGACCGGGACGTTCCGTCGCTACTCGTCTTTCTCAGCCCGGGCTGCTCACCATGCCGGGAGCTCGCCGGCGAGCTGGGGCGGTGGCGGGTCGGCGTGAGCGACCGCCTGAACATCGTCAGCCTGACCAGCGGGGCGGTCGAGGCACAGCCGGACGAGTTCCGCTCGGCGGAGCTCGGTCTCCTGCTCCACGAGAGCGCCGACGTGCTGGGTGACTGCGGCGTGCGCGCGACGCCGGGCGCCGTCCTCGTGGGCTCCGATCGGCGCATCTTCAGCCGACCGGCCGAAGGCGCGCTCGCGATCGAGGCGCTGATCCGGGCGACGCTCGGCGGTCAGACGGGCCCCGCGGCGGCGTGAGCCGGGCCAGCCGGCTACTGACCTTCCGCGCCTACGGCGTGGACATCCAGGTGGAGATCGGCGACCCGGGGCTGCTCGCCGGTGTCCGGGACGTCCTGCCTCCGGGAGCGCAGGAGATCGATCCGGCCGGCCCGAGCAGCACGCTCTTCGCGCTTTCGGCCGAGGGCGACGTCCAGCAGGACGGCCGGCCGCTCGCCACCGGGCAGGCGCCGGTCGTGCAGATCGTCGCGCTCGAGGCGGCGATCCGCACGCACGTGGCGGTGAGCTCGCCGGACTACGTCTTCGTCCACGCGGGCGTCGTCGCGGTCGGGGATCGGGCGCTGCTGGTTCCGGGCTTCAGCTTCGCCGGCAAGACGACCCTGGTCGCCGAGCTCGTCCGCCGCGGCGCGACCTACTACTCCGACGAGTACGCCGTGCTCGACGCGTCCGGGCAGGTCCACCCCTACCCGAAGAAGCTCTCGCTCCGGCTCGGGGCCGGCAGGCGGCAGACCGAGACGAGCGTGACCGAGCTCGGCGGCAGGGCGGGCACGGAGCCTGCGCAGGTGGCGCTGGTCGCCGTGACCAGCTACCGGCCCGGGGCAGTCTGGAGCCCGGTCCGCCTGAGCGCGGGCCGCGGCGCGCTGCTGCTGCTCGCCCACACGGTCCCAGCGCGCCTGCGACCCGAGGAGTCACTCGCCGCGGTCCGGCGAGCCGCCGACGGAGCGATCGTGCTGGAGGGAGAGCGGGGGCCGGCGGAGCTCGCCGCCGGCGACCTGCTCACGCTGCTGGCGGCCTGAGAACGCACCGGGTCGATCGCTGCTCTTCACGCACTGCCCGTGCGATCGAGGCTCACGCCAGGACGACAGCACGCCATAGTGCAATTCGGCCAGTGTCATCGCGGAGATCGCCATTTCATCCAGGGCGGGTCGCGAATCGGCAACGATCACCTACGTGTCGAGCAGACCCCACACAGAGGCCAGGGGTCCTCCGGCTCGTCGGAGCGCAGATCAGCCAGGTCCTTTGCCCAGCTCGGGTCCGCTGGCAGCGCGAAGAGACGATCGAGGACGTCAGGGCCGACGAATCGGGCCCGGTGCCGGATCGGGACCAGGTCGGCGACCGGCCGACCGTTGACGGTGACCCGGACGGTTGCGCCGTTCTCGACTTCCCGCAATACATCAGCGGTGCGGTTGCGCAGCTCGCGCTGGGGAACCTCCCGAGGTGTAGCCATACTGCTTCACCGTAGCAATGAGTCCCACGAACTCACGCCGACCCTGCGTTTCGAGCCGTGACTCGGTCAGCGGGCCTGCCAGGCGCTCGGTCAGCGGGCCTGCCAGGCGTCCTCGTCGCGCGTCAGAGCGAGGACCAGCTCCGGCAGCTCGCCGCCGGCGATGTCGGCCACGGTGACCAGCTCGAGCACGGCGCGCAGGTTCGCGCGCAGGGCGATCCAGACCTTGGCGAGCGGCTCGGCGGCTCCGGTGTAGGAGACCTCCTCCGGTCGCTGGCCGCGCACGCCGACCAGTGGACCGTCGACGGCCCGGATGATCGCCGCGAGCGTCGTCTCCGCCGCCGGGCGGGCCAGCCAGTAGCCGCCTTCGGGTCCGCGCTGGCTGCGGACGATCCCCGAGCTCTTGAGCTGGGTGAGGATGTTCTCGAGGAAGGAGATCGGGATCTCCTGGGCCTTGGCCACGTCATCCATCTTGCGCGGCGAGCCCTGCTCCGCGTGGGCCAGCTCGACCGCTGCCCGGACCGCGTAGTCGGCCTTCGCCGTCACCCGCACAGCGGGCTCCGATCGACGCCCTCGAGCAGCGCCGCCCGGACCCACCGACTTGGCTGCTCGGGCGCTGCGGCCGGCGCTGAGCGAGCCCGGCGCGAGACCTCGAGTGCCCCGACGATCGCCGCGGTCTCCTCGGCGCAGGCGCCCGGCGCGATCAGTTGCAGGTCGGGCCGGCGGTCCACGGCTGTGGATGATCGCATGCGCGGTAGGCTCCCGGACCGGCGGCGCGTCTGGGCCGGTCGACGATCTTGTGATTCCGGTGATCAACCACGACGCCGTGCTCGGCGCGGTCAGCCCGGCCGCGGCGATCGATCTTGTCGGTGACGCGTTCCTGCGCCACCACCGGGGCGACTGGCAGATGCCGGCCAAGGTCTACCTTCCGAGCCCGCCCGACGGCGACTTTCGCGCGATGCCGGCCCGCGGCGACGGGATCGCCCTGCTGAAGTGGGTCAGCTCGTTCCCCGGCAACCCGGCCGGCGGCGTGCCGACCGTGAGCGGCGTCGTCGTGCTCTCCGACGCGACCACCGGAGCCCCGCTCGCCCTGATCGACGCCCGCGCGGTCACGGCCCTGCGAACCGGCGCCGCCGCAGCCGTCGCCGCACGGGCACTCGCCCGCCCGGACGCCGCGACCGTCGGCCTGCTCGGCTGCGGGCTCAACGGAGCCTCGACCGCACGCTGCATGGTGGCCGCCGGCTACGGCCCGGGCGTCTGCGCGGATCCCCGCCCGCAGGCAGCCGCAGAGCTCGCCGACGAGCTCGGCTGGAAGGTCGGGTCAGCCGCCGACGTACTCGCCTGCGACATCGTCTGCTGCGTCACGCCGGGCGCCGAGCCCGTCGTCGATGTCACAGACCTCCGGCCCGGGATGCACCTCAATATGCTCGGGGCCGACGGGTCCGGCAAGGCGGAGGCGACGATCGACGCCGTGACCGGATGCGACCTGTTCTGCGACGAATGGGAGCAGGCCTCCCACGGCGGCGAGCTCGCCGCGGCCGTCGCCGCCGGACGGATCGACCGCGACCGGGTCACCTCGCTCGGCGCAGTGCTCGCCGGCGAGAGCCTGGGGCGGGCCGGAGCCGACGCGATCACGCTGTTCGACTCGACCGGCCTTGCGATCCAGGATCTCGCGATCGGCGTCGGCATCCTCGCGGCCTGGCGCGCCGGACGCCTCGACGCCCAGACCGTGTCCCTGTGACCCTCGGCCCGACGATCCCCCGGCGATAGCAGCGCCGACGCGACGATGCCCTGCTGGATATATCTCCGCGCCGACCCCAGCCCGGTCCACTGCAACGAAGCCGCGGACGCCGTCCTCGAACGGGTCGAGCGCTGCGAGGGCAGCGAGTTCATCCAGGTCGCCGTGGTCCCCTACGCGCACGACGACTCCGTCCGCACGGCCTACATCCGCGGGACCGACGTGACCGCGATCCTGCCGATGCATCCCCGCGAGCTCGAGGCCGAGCTCAACGACCCGCCGGACTGGTACTCACGCTGATCAGGAGGCCGCCTCGCGCGATCACCGGCTGAGACCAACGTCACTCATTGCGGTCCGGCATTCGGATCCGCGACGACGTCAGATGATGCTGGTCGCGGGCTGGCGTACCGCACCAGGGGTTGGCGGGTGCGCCAGAACAGGGGTTGGTCATCGTCGTCTGGGCCGGCATCGCCGGGAGCACGACGTTCGTCGGGCGCGGGTAGACGAAGATGCCCGGCAGGCCGAGCAGGCTCGGCACCGAGGGGCAGGAGACGCTCGGGATCAGCGTCGCCAGGAACTGTGAGTCGCAGATCACGTTGAGGCCGAGCGGGCTGACGAGCGCCGCGCCGAGGTTCGGGATCCCGCAGACGCCGTGGGTCACCTGGAGCAGGGGAGGCGCTGTGGAGGCCTGACCCTCGCCCGCCGGGCGCTCGTTTCCTAACCAGCAGTTGCCGGGGTCCTCCGGATTGGACGCCTCCGCCAGGTCGCCGTTGGTCAGGTTGCCGAACGACCCGTTCCCGCTGACCGCGTTGTCGGCGATCTCGTTGCCGAAGTCGTCGTAGTAGCAGAACGACTGGTCGCCGAGCAGGCCGCCCAGCGGGATGTGAATCCCCCCGCCGCAGCTCGCGACGCCCGGCGGGTTGCCGATGTCCGGGAACGGGATCGTCAGGATGCCCCACGCGCCGTTGCCACTCACCACGTTGTGGATCACCGTGTCATCCCGACCGCCCGCGATCACCACGCCCGTCCCGACCGGCGCGAGCGCAGCGAAGCCGAACGACGGCGCGTTCGCGTTGTTGTTGTCGTGGACGTAGTTGTGCTCGAAGAACCAGCACGACCGGCTACCCGTCGGGCCGGTCTCCCCGTTCGGGCATGCGCCGTCCTGCGGGGAGGGCGCGTCGTCGTTGTTCGCAGAGTTGGTCACCACGCCCGACTGGTTGTCGTCGAACTCGGAGTTCTCGATCACCAGGTGGCCGCCCGAGTTCGTCCCCGAGTAGCCGACGTCGTTGAACTCCGCGTGCGTCTGGTTGAGCGTCACGTTGCAATCCGGGCACGCCCCGACGTACAGGCCCGAGTCACCCATGTTGCTCGCGTACGCCTTCGTGATCGTCCCCGGCCCGTAGACGTTCGACGCGTAGACCCCGTAGGACGCCAGCGCCCCGTCGGCACTCGCGTAGTACGTCGACGTCGCGTTGAGGTACGACCCCCAGAACCGCCCGAGCCCCTGCGTTCCCGTCGACCCGCCGCCGTCCCACCAGATCTCGTTGCCCCCGCCGTCCGCGCCGGTCAGGAAGTTGCAGGCCGACAGGTTCTCGACGACCGTGCCCGACGCCTTGTAGACGACGATCCCGTTGCGGCCCATCGCCTCGCCTGACGGATCCGACGCGCCGAAGTCCTGATCGGCCGCGGCCGCGCTGCACTGCGGGGCTCCCGGCTTCGTGCCGTCGATCACGACCGTGTTGCGGTTCATTCCCCGGATCCGCAGGTCCGGTGTCGTGACGAGGACGGCCGCACCCGCCTCGTCGTCACCCGCGGCACCGACCGGCACCCGGTTGCCCGACTCCTTGTGGTCACCGGGTCCCACGAGGATCCAGTCTCCCGGGTGGGCGGCGTCGACCGCGGCCTGGAGCGAGGAGTACCCCCCGGCGACACCGCGGTAGCTGCCGACCAGCAGGACCTTCGCCGGTGCGAGGGCCGGCAGCCCGAGCAGGCAGATCACGCCGAGGACAGATCCGGCGAGCGCCGCTCGCCAAAGCCGCACGATCGCGAACGCCGTTCGACAGCGCCGCACCGTCACAGACACATGCACCCCTGGCATTCCACTCCCCCGTTCGTTGTCACGGGGATTCTTGCCGAATCGCGGTCAACTCGTGCGTCTTGCGCAATCGCGCTCAGCCGGTGCGTTCTTGCCCAATCGCGGTCAGCCCGCGCGCGCGTGCACCAAGCGGGCCGGGCCGAGGCCGGCGACGTGGCCGCCCTCGACGGGCGTGACGTGGATCCGGAAGAAGCCGCCGTGGCGGCGGCGGAGTGTCGCCGAGTAGCTCGAGCTCCCACCCGACGACGCCCGGGCGCTGGTCGACGTGACGCGCTCCCACCGTCCGGCGGCGAGCCGCTGGAGCGATACGCGGGCGCCGACCTCGGCCGGAGCGATCCGGCCGGAGAAATGCAGGCTGAAGGAGCCGGTGCGGGTGCGGTGGCTGGTCGTGTGCATCGTGACCCCGAGCGTCACATAGTCGGTCAGGGTGGGGCTCACGACCGCCGCGGCGGTGCCGGCGCCGAGCACGCGGAACTGGGTGGTCACCGGGAGCGAGAGCAGGTTGAAGCGAAACGCCCCGGTCGGCGCGGCCAGCTCGGGGTTGCCGACGTTCTGGAAGCCCCCGGTGAAGGGGTACGGGTTCTGCTGGAGGACCACCGTCCGACCCGACGCACCAGTGCCGCTGAGCGCGCCGACCAGGCTCACCGGCGCGCCGAACGCCACCGGGCTCGGCAGCGCGGCGATCGCGAGCGAGAGCGGGATCGCCCGCGTGGCGAAAGTCGCGTCCGCCCCGAGCGCCGTCCCGGCCGCGTTGACCGCGATCAGCCGGTAGTGGTACTTCGTCAGGGGGACGAGCCCCGGGATCGCGCCGGTCACGACGACCGCGCGGGTGCCGGCCGCGAGCGGGGCCGCCGGGCTCTCGCGGCCGTACTGCGCGGTCGGCCCGTACTGGAAGAAGTACGTCGCCGGCTGGCCGCTCGGGTTGATCGTTCCGCGCAGCGTGGCCGACTCGAAGGTGACCGCGTTCGCCGCGCCGGTCCTCACGACCGGCGGCTTGGGCTTCGGCACAGGCTTCGGCTTGGACGCCGGCTTCGGTTTGGCCGCCGCCGGCGCGGCCGCCGTCGTGAACTCGGCGTCGGCGCCGGAGGTCGTCCCGAGCACGTTGACCGCGACCAGGCGGAAGTGGTAGCCCGTCCGGGCGAGGAGCCCCGTCACGGCGTCGCTCGCCTTGACCGCGGCCGTCCCGGCCGCCACGTCGACCGGCGGCGTCTGGGTTCCCATGGCCGCCGTCGGCCCGTACTCGAAGTGGTAGCTGGTCGGCAACCCGCCGGGGTTGACCGCGGCGGTCAGGACCGCCGTCCTGTAGGTGATCGCCTGTGCGACGCCGGTCGTGACGGTCGGGGCCGACAGATCCAGGACGCCGGCTCCGGCACTCGACGCCGTGGCGAGCGTGCCGGCGAGCAGCGCGAGCGCCAGCAGGGCGTGGCCGAGGCGGCCGGGTGGGCTCATGCCGGTGGGAACCCGGAGCGCCCGGCGAAGTTGCGCGCGGCGGCGAACGCGAGTCATCGGCCTTCTGGCCCGCCCTCTCGGACCGACGGTATTACCGCCAGAAATCTCACCTCACGCGCCCGTCGAGATGTGCTAAACCATGGGCAGATGAGTCATTCGACTGAGGTTCTTCCATGCAAACTCACGAACAGCACCATCAGGAACGCGAACGCCGGATTGTGTCGGGACGGACAATCGCCGCGCTCGGCCCGTTGTTTCGCTACAGCCCCGTCCGCGATGCCTACGTGCTCCGGATCGTCGGCCGTCGACGAGGACCGGTCCTCAAGCGGCGGACGCCGTAGGTAGCAGACACAGTCTGCGCCCTTTGCCGTGGCGATCGACACCGTGCGTCGCGAGCCGCACAGGGCGGGGAGCGAACGCGGAGTGCTACAGCGGGATGTTCCCGTGCTTGCGTCGCGGCCCGGGATCCCGCTTCGTCGAGAGCATGTTCAGTGCCGCGATCAGCTTCGGCCGGGTCTCGTGCGGGATGATCACGTCGTCGATGTACCCCCGCTCGGCCGCCGAGTACGGGTTCGCCGAGCGGGCCCGGTAGTCGTCCATCAGCTTCGCGCGACGCCGCGCCGGCGTCGGGCTGGCGGCGATGTCGCGCTTGTAGATCACGCTGACGGCGCCCTCCGGGCCCATCACGGCGACCTCGGCCGTCGGCCAGACGTAGTTGAGGTCGGCGCCGAGGTGCTTGGATGACATCACGACGTACGCCCCGCCGAACGCCTTCCGGGTGATCACCGTGACCTTCGGAACGGTCGCCTCGGCGTACGCATAGAGCAGCTTGGCCCCGTGGCGGATGATCCCCCGCCATTCCTGGTCGGTCCCCGGCAGGAAGCCCGGGACGTCGCAGAACGTGATCAGGGGAATGTTGAACGCGTCGCACGTCCGCACGAAGCGGGCGGCCTTCAGCGACGCGTCGATGTCGATCACGCCGGCCAGCGACTGCGGCTGGTTGCCGACGATCCCCACCGAGAACCCGTCGAGCCGGGCGAAGCCGCAGACGATGTTCGTCGCGTGGTGCTCGTGGACCTCGAAGAACTCCCCGTCGTCGAAGACCAGCTCGAAGACCCGCCGCATGTCGTACGGCTTGTTCGCGTTCTCCGGGACGACCGTGTCGAGCTCTGCCTCGCACCGCCCGGGATCGTCGGTCGGCGCGACCCGGGGCGCGGTCTCCAGGTTGTTCTGGGGGAGAAACGACAGCAGGTAGCGGGCGTCCTCGAGGCACGCGTCCTCGTCCTCGGAGGCGAACTGGGCGACCCCGGACTTCGTGTTGTGGGTCATCGCCCCGCCGAGCTCCTCGAAGCCGACGTCCTCGCCGGTCACCGTCTTGACGACCTCCGGGCCCGTGATGAACATGTGCGAGGTCTCCTTGACCATGAAGACGAAGTCGGTGATCGCCGGCGAGTAGACCGCCCCGCCGGCGCACGGCCCCATGATCAGCGAGATCTGCGGGATCACGCCCGAGCAGCGGACGTTGCGCTGGAAGATCTCCCCGTAGGCCGCCAGCGAGACGACGCCCTCCTGGAGCCGGGCGCCGCCCGAGTCGTTGATCCCGATCACCGGGCAGCCGGTCTTCTCCGCGAGGTCCATGACCTTGCCGATCTTCTCGCCCATGACCTCCCCGAGTGATCCGCCGAAGCGGGTGAAGTCCTGGCTGAAGACGCAGACCTTCCGCCCGTCGATCGTCCCGTGCCCGGTGATCACCGCGTCGGCCAGCGGCCGGATCTTCTGCATCCCGAAGTCGTGGGTACGGTGGCGGGCGAACGCGTCGAGCTCGTGAAAGCTCCCCGGGTCGAGCAGCTTGTCGATCCGCTCCCGTGCCGTGTACTTCCCCTTACCGTGCTGCTTCTCGACGCCCGGGCCGTCCGCGTGGAGCGACTCCGTGCGCAGCGCCTCGAGCTGGGCGAGACGCTCGGCGTAGGTCTGGGGGGCCCTTTGACGCATCGGGCCACCGAATGCTATGGCCTGCCGCCCGACCGCCCCTGAATGCAACGCCGCTGCCATGTCCCGGCCGTGACTGCCACGCCGCTGCGATGGCCCGCGGCCGGCTCAGAAGTCGCCGGGCAGGTCGATCGGCACGAGCTCCAGATCGGTCTTGGCGAAGTCGTCCCCCAGGCAGAGCAGGGGTTGGCCGGCGATCCGGGCGGTCGCGTAGGTCAGGCAGTCGCCGAAGTTCAGCGCGGCGGCGTGGCGACCCTTGCCAAAGCGGCCGAAGGCGTCGACGGCGACGCTCCAATGAGGCGCTGAGAACGGCACGATCGTGAGCCCCGCGTCATGGACGACGCGGGCCAGCAGCGTCCTCCCGACGACGCCCATGCGCGCGCTGAGCACGATGCCGGCCTCCACGAGGGTTGGAGCTCCGACTCCGGCGGCCGACGTCCCGGCGAGAGCATCGAGCAGAACGCCGTGTCCGGGCTCACGCCTGATGATCGCGACCAGGGCCGAGCTGTCGAGGATCAAACGCCCTCAGGACCGTAGCCGAGGAGCGACTCGCGCCCAGCGCGACCGAGTGACTCGCGACCGAGCTCGCCGGCGGGCACCTGCGGCCAGATCTCCTGCTCGAGGACGCGAAGCAGGCGGGTCGCCCGCGCCCCGTCGTGCCCGGTGTCCAGGGCGAGCCGGTCGCGCCGCTCGCGCAGTGCCCGTCGCACGGTCTCGGTCTTGCTCTCCCCGGTCAGTGACGCAAGCTCGGCAGCAAGGCGCTCGACCTCGGGGTTCTTGATGTTCAACGCCATCGTGCTACAAAGGTAGCAAAATGGTGTAACGCGCCGCCAACGGGCGGGAGCGAGTGCGACGTACCGGATGGACGGTCCTTGGCTGTACCGCTCTAGTCCCTGGAGAAGGGGCGGTGGTGGGCGGCGCCGAGGTCGTCGAGGACGCCGGCCAGGACGGCCAGCGTCTGGTCTTCGTCAAGGGCGGGTTTCGCCGGTATCCTGGAGCGCGGGTGGCGGGACGCGGTGATCGTCTCGGCGCCGGGCTTGTCGAACTCGGCCATCGAGGCCGCCGCGTCCGGCGGATCGCCGGCGCGATGGGCCGGCGCGAAGGCGAGTGCCGACAGCCGGACCGGTGGGCGATGCTCGGGCATCGCCGGGCGTGCCGCAAGCGGCCGAGCGGGAGCCGCCGCCGGGGCTGCGGAGGCGGAGGCGGAAGCGGCGGCCGTCTGAGCGGTCGCCTGTGCAGCCTGACTCGGGGGGGTCGACGGAGCCGGCGTCGGTCGTGCTTCGACGCTGCTCGCCTGAGCTGCGACGGGCGCCACCTCGGGCCTGCGCCGCTTGCGAAACCTCGAGAAGAATCCCCGGGACGGCTCGTCGGCGACGGGCTGCGCCGTCGCCTGCGCCAGGGCCTCGGCCTGGCGCGCCTGCGCGGCCCGCGCCGCGACCTGGCGCTGGCCCTCCGCGTCGGCCTGCGCCTCGGCTTGCGCTCGGAGCGCCGCCTCGACCTCGGCCTCACGCTGAATCTCCTCCAGGAGCGCCGCCTCGATGGCCGCCTCCCGCTCGATCTCTGCCTGCTGCGCCGCTTCAAGCGCCGAGCCGCGCTCCAGATCATCCTCAGTAATCATGTCTTCCTCGATAGCCGGGGCCGTGGGCTGCGCGCTCAGCCGGACTTTCGTGCCCCAGCCCGACGGCTCGATCTCGACCGTGCCGCTTGCGCGTTCGCCCTCCCAGGCGACGGTCTTCTCGGGTACCAGACGGGTGATGCGGATCTCGCCGAACTCACCCAGGCGCTTCGCCAGCGACTCGGGATTGCTGAGGTCGGCCCACAGCTCGGGCGGTGATTTGACCAGCGTGCGCTGAACGGTTGGACGTGAATCTCCCATCGCCCGAGGATTCGTCCGCGGCCCCGCTAATCCTTCTGCCGCGATCTGGATGGGCGCCAGCTTGCCGTCGTGGATTGACCGGTCCGGTATCAGCCCGCTTGCCGGCACGCGGCCGGGTCATACCCTTCAGACTCGTGCCACGCCTCTCGCGCCTCCTGGATCAAATTGAGGACGCCTGGGTCTTGAGCGTGGCGTCTGAAGCTCTCGGCGTCAACCTCGCCGAGGAACCGCTCGCCGCTGACCACGCACTGTCTTATTGCCTTGTCAGTCAATGTCATCTATGTCCGGACGCGACGACTTGCCCGACGCAGGCGTCTCCAAGTGCTGCCGCTGGCTTCAATCCGCGATCGTCCGGACAGACGCTGGAACCGGTAATGGTTCCGAAGACGCAGGACACGCGCGGGAGTGATCAGGATCCGGGGCAACGCGTAAGACCTTAGCGCCCCGAGCCCCGCGGCGATGGGGGCGCGAGGCGGACTTACCGCAGGCGCCGCGCGGGGCGCTCGACCATGATGTAGCTCAGGGCTGCCGCGGCGCTCGCGAGGGCGAGCGCGACAGTGGAGAGCCCGAGCGTGCTCAGCGTCCCCGAGTCGCCGAGGCCATGGTCGTGGAGCGTCTGGATGATCGGATAGTGCCAGAGGTAGACGCCGTAGCTGATCACCCCGATCAGCCGGAGCGGGCGGAAGGCGAGCACCCTGGCCGGGAGCCCTCCCCGTCCGACGACGCCGACCGCCGGAGCGACGATCAGCGTCGCGATCGCGATGTAGGCGAGGTTCTCGAAGGCGAACCGGAGCACCGGCTCGTTCGGCGGAAAGAGCTGGTTCGGCAGCAGCAGCGCCAGTCCGACCGCGCCCAGCCCGGCCGCCAGCCAGCACGCCGTCGCCGCCAGTGGGCCGCCCGGGCCCTCGCCAGCCGGGTCCCCGGCGGCCTGCCGTCGAACGCTCAGCGTCGCCAGGAGCATCCCGCCGGCGAACCACCCGATCAGGGCCGGAGGCCAGATCGTCAGCGTCGAGCCCGGGCTCGCCCGCATCCCCCAGACCCGGAACGCGGTCGAGCCGAGGATCAGTCCGGTCAACGCGACGATGTGGATCCTGCCCGCCGGATCGCTCCGGAGCGGCCGGCGCGCAGAGGACCGATCGAGCGGACGGCGGGCGGCCAGCACGGCGAGCAACGGGAGGACCGCATAGAAGACGACCTCCACGCCCAGCGTCCACGCCGGCGGCAGGCCGAGCGGCTCGGTTCGCAGGCTGTAGATCTGGAGGAACCCGTAGTAGCGCCACCAGTCCCCGCTGAAGACGCCAGTCAGCCCGGGGTAGATCGCGAGCACGGTCATCGCGACCCAGTAGGCCGGGACGATCCGCAGGACCCGGCCCTTTGCGTACCGACGGAGGTTCGGACGCGGCGCGAGGCCTGCCTGGCCGGCGAGGAACGGGCGGTAGAGGACGAAGCCCGAGACGACGAAGAAGACCGGGACGGCGATCGCCAGACGGTCGGCCAGCGGGCCCCACCAGCGGGCTCGCTCGGCACCCGAGAACTCGCTCGCGTGGAAGGCCAGGACGGCGATCGCTGCGAGCGCCCGGACGCCGTCGAGCCCCGGGAAGCGCGGGTGGCCCTTGCTCAGGAGGTCTGGGCGGCCATCAGGAGGATCGTCACGAGGACGATCAGGCAGGCGACCCCGCCGACGATGTCGACCTGCCGGCTCAGCGCGAGGTACTCGGCGCCGAGCTTCCCCCCGGGGCCCGAGAGATCGCGCTCGGCTAGCGTCGCGAGCTTCGTCTCGCGCGGGCCGAGGTAGCCGCCACTCAGCCCGCCGAGGACGATCACCGCGGCGAAGCCCCACTGGACGTAGAGGTCGCTGAACGAGTGGAGCTTGCTCGCGAGGTAGATGCCCGCGATCAGGACGACCGCGAGGCCGGGCGAGATCAGCGTCCGCCCGAGCCTCCCCTGGAGGCGGTGAAACCACGGCAGCCCGCTCGGGTCGATGTTCCGGCCGTACAGGGAGACGAGGGGGTAGGCGAAGATCACGCCGAAGGCGATCACGACGAACATGATGTGGACGGCGAGCACGGCCGTGAAGAAGGTCAGCGCGAGGATCATGCGCGAATCCTACCGGTGGTCGTTCGCCTCGGATGGCGCTCACGCCAGACGTCGCATTGCACGAAGCTATCGTCCCGCAGCGTGCGCGCTCGGTCCAAAGACGTTCATGACCAGGTCGAACGCGAGGTGGTCATGCTGTTCGCCGGGTGCGCGGCTGGCCGAGCGAAGCTGACTTCGAGGGTCGAGATCCTTCTCGCGGCGTCTGACGAGGGCCGTCTCCGCTCACTTCTGGACCGGCTCCAGCTGGTCGAACACGTCGGGGGCCGAATCGTCGCCGCTGCCGGGGAGGAGAGGTTTCCCCGGCTCGCGCTCGCGGCCTGGGGTTCAACCGTTGCGGCCCGAACCCGGGGCGAGGTTCAAGCCGTCGTTCAGTTCGCGGCGCTCGAGCGACTCGCGCGAGCCGGCATACGCGCCGCGCCCATCAAAGGCCCGGATCTGGCGCTTCGCGTCTACGGCGACCTGGGTCTGAGGCCATGCGCCGATGTCGACATCGTTGTCGATCCCGAGCGGCTCGATGACGCGGTGGCCGTGCTTCGGACGCTGGGCTACGAAGGACCACCCGCGGGTTCGCCCTGGCTCACCGACCTGCACCGCGGGCTCGCGCACCCGCTGGCCGCGATGCCGGCGCTTGAGGTCCACTGGCGAACGGAGTGGTACTCGGCTAACGCTTCGTCCGGCGGCCTCGCTCGCACTGCGCTCCAGCGCGCAGTTCCTGACGGACGCGGTCGAAGGCTACGGTTCAGGCCCGCGGATGAGCTGGCGCTGCTGTTGCTCGTCTACGCGCGTGACGGCATGCCCGGGTTGCGACTTCCGGCAGACATCGCCGCCTGGTGGGATCGCTACGGTCGTGAACTGCAGCTCGGTGCCCTGCAGGACATCGTGGACGCCGATCCGAGGCTCGCGGTACCGCTCGCGACGGCTGCGGCAACGTGCGGAGGGCTCGTTGGGCTTCCTTCGCAACGACTTCTGGACCTCGGGCCCGCTCGGACTTCGCGTGGGCGTTTGGCCCGGAGCCTCGCCAGCCCGTTCCTGGATGAGCGACGAAAGCATTCGGCTGCGCCGCTCGTAGACGGACTACTCGGCGGCCGAACGGCTCTGGCGACTTTTGTTCGCCGGCGTCTTCTATTGTCGACAGGCCGGGTCAACGCAATGTACGAAAGGCCTCGTTCGCCCGGCGGTCGAGCACGTGTGCGGATTCTCCAGGCGCAGCATCCGATCCGCCAGCTCGTTTACTTCGTTGGGCACGTAGGTTCGCGGCCGCCTCGCCCGCCCGACGTGGAGTGGGGCTGGGACTGAGGTCAAGGGGCCGTTCACTGTCCGCGCCGTCCGACCATCGCCGGAATCGTCCGAGCGAGGATCTTGACGTCCCCCCAAAGTGACCAGCTGGCCACGTAGAGATAGTCCAGCTTGACCATCTCCGCTAGCGGGACGCGCGCCGCTCCGAGGATCTGCCACTGGCCTGTAATGCCGGGCGTGAGGTGCAGGCGGCGTCGGTCGGTGCCGGTGACGCGCCGATCCTCGTCCAGTACCAGCGGGCGGGGGCCAACGAGGCTCATCTCGTTGCGGACCACGTTGACGAACTGCGGGAGCTCGTCCAGATGTGAGCGGCGCAACCAGCGCCCTTGCGGCGTGATCCGGGGGTCGTCATCGATCTTGAAGAGGCCCACGGCCTCGTTGCGGCGCAACAGCCCAGGTTTCATCGCGTCCGCGCCCTGCACCATCGTGCGGAGCTTGATCATCGAGAATGGCTTGCCGCCGCGCCCCACGCGCGTCTGGCGAAAGAACGCCGGCCCGGGCGTGCCGCGCTTAATTGCCACGACCGCGATCAGCATCAGCGGCGCCGTGACGAGCAGCAGCAGGCTCGCACCGACGAGGTCAAGCGTGCGCTTGACGACGGCGGAGGATTGCGAGAGGCCGAAGCGCGGAACGCCGAGCAGGACGATGCCGCCGAGGTCGTCGAAGACGACCGAGCTTCCCACCGTCGCGAGGATTCCCGGCAGCAGGCTGACGCGGAGGCCGGTGGCCTTGGCGGCCCGGATCACGTCGATCACCTCGTCACCGTCGAGATCCTCGCCCGGGGCGATGATGATCCGCTGGATGCCGCTCTGGAAGACGAGATCCTTCAGCGGGGAGCGGCCGCTGACGACATCGTCGAGCGGCGCCCAGCCGACGAGCTCGAGATGGCGCTCGTCCGCGATCCTCGCCGACAGGCGCCGGTAGATCCCGATCTGGCCGAGCAGCATGCACCGCTCGACGGGCGACGCGCGGGCCGCGACTCGCCGGGCAAGCATCCGCCCGCCGGCGAGGCTCACGAACAACAGCGCCCAGAGCACGAGAAGGTCCTGGGTGGTGGGCGCGCCGTTGATGATGAAGTGCCGGCCCAGCCAGAGGACCAGAGCGACAAGGGTTGCGAGGTTGAAGAGCCGGGGCAGCTCGTCGAGCGTCGACTTCGCCACGACCAGCTCGTCGCGGTCGTAAAGGCCGCCGAGCTTGGCCGCGACGACGACGAGCCCGATCAACACGACGAAGTCGGGGCGCACGCCGTCACCACCGATCAGCCCGAGCCCGACGAGGATCGCCGCGCCGGCAGCGATCATGTCGCAGAGCGCGAGGAGCCTGCGGTAGTTGCGCTCGCGGACGTGCACATCGGCTAGGGCGTCGCTCTCGCTGCGCCGCGCGCTCACGAGATCCACTTGACCCTGGCTGGGGGTCCCGGCGCGGCCGAGACGGTCGGCCTGCTCGTCGGCTTCTGCAGTGAGTCCCATTGTTCCCGTCGCTTGGTTGCTGCGGGTCATCGACCCCGGTGATGCCGGGGGCTGTTGGCCTCGTGCCGGATCCAGTTGCCGAACGACACCCTTTGGCAGCACAAATGACACATTGGCCAATTGCCTTGGCCATTCGGTCCACACCGCCCGGGGCCTGTCATAACATCGCGGTGCGACAACGGCGACTTTAGCACGGATGCTTTCGCGGGCTCGCCCGTGGCTATCCTTGCTGCGTGATCGATGCCGATACGCATGCAAATTCCGTGGCGATCGTTCACGATTACTTGAATCAACGCGGTGGGGCCGAGCGGTGTGTGCTGGAAATGGCCTCGATCTGGCCGCAGGCCTCGATCTACACCTCGCTGTATCGTCCTGCGTCGACGTTTCCGGAGTTCGCGGCCCGTGACGTCCGAACGTCCCCGCTCAACCGACTGCCGGTCGACGGGGGATTTCGCAACCTGTTTCCCCTTTATCCGGCCGCCTTCCGCTCCTTTGGCCGCCTCGCGTATGACCTGGTGATCTCCAGCTCAAGCGGTTGGGCGCACGGGGTGCGGACGTCCGAGCAGAGCTTCCATGCCGTTTACTGTTACACGCCCGCGCGGTGGCTCTACGGCGGCGAGCATCTAGGCGTCTCGCGCACCCAGCACGCGGCGAGACCCGGCCTCGAGGTGATGCGGGGCTGGGACCGGAGGGCGGCTCGCCGGGCGGACATGTATATCGCGATCAGCCGCGAGGTTCGCGAGCGCATCCGCATCCGATACGGCATCGACGCTCCCGTGGTGTATCCGCCGGTGGACATCGAGCGTTTTCGGCCGAGCGAGCGAGGCGAGCGGCTACTTGTCGTGTCGCGGCTGTTGCCCTACAAGCGCGTCGATCTCGTCGTCGACGCCGCGACACGCGCGGGAATTGGCCTTGACGTCGTCGGCACCGGGCCCGCGCTCGGGGACCTCCGCCGCCGCGCCGGTCCGACGATTGACTTCCACGGTCGCCTGAGTGACGACGAGGTGACGGGCCTGATGGAGGCCTGCCGAGCACTCTGCCTGCCCGGCCAGGAGGACTTCGGCATCACGCCCGTGGAGGCGAACGCCGCCGGCAAGCCCGTTGTCGCGTTCGGTGGGGGCGGAGCGCTCGAGACCGTCGAGGACGGCAGGACCGGCGTGTTCTTCCGCAACCACACGGTCGAGGATGTCCTCGACGCGATCCGTCGGTGCGATGACCTGGGAACTGCGCCCGCGCTGCTTGGCGCCGCGGCGCAGCGCTTCTCGCGTGAGACGTTCCGGGCGTCGCTGCTGGGAGTGATCGGGGCTGCGCGCCGCAGCCGGGCGGCGTCTACTGCCCGCGCCGGCCGACCATGACGGGGAGCGTGCGGGCGAGGATCTTGAAGTCGCCCCACAGCGACCAGTTGGCGACGTACAGGTAGTCGAGCTTGACCATCTCGGCGAGCGGCACGCGCGCCGCGCCGAGGATCTGCCAGTGGCCGGTCATCCCGGGCGTGAGGTGGAGTCGGCGTCGGTCGGTACCGGTCACGCGCCGATCCTCGTCGAGCACGAGCGGCCGGGGCCCGACGAGGCTCATCTCGTTGCGGATCACGTTGATCAGCTGGGGCAGCTCGTCGAGGTGGGTGCGGCGCAGCCAGCGTCCTTGGGCTGTGATGCGCGGGTCGTCGTGGATCTTGAAGAGGCCGTGGGCCTCGTTGAGCCCGGCGAGGTCCGGCTTCATCGCGTCGGCGCCGTCGACCATCGTGCGCAGCTTGATCATCTCGAAGGGGCGCCCGCCCCGTCCGACCCGGGTCTGGCGGAAGAAGACAGGGCCAGGGGTGCCCCGCTTGATCGCGAGCATCGCGATGGTGAGCAGCGGGCTCGTGACGACGAGCAGGATGCTCGCGCCGATCAGATCGAAGGCCCGCTTGACGAGGGCTGAGGACTGCGAGAGGCCGAAGCGAGGCACGCCGAGCAGGACGATTCCGCCGAGATCGTCGAAGACGACTGAGCTTCCGACCGTGGCGAGGATCCCGGGGAGCAGGCTGACGCGCAGCCCGGTTGCCTTGGCGGCCCGGATCACGTCGATCACCGCGGCGCCGTCGAGCGACTCGCCCGGGGCGATGATGATTCGCTGGATGCCGCTTTCCGAGGCCAGCTCGGAGAGTGACGTGCCACTGCTGACGACCGTGTCGAGCGGCGCCCACCCGACCAGGTCCAGATGGCGCTCGTCGGCGAGCCGCGAGGACAGGCGGTTGTAGATCTCGATCTCCCCTAGCAGCATGCAGCGCTCGATCGGCGAGGTGCGCGCGGCGACGCGGCGGGCGAGCATCCGTCCTCCGGCCAGACCGGCGAGCAGCAGCGCCCACAGCGTGAGTAGATCCGTCGTGCTCGGCACCCCGACCACGACGAAGTGGCGCGCGAGCCAGACGACGAGGGCGACTTGCGTGGCGAGGTTGAACAGGCGAGGCAGCTCGTCGAGCGTCGACTTGGCGATCACGAGCTCATCGCGCTCGTAGAGACCCTGCACCTTGGCGGCAACGACGACGAGCCCCACCAGCACGAGCAGGGTCGGTCGCAGACCGTCGCGCCCGATCAGCCCGAGCGCGATGACAACGGCACCGCCCGTGGCGATCATGTCGCCGAGCGCAAGCCCTCTGCGATAGTTGCGCTCTCGAACGCGCACATCGGCGTGCGCAGCGGTCTCCGTGCGCCGCGGGCGTACTGCGGGCCGCGGCTTGGGCTGGGAGCGCGGCAGTCCGGCGTGGCCGGCTTCCTGATATGTGTCTGTTGTGAGTTGCGTCGCCGATCGCCCCCCTTTGGGTGTTCGCGTCGGTCGCTTATGAGCCGACTGGTCGCGCGCTTTGAATGCGTCGCGCTGCAGACTCTCTTTAGGAAATTGTACGAACGTCTCCTTGACGGGGTGGCCAATTCGAATGCCATCCGGTCCACCTTCGCTGCGACGCGACCTCTTGCACAAGGCCGGCCTGGGGAGGCTAGTCGCAACCGGGTCGCGGAATGTTGTGAAGTCGTTTGTGGCATCCAGTACGAGGCGGTCGCGATCGGCCGCGTACACTCGTGCAGGTGCCGCCCGCCACGGAACCAGGCACCGGACCCCAGCCCAGGATTCTGATGCTCGGCAAGGGGTGGTTTCCCGCGCTCCTGGGCGGTCTGGACCGGTACTTCCGGGACCTGCTTGAGCAACAGCCTGAGGCGTCGGGCGTCGTGATCGGACCAGCGGCCGGGGCTCCGGACCGCGTCCGGGCGGTCTCCCGCCACTCGGCGGCGCTGCCTTGGCGTCTACTCGCGTTCGGCGTCGCGGCACGGCGCGCCGCCAGAGACGCGGACGTCATCGACGCCCATTTCGCGTTGTATGCGATCGTTCCGCTGCTTTCGCGACGCCTGCGCGCGCTCCCGCTCGTCGTCCACTTCCAGGGCCCATGGGCTGACGAGAACGTGGCACAAGGCGACGACTCGCGAGCACGCGTTCGACTGCGTCGCCTCCTCGAACGGACGGTCTACAAGCGGGCGACGAGGATCGTCGTCCTGAGCTCCGCGTTTCGCCGGGTTCTCGTCGAACGGTACGGCGTGTCCCCGTGGCTCGTCCGCGTGGTCCCGCCCGGGGTCGATCTCGAGCGGTTCACGCCGGAGGATCGGGAGGGCGCGAGGGCGCGCCTTGGCCTGACCACGTCTCCGTTCGTCGCCGTCTGCGTGCGACGGCTAGTGCCGAGGATGGGCCTCGACGACTTGATCGACGCCTGGATCCAGGTCGTCGCCGAATTGCCGTCCGGCGCGCTGCTGCTCATCGCCGGCGACGGGCCGATGCGCGGAGAGCTCCAAGAGCGCATCGTTGAGCGGAAGCTTGAGGGCAGCGTTCGACTGCTCGGGCGAATCGACGACACTGCGCTTGTCGATCTGTATCGGGCCGCCGATGTCGGCGTCGTTCCGACGCGGTCATTCGAGGGTTTCGGACTGGTCGTGATCGAGGCCGCCGCCTGTGGCACCCCGACCATCGTGACCGGCGTCGGCGGGCTGCCCGAAGCAGTCGCAGGACTCGACCGATCCCTGACGGTCTCGGCCGCGGACGTATCGGGGCTGGCGGCTCGAATCGCGCTCGCTGCGAACGCCGACGACCTGCCGAGTCGATGGGCCACTCGCCGGTTTGCTGAGGGCTTCTCGTGGCGTAGTGTCGTCGATCGCAACCGCGTGGTGTGCGGCGAGGCGATGGCGCCGGAGGCCGCCGAACGGCGGATGCGCGTCGTCTACCTCGACCACGTCGCGCAGCTCTCCGGCGGCGAGCTCGCCCTGCTCCACCTCTTGCCCCATCTGTCGCGGGTTGACCCGCATGTGATCCTCGCCGAGGACGGACCGCTTGCACAGGAGCTCGTGCACGGCGGGATCTCGACCGAAGTGTTTCCCATGTCGGAGCGGGCCCGCGGCTTGCGCAAGGGCGATGTGGGGCTGCGCAGGCTCCCATTGGGAGCCGCAGCGGCGACCGTTAGCTACACCCTCCGACTGACGGCTCGCCTGCGCCGAACGCGGCCAGACCTCGTTCACGCGAACTCGTTGAAGGCAGGCGTCTACGGCTCAGTGGCCGCGCGGCTTGCCGGCGTGCCGGTCATCTGGCACGTCCGCGACCGCATCGCTCCTGACTATCTGCCGAAGCCCGCCGTTCGTGTCCTGCGTTTCATGACCCTCCATCTCGCCACTGCGGTGATCGCCAACTCCGACGCGACGAGGCGCACGCTGGACTCCCGGGCCCGGCCGGTGGTCCTGCCGTCGATCGGTCCGGCAGTGCTACGCGCACCGGGTGAGGCGGGTCAACAGCGGGGACGCAGCTTCACGGTTGGGATGATCGGGAGACTCGCGCCCTGGAAGGGTCAGGACCTGTTCCTTCGGGCCTTCGCGGACGCCTTCCGTGAAACCGACGCCCGCTGCCAGATCGTCGGCGCAGCGCTCTTCGGTGAAACTGACTTCGAACAGCGGCTTCACGTGCTCGCCGACGAACTCGGGCTCGGGACGCGCGTCGAGTTCCGTGGTTTCCGCGCGGACGTGGGCGCAGAACTCGCGCGGATGGACCTACTGGTTCACGCGTCCGTGATCCCAGAGCCGTACGGCCAAGTGATCATGCAGGCCATGACTGCCGGAGTGGCAGCGGTCGCGGCGGATGCGGGTGGGCCGGCCGAGATGATCGAACACGGCGTGAACGGCCTGCTCTACCGGATGGGAGATGAGGCGGCGTTGGCGGCGGCGATGCGCCGAGTCGCAGGGGATTCGGACCTCAGACGGCGGGTCGTCCAAGGTGGCATGACTACAGTCACCGAGCAACAGCCCAGCGCGGTTGCTGCTCGCGTCGAGCAGCTCTACCGGGACGTCGTGGCCGGTGCGCGGACAATCCGCGCAGGCGATTCTGGCAGCGAGGGCACATCCTGGCGCCATCACCATCTCCACCGAAAACGCCGCGAACGGAGCTCCTAGAGATGGCCGGGCGTCGCACCCGCCATCGAGCTCTCTGGTCACGTCGTCGGTCGGTAGCGGCGGGGAGCATGCGGGCCCTAGCCCGCCGCGTGCAGTAAGCGTGTCGGGGTGGGCGTTGACGGCCGCGGCGGGCGGGGTGCTGGATCGACGGTGGGTGTGGCGGCCGGGGCGGCTTGCTCTGAGCGTCGTGTTGGCCTCGCGGTGCCGGGCACGGCGAGTTCTCGGGCAGCGGTGATCGTGGCAGGAGGCCGGGCGTGGTGTTCTGGGCGTGTGGGTGGCCTGCCGGCGGGGGTTAGCCGGTCGGGTCGGGGATCGTGTCGAGTTTGGTGAACGCGGCGGCGAGCGCCTGGGCCCAGGGCCAGCTGGCTTGGAGGCGTAGGCGGGCTTGGCGGGCGTGCATGGCGAGCCGGGCGGCGACGTGCAGCAGCCTGTATCGCAGTCGTTTCGGCTCGGCTTTGGCGAGGTCGCCGTGGAGCAGCAGCGTCTGGGTCCAGGCGATCAGGTTGTGCGCGATCAGGACGAGCTCGAGCCAGACCTCGTTCAGCGCGTAGTCGTGGAAGGGGAGCTTGCGCAGCCCGGTGTCTTTGTCGTTGCGGATGTCGTCCTCGACATGCGCGCGTTGGCGGTGGCGGCACTCGAGGACCTGAATATCGGGATCGGTCTGGTCGGTCAGAACGACTTGGAAGCGATGCCCGTCGTGGTCGGTGAACGAGAGCTGCGCGCCGGGGTGCGCGCGCTCACGCCGCACGATCAACCGAGATCCGACCGGCCATGCCCGGAGGTCGACCTGGCCGGTGAGCTCGGCGACCTCGCCGTTCACACGCGTCCAGCCCTGCGGGGTGATCGCCGGAACCCAGGTGTGCTCGGGGACTTTGAGGATCGCCTCACGGACCTGGTCGGTCAGCTCGTAGCCCACGCTGTAGCGGATGTTGGCATCGCGGCACCAGTCGATCAGGCCATGAACCGCTCCGGCGCTATCGGCACGCAACAACAACTCGAGCCCCTCGACGTAAGCAACGGGGATCTGCTCGAGCGCCAGGCTGGAGACCTTGATCTGGTCAGCGGCCGTGTTGGACCCCGCGCGGCCCGGGCGCAGCACCCCGGCCATGGCCTCGCGATTCTCGTCACCGTAGGCCAGCAACGGGTGAAACCCGAAGCCGCCCTTGTAGTTCCCCGACGCGAGTTCCTTCTCCGAATGCGCGGTGATCAACGTCGCATCGATATCGATCGTCAACACCCGCGGCGGCCCGGTCAGCTTCCAGACCCGCTCCCGCTCCCGCGCCCGCGCGTGCGCGGCACGCACCCCGTCCAGCAGCGCGGGGGTCCCCAGCGATCTTCTCGATCATCCTGAACGCTGTCGAGTCCGAGCAGACCGCCCCGAACAACACGGCCTGGTCACGCTGCGCACCCAGATCGCAGACCGCGTCACCGCCATCGGCGAGCATCACCGCCAGATCCCGGACCACCCTGCCCGGATCGTGACCACGCTGGCGCTGTTTCACGCCAGGCAAACCATGCGAGAGGGCCCGCGTCAGCCCGACCTTGTCGGCGACCTGGCCCAGTAGCGCGCTGCCCGCGTGCGAGACCAGGCCCGCTCCGTCCGACGTCACGACTACCTTCAAATCGCGGCCTACGTGGCGCACCCGCAAGGTGATTCCTCCTGAGCGCTGGGTTCGGGGTCTTCAGCAAGCCAAAGAATCCCTGCTCAGTCGGACGTTTCCGCGCCCCCACACCAGGGGGCGCGACTCGTCTCACAGACCGCTTACTGCACGCGCCAGGCCTAGGCGCTGCAGGCGCGGATGGAGGCCATACTCTGCCGCCGTAGCGCCGATATCTTTTCGGGCGCCTGCTCAGGGCGATCCAACCACCGCTCGAAGCTGTCGATTAGCGAGTTCTCTGATCACACAAGCCGTGCGCAGCCATCGCTCGGGTCGCTTGGGAGCCATGCGTGCCGAGAACTCTGGGAGTACGTGCGCGAGCACCGCAAGCACGCTACCGGTCGGGCCTCGATGGCCTCCGTGCCGTGGCCGTCCTGGCGGCGTTTACCGCTCATGTAGCTACAACAGGAATCGCGGCGGATTTCATCGGCACCGAGGTCTTGTTTGCGTCTCCGGCTTCTTGATCACCCAGACTTCGAGCACAACGGACGGATTCGGACCTCACGACTCTATGTCTGCCGATGGCGCGGTGGTCCCAGCACGGGGTCTCGCCGCGTTCTTGGAGGCCGTGGCGACTCCCGCTGCGTCTCGTTATGTAGCGCGAGGGGCATCGTGGCGGTTACGGCGGAGATCGATGTCGACGGGCCGGTCGCCGTGACGGACAGACTTGATGCGCCCGGCCTGGATGTCGTGTAGTCTGGCGATAGATTGGCTGGTGCAGGTCTTCAACGGTGGTGTGTTGGTCGTGGGCTGTTTGATCAGGGACCGCGGAAAGCGCTTGAGCCGATCGCTGCGCGGCTCGGTGACGACGCGGATTGTCAGAGCCTTCAGTGTTTTTTGCTGATAGCACGTGGGATCCGGCGCCGGTCATGAGGGCGGTCGCCGAGCGGGTCGTGCCCGTCATCGACGTGAGTGCTTGACGACTCGGGATTCCCCGAAGACGGGAAGCGTTCGCGGGACGTGAAGCGCCTTGACAGTACTCGGGGAGGTGGGAGAACGGAAACTGTTAGATCGGCGCGTCGCTGCACACTGTCAGCGCGCGACGGACGGTGCGGCTGCGGCGGGCGCGGGGCCTGCCCGAGGACGCGTGCGATGATCCCGAGCGGCGGCGGAAGGTAAAGATCCCTGGCGCGTCTCGTTCAAGACGAAGCCCGCGCTTGGCGTTGACTTCAAGCGCGCGGCGGGCCGGGCTATCGCGCCTGCGCCGGTCCTCGGCGCAGGCATATAGTGCGGACACCGCCCTGCGCGAGCGCCCGCGGACGAGACCTGACACTCCCGGGAGTCGTGCTGCTTCTAGTGTCCTGCGCCGTTAATTCGTTGTTGATGTTGTGCGTTGGAGGAGTCGCTTGAGTTTTTCGAGGATCTCCTCCGCGGTCTTGGTCCAGATGAACGGTTTGGGGTTCTCGTTCCAGGCCGCGACCCAGGATCGGATGT
>DATCEH010000097.1:0-97906 GCA_036510225.1 Solirubrobacteraceae bacterium | reverse complement strand
ACGATTCGGCGGTTCGGATTCTGCATACGGCGCGGAGCCTGCGAAAGGTGGCGGTCGGGAAATGATTGCTGCAGCGACGAACATTGATGGGCATGAGTTCTGGTACATAGCGCTTGGTTTGGGTGCGACGGTTGCTCTCGTCGTGACGAATCTGTTGATTTTGCTGTTGAGCTATGTGAAGGACATCGACGGGAGCGTCGCGAAGTTGCTGGCGACGGCTGGTCAGGTCGCTTCGCAGACGGTTTACATTCCGCAGTTGGCCTTGACGCCTCCGGTGCTTGCGGAGGTCATTGACGAGGCGATCATTCAGGATGGGTATATGAACGCGCTTACCGACGGCTACACGACGGCGCCGTCATGAGTAGAACTCTGTTGATCGTGTTGAGTGTGGCTGAGGCCGTGTTGCTGGTTGCCGTGCTCGCGATCGCTCTGAAGCGGATTCAGATCCGTTTGACGAGGATCGGCGAGGGGTTGGGGACGTTGGGTTCGGCGCTTGCGGGCGTCGAGTCCGGGCATCTGCGTCCGCTTGGTCAGTGTGTTCGCGATATCAACGCCAAGCTCGAGGTCATCCTGGGTGCGCTTCCGGGGATTGCCGCGAAGGCTGCGATCGTTGCGCAGAGGAGGGTTCGATGATCGTTTGGTGGATTGGGAATATTGTGCTGGCGGTCGTCGTTCTGCCGGTCGTCGTGATTCTGCTGAAGGGTGTTCTGACTGCGGCGAAGCAGATCGTGCCGAACATCCAGACGATCATCACGGTCGCTTCGGCCGCGACGAAGGATCTCGAGCCGATCCCGCTGCTGCTGACGACGCAGAGCTACATCATCAAGACGGTCGAGACGGTCGCCAACTACGGCGGCTCGCTCGACGTCATCCTCGACGACGCGTAAAGGAGGAAAGGGAACAATGAATCCAGCTGCTGTAGTTACGATTCTCGTCGTCCTGGTGATCGTCCTTGCGCTTGTCGTCTACCTGCTCGCGATCATCGTCGAGCTGCGGACGATCACTGCCGATCTGAATGTGGTCTATGCCGCGGTGGTGACGCTGGTGCGGCAGACGATCCCGGTCAACGATGTCGTCACGACGATCAACCGGCAGCTCGACGCCGGCGTTGACCTGCTCGAAGGCCTGCTCGTGAAGAAGGCCGGGATGACGGATGCGATCGGACTGGTCGAGGGCCTCTATCCGGCCGCCGGCGCGATCAGCTTCCGCAAGCAGGGCCGTCCGAGGGGCTCCGTGCCGCGCATCGGCGAGGTCTACACGCGGGGCACGTTGATCCTCGCGCGGTTGGGCCGCGAGGCTCCGATCGCCGCGGGCAACCCGGCAGGTGCCGCGATCCGCGACGTGGCGTACGCGAGCGCGTCGTCACGGCTGCTCTACCCGGACCCCCGGCGTGCGTCGGGTTCCAGCCGGGAGAACCTCCCGCGGACTCCCACGATCGGCAAGGACTCGCCGAACCAGTACGAGGTCAAGGACGAGGCCTACAAGCCGCGCAAGCGGCTCCCGACCGGTGCCGTGGCCCAAGGGCCGCCGCCGGTGCGTGCCCCGAACCGCGGACCTGGGATCTTCGGCGCAAAGGCCGAGCCGGAGGCGCCGCCGGCTGCCGAGCCCGAGGCGCCCGCCGATCCCGCACGTTCGTCGGCGATGGGCCTGCGGCCCTGGGAGCGTTGAGGCAGACGCCCAGCAGTCATTGAGTGCCCAGGAGAGGCCGGTCGTCGAGAAGATTCGACGGCCGGCCTTCCTGCGTTGTGAGGCGCGTCGGTCGTCGGGATCCGCCCGTGCCGTCCGGGATCCGCCCGCGCCGACCGGGCTCGCCCGGCCCGGCATCGCGTGCGGTCTGTCGGCTTTCGCGGTTTCAGGGCTCTTGACAGCGATGCGTGCCCGACATCGGCGATTCCCGGCGGGTCTTGGGTCACGTCCCGTTCGCGGTGATGTTCCGCGGGGGCGATGCTCACGCGGAGCCTCGGGGAGCACGCCGTCGAGGATCACCGCTCGGGCCCGGGCGCTCAGGCAGCGCTCTCCGCGGGGGACCGGGTCGTGGAGAAGGAGACTGTCCTGTAAAAGTAGCTGACTGACTCTACTCACTCGGGCTTCGCAGTTTTCGCTCGGCCGACTGCGCGTCGGATCGGGGCGGGGCGAGGTGGCGCCGGGGTGGGGGCGGGTCGGGCGCGGGGGCGCGGGGGCGCGGGGGTGTGGGATGTGATCGACCGGGCTGCTCCCGGGCGGTGGAGGTGGATGGGAGACCTTCGTCGCGAAAGTAGTTGACTGAGTCAGTCAACTACTTTCGTTGGAGAGTCCACTGCTCCCACGACCCGGTCGCGCGGAGAGCTCGCCCGGCTCTGAGCGCCCGAGCCCGGCCCGAATGATCCTCGACGGCATGCTCGCCAAGCCCTCCCGCCGCGTGAGCACCGCCCGGCCGCGGAGCATCACCCGGAACGGGGACCCGACCCCAGGACCAGCGAAATCGCAGGCGTCCGAGACGCCCGGGTCGCCGCCGGCCGCAAACCGCGAAACCCGAGTGACCGGGACTCCCAAGCGCGGGGAGACGATTCTCCGGCGCGGGAGCCCTGGCGCCAGGGGCGGCTCAGCCGGCGGGGTCGCGGCGCCAGTGGCCTGAGCGGCCACCGCGCTTCTCGAGCAGCTCGACGCGCTCGAGGACGACGCCGCGCTCGATTCCCTTGACCATGTCGTAGACGCAGAGCGCGCCGGCCGCGCAGCCGACCATCGCCTCCATCTCGACTCCGGTCCGGGCGAGGACCCGAGCCGTGGTCGTCAGGGTGATCGTCCCGGCGTCGACATCGACGTCGACATCGACGTCGACGGAGTCGAGCGGGAGCGTATGGGCCAGCGGGATCCACTCGTCCGTCCGCTTGGCTGCCTGGATCGCCGCGAGCCGCGCGATGCAGATCACGTCGCCCTTCGGGGCGTTCCCGGCGGCGACCGCCGCCGCGGTCTGGGGCGTCATGCGGACGATCGCGCGCGCGACCGCGACCCGCTCGGTCACGGGCTTGGCGCCGACATCGACCATCCGCGCTCGGCCCTGCTCGTCGAGGTGGGTCAGCAGTTCGGTGTCCATGGTCGTAGCATATTGACGTGGATATTTCGGTTCGACTCTTCGCCAGCCTGCGTGAGCACGCCGGTGCCGGCACCGTCAGCCTCGAGCTCCCCGAGGGCGCCACGGTCGACGACGCGATCGCCGATCTGCGCGCAGGAGCCCTGAGCGGGCTGCCGGAGGCCGCGCAGTTCGTGGCGGCCGTCGGCCGGGAGTACTCCAAGCGCGACCGCGTCCTCGAGGACGGCGACGAGCTCGCGCTGGTTCCGCCGGTCAGCGGAGGGGCGCACGACCGGGTGCGCCTGGCCGAGGTGACGGGCGAGGACCTCGACGTCGACGCCGTCCGCCGGCTGGTGGGAGACCCGAGCGCCGGGGGTACCGTCGTCTTCGTCGGCACGACCCGCGACGTACCGAGCCTCGAGTACGAAGCGTACGCGGACATGGCGCGCGACCAGATCGCCCTGCTCGCGGCGGCGGTCGTCGCCGACCACGATCTGGCGGCTGTGGCGGTCTCGCATCGGACCGGCACCGTGGCGCTCGGCGAGCCGAGCATCGTCGTGGCGGCGTCGGCCGCGCATCGGGGACAGGCCTTCGCCGGGGCCCGCCAGTTGCTCGACGCCGTCAAGGCCCAGGCTCCGATCTGGAAGCGCGAGCACCCCGAGGACGGTCCACCCGAGTGGGTCGCCGGGACGCTGCCGACCGTCTAGGAGCCCGGATATCGGGCCAAGGGGGGTCTGGGCCGGCCGGCTTGACTCTGCGAAGCGCGACATGCGACTATGGATCTGGAAGGCTCCCCGACGGAAGGAGTAGCACTTGCAGACCCCGGCTTCATTTGACTACGAGCGCGCGACGAGCGTCGAGGGGGCCATCGCGTCTCTCGCCAAGCGTGGCGGAGACGCGCGAATCGTCGCCGGTGGGCACAGCCTGCTGCCGATGATGAAGCTTCGCCTCGCGAATCCAGGCTGCCTGATCGACATCAACGATCTGACGGAGCTCGAGTACATCCGCGAGGAAGGCGACGAGATCAGGATCGGCGCGCTCACCCGGCACGTTGACCTCCTGAAGTCCCCGCTGCTGGCCAAGTACTTCCCGCTCTTCCACGACGCCGAGATGGTCATCGCGGATCCGGTCGTGCGCAATCGCGGGACGATCGGCGGCTCGCTCTGCCAGGCCGACCCGGCCGAGGACCTCTCGGCGGTCTGCTCGGCGGTCAAGGCGATCGCGGTCGTTCGCGGCGGCAGCGGCGAGCGCCTCGTCGACATGGAGGCGTTCCACATCGGGCCGTACACGACGGCTGTCGGCGCCGACGAGATGGTCACCGAGATCCGCATTCCGGTGCGTCCGAACCACGGCAGCGCGCACGAGAAGTGCGAGCGGCGGGCGGGCGACTGGGCGATCTGCGCCGTCTCGGCGGCGCTCTGGATCGACGGCGGCGTGATCGCCGACGCCGGACTGGCGTGCAGCGCGGTCGGTCCGACAACCGTCCATGTCGGTCGGGCAGAGGACCTGATGCGCGGCAAGGCGCCGTCGGAGGCGCTCTTCGCCCAGGCCGGCCAGATGGCTTCGACCGACTGCAATCCGAGCGCCGACAGCCGGGGCCCGGTCGACTACAAGCGCCATCTCGCATCGGCGCTCAGCAAGCGCGCCCTCCGCCGCGCCGCGGCCCGCGCACTGGGTCAGGAGGCCTGAGAACATGCAAGTCACGATCAACATCAACGGCAAGCCGTACAGCGGCGACGTCGAGCCGCGACTGCTCCTGCTGCACTTCATCCGCGAGGTCGCGGAGCTCCATGGGACGCACTGGGGCTGCGACACGTCCAACTGCGGAGCCTGCGTCATCCAGTACGACGGGATGCCCGTCAAGTCGTGCACGATCCTCGCGGCGATGTGCGAGGGCCACGAGATCCGCACGGTCGAGTGCCTCGAGGTCGACGGTCAACTGGATCCGATCCAGGCCGGCTTCCACGAGCAGCATGCGCTGCACTGCGGGTTCTGCACGCCGGGCATGCTGATGACGACGCGGGCCCTGCTCGACGAGAATCCTGATCCAACCGAGCTCGAGATCCGTACGGCTATTTCAGGTGCGATCTGCCGGTGCACCGGCTACAAGAACATCGTCAACGCCGTTCGTTGGGCGGCTGACTTCGAAGCCGCCGCAACCCAAGGGAGCTGAGCATGGCAACAGTTGAGGACCACGCGCCGAACCTTCCGAGCGCAACAGAGGAGCGGCCGATCGGCTATGGCCGCCTGAAGCGCAAGGAGGACGCGCGATTCATCCGGGGTCAGGGCAACTACCTCGATGACCTACGTCTTCCGGGAATGGTCTTCGGAGCATTCCTCCACAGCCCGTACGCCCACGCGAAGATCCTCTCGATCGACACGTCGGCGGCACTCGCGCACCCGAAGGTCGCGGCCGTCATCACGGCGAAGGACCTCGAGACGCTCGGACTGGCCTGGATGCCGACGATCTCCTACGACACGCAGGCCGTGCTCGCGGGCGACAAGGTCCGCTTCCAGCACCAGGAGGTCGCCTTCGTGATCGCGCTCGACGCCTACTCGGCGCGCGACGCGATCACGCTGATCGACGTCGACTACGAGCCGCTCCCCGTCGTCGTCAACGCCCGCAAGGCGCTCGATCCGGGCACCGTTCTGATCCGTGACGACAAGGTCGGTCAGCGCGACAACCTTGCGAGCCCGACCTGGGAGGCCGGCGACAAGGCCGCGACCGATCGGGTCTTCGCTCAGGCGGACACGGTCGCCGTGCGGGACATCATCTACCCGCGCTGCCACCCGGCTCCGCTGGAGACCTGCGGCATGGTCGCCGACATGAACCCGGCGACCGGTCAGCTGAACATCTACAACGGCAACCAGGCGCCGCACGCACACCGCACGGTGTACGCGCAGGTGGCGGGTCTCGCCGAGCACATGATTCGGATCATGTGCCAGGACATCGGCGGCGGGTTCGGCGGCAAGGTGCCGGTCTACCCGGGCTACGTCTGCGCGATCGCCGGTTCGATCGTGGCCGGTTGCCCGGTCAAGTGGATGGAAGATCGGTCGGAGAACCTGATCTGCGACAGCTTCGCCCGCGACTACATCATGCGGAGCGAGATGTGCTCGAAGAACGGGAAGATCACCGGCCTTCGGGTTGACGTGATCGCCGACCACGGCGCATTCGACTCGACCGCGCAGGCGACGAAGTTCCCGGCCGGGTTCTTCCACATCGTCTGCGGCTCGTACACGCTCGAGGCCTCACACGTGACGGTCAAGGCCGTCTACACGAACAAGGCCCCGGGCGGGGTCGCGTATCGGTGTTCGTTCCGGATCACCGAGGCCGTCTACCTCGTTGAGCGAATGGTCGACGCGCTGGCCATCGAGATGCGAGTCGACCCGGTCGAGTTGCGGATGCGGAGCTTCATCCGCCCGGAGCAGTTCCCGTACGAGACGACCACGGGCTGGACGTACGACTCGGGCAACTACGCGAAGACGATGCAGGTCGCGATGGACATCGCCGGTTACGACGACCTCCGCAAGGAGCAGGTCGAGCGGCGTGCCAAGGGCGAGCTGATGGGCATCGGCGTCGCGTTCTTCACCGAGGGCGTCGGTGCCGGACCGCGTAAGCACATGGACATCCTCGGACTCGCGATGAACGACGGGGCGGACCTTCGGGTCCACGGCGACGGCAAGGCCGTCGTCTCGATCAGCGCGCAGACGCAGGGTCAGGGCCACGAGACGACGTTCGCGCAGATCGTCGCCGAGGAGCTCGGCATCCCGCCGGAGGACATCACGGTGCGCCACGGCGATACCGACAAGAGCCCGTACGGACTCGGTACCTACGGGAGCCGGTCGACGCCGGTCTCCGGCGGCGCGGTTGCGATCGTTGCCCGCCGAGTGCGCGACAAGGCGCGTCTGATCGCAGCGACGATGCTCGAGGCCAGGCCCGAGGACCTCGCCTGGGAGAAGGGTCGCTGGTACATGCGGGGTGACCCAGAGCGGGGCGCCATGATCGAGGACATCGCGGCGCGCGCCTACAGCGGCGCTCCGATGCCCCAGGGGCTGGAGGGCGGACTCGACGCTCAGTCGATGTACGACCCGCCGAACCTGACGTACCCGTACGGCGCTTACATCGCCGTCGTCGATGTCGACCCTGACACGGGATATGTCCACTGCCGGCGGTTCATCGCGGTTGATGACTGCGGCGTGCGGATCAACCCGATGGTGGTCGACGGGCAGATCCATGGTGGACTGGCCGAGGGTCTCGGTATCGCGTTGATGGAGGTCATCACCTTCGACGAGGAAGGCAACTGCCTCAACGGGAATTTCATGGACTACCTGATCCCGACCGCTCTCGAGTGCCCGGACTGGGAGCTCGGCGAGACGGTCACGCCGTGCCCGCACCACCCGATCGGGGCCAAGGGCGTCGGCGAGTCGCCGAACGTCGGCTCGGTGCCGGCGATCGCGAATGCCGTGATCGACGCGCTACTGCCGCTCGGTGTCAAGCACATGGACATCCCGTGCTTCCCGGCTCGGGTATGGGCGGCCATGCAGGGTCGCGCAGAGCCACCACAGTGATCACGGACGCCCTTGCGCTGCGAGCTGAAGAGCTCGCAGCGCAGGGCGCGCCGTTCGTGACCGCCACTGTCGTGCGCGCTCAGCGCCCGACGAGCGTGCAGGCCGGGAACGTCGCGCTCGTAACCACTGATGGCGCGATCCAGGGCTTCGTCGGCGGCGTCTGCGCCGAACACAGCGTTCGCCTCTATTCGTTGAAGGTCCTCGAGTCTGGCGAGGCTCTCCTGCTCAAGATCCTCCCCGACGGACCCAAGGACATCGAAGAGGGTGCGGGCTACGAGACCGGCCGGGAAGAGGGATCGATCACAGTCCAGAACCCGTGTCTCTCAGGAGGTGCCATCGAGGTGTTCCTCGAGCCGGTTCTCCCCCAGCCCCGCGTGCTTCTGGTCGGCCACACCCCGATCGCGGAGGCTGTTGCCCGCCTCGCGCCGGAGCTCGGACTGAAGATCGAGCGCGTCGAAGGCGACCATCTCGAGCCGGCTGCAGGCGACCTTGGCCTTGTCGTCGCCGCCCACGGGCGCGACGAGCTGCCGACGATCCGTCGCGGCCTCGAGGCCGGCCTGCCCTACGTCGGGCTCGTCGCGAGTCCAAAGCGGGGTAACGGCCTGGTCGAGGAGCTGCGGGCCGACGGCGTGTCCGAGGAGCTTCTCGAGCAGATCGACTTTCCCGCGGGGATCGAGATCGGCGCGGTCACCCCGGCCGAGATCGGCCTCTCGCTGCTTGCCCGGATTGTCCAGATCCGCCGGGGCGGCAGTTACACGCCGGCCTACGACACGGCGGCCGCGGCTCCCGCCACGGCGATCGACCCCGTCTGCGGGATGACCGTGATTCCGGGTCCGGAGACGCCGAAGGTGGAGCATGACGGCGAGACCGTCTATTTCTGCCGAGTCGGCTGCAAGGACGAGTACGAGAAGTCGCTGCAAGGCTCTCAGGCGAGCCCGAGCGCGGCGTCGACCACGCCGGCCCCGGTGCCAACCACCGCGATCGATCCGATCTGCGGGATGACCGTTGTCGTTGACGCCGACACGCCGCGTGTCGAGCACGACGGCCAGACGGTCTATTTCTGTTGCGCCGGCTGCCGGACCAAATTCGAGAAGGAGCATCTACATGCGGTTGCCGCACACTGAGGGCTTCGTCACCGGGCTCGTGCTCGGGGCCGGTGGTTCCAAGCGCCTGGGGCGCCCCAAGCAGCTCCTTCCCTATGGCGACGGGGTGCTCCTCGACCACACGCTCGGGACTGCCCGGGCCTGTGGCTTCGATCAGCTGATCTGCCCGATCGGCGGCGCGGCCGATGCCGTCCGGGAGACCGTCGACTTCACGGGAGCCGAGGTCGTCGTCAACTACGCGTTCGGCGACGGCTGCTCGTCGTCGATCGCGGCCGCCCTCGGAGCGGTCGACCCGAAGTGCGAGGTTCTCGTCCTGATGCTCGGCGATCAGCCGGGCGTGACGCCGGAGATCATTCGGACGCTGCTGGCTGGACAGGGCGACGCGCCGCTGGCGGTGTGCAGATACGAGGACGGACGCGGCCACCCGATCGCCTTCGCCCGCAGCGTGTTCCCCGAGCTCGCCGTTCTGCACGGCGACAAGGGCGTCTGGCGTCTGCTCGACCAGCGCGCCGGCGAGGTCGTCGACGTCCCGATCGCGGGCCGCATCCCGCGGGATGTCGACACGATGGAGGACTACGAGGCCGTCCTGGCCGAGGCCGGCTTCAGCGCGGTGCACGCATGAGCCCGGTCAGCGTCACGGGCGAGTCGGCCGACGAGATCAAGGAGCTCATTCCGGATGTCGCCTACCTGACCGGCCGCCTGGCCGACATCGACTACCTGGCCGACAAGGCCCTCGCGACGTCGATCTTCCTGGCGCTACGTCTCCCGCAGCCGCTGCTCCTCGAGGGCGAGGCCGGCGTCGGCAAGACGGAGGCGGCCAAGGCGATCGCGGCCGTGCTCGACACGCCGCTGATCCGCCTGCAGTGCTACGAGGGCATCGACGCGGCAGAGGCCCTGTACGAGTGGAACTATCCCAAGCAGCTGCTCAGCATCCGTCTGGCCGACTCGTCGGGCGAGAAGCTCGGCGAGGAAGCGCTGTTCGGCCCCGACTACCTGATCCGCCGGCCGCTGCTCCGCGCGCTCGAGCATCCGGGTCCGCGGCCGGCAGTCCTCCTGATCGACGAGATCGATCGGGCTGATGACGACTTCGAGGCGTTCCTGCTCGAGCTCCTGGCGGAGGCGACGGTGACGATCCCGGAGATCGGGACGATCACCGCGACCCATCCACCGGTGATCATCCTGACCTCGAATCGGACGCGGGATCTCCACGACGCGGTCAAGCGCCGGTGCCTCTACCAGTGGATCGACTACCCCAGCCCCGAGCGAGAGGTCGACATCGTCCGGCGTCGGGTCAAGGGCGCTTCGGCCACGTTGGCCGTGCAGGTCGCCGATGCGGTCTCGAGGATGCGCAAGAGCGACATCCAGAAGCCGCCCGGCGTTGCCGAGGCGATCGACTGGCTCGCGGCACTCGACCTGCTCGGCATCGAGGCACTGGACTCCGACGCGATCGATCTCACGCTCGGGTCGGTGTTGAAGTACAGCGAGGACCAGGAGGTGATCCGCGCGGGTGGGCTCGAAGCGCTCGTCGGGGATCGCAGTGAGTGAGCAGGAGGCCAACGGCGGGCAGGCAGGCGCCGGGACGGTGGATGATGGGGTTTTCCGGGTCGAGACGATCGAGCTCGACCTCCCGGCGGTGGTCGGCGCGTTCAGCCAGCGCTGCCACGCGGCCGGGCTGCCGGTAACCCCGGAGCGCGCGGCCCATCTGGTGGCCGCGCTGTCGCTGATGAAGCCCGAGGATCGGCGCGAGCTCTACTGGTTGGCGCGAGCCGTGTTCGTCACGGGTCCGCTCCAGGTGTCGATCTTCGACAAGGTCTTCTTCGAGGTGTTCGGGGTCGGCGCGGTTCCGAACGACTTCGACCCGGACGACGTCATCACGATCGACAAGCAGGCCGACGAGGCGCCGACGCCTGAGACGAAGACGAATAAATCGTCGGACGCGGAGTCCGATCCGAGTGAGATGGAGGTGTCGACGGCGCCGCCGGGCGACGACGACGACGAGGACGAGGACGAGGATGACGGCGAGGAGCTCGAGATCCCGATCGCCCAGGCCAGCGAAGAGGAGCTGCTGGCCCAGAAGCGCTTCGACGCGCTCGAGCCACACGAGCTCTCGGCCCTGTACAAGATGATGAACAAGCTCAAGCTGGCGACGCCCAAGCGCAAGATGCGGCGGACGAAGAAGGCCCGTCACGGCGAGCACATGGACATGCGCCGGACGCTGCGCGCGAGCCTGCGAACCGGCGGCGACCCGATCAGGCTGGCGCGCCGCCAACGGCGGATCGAGCCGCGCCGGCTGGTCCTGTTGTGCGACATCTCCGGCTCGATGGAGGCGTACGCCCGTGCCTACCTGCAGTTCGTGACCTCGGCCGCGGGGAGCGGTCCGAACAGCGAGGCCTTCGTCTTCGCGACGCGGCTGACCCGGCTGACGCGGGCGCTCGCCGGCCGCAACCCTGAACGGGCGATCCAGCGGGCGGCCGCAGCGGCGCCCGACTGGTCGAGCGGGACGCGGATCGGCGACGCCCTGAAGACGTTCAACGATCGCCATGGACGCCGGGGCATGGCCCGCGGCGCGGTGATCGTGATCCTCTCAGACGGCTGGGAGCGTGCCGACCCCGAGCTGCTCGGCCAGGAGATGCAGCGCCTGGCGCGCCTGTCCTACCGAATCGTCTGGGTCAATCCGCGCGTCAGCGCGGAGGGCTTCTCACCCCAGGCCGCCGGCCTGGTTGCCGCGCTCCCGTACTGCGACGCGCTGGTCAGCGGTCACAGCCTGAAGGCGCTCGAGGAGGTCATCGACGCGATCGGCGCCGACCGGGCGAGCGAGATCAACGGGAGGGCGAGCTGGCGTCCGCCGGAGGTTGTGATCGACGCCGACTTCGACGAGGACGAGGCGTGGGGCAGCTCGACGCCGGTCCTCGGCAGCTCAGTGGCGATGCCGAGCGGGGCGTTCCCGAAGAAGGGCAAGACGACCCCCGGACGCAAGATTTGACGTGATGGATCGAAAAGGAGAACCGAAGATGACTGAGACCACCGACGAAGACGAGACCTGCATCTTCCCGGGGTGCGATCGGCCGCGGGTTCCGCGACACGAGCTTGGCGGGCCGCGCCCGCATTTCTGCGACCTCGAGGAGCACAACGCGGCGAGCACACATCGTGCGCGTCAGGCGACGGACGTGGAGGAGGACGCGGCTTCGACCGGCTCGCAGGCCGGCTGAGCGGCGCCCGATCAGAGCAAGTTTCCCGGAGTCGACGATGACCCCAGGACGTATCAAAGGTAGTGCCCCGCATGAACAGCTCGACTTTCGGGCCGGAGGCGGACTAACTGTCATACTGCGCGCGCTGCGGAGCGGTGCTTACAGCGACCGCGTAGATACTTTCGGAAGGAGATCTCGCCTTGGCTAATGAGGCTTATCGAGCCGTTTTCCTGCGCATGCACCCTACGGGTAAGGGCGTGCTCAGCCTGACCACGACCGCGAACGGTCAGGAGGCGGAGTTCGCGGCGATCGTGTCCCGGGAGCTCGGGATTCCGACTCTCGACTGCAAGGTCGTCGGTGCGGATACCGACCGCTTCGGCGTCGGACACACGTTCAACACGTCCCCGTCGCCGACGACGGCGGCCGCGGTCGCCACGGTGGCCGGCAGGATCCGTGAGAAGTGCCAGCTCCTCGCGGGGATGGCGCTTGGCACGCCTCCGTCGAACCTCAAGTGGGGCGACGGACGCTGGTACCTTTCACGCGACCCCAAGCAGGGCCGCACGATCGAGGATCTGTCGCTCTACGCCTTCGGGGCCGGGGACCTGCCGCCGGGCGTCGACGGCGGCTTGGACGCGCAGGCCGTCTACCGCTAGTCCTCCCAGGAAGCGCGAGGCGGCTCGGGGACGTCCCCGAGCCGCCGGGCGCCGACTCACGCGCCGGCGGGGTTGGTCAACCGGTCCCGCAGAACCACTCACGCGTTCGGTTGACCGCGACCACCCCGAGCAGCCGGTCGGCTCCGTCGATCACCGGCACGCGGAGGGAATCGGACGCCAGCGCCAGGTCTCGGCCGATCGTCGCGGGTTCGCCCGACCCGACGGTCGGTCCGACGCGGGCGAGCGGCATCACGGGGTCTTCGGCCGATCGTTCGACGGGGAGGTCGTTCGGGGTCAGCGACCCGACGTACCGGCCATCGTCGTCGACAACGAAGGCGAGCCGCCGGCTCGTGCTGGCCGCGAAGTAGGCACGGGCCTCGGCGACGGTCGCACTCGCCGGAATCGTGCTCAGCTTGGCGTGGGTCACCGCGGCGACGTCAAGGCCGTCGATCTCGTCTATCCGGACGTTCGCCATCGCCCGGATCATCGCACGCGGGACCGGCCGGCGGATCTGCTGCGACTGCGGTCTCGCCGGGTCTGGCGGGCGGTTTCGCGTGTCGGGATGGCGCAGGACGGGTACCCACCCCGGAAACGCGGGCGCTCGGCGCATCGACGGCTCTGGCAGACTACCCGGCGCTGGAGAGCGGCATGGCCGGAAAGCCCTCGAGAGGCGCCGAGGCGATCGCCGACAGATCCACGTCCTCATCACAAGCTAAGGGAGAGAATCACCTATGGAGTTCGATCACTCGTACAGCGTTGGAAACTTCTCGTCGATCCTGAACCTCGAAAAGCTGGTCCCGTGCGTCCCCGGCGGCCGCGTCATCTCGATGGTCAGCCCGGACGAGGCCAAGGCTGAGATCAAGGTCAACATGGGCGCGATGGGGATGACCTTCACAGGGACCGTAAAGATCATCGAGAAGACGGCTTCGAGCGCCAAGATGCAGGTCAAGGCGAGGGAGGCCGGCGGTCAGGGGAACGCGAACGCGACCGTCACGTTCGGTCCCGGCACGATCCACACGAGCGCGCAGGTCACCGGGAAGGCCGCGTCGATGGGCGAGGGCACGGTGCGCGGCGTGCTGGACGGGCTGATCACCGAGTTCGCTGCAAAGCTCCCCTCGATGTAGAGATCTCGCCGTCCGGGGCGCGCCGATCGCGCGCCCCGGGCCCTTAGGCGGATCGCGCGTCAAGCGGCGACCCGTCGTCAGCGGCGACCCGTCGACAAGCGGCGACCCGCCGTCAAGCGGCGACCCGTCGCGTCGACTGATCCCTCGCGCCGGGCGTCCGCGGCCCGGGCGGGCCCGCAGCCACGCCCGGTGCGGGCGAGCGTCTTGCTAGGCGACGCTGCCCTCGATCACGACCTCGACCTCGTCGGTGACCTTGAGGGCGCCGAACATGGCCGAGAAGACCTTCATTCCGTGGTCGGTCTGGGTGACAGGCGCGCTTGCGCTGAGCGTGCCGTCGTCGCCGAGCGTCAGCTCGAAGCTGATCGGCTTGGGCTTGCCGTTCAGCGTCAGGTCGCCGGTGACGGCGAGGCCGCCGTCGGTCGGAGTGACCGACGTCGACGCGAACTCGACGCTGCCCTTCTTGAGGACGTCCTTGTCGATCGATCCCTCGATGTTCTTCTTGTCCTTGTCGCTGAGGCCCTTCGCTCCGCCCTCGCCCGACTGGACCTGCAGGGAGCCGCCGTCGGCGGTCAGGGTCATCGTCGAGTCGGCCGGGTCGGCGCCGATCACCAGGGTCGCCTCCCACGCGGTCACGTGGATCACGAGATTGTGGCCGGCCGGCGCGGCTGGACCGGTGCGTCCGGTCTTGACGCTGAGCGTGGCGTTGTCGGGTCCGAGCTTGTGGGTGCCTGCCGGAATGGCCATGAGCGAATCCCCTTGTGTAGGGCTTGACAGAGTTTTTGTCCAGGAGCCGCTGGAGGGACGCGCGGGCTCCGGATGCGTCGGGTGCTTGCCTGACGCGGCAAGACATTATGGCTGGGCGCACGGCAGATGGCCGTCCCCGGGGATCGACCGGACCCTCCCCGCGTTCGACATCCTGGTGATCCGGGTGGTCCCGACGGGCCGTATAGCCTTGTTGGTTCGATTGGCGGGCCGTCCAGACTGCCGGATTCTCCCCAGATTTCTCTCCAAGGAGCGATGCGATGAAGGATGTAATCGAACAGGTCGACGAGTGGCTCGACCGGGGTGACCAGGTCGCCCTGGCCACGATCGTCGGGATCCGGCGGTCGGCGCCGCGGCCGATCGGCGCGAAGATGGCGGTCAACTCGCTCGGCGAGGTTCACGGGGCGATCTCCGGTGGATGCGTCGAGGGCGCGGTCGTCGAGATCGCCGGCGAGGTTCTCGACGGGGCGCCGCCGCAGCTGCACCATTTCGGGATCTCCGACAACGAGGCCTGGGATGTCGGCCTGCCGTGCGGCGGAGAGATCGACGTCTGGGTCGAGCGGTTCGAGCGATGAGCGTCCAAGGCTCCTTCGCGGAGGTCGCGCGCCAGGACGGACGGGCGGCGCAGGTCACGGCGATCTCGGGCCCCCACGCCGGCGGACGGCTGCTGGTGATGGCCGACGGCTCACGCGAGGGGACGCTCGGCGACGCCGAGCTCGACGCCGAGGCGGTCGGGCACGCCGAGGAGCTGATGTGGGCCGAGCGCTCCGAGCAGCGAGGCGACCTGTTCATCGACGTGACCGCCCCCGACCCGCGCCTTTTGATCTTCGGTGCGGTCGAGTACGCCAATCACCTGAGCCGTTTCGCCCGGGAGACCCACTGGCGGCCGTACGTGATCGACCCGCGAGCCCAGTTCGCGACCCCCCAACGGTTCCCCGAGGCCGTCGAGGTCGTCGCCAAGTGGCCGAAGGCGGCCGTCGAGCAGCTCGGGGCGATCGACAAGGCGACGTACCTGGCGGTGCTGACGCACGACCCGAAGATCGACGACGAGGTTCTCGTCCTCGCACTCGGCAACGAGCCTGCCTACATCGGCGCGATGGGCTCCAAGCGGGCGCAGGCGGAGCGGCGCGAGCGCCTGCTCAGCGCCGGGGTCGACGAATCCGAGCTGAAGCGGATCAGCGCGCCGGTCGGCCTCGACCTGGGGGCCAAGTCCAACGAGGAGGTCGCCCTGTCGATCATGGCCGAGCTTGTCGCCGTGCGCTACGGCCGCAGCGGCGGCCGCCTCTGTGAGGCCAAGGGCGGCCGCATCCACTGACGCACGCGAGGGCCGCTGCGGCGGCCCTCCGAGCGGCCCATCCAGCTTGAGAGCCGGGCGGCGTCCGGCCCGAGTCGGGCGGTCGATCGCCGCGCCGAACTGGGTCGCCGCGGGGGCCGGCGGAGGCCGAGCCGAGGTCGCGGCTGGGGTCCCGGACGGCCCCTGAACTTGGTTATGTGACCCACCGCGGGCGACACATCGGCAATCGCCAATGCCTGTCGACATTCGCCAATAATCTTGCAATCACCCCTACCAGCGGATAATCATCCCCGAGTCGAGCTGGCGGAGGCGGGTCGGAGGGCATGCGAATGCCGGTCCGGTCGATCTCCTGCTCGGTGGAAAATTGACTTGTTACTTACCCTGGGAGGGTGATGTGCGCGGATTCAACCGGACGAGCACCCTTGTCCTCGTGGTCGTCGTCGCAATCCTCGTAACCGCCGTCGTGCAGCTGTCGATGGTGGTGCGCGCTGCGCAGAGCATTGACGTCAAGGCCGCCACGATTGCCCAAACGGGCCGCGGAATCAACGGCAACACGGACTCGATCGTGCAGCTTGCGCGCACCAACAAGACCGCTACGTCGATTCTTCATACCGCCAAGCCGCTTGCCCCCGACGTGAACACGCTGGTCGGGCTCGCACAATCGATCGACGGGCTTGCCCACTCGATCAACGGCACGGCGACCGGAATCAACTCGGCGGCCATTACGGTGCAGGGCAGCGCGACCACGATCAACGGAACGGCTACGAAGATTCTCAGCAGCGCTCAGAGCATCAACGGCTCGGCCAACAGCATTCTCGGCACGGCCGGCGCGATCAACTCGACGGCCAAGGGGATTCTCACCCCGGCGGTCGGCATCGACAGCATCGCCAAGACGATCAGGGGCGACGCGATCTCGATCAACGCGACGATCAACCACACGATCTCCGTGGCTCAGGCGATCGATACGGACTCGACCAACATCCTCGGTGATGCTGGCCAGATCAGGACGAATGCCGCGTGCATCGACGACAAGGTGTTCGGCGCAGATGGGAGCAACGGTGACTGCCACAACTAGCAACGGAGCGGCTTTCGACTCCAGGGCGACAAGCGAGCGGGAGGCTAGCTAGATGACTCAACAAGAAGCAACAATCGCACGCTGGTTGTACACCTGGGTAACGATCCTGGCACTGGTGGTCGTCGTCGTCATCGGCTTCCTCCTCGGGATCGTGCACTCGCTGGACTCCATCGACGGGCACCTCGGGACGGCAACATCGGCCGTGGTGAGCATCGGTGGTCACGCCGTACCGCTGTCCGGCTACATCCAGGACATCAACGGCAACCTGACCTCGATCGACACGGCGCTGAAGCCGATTCCGGCGGGTGCTTCCTCGATCATCGCCGGGCTGGTCTCGGTCAAGGGCAACCTCACAACGGTCGACTCATCGCTGAAGAGCACGCTGGCATCTCTCTCGCCAACATCCAACGCGCTGGTCGACACGTCGAACAAGCTCGTCACGACGTCTGACTCACTGGTTTCGACTTCCGGAACCGCGAGCGGCATCGCAACGTCGCTGATCTCGACGTCCGGCATCCTGAAGACCGTCCGGAGTCAACTCGTGACGATCCTCGGCGTGCTCAAGGAAGTCCGTAGCGCGAGCACCCCAGGTACCGCTGGTGTTGTCCCCCGGGTGACCGCGGCCAACAACGCACTCGACTCGATCCAGAACAACGCGTTCCAGATCAACCAAGGGCTCCAGTCGGCTCAGAAGCACCTCTCGAGCATCTGCAACGCACCGTTGCTGACGCAGCAGCTCGTCGGGACTCTGACCAGCCTGGTCAAGCTCCTCCAGACCAACACTCCCTGCGGACCATAGGGACGCAGGACAATGGGAATATTCAAGAACACAAGCAAGGGATTGCCCCAGGTTGTCCTGACGATCCTGATCGCCTGGGCGTTGACAGCGGTCCTCCTGTTGACAGGAACGATCATCAACGCCCGGGAGATCGACCGCCGGGTGCTCTACATCGACAGTCAGCTCGCGCCGATCAACGCCGATACGGCTGACATCGCGCTGGCTGGCAAGACGGTCGGGATCTCGCACAACATCCTTGACGCCGCGGCGTCTCTGTCGGGCGGGTTCACGAAGATCAACAATTCAGTGATCGACATCAACAACACCGTCACGCACATCCTGTCGACGGCACAGAAGATCAACACGAAGGTCAAGGGAATCGGCGCCACGGTGACTCCGATCCATCAGACCGTGCTGTCGATCAACAGCGACGTGACGGGATCGATCACGCCGGACCTGCACACAGTTGGAAATGACGTTTCGACGATCCACTCGACCGTGGTCTCAATCCACAGCCGGGCGGCCACGATCCTCGGTAGCGTCAACAGCATCCACAGTCTCATCATCACGATCAATGGCGACGTCGACTCCGTGAACGCGGCCGTCGATACCACGTCCAACACGAACAACATCTTCAACGACTTCAACAGCATCAATGGGTTGGTCGGGAACGATGGCGGCGTGATGGGCGAGCAGACGATCAACGCTCACGCGAACTCGATCGACTGTGCTGCCATCTTCAACACGGTCGGGACGACATCGGGCTGCAAGAAGTAAGGAAGTAGTGACGTCGAGTTCAGCTCCACGAGTGAATCTCAGCCGGCGGCGGATCGCAATAGGTGCGACCGCCGCCGTTGCTGCTTTGGTGGTCGGCTATCTCGCCGGCCAGATCCTCATCCCCAGTCACAGCAGCCCGACGCCGGTCAGCACCGCATCACAGGGTGCGACGCCGGCGGGGGCGACTGGGGCCGGGACCACCGCCGGAGCCGGCGCTTCGACGCCGGCGACCGGGGCGACGACCTCCGGGGGCGGCGGGGCTGCATCAGCGTCAGCCAACGGCGCGCCGGACTCGCACGCTCCGTTGACGGCGTTCACCGACCGGGCCGGCGGCTTCTACATGTCCTACCCGAAGGGCTGGACTCGGCTGACGTCCAAGGACGCCGGAGTTCGGCTGCTGGCCAGCGGTCCGGACGGCGCATCGCTCCTGGTGCGCCTGGCGACGCTCGGCGTGACGGTGAACGGCCGGACGCTCGACGAGGTGGAGGCCTTGACCGGCCAGAAGCTCCGGGCCCAGCAGGGCGTCACGATCGTGGCCGGGCCGAAGCTCTTGAGCGTCAACAACCTGCCGGGCTTCCTGTACATCTACAGCTTCATCGACCCGGCGACGCACGCGAAGTCGGCGCACTCGCAGATCACGCTGTTCTCCGGCAAGCGGATGTACACGCTGGTCTACCAGACCGCCGCAGCGGCGACGCTGGTCAGGCTCGCACCGCTGTTCGATCAGGTCACCGATACCTTTCACGCCAGCTAGGTCCAACGCCGTTGAGTGGGCGGCGGACAGCGGTTGGTCGCGGCCGGCGCCTGGCCTGACGGGCTGGCCCCAGGCGGCCGGCGGCCGGCGGCTGGCGGCGCGTAGGCCGATCGCCACGACCGCCGCCGGCCTCTTGAAGCCGCGTTCGATCCGCGGGGCGAAGGGCTCGAGAGGCAACCCGCGTGGCGTGCGTGAGACCGCGCGCGCCGCGTCCCGGCCCGGCGAGCCGGGTCAGGGGGTGGCGTCGGCGGCGGCGGGTGGCGGTGGATCGCCTGGCGGGGGGTGGCGGTCCTCCAGGGCATGGGCGGCCTCGCCGCGGCGGACGAACGCGAGAAAGGCCTCCGCGGCGGTCCGCCGTGGGGCGTCGGCGGCAAACAGGGCGTGCCAGGACCGGATCGGAGTTCCGCCGACGAGGTTGAGCAGGGCGAGCGACCCGTCGTCGAGGTCGGCGTCGACGGCCCGACGTGAGATCAGGGCGACGCCGAGGCCGAGCGCGGCGGAGCGTTTGATCGCCGCGTCGGAGCCGATCGTCGCAAGGCGGGGACGGGCGAATCCGGCCGAGGCGAACAGCTCGGTGCTGACCTCGCGGGTCCCGCTGCCTGGCTCGCGAACGAGCCAGGTCGTGTTGGCGAGCTCCTCGATCACGAGCGGGCCGCGGCGGACACGGGGATCCTCGGGGGAGGTGACGAGGACGAACTCGTTCTCGAGGAACGGCAGCCCGCGGAGCCGCTTCTCGACGGGTCGGCCGCCGATCCCGATGTCGGCCTGGTGCTGGTCGAGGAGGCGGTTGACGGCGGCGCGGTTGCCGACCTCGAGTGAGACCTCGACATCCGCGTGGCGTTGGCGAAAGGCCTTCCACAGCGTTGGCACGAGATGCTCGGCGGCGGTCGGGGTGGCGGCGAGTCGCAGGCGCAGTCGGGTCGGGTCGGCCGCCTCGCGGACGGCGGCGGCGGCGTCCTCGAGGGTGGCGAGGACGCGTTCGGCGTGGGGGAGGAAGGCCGCCCCGGCTGGAGTCGGGCGCAGGCCGCGGCCGTCGCGCTCGACGAGGCGCTCGCCCATCTCCTTGGAGAGGGCGGCGAGGGCGCCGGAGACCGACGACTGGGTGACGACGAGCTCTTCGCTGGCCCGGGTCACTGAGCCGGTCCGCACGACGGTTACGAAGGTCCGCAGGAGGGAGAGCGTTACGGCCACGACACCGCCGAGTCCCGGGGGATCGGATCCACGCGGCCAATCTACCACTGGTCCGCGGAGCCGCCGTGGGGGCCGGTACGGCCCCGAGGAGATCGAGGGCGGCGTCGAACCTACGGCTGCTCGGCCGGCCCCTGGTCAGCGGCGGCGGCCGGCGATGCGGGCTCGGGCAAGGCGCGCGATGAGGACGGCGCAGTCGGCCAGACCGGCCAGGAGATGGCCGATCGGACCGGTCACGAGCCACGCGAGGACGCGCTCGGAGGGACGGAGGCGGAGGGTCGGCACGCGCTGACGGTATCGTTCGGTCTCGCGATGAGCACTCAAACCATCAAGACAAACGTCACTGAGCTTCCCGAGTCGCGGGTCCGCCTCGAGGTCGAGGTGGTCCCCGAGGAGATCGAGCGGTCACTCACCGACCTCGCCAGAAAGGTCGGCCGCGACCTGAAGGTGCCGGGATTCCGCAAAGGCAAGATCCCGGCGCCGGTCGTGATCCGGAGGGTCGGGCGGGCGTCCCTGCTCGACGAAGCCGTCCGCGAGCAGCTTCCGTTCTGGTACTCGGATGCGATCGACGCGGCCCGTCTGGCGATCATCGGCGACCCGGAGATCAACCGCGGCGAGCTGCCGGAGGCGGGGGAGTCCCTGCACTTCACGATCGAGATCGGCGTTCGCCCGAAGGCCAAGCTCGGCGAGTGGCGTGGGCTCGAGGTCGAGCGGCGGGCGGCGAAGGTCAACCCGAAGGAGCTCGACCACCGTCTCGAGACGCTCCGGGAGCGCCACGGCCGGCTCGAGAATCTCCCGGATCGGGCAGCCGAGACCGGCGACTTCGTGGTGATCGACTTCGAGGGCCGGATCGACGGAAAGGCCGTCGATGGCGGGATTGCCAGGGCCTACCCGCTCGAGCTCGGCTCGGGCAAGCTGATCCCGGGCTTCGAGTCGGGCCTGCTCGGAGCGCGGGCCGGTGAGCAGCGAGTGCTCGGGTTGACCTTCCCCGACAACTACGGGAATCCAGATCTGCGGGGCGAGGTCGCCGAGTTCACCGTGGACGTCAAGGACGTCCGGGCGAAGATCCTCCCGGATCTCGACGACGACTTCGCCAACGAGGCGGGCGGCTACGAGACGCTCGACGAGCTGCGCGAGGAGATCTCCAAGGAGCTGCTCGAGCAGGACGAGCGGCGGGCCGAGCGCGAGTATCGGGAGGCCGTCGTCGCGGCGGCCGCGGCGAACACCGAGCTCGACGTGCCCGAGATCCTCGTCCAGGCGCGCGCCGACGAGGCGTGGGAGCGGATGCTTCGATCACTTGCCGACCAGGGCATCACCAAGGAGGCCTACCTCCAGCTGGCCCAGAAGCCTGAGGAGCAGGTCCGCGAGGAGGCCAGGCCGGACGCGCTCGAGGCGCTGCGCCGAGAGGCGACGATCGTTGCGCTGATCGAGGCCGAGGGCATCGAGCCGACCGAGTGGGAGCTGGTCGAGGCGCTCCAGGAGCACGTCGCGCCGGACGAGAGCGGCAAGATCCCCGAACCCGAGGAACTGCTCGAGAAGCTCCGCAAGAGCGGGCGGATCACCGACCTGATCGAGAACGTCGCGGCCCGCAAGGCGGTCGACGTGCTCGTCGACGCGGCGGTCACGATCCCCGCGCAGGCACCCGCCAAGGCGGCAGGCGTGCCGGCGACCGGCGATCAGCCGTCCGATTCCGAGGAGCCCGCCCCGGAGGGCGCAGCCGACGCCGGGGACGAGCAGCCGTCTGCGGAGTCGGCCGCCGAGCCCACACCCGCCGAGTAGGCCGGGCCCTGGGGGACGCCCCCGGCCGGGTTGGTAGACTCGATCCGAGAGGCCGGTGTGGCGAAACTCTCCAGCACCCCATTAGGGGCACAGGTACTTGCCGGGAGGAATCGAGCCGGGCAAGCGAAACAAAGCGAGGACCATGAGCCCACTGATCCCGATGGTGGTCGAGCAGACGTCGCGAGGCGAACGTGCGTTCGACATCTACAGCCGACTGCTCAACGAGCGGATCGTTTTTCTCGGCACGCCGGTCGATGACCAGATCGCCAATCTGATCGTCGCGCAGCTGCTCCACCTCGAGAGCGAGGATCCCGACAAGGACATCTCGCTCTACATCAACTCGCCGGGCGGGTCGGTCTACGCGGGCCTCGCGATCTACGACACGATGCAGTTCATCAAGCCGGATGTCTCGACGATCTGCGTCGGGATCGCGATGTCGATGGGCGCACTCCTGCTGAGCGCGGGGGCGCACGGCAAGCGGATGGCGCTGCCGAACGCGAAGGTCCTGATCCATCAGGTCAGTTCGAGCTTCCAGGGGCAGGCGACGGACATCGAGATTCACGCGAAGGAGATCATCGACGTACGCCGCCGCCTGGACGAGATCATCGCCTTCCACACGGGCAAGGATGTCGACGACGTCAAGAAGGACACCGATCGTGACTACTTCATGAGCTCTGAGGAAGCAAAGGCGTACGGCATCGTCGATCGCGTTATCTCGGAGCATTAGCTCCGAGATGCGCGGGACAGCGTTCTAGCGGATGGCCCGGCCGACCGACTCCAACGAGCAGCTCCTCTGCAGCTTCTGCGGCAAGTCGCAGCGGCAGGTCAAGAAGCTGATCGCCGGCCCGGGCGTGTACATCTGCGACGAGTGCATCGATCTCTGCAACGAGATCATCGACGAGGAGCTGACCGCCCCGCCGAGCTTTGACATCGAGAACCTCCCGAAGCCGCGGGAGATCTACGACGTGCTCGACGAGTACGTCGTCGGCCAGGACAATGCGAAGCGGACCTTGTCGGTGGCGGTCTACAACCACTACAAGCGCGTCCAGATGATGGCGGTCGAGGACGCGGAGATCGAGCTGCAGAAGTCGAACATCCTGCTGCTCGGGCCGACCGGCTGCGGCAAGACGCTGCTCGCACAGACGCTCGCCAGGATCCTCAACGTCCCGTTCGCGATCGCCGACGCGACCGCCCTGACCGAGGCCGGGTACGTCGGCGAGGACGTCGAGAACATCCTGCTCAAGCTGATCCAGGCGGCCGACTACGACGTCAAGAAGGCCGAGACGGGGATCATCTACATCGACGAGGTCGACAAGATCGCCCGCAAGGCCGACAACCCGTCGATCACGCGGGACGTCTCCGGCGAGGGCGTCCAGCAGGCGCTGCTGAAGATCCTCGAGGGCACGTCAGCCTCGGTTCCGCCGCAGGGCGGGCGCAAGCATCCCCACCAGGAGTTCCTGTCGATCGACACGACGAACATCCTCTTCATCTGCGGTGGGGCGTTCGCCAATCTCGACAAGGTGATCGAGCGGCGGATCGGCAACAACGGGATCGGATTCGGAGCGGCGATCGAGAGCGCCGCGGACAAGGACACCGGCGCGGTCTTCGAGCGCTGCCTGCCGGAGGACCTGATCCAGTACGGCCTGATCCCCGAGTTCATCGGCCGCCTCCCGGTGATGTCGGCCGTCCACCAGCTGACCCATCCGGACCTCGTCTCGATCCTGACCGAGCCGCGCAACGCCCTGGTCAAGCAGTTTCAGCGTTTCTTCTCCTTCGACGGGATCGAGCTCGTCTTCTCCGAGGAGGCGCTCGTCTCGATCGCCGACCGGGCGCTCAAGCGGGAGACGGGGGCCCGGGGCCTGCGGTCGATCATCGAGGAGGTTCTCCTGGACGTCCAGTTCGAGTTGCCGTCGCGGCGCGACGTGAAGAAGTGCGTCGTGACCAAGGAGACGATCGAGAAGGGCCTGACTCCGACGCTGGTGACCGAGGCCGCACGCGAGGAGCCGCAGCGCGAGCTCCGCGAAGAGGCCGGCTGAGTGGTCGGCCGGGCGGGCGTGGGGAGCTGAGATGGGGAGGCTGCGTTCGCGTGTCCTGCCGTGGGTGTTGCTCTACGAGCTGGCGAGTGTCGCGAGCGCCGAGTGGCGCGGTCTGAGCGCCGCGGAGCGTGCCAGGCTCACCCGTCTGCTCGGCAAGTCACGGGGCTGGCCGTCGAACCTCTCGCGGCGGGAGCGGGCGGAGGTCAAGCGGATCGTCACGAAGGTCGACCTCCACCGAGTCGCGCGGGAGATCGTCCCGAAGGTGGTCGGCCGCGGACGGTAGCCTTCCCCGCCCGATGTCTGAGACCGACGAGCGACCATGAAGGACCGGACCCGCTTCGACCCGGCCGAGGTCGAGCCGCGGATCCTCACGGCGTGGCTGGAGAGCGGGCTGTTCCACCCGGAGGCCGAGGGTAGCGCCGAGGAGAACTACTCGATCGCCTTCCCGCCGCCGAACGTCACCGGCGACCTCCACATGGGCCACGCCCTGCAGGCGTCGACCCAGGACACGCTGATCCGCTATCACCGGATGCTCGGGCGGCGGACGAAGTTCATCCTCGGCACCGACCACGCCGGGATCGGCACGCAGATCCAGGTCGAGAAGCAGCTCGCCCGCGAGGGGACCTCGCGGGAGGCGATCGGCCGGGAGGCCTTCCTCGAGCGGATCTGGGCGTGGCGGGAGCTCCATGGGTCGAACATCATCGACCAGCTCAAGCGCCTGGGCGCGTCGTTCGACTACTCCGAGGAGCGCTTCACCCTCGACGAGGACTATGCCGCCGCGGTCGTGCACGTCTTCGTGAGCCTGTTCGACAAGGGTCTGATCTACCGCGACAACTACATGGTCAACTGGGATCCGGGCAGCCGGTCGGCGATCTCCGATCTCGAGGTCGAGGAGCGCGAGGTCTCAGACACGCTCTACTCGATCGCCTACCCGCTCGCCGACGGGAGCGGCGAGCTCGTCGTGGCGACGGTGCGCCCGGAGACGATGCTCGCCGACACGGCCGTCGCCGTCCATCCGGACGACATTCGCTACAGCCACCTGGTCGGGCGGGACGTCGTGCTGCCGCTGGTCGGGCGGCGCCTTCGGTTGATCGCCGATGACTACGTCAAGCCGGAGTTCGGCACGGGCGCGCTGAAGATCACGCCGGGTCATGACCCGAACGACTTCGAGATCGGCCGCAGGCACGGCCTCGAGGAGATCTCGGTGATCGGCGAGGACGGTCGGATGAACGAGGCCGCGGGTCCGCGCTTCGCCGGCCTGTCGGTCCCCGACGCGCGCGCGGCGGTCGTCGCGGAGCTCGCCGCGGAGGGTGCGCTCCGGGCGAGCGACCCGTACACCCACGTCGTGCCGTTCTCGCACCGCTCGGGCGAGCGGATCGAGCCGCTGATCTCGCTGCAGTGGTTCATGCGCATGGACGAGCTCGCCCGGCCGGCGACCGACGTCGTGGTCGACGGGCGGGTTCGCTTCCATCCCGAGCGGTGGGGGCGGGTCTACCGCGATTGGATGGACAACATCCGGCCGTGGTGCATCTCGCGGCAGCTGTGGTGGGGGCACCGGCTCCCGGTGTACTACTGCGATGCCTGCGAGGAGACCTACGTCTCGGCAACGCCGCCCGAGCGCTGCGGCGTCTGCGACGGGCCGCTGCGCCAGGACGAGGACGTCCTCGACACGTGGTTCTCGAGCGCCCTGTGGCCGTTTGCGACGATCGGCTGGCCGGCGGAGACCCCCGAGCTCCGGGCGTTCTACCCGACCGACGTGCTCGTCACCGGGCGCGACATCATCTTCCTCTGGGTCGCGCGGATGATCATGATGGGAATCGAGTTCTGCGCAACGCAGCCGTTCTCGGACGTCTACATCACATCGATCATCCAGGCACCCGACGGCCGGCGGATGTCGAAGTCGCTGGGCACGGGAATCGACCCGGTGGCGGAGATCGACCAGCGCGGGGCTGACGCGGTCCGCTTCGGGATGCTGGCGATGTCCTCGACGCAGGACGTCCGCTACAGCGCCGAGAAGGTCGCCCAGGGCCAGGGTCTGGCCAACAAGCTGTTCAACGCGTCGCGCTTCGTTCTGCTCAGCATCGATCCGGATGCGCCGGCCGAGCCGCGCCCGGTCGCGATCGAGGACCGCTGGATCCTCTCGCGCCTCACGCGGATCGAGGGCGATGTCACCCGGCGCCTGGAGCAGTTCGATTTCGCCCACGCCGCCCTCGGCCTGTACGACTTCGTCTACGGGGAGCTCTGCGACTGGTACCTCGAGCTCGTCAAGGGCCGCCTCGCGGGCGACGCGGCCGAAGGGGCCGGCGACCGGGCGGCGGTGTCCTCGACGCTGCTCTTCGTGCTCCGCGAGACCCTGGCGCTCGCCCATCCGATGATCCCGTTCGTGACCGAGGAGGTCTGGTCGTACGTCCGTCGCCCGGACGAGGGCCTGCTCGCCGGGATGCCCTTCCCGGTGGCTGACCAGTCGCGCGTCGACCCGACCGCCGAGGCCGAGCTCGACTGGGCGATCGCCGCTACCCAGGCGGTGCGCGGCTGGCGCGACGAGGTCGGCATCAAGCCAAAGGTCGTGGTGCCGGTGCGGATCGCGGTCGGCGGGCACGCCGAGGTCGTCGGTCTGGTCGCCCGGATGGCGCGGCTGCGCCTCGACGACGGCGGCGCGGCCGGCGCGGCGGGCCCCGAGGCCGACACGGTGGCGAGCGTCGCCGTGCCCGGGGGGACGGTCGACGTGCTCGCCGGCGAGGGCGTTGACCTCGGGGCGCACGCGGAACGGTTGGCCAAGCGGCGGGCGGCGCTCGAGGCCGAGATCGCGGGCGTGCGACGCAAGCTCGAGAACGCGGCATTCGTCGAGAAGGCCCCGCCCGCGGTCGTCGCGGCCACCCGGGAGAAGCTGGCGGCCCTCGAGGCCGAGCTGAAGGCGCTGTGAGCGAAGTCGGGGAGGCGGTGCTCGGCTCGCCACCAGATCAGGCGTCGGTCGCCGGGGAGCCGTGGAGCGCGCGGCGGGCCGAGCGGTATCTGCTCGGCCTCGAGCGGTTCGGGATGCACTTCGGCCTGGAGAAGATGCGCCGGCTGATGGGAGAGCTCGACTCGCCCCACGAGCGGTTCGCCTCGATCCACGTCGTCGGGACGAACGGGAAGTCGTCGACGACGCGGATGATCGCGGCGATCCTCGAGCGGCAGGGGCAGCGGACCGGTTCGTACACCTCGCCGCATCTCGTGTCCTTCGCCGAGCGCATCCAGGTCGCCGGCCGCGACCTGGCCGACCGGCGCTTCGGTCCGGCGGTCGAGCGCGTCGCCCGGGCGGCCGCGGTCATCGACGCGGCGACCGGCGTGGACGGCGATCCGGTGACCCAGTTCGAGGCACTGACGGCCGCGGCCTACGGCGAGCTGGCGGCCGCGGGAGTCGACGTCGGGGTGATCGAGGCGGGCTTGGGCGCGCGCTACGACGCAACCAGCGTGATCGACCCGCGAGTGACCGTGCTGACGAACATCGGGCTCGAGCACACGGCCTGGCTGGGCGAGACGATCGCGGAGATCGCCGGCGAGAAGCTGGCCGTCGTCGCGGCGGGGGGTGTTCTCGTGCTCGGCGCCGGCCTTCACCCCGACGCCCTGGCGGTGGCCCGGGCTGTCGCGGCCGAGCGGGGCGCGCGCATCGTCGAGGCGCAGGCAACGCTCGCGCCGGAGTTCCGGCTCCGTGCCCGGGGCGACTATCAGCGACGGAACTTCGCGCTGGCGATGGCCGCCGCCGAGGCCCACGTCGAGGGCCCGCTCGACGCGCAGGCGGTTGGGCGGGCGGCGGCCGAGCTGGTCGTCGCCGGTCGCTTCGAGGTCCTCGGGCGCGGTCGCGGTCGACCGCCAGGGGGAGGCCCAAGCGGGCGGGCAGCGGTGACGCTGCTCGACGGGGCCCACAACCCGGCCGGGATCGACGCGTTGGTCGAGTCGCTGCCGGGCTTCCTCGCCGGCCGCCGGCTCTGCGCGGTGGTCTCGATTCTCGAGGACAAGGACTCCCGGAGCATGCTCACCGCCCTCCTGCCACTCTGTGCACGGGTGATCTGCACGACCGCGTCCAATCCGCGAGCGGTCCCGGCCGACGCGCTGGCTGGGGTGGCGCGCGATGTCGCCGGGTCGTCTGCCACGGCGATCGAGGTCCAGCCGGACCCGCGCCGGGCGGTGGCGCTCGGCCGGGAACGCGTGCCGGGCGGCGTCGTTCTCGTGACCGGCTCGATCTACCTGATCTCGGACGTCGTCCGGGGTTCCCGGCGGGGGTCGACCCTGTGAGGGATCGCAACGGCCCGTCGGTGGCCGCGATGATCGGGGCGGTCGCGGCGATCGTCGCGCTCGTGATCCTCGTCTTCTTCGGGATCGGTTATCTGTTCGGCCGGCTGTTCCTCTGACCCGCGGCGCAACTTCTCGCCCGAACACGCGTCCGTGCGCCGTCGACTGGCGCGAGCGTTACACTCGCCGAAATGCCGCTTCTCGGGTACTTCGGGATCAACAACGACGGAATCAACCTGGCCATCAACCTGGTGGTCCTGTTCGTCGTGGTCATCTACGCCGCCCTGATCTACTGGACCTACGCGGATGCCCGACGGCGGATCGCGGACCCGTGGCTCGTGACCTGCGCCGTCGTCGCCTCGGTCTTCCCGTTCCTGGGGACCGTGATCTACATGGTCGTCCGGCCGCCAGAGTACCTCGAGGATGTCCGCGAGCGGGAGCTCGAGATGCAGGCCTCGGAGGCCCGGCTCGCGGCGGTCCAGCTGCTCTGCCGCCACTGCGACCACGACGTGCAGCCGGACTTCCTGGTCTGCCCGAACTGCTACCACCGACTGAAGACACCTTGCCGAAACTGCGGCAAACCGCTTGAGCAGGCGTGGGGCCTGTGTCCATACTGCGAGACTCCGGTGCCCGAGGCACTCGAGCCGCCCCGCCGGACGCGCCGCAGGCGCACCGTGCCGGGAGAGCCGGTCGGCGGCGAAGCGCCGCCGACGGGCCACTGATCTCGACTCTCGCAAATCTTCTCCCAAGGATGGATTGACCGATGCCCCTCACCGCGCAGGACGCCGCGCCCGCAGCCAAGAAGGAGAACGCCCGACTGATGGAGCGCACGCTGGTTCTCGTCAAACCCGACGCCTACGCCCGCGGGCTGACCGGGGAGATCATCTCGCGGTTCGAGCGCAAGGGCCTCCGGCCGATCGCCGCGCGGGTCCTCACGATGACGCCCGAGATGGCCGACGATCATTACGTGGAGCACATCGGGGCGCCGTTCTTCGACGGCCTCGCCAGGTTCATCACGTCCGGCCCGCTGGTCGCGCTCGTCCTCGAGGGGCCGTCGGCGATCGCCGCCGCCCGGCAGCTGATCGGCGCGACCGACCCGCTCGCGGCCGCGCCCGGATCGATCCGGGGCGATCTTGCGACAGTGACCGCGGCCAATCTGGTCCACGGGTCCGACGGACCCGAGGCCGCGGCCCGCGAGGCCGCGATCTTCTTCCCCGATCTGGCCTAGCTTGACTCGGCCGGGCGTCGTCGTCGACCGATGACGGGTGGACCCCGCCTGGTCCTGGCGAGCGGATCGCCCCAGCGACGCGCGATTCTCGAGACGCTCGGCGTCGACTTCGTGACCTGCGCCTCGGGCGTGGCCGAGCTCGACACGGGCGAGCCGGCGGGCGTGGCGTTGGAGAACGCCGTCCGCAAGGCGCAGGCCGTCGCCGCCCGCGTCGTCGCGGGTGCGGGAGGGCCGGGCGCCGGCTCGCTGCCGGTGCTCGGGGTCGACACGTTGGTCGCCCTCGAGTCGCCGGCCGGTGGAAGCTGGAGGATCTACGGCAAGCCGACCGACGAGCCTTCGGCGCGGGCGACGCTCGAGGCGCTCAGCGGGAGGACGCACGTCGTGATCAGCGGAGTCGCCGTGCTCGCGCCCGGCCGGCCGGCGCGGAGCGCGACGGTCGCCACGAGCGTGCGGATCCGCGAGCTCGACACGGCGACGATCGACTGGTACGTGGCGGGTGGCGAGTGGCGCGGACGGGCCGGCGGCTACGCGATCCAGGGGCGGGGGGTCGCCCTGGTCGCCGGGATCGACGGCGACTATTCGAACGTCGTCGGCCTGCCTGTGCCGGGGCTGCTCGGGCTGTGGCCCGACCTGCTCATCCCCTGACAGGGAAATTGCACCCGCAAGGTCTGTTTTTGCAGCGCTTTTCAGCCTTCGAAGGGGGCTGACGGGGGGCGGGGCGTGGGGGCGAGTCGCTACACTGTGGCGTTCAAGGCAGGGCTTGACGTCCATCTCCGACGGAGCGCCGTGCCTGGTAGTGCGCTCCGCGGCGGCGACCAGCCGCTTTTTCTCTGTACGCATCTGACGATGGGCTTGTTCACCTACCTAACGGGTTTCGGCGGCCGTGACATGGCTGTCGACTTGGGCACGGCCAATACGCTCGTATATGTCCGCGGTCGCGGCATCGTGCTGTCGGAGCCGAGCGTCGTGGCGATCGACTCGCGCACCGGCGAGGTCCACGCCGTCGGCATCGAGGCCAAGCGGATGCTCGGCCGGACGCCGGGGACGATCTCGGCGATCCGCCCGCTCAAGGACGGCGTGATCGCCGACTTCGACGTGACCGAGCAGATGCTCCGCCACTTCATCCAGAAGGTCCACCAGAATCGCTGGGCCCACCCCCGGGTCGTCGTCTGCGTCCCGTCGGGGGTCACCGGCGTCGAGAAGCGCGCGGTCGAGGAGGCCTGCCTGTCGGCCGGCGCGCGGACCGCCTACCTGATCGAGGAGCCGATGGCCGCGGCGATCGGCGCCGGCCTGCCGGTCGGGGAGCCGACCGGATCGATGGTCGTCGACATCGGCGGCGGGACGTCCGAGGTCGCCGTGATCTCGCTCGGCGGGATCGTCGTCTCCCAGTCGATCCGGATCGGCGGGGACGAGCTCGACGAGGCGATCATCAACTACGCCAAGCGCGAGTACAAGCTCCTGATCGGCCAGCAGACGGCCGAGGAGCTCAAGCTCGAGATCGGCTCGGCCTACCCGATGGCCGAGGAGATGCAGGCCGAGATCCGCGGCCGGGACATGGTCTCCGGCCTGCCGAAGACGGTCGTCCTGACGAGCGAGGAGATCCGCGCGGCGCTCGAGGAGCCGCTGGCGGCGATCATCGACGCCGTCAAGGAGACGCTCGACCGGACGCCGCCGGAGCTCGCGTCGGACATCATGGACCGGGGGATCATGCTCGCCGGCGGCGGCGCCCTGCTCCAAGGCCTCGACGAGCGGCTGCGCGAGGAGACGCAGATGCCGGCGCATCTCGCCGAGTCGCCCCTGACCTGCGTCGCGGTCGGCTCGGGCCGGTCGCTCGAGGAGTTCGAGGTCATCCACCGGTCCAGCCGGTCGAACCGCAACTCGCGCAACAGGCGGCGCCGATGAACCCGAGCATCGGCCCGCGGCACCCGCTTACGACGATCACTTTCGGCGACCGCCGGGCTGCGTGTCCCCAGATCTGGGGTGCGACGAGACGTCGCCAGCTCTGCGTAAGCTACTCCGCGACCCCCCCTTCCACGTGTACGACAAGACCGTTCGCAGGCGTCGCGCAGTCCTCGGCCTGCTCGTCGCCCTCTCTCTGATCCTGCTCACCGAGTCGTTCGGTGACCGGACGGGCGGTGGGCTGCACTCCGTGCAGCGTGGCTTCCTGACGGTGCTCTCGCCGATCGAGGACGGCGCGAGCCGTGCACTCAAGCCGGTTCACGACCTGTTCGGCTGGATCGGCGACACGATCAACGCGAAGTCTCAGCGCGACAAGTACCGCAAGCAGCTCCAGGTCACGCAGGCGGCTTTGATCCAGGCGAACGCGGCGGTCCGCGTCAACGCCCAGGCCGCGGCGACGCTCGGCGTCGACCAGACCTACAACCTGGCCAGCGACGGGCCGGTCACCGCGACCGTGAACGTCCGCTCGCCGGATCTCTTCAACGAGGAGGTCGGCGTCGGCAGGGGGACGAGCTCTGGCATCGCGCAGGGCGACCCGGTCGTCGACGGCGACGGCTTGGTCGGCAAGGTGGCCACGGCGACGTCGAACGAGGCGTTCATAACGCTGATCAACGACAGCACGAGCGGCGTCTCGGCGACCGACAACACGACCGGTGCGGTCGGCATCGTCGATCCGACCGACGGCGATCCCGACACCCTGACGATGGCCTACCTCGGCGCCGGCGACATCGTCAAGCAGGGCGACATGATCGTGACTGCGGGCACCGTTTCGACATCGACTGGTCTCGCGGTGTCGCATTTCCCGCCGAACATCCCGATCGGCCGTGTGACGAGCGTCGATTCGAACGACCCGGGCGCCGGGGTCCATCTGGCGCCGATGGCAAAGTTGCACGACATCGACGTCGTGCAGATCCTCACCAAGGTGCCTGGCGCGTGAGCGAGGAGACCCACCTCGGTCTCCGCCTGGCGGCCCTCACGCTCGGCGCGGTGATCATCCAGATCGCCGTCGTCTCCCAGTTCACCGTGTTCGGCGTCAACGCCGACATCACCCCGCTCGTTGTCGGCTCGGCCGGTCTCCTCACGGGTCCGGTGGCCGGCTCGATCGTCGGCTTCTCGATGGGCCTGCTGATCGACATGCTGCTCGTCCAGACGCTGGGCGTCTCGGCGCTCGTGTACACGCTGATCGGCTTCGGGGCCGGCCGGTTGCGGGAGCTCCGCGCGCCGCAGGCGACGTTCACGCCGCTCGGCCTCGGCGCGGCGGCGACGGCGGTCGCGACGATCGGCTACTCGCTGCTCGAGTTTCTGCTCGGCGTCGACGCTCCGGTCAGCTTCCTGCTGGTTCGCCAGATCCTCGCGACGATCATCCTCAACACGCTGATCTCGCTCCCCGTCTACGCGGGCGTCCGCCGCTGGCTGCGCCCGGCGCTCCCCGAGGACCCGCGCCGCCGGCGGCGACGGGCCTACACGACCGGCGGGCTCAGCCCGCTCTCGCGCCAGTGATGGATCCCCTCGACCGCACACCGATGTCACCGCAGCTGGCGATCCGCGTCGCGACGATCGGCGGCGTTGCCCTGATCCTGTTCGCGATCATCCTCTTCCGGCTCTGGTATCTCCAGGTCCTCTCGGGTCCGCAGTACGTCCAGCTGGCGAACATCAACCGCGTCCGCGACGTTCCGATCCAGGCGCCGCGGGGGGACGTCGTCGACCGCGACGGCAACCAGATCGTCGGCAGCCGGCAGGCCGTCGCTGTCCAGATCGACCAGAGCGAGCTTCCGGCGGGGAAGGCCGCGCGCGCGGCGCTCTACACGCGGCTGGGCAAGGTGATCGGGATGTCGGCGCCGGCGATCCGCAAGATCATGCACAGCAACACGAACGTTCCGTACGCCAACGTGACGATCAAGGTGGACGCCGGCGAGAAGGCGCTCGTACAGCTCAAGGAGAACCAGAACGAGTTTCCGAGCGTGGCCATCACGCCGGTCTACGTGCGGTCCTACAAGTACGGCGATCTCGCCGCCCAGGTGCTCGGCAACGTCGGGTCGATCAGCCCGAGCCAGCTCAAGGACCCACGTTTCAAGGGTGTGCCGGAGACCGGCGTCGTCGGCCAGGGTGGCCTCGAGCTCGAGTACGACCAGTTCCTGCGCGGCAAGGACGGCGTCCAGCGGGTCCAGGTCGACTCGGAGGGTCTGCCGACTGGGGCGCCGCTGCACGAGACGCTGCCGACGCCCGGGCACGAGCTGAAGCTCTCGCTCGACCTCGGCCTCGAGCAGGAGGGCTACCAGGCCCTGCAGACCGGCGAGGGCCTGGCCCAGGGCAACGGCAACGCGGGCGACGCCGGCGCCTTCGTCGCGCTCGACCCGCGCAACGGGCAGGTGCTGGCAATGGGCTCGCTGCCGAGCTACAACCCGTCGATCTACACGCACCCGGTGACCCCGGCGGAGGAGAAGGAGCTCACCTCGACGACCGCGCCGCTGCTCAACCGGGCGACCGACGGCGCCTATCCGACCGGCTCGACGTTCAAGCTGGTGACCGCGATGGCCGCGCTCCAGGACGGGCTGACGACGGCCACGACGCCGTTCAACGACACCGGCTGCATCAAGGTCGGCCGTGACCACGAGCCCTTCTGCAACTCTGGCAATCCCCCCGAGGTGCTCGGCGAGCTGACGATGCCGACGGCGATCCAGGAGTCCTCGGACCTGTACTTCTTCACGCTCGGCGAGGAGGCCAACCCGCAGGGGCCGATCATCCAGTCGTGGGCGCGGAAGTTCGGCTTCGGGCGCTCGACGGGAATCGACCTGCCGGGCGAGTTCGCGGGCGTCGTCCCGGACGCGGCGTGGCTGAAGACCGTCGAGGCGCAGCAGTACGGCTGCCTGAAGAAGTACGGCAAGCGGGGTCCGCAGATCTGCGGCTACATCTCGGATCCGACGCGGACCTGGGTGACGGGCGACAACATGCACTTCGCGATCGGCCAGGGCGACTTCCTGGCGACGCCGCTCCAGCTGGCCGTGGCCTACTCGACGCTGTTCGAGAACGGCCGCGTCCCGACGCCGCACCTGGGGCTCGCGATCGACGACAACGACGGCCGGCTGATCCAGAAGATCGACCCGCCGGCGGCGCGGACGATCAAGTTCAGCCAGGCCAACCAGCAGGTCATCGAGCAGGGACTCCACGAGGCGGCACAGGCACCAGGCGGTACCTCCTACGATGTGTTCGGGAGCTTTCCGAAGACCGTCTACGGAAAGACCGGCACGGCGCAGCACGCGGTCGGGTCCAACGACCAGGCGTGGTACGTGGCCTACGCGCCGGACCCGAAACGGCCGATCGTGATCGCGATGACGATCGAGAAGGGCGGCTTCGGAGACCAGTCGGCGGCGCCGGCGGTGCGGCTGATGCTGTCACAGTGGTTCGGCATCACGAAGAAGGTCGTCAAGGGAAGCTCGCAGACGCTCTGATGAACACAACGCCAATCCAATCCGGCGAGATGCCGACGATCGCCAGGCCGCGGTCGATCGCGCTGCCGTTCGATCCGCTGCTGATGGTCGCCGCGCTCGGTCTGGCCGTCTGCTCGCTGGTCTGCCTCGGTGGAGCGACGGCCGGCCACTACTACACCGAGCGCCAGGGGATCTACTTCGCTGTCGGGGTCGCCCTGATGGTCGCTCTCGCGCGGATCGACTACTCCCGTCTGCGTGAGCTGAAGTACGGCCTCTACGCGATCCTGATCGGGTCGATCGTGCTCGTACTCGGACTCGGGCGCTCGACGCTCGGGGCGACGCGGGAGATCTCGCTTCCGTTCTTCTCCTTCCAGGCGTCCGAGCTCGGCAAGGTGCTGCTGATCGTCTTCCTCGCCTCGGCCGTCGTCGACCGCTCCCGCCGGCTCTCCCAGCGGGAGACGACCGCGCGGGTGATGCTGCTCGCGCTCGGTCCGGCGATGCTCGTGATCGCCCAGCCGGATCTCGGCTCGGGAATGGTCTACGTCGTCGTCGCCCTGGCGATCCTCTTCGTCGCGGGGACGTCGTGGAAGCACTTCGCCGCGCTGATCACGCTCGGGATCGTCGCGATCGCGCTGGTCCTGGTGGCCGCGCCGGCGGCCGGCGTCCACGTGCTCAAGCCGTACCAGGTCGATCGGCTGACGGCCTTCCTGCACCCGACCGACAACCCGGCTCAACAGGGTTATCAGCAGATCCAGTCAAAGATCGCGATCGGCTCGGGTCAGAAGACCGGCCGGGGGAACGCGGCCACGCAGACGAAGCTCAAATTTGTCCCCGAGGACCAGACCGACTTCATCTTCGCCGTGATCGGCGAGCAGTACGGCTTCGTCGGCGCTGCCCTCGTACTTTCGCTGTACGCGCTGTTGATCTGGCGCACGCTTCGAATATTGACGATCGCCAAGAACCTCTTTGGCGCGCTGATCGCCGGCGGAATCGTCGCGATGTTCATGTTTCAGGTGTTCGTCAACGTCGGCATGACGGTGGGCATCATGCCCATCACCGGCGTGACGCTGCCCCTGCTGAGCTACGGCGGCTCATCCGTGCTCACCACATTCCTGGCACTCGGTCTCCTGCAGTCGATCTACGTGCAGGCACGCACGTCGGCTGCGCTCAAGGGCCGTGTGCTGCGCTTCTAACCAGAACGGATATGTCTCGTGAAGAAACAAGTACTTGTCAGCGTCGACCGCGGTGAGACGCGGGTCGCGCTGCTCGAGGCGAGCGGAACTCCCGCGGCGTCACGCAAGCAGACCGGCACCAAACGGGCCCGCCCGGCCGATGCGGCCAAGGGCTACCGGGTCGCCGAGCTCTACCTCGAACGCCGGGGAGCCCGGTCGATCGTCGGCAATATCTACAAGGGGGTCGTCGACAACGTGCTCGGCGGCCTGGAGGCCGCGTTCGTGGACATCGGCCTCGAGAAGAACGGCTTCCTCCACGTCGACGAGATCATCCTGCCCGGCGTCGAGGCCCCCCGGCGTGGCCGGGGCGCGGCCCGCGACGGCCAGAACATCTCCGACCTGCTCAAGCCGGGCCAGGAGGTCGTCGTCCAGGTCGTCAAGGACCCGCTCAAGACGAAGGGCGCCCGCCTGTCGATGGAGCTGACGATCGCCGGCCGGTACATGGTCTACGCGCCGAGCGGCGAAGGCGTCGGCGTGTCGCGGCGACTCGAGGACAAGGAGCGCGAGCGGCTGCGCAAGGAGACGGCGAAGCTCGACCTGCGCGGCGGCGGGGCGATCGTCCGGACGGCGGCCCACGGGGCGACCCGGGCCGACTTCGAGCGCGAGCTCCAGTACCTCTTCAAGCTGCACGAGGTCCTCGAGAAGCGCGTCGCCGAGACGGCGTCGCCGGCGCTCGTCTTCCAGGAGGCCGACCTCTCGGTCCGCGTCGTGCGCGACATCTTCTCGGCCCACTTCGAGCGGGCCGTCGTCGACGACGAGCAGCAGCACCACCGGCTGGTCTCGTTCTTCTCGCGGACGGCGCCCGAGCTGGTCGATCGGGTCGAGCTCTGGGACGGCGACAAGCCGCTGTTCGACTCCTATGGCGTGGACGAGGTGCTCGACGGGGTCATGAACCGGCGGGTCGACCTGCCGAGCGGCGGCTACCTGATGATCGACATGGCCGAGGCGCTGACCGTGATCGACGTCAACTCCGGGTCGTTCATCGGCCGGGGGAAGGGGGCTCGGCTGGAGGACACGATCACCAAGACGAACCTCGAGGCGGCCGAGGAGGTCGTCAACCAGCTCCGGCTGCGGGACATCGGCGGGATCATCGTGATCGACTTCATCGACATGTCGCGGGCCCGCAATCGGGACGCCGTGATGAAGACCTTGCGGGCGGCGCTCGACGAGGACCGGACGAAGACCTTCACGGCCGAGATCTCCAAGCTCGGGCTGGTCGAGATGACCCGGCAGAATGTGACCGAGGGCGTGCGGGAGATCATGAGCCGGCCGTGCCCGACCTGCGACGGAGAGGGCGTGATCCGGTCGGAGGAGACGATCTCGATCGAGTTCGAACGGCGTCTGCGGGAGATCGCGGCGGCCAAGCCCGACGTCGAGGCGTTCCTCGTCCAGATGAACCCCCGCGTGACAGTCCAGTTCACCGGCCATGGCGCCCGGGTCCTGCGGGCGCTCGAGGCCCAGACCGGGAAGTTCTTCCATTTCGAGGGTTCGGAGGGTCTCGCCCTCAACCACCTGGCGGTCACGCTCGAGGGCAGCCGCGAGGAGGTCGAGGAGCGGGCCGTGCCGTTCCGTCCGGGCGAGGAGGTGCTCGTCGAGATCGTCGAGCCGCACATGTACAACGTCGATGACGCGGTCGCGAAGATCGACGGGTACATCATCTCGGTGACCGACGGCGGAGCTCACGTCGGCCAGAAGCTGATGGTCCGCATCGAGGAGGTCGGCCGCACGGCTGCGGTCGCGTCGCTGATCGGCAGCGACCGCGCGGACGGGCCGGACGACGCCGAGCCCGATGACGTACAATCGCCGACCAGGCGCCGCGGCCGCAGAGGCGGCCGGCGTCGCACCGCCGCAACGGCAACGGCGCCGGCGGCGCCAGAAGAGGTCTAGTCACATGTACGCAATCGTCAAGACCGGGGGCAAGCAGTACCGGGTCGAGAAGGGTCAGACCCTGCTCGTCGAGCGCCTGCCCGAAGCCGAGGGGGCGACCGTCGCGCTGAAGGCGCTGCTGCTCCGCTCGGAGGAGACGGTGTTCGACACCGACTCGCTCGACCGGGTCAAGGTCGAGGCCAGGATTCTCGCCCACGAGCGTGGCGAGAAGCTTCGCGTCTTCAAGTTCAAGCCCAAGCGCGGCTACAAGCGGCGTAACGGCCACCGTCAGGAGCTGACCCGCATCGAGGTCACGGACATCGCCCTCGCGGCGGCCGTCGGCCGGACGTCCAAGGCGGAGCAGGCCGTGGCCAAGGAGGAAGCAGATGGCTCATAAGAAAGGCCTCGGGTCCAGCCGCAACGGCCGGGACTCGAACGCCCAGCGGCTCGGAGTGAAGACGTTCGCAGGCCAGACGGTGACCGGTGGCGAGATCATCGTCCGCCAGCGGGGCAGCCGCTTCAAGGCCGGCGAGGGCGTCGGCATGGGCAAGGACGACACGCTCTACGCCCGGTCGGCAGGCATCGTCAAGTTCAACGTCGGCTGGCGGGGACGGGTCGTCTCGGTCGAGCCGGTCGCCGAGGTCGCCTCGTGAACGTCAAGGACATCACGGGCAGGCTGCCGAGCCTTCCGGCCGGACTGCCGAACGTCTCCGGCAAGCTCGCCGGTCTCCCGATCAGCCCCCAAGCCGGCGCCAGGGCGCTGGCGATCGGGCGGATCGCGATCGGCGCCGGCCTTCTCCTGCGTCCTCGTCGGGCCGGGACGGCCTGGGTCGGCCGGAGGGCCGCCAGGCAGCGTGGCACGCAGGCCCTGCTGCGGTCGATGGGCGCGCGTGACCTGGTGATCGGGATGATCGCCCTCCACACTCTCAAGAACCCCCAGGTCGGGCCGCGGTGGCAGCGGACGTGCGCGGCGATCGACGCGGTCGACGCCCTCGTCACGCTGCTCGCGATCGGCGACCTCCCGCTCCACGGCGTCGTCGGGGTGACCGCGCTCGCCGGGGGCTCCGCGGCGGCCGGGTTCACGTTTGCCGACGGTCTTGCCGCCGCCGCCGCCGCCGCCGCTGCCACCGCCGCCGCGGCTGTCGCGGCAGCCCCAGGCGCGGAGCAGGCCCCCGCGGCGGCTTAGCCGCCCGGGCTTCGGCCTGGGCCTCCTGGGTCCGCCGATTCTTCGTCGGCGGGCCGGGCCTGAGCGGCGCGTTTCGTGCCGGCGGCCGGGCTGGGTGTGCACGTCAGCGAAAGTCGTTGATCGAGTCTGTCGGCTTCGTGGTTTGTGCCGGCGAGCGCCGATGCGCGCCCGACGTCGGATTTTCGCTGGCGGATAGGCCCGGTCCGGGTGAGCTTCCGCGGCGGCGGTGCTCACCGCGGCGGGGGACTTGGCGAGCATGTCGTCGAGGATGGTTGCCCGGGCTCGGGAGGTCAGGCGGCGCTCTCCGCCGGGGGACTGGGTGGTGGAGAACGAAGGAGACTCTCCAATGAAAGTAGCTGCCTGAGTCAGGCAACCATTTCGCGATGAAGGTCTCAACATCCACTCGGCCGCCGGGGAGGAGCCCGGTCGATCAGATCCCGCATCCCCGGCGCCGACCCGCCCCCGCCCCCGCCCCCGCCCTCCCCTTCATGTTTCCCGCCGGCCGACCCCCCGGCCATCGGGCCGCGCCGTCGCCCGACTCCTTCGTCAGGCCGATCACCCGCGCTGGGCGGTCGGCCGGATCAGGATCTCGTTGACGTCGACGTGGGCTGGCTGGCTGACCGCGAAGTCGACTGCCCGGGCGATGTCCGCTGACTCGAGGGCGTCGGCCGGTCGGTCGTCGAAGAACGGCGTGTCGGTCATCCCCGGCTCGATCACCGTGACCCGGACGCCGGTCCCATGGAGGTCCTGGCGGGCGGCCTCGCCCATCGCGGTGACGGCGAACTTCGTCGCCGAGTACAGCGAGCCCTTGAGGGCCCGGCGGCCGGCGACCGAGCTGGTCAGGACGAGGTGGCCGCGGCTCGAGCTCAGCGCGGGGATCGACGCCCGGATCGTGTAGGCGGCACCGAGCACGTTGGTCAGGACCATGTCCCTCCAGAGCTCGGGCGTCTCCTCGAGGAAGCCCCGCTTCGCGCCGAAACCGGCGTTCGCCATGACCGCGTCGATCTGGCCGAAATGCTCGAGTGTCGTCGCGACCATCGCCTCCTGCTGGGACCACTCGGTGACGTCGCAGCCGACCGCCAGGGCGCGGTCCGGACCGCCGAGCTCGGTCGCCAGCGCGTCGAGCCGGTCGGTCGAGCGGGCGGCCAGTGCGAGCCGCCAGCCGTGCTCGGCGAGCAGGCGGGCGGTGGCCGCGCCAATCCCGGTCGAGGCGCCGGTGATCAGCATGACCTTGGACGTTGGGTTCATGTCTGGCCTTTCTTGCTGCGAGGATGACTGACTGATGCTCAACGACAAGGCAAGGATCTTCGCAGCGGCCGGCGCCGGCGGCCACGGGTCGCTCTCGTTTCGCCGCGAGGCCCACGTCCCCCGGGGTGGTCCCGACGGTGGTGACGGCGGGCGGGGCGGGGATGTCGTGATCGAGTGCGACCAGTCGCTCCGCGACCTCTCCTCGTTCCGCCGACGGGCTCACTACCGAGCCCCGGCCGGCGGGAACGGCGGGGGATCGCTCAGTCATGGAGCCAACGGTGAGTCGTTGGTCGTCGGCGTCCCGCCGGGCACGCAGGTCGCGACCGAGGACGGCGACGTCCACGACCTCGTCCGGCCGGGTCAGCGGGTCGTGATCATGGCCGGGGGGTCCGGTGGCCGCGGGAACAAGCGCTACACCACGCCGACCCGCCAGGCGCCGCAGTTCGCCGAACGCGGCCTCCCGGGGGGCGAGGGCTGGATCGAGCTGCGCCTCAAACTTCTGGCCGACGTTGGCCTGATCGGCCTCCCGAACGCCGGCAAGTCGTCGCTGCTCTCGCGGATCACCCGGGCCACGCCCAAGATCGCCGCGTATCCGTTCACCACGCTCGAGCCGGTGCTCGGGACGCTTGACGGCGAGAGTCGCCAGCTGATCCTGGCCGACATTCCCGGGCTGATCGAGGGCGCGAGCGACGGGGCCGGCCTTGGTCACGACTTCCTCGCCCACGTCGAGCGGACCCGCCTGCTCGTCCACGTGCTCGACCTCGCCCCGCTCGACGGGTCGGTCCCGGTCGAGAACCATCGGACGATCGAGCACGAGCTCGCCAGCCACGACCCCCGGCTGGCCGACCTCCCGCGGGTCCTCGCCCTCTCCAAGAGCGACCTCGTCTCGTCGGAGATCGCGGTCGCCGCCGCCGACGAGTGGCGGGAGCTGCTCGGCCCGCAGGTTCCCGTCATCGTCACGTCGAGCGTGACCCGCGTCGGCCTTTCCGTGCTCGCTGCCGAGCTGCTGCGAAGCGTCCCGTCCGACCCGGTCGGCGCGGCCGAGCCCGAGCTCGCCGAGCACCTGACCTTCCGCCCGGCGGCCCGCCGTGGGTTCCACGTCGAGCGGACGTCGCCGGAGAGCTTCCGCGTCGTCGGCGAGGGCGTCGACCGTCTGATCGCGCGCCACGACCTCGACAACGAGGAGGCGATGCTACACGTCGAGTCCCGCCTGCGGCGGATCGGCGTGATCCGGGCGCTCGAGGACCAGGGGTTCACCGCCGGCGACGAGGTCGAGATCGCCGGGATCGTCTTCGAGCTGGACCCCGAGTAATGCGCCGGGTCGTGATCAAGCTGGGCACGGCGATCGTCGCCGACGCCCGCGGCGAGCCGCGAACCGACGTGCTCGCCCGGGTCTGCGACGCCGCCGCCGGCCTGCGCGCCGCCGGCGACGAGGTCGTCCTCGTGACGAGCGGGGCGATCGCCCGGGGAATGCGCGAGATGGGCCTGCCGGGCCGGCCGACTCAGATCGAGGAGCTCCAGGCCGCCAGCGCGATCGGCCAGGGCAAGCTCTACCGCGCGTATGACGAGTTGCTCCACGAGCGCGGCGTCGTCTCGGCCCAGGTCCTCCTGACCTTCTTCGACGTCAGCGCCCGGACCCACTACCTGAACGTCCGCCGGACGCTTCGCCAGCTGCTCGACTGGAACGTCGTGCCGGTCGTCAACGAGAACGACACGACGACGACCGACGAGATCTCCTTCGGCGACAACGACTTCCTCTCGGCTCAGGTCGCGATCCTGATCGGCGCCGACCAGCTGATCATCCTGACCGACGCCGACGGCCTGCACACCGCCGATCCCCGGGTCGTCCCGGGCGCCCCGCTCGTCGAGACGGTCGAGGACTTCGAGCTGCTCGAGGCCTTCGAGATCAGCCAGACGAAGTCGCCGCTCGGGTCGGGGGGGATGCGCTCGAAGGTGGTCGCAGCCGACATGGCGACGGCGGCCGGCATCGTCACGACGATCTGCAGCGGCCGTCGCCCGGGGGCGCTGGAGCGGGTCCTCGCCGGTGAGGCCGAGGGGACGCGCTTCGCCGCCCGGGAGATCCGCTATTCGAGCTTCAAGCTCTGGCTCAAGTACGCCAAGCCGAGTCGTGGGACGGTGTTCGTCGACCCCGGCGCCGCCCGAGCCCTGACCGGCGCGGGGACGAGCCTCCTGCCGGTCGGTGTGACCGGTGTCAGCGGTGCGTTCGGAGCCGGCGATGCGGTCGAGGTCGCCGCCGGGGAGGACGTGATCGGCAAGGGGATCAGCAACTATTCGGCCGGCGAGCTGCGCCAGGTGATGGGCATGAAGTCCGCGGCCGTCCACGGTGTCCTGCCGCGTGCCGCCGAGGAGGCCGTCCACCGCGACTACTTCGTGCTCGCCTGAGACGACGAGTACCATTTTCGGGTGATGGCAACCACGACCGCAAGGGCGACCGACCTCTGCCGCGTGGCCAGGCGGGCTTCGCGTGCGCTCGCGAGCCTGGAGACCGGCATCAAGAATGCCGCGCTCGAGGCGATCGCCCTGGCCCTGGTCGACCGGACCGACGAGATCGTCGAAGCCAACGCGCTCGATGTCGACGCGGCCACCGCCGCCGGCCTGCGCCCGACCCTGATCGACCGGCTGACGCTCGATCCCACCCGGATCGCCGGGATCGCCGCCGGTGTTCGCCAGATCGCCGGTCTCGCGGATCCCGTCGGCGAGGTGATCTCGGGCTTCCGGGCGCCGAACGGCCTCGACATCCGGCACGTCCGGGTCCCGCTCGGCGTGATCGCGGTCGTCTACGAGGCCCGGCCGAACGTCACGATCGACGCTGCCGCCCTCTGTCTGAAGTCGGGCAACGCGATCGTCCTGCGCGGATCGAGCACGGCCGCGCATTCGAACGCGATCCTCGCCGGCCTGGCGATCGACGCGGCCTGCTCAGCCGGCGTCCCCGACGGGGCGATCGGCCTGGTCGCCGGCGGCGGGCGGGAGGAGCTCGCCGAGCTGGCCGGCCAGGAGGGTCTCGTCGATCTGATCATCCCGCGTGGGGGCGAGGGCCTCAAGAGGGCGCTCCAGGCGGTCGCCCGCGTCCCGGTGATCTACGCGGCGTCGGGCAACTGCCACGTCTACGTCGACGCGTCGGCCGGCATCGACGCGGCCACGGCGATCATCGTCAACGGGAAGGTCCAGAAGCCGAGCGTCTGCAACGCGGCCGAGACGCTCCTCGTCCACGCAGCGATCGCCGAGGCCTTCCTGCCCCAGGCGCTGCGCGTCCTTGCGGGCTCGCGTGTCGAGCTGCGCGGTGACGCGCGGACCCGCGAGCTCGCCGGTGCGCTCGACGTCATCCCGGCCGAGGAGTCCGACTGGGCGACCGAGTTCCTCGCGCCGGTGCTCGCCGTGCGCGTCGTCGAGTCGATCGACGAGGCGATCGACCACATCGGCCGCTACGGGAGTGGACACTCCGAGGCGATCGTCACGCGCGACACGGAGGCCGCCCGGCGGTTCCAGCGGGACATCGACGCGGCCTGCGTCTACGTCAACGCGTCGACCCGCTTCACCGACGGCGGAGAGTTCGGGATGGGCGCGGAGATCGGCAACTCGACCCAGAAGCTCCACGCCCGCGGGCCGATCGGCATGCGCGAACTCTGCACGACCAAGTACCTGATCGAGGGCGACGGTCACGTACGTCCCTGACCGGCGCGAAGACCCACCGTTTGTGTGAGTCGCGTCGGCATCCTCGGTGGGACCTTCAACCCGCCACATCTCGGCCATCTCCAGTGTGCGAGGCAGGCCCAAGCGGAGCTCGGGCTCGACCGTGTGCTGATCGTCGTCGCGGCCGTCCCGCCCCACAAGGAGATCCCCGACGACCCGGGCGTCGGCCACAGGTTGGCGATGGCTCGTCTGCTCGCGGACGCCGAGACCTGGCTCGAGATCTGCGAGCTGGAGGTGCGCCGGGAGGGACCGTCTTACACGATCACTACCCTCAGGGAGATCCATGCGGGCCAACCGGGTGACGAGCTGACCTTGATCGTCGGAGGCGATATGGCCTTCAGCCTTCCGACCTGGCACCAACCCGAGGCGATCCTCGGTCTGGCGTCGGTCGCGGTGGCCGAGCGGTCGGGCATGCGGCGCGCGGAGGTGGTCGACCAGCTGCGGAGCCTGACCGGCGGCGAGCGGGTCCGCTTCCTAGACATGCCACGGCTTGACGTCTCGTCGTCGCTGGTCCGCCGGCGGGTCGCCGACGGCCAGCAGATTCGTGATCTCGTCCCCAACGCAGTTGCCGACTACATCGAGCAGCGGAGGCTCTACGCATGACATCCGAAGAACTCGCCCGCACCATCGCGGCCTACGCCGACGACAAGAAGGCGATCGACATCGTCGCGCTCGATCTTCGTGGCGTGCTCGACTACACCGACTTCTTCATCGTCTGCTCGGGCAACACCGAGCGCCAGGTCAAGTCGATCCATGACGGGATCCAGATCGGCATGAAGAACGAGCACGGTGTGCTGCCCCGCCGGGTCGAGGGCCTCCGCGAGGCGGGTTGGGTCCTGCTCGACTACCTGGACGTCGTCGTCCACCTCTTCACCCCCGAGGTCCGCGACTTCTACAGTCTCGAGCGGCTCTGGGGCGAGGTTCCCGAGCTCAAGCTCACCAGCGTCGGCGAGGCACGCCGGGTCGAGGTCGCCCCCGGCTGAGCTACGCGCTGAGCTTGACGAGCCGCGCGGACGACGCGCTTGATCGTCCACGGATCGCCCCTCGGCCGGCGCCGCCCGCCGAGGGACGGCGCTGGCGTCCGCCAACGGAGCGTTCGCCGCGCTCACGAGGGTCGAACAACGCGGTCCCCGACGATCACGGCAGCGCCCGGTTGCTCGAGAGCTGACCTACGCCGCGTGCTGGTGACACCGGTCGCCTGCCCGGTCGGAGCCGGTGGTCCCCGCGCGGCTCGCGCAAAGTTCGTGGTAGCGACCACGATGCCAACGACGGGGCCCTCGCCGATGATCGCCACGTGCCCAGTCAGTCGATCACCGCAGGTCACGCCGGCCGCCCCACTTGGGTGCTCCTCCGGTCGGCGGGCGGACGGTCGACGACGTACACGAACAACGGTCAAGCCGACTCTGGAGATGGACGATGCCCGATCTGACGGGAAACACCGCGCTCGACGTGGCACTCGGACTGGGGTTTGTCTACCTGTTGTTCAGCGTGTTCTGTTCGGCCGTTCAGGAGGCAATCGCCGGGGTCCTCGACCTGCGCGCAAGGACGCTCGAGAAGGGACTGGCGAACCTTCTCGACGATCGGGGAGAGGCCACCTCCGGCGCGCCGATCCCCGTCCCTCCGGCTGCGGCCACCCCGGCCGTCATCCAGTCGGCCGCGACTTCGCCCGGGTCGTTGACCGACCGTGTGCTGGCTCATGGCTTGATCCGCACCCAGTACAAGGCCTCGACAGTCGCGCGCCGCCGCCGGCGAGGTCCTTCCTACCTCCCGCCGCGCACGTTCGCCATAGCGTTGCTCGACATCGTGGCGCCGGCAACGCCGGCCGAACCCGACGCTCCGCCTGCGGGAGCGGCGATCGCTGCTGACGTGAGCATTCCCGCTGGCACCAAGCACGCCCTGGTGGCGCTGGCCCAGAGCGCGGGCGACGACCGCAAACGGCTGCAACGGCTCGTCGAGCAGTGGTTCGATGGCGCGATGGCCCGCGTCTCGGGGTGGTACACGCGAGAGGCTCGGCTGATCGTCTGCGGGCTGGCCCTGGTGGTCACCGTCGGCCTGAACGTCAACACGATCGGGATCGCCGACCGGCTCGTACGCGACGATGCACTGCGCGCCGCCGTCGTCGCCCAAGCGACCAAGGTGTCGGTCCTTCCGTCGGCGAAACCCGGTGAGGCGGTGACGGCGATCAACGGCGTCCAGGCGCTCGGCCTGCCGATCGGCTGGAACAAGTCCAACGCCGACTCGGCACGTGCCGACCTCGCCCACCACTTCTGGCGGACCGTTGGCGGCTGGCTCCTGACCTTCCTGGCGCTCTCACTCGGCGCTCCGTTCTGGTTCGACGCGCTCGGGAAGCTGGCCGGGCTGCGCAACACCGGTCCCGTTCCGGCGACCCCGTCGGGGTCCTGAGCCGCAACCAGCCGGCTGTCGCCTGTCGATGCCACCTCGTGAACGCCCTCCCACCGACCGGAGCGCATCCGGCGCTGCCGCCGGCATGTGGCCTCACCGCGGCCGTATGCTCGCGGGGTGTGCGCGTTGACCGACCCAGCCGACGAGCTCGCCACCGCAGCTCGGGAGCACCGGCCGCGACCTGGGTGTGAAACTACGGCACGCCCAGTCCGCGGACTCACGATCCACGGAACGCCAACCGACACGCACGCGTCCCAGAGGAACGGCCGATGAGCATAGACGCAGCGAGCGACGGCTTCTATCACCCGGCCAACGAGGAAGACCTGATCGATCTCGTGCTCCGGGCAGGCCGCCACAATCGGAGGCTTCGGGTGCGGGGCGCCGGGCACTCGGTGGCGCAGGCGATCTACACCGATCCGCCCACCGGGATCGCAGCGCCGACCGGCGACCTCGATCCGACCGGCGCCGATGACGTCGATCCGCGGATCCACAGTCACGTCCAGCCGGCGGGCGCCGGAGTCGTCGGTGCGCCGGAGAGCAACTTCAACGTCTGGCTCGACAAGTACGCCGACTACACAGTCGTGCCGGACGAGGACCATCTGGTCTGCGTGCAGGCAGGTATGCACCTCGGCGAGGTCCCCGGCGAAGTCCCACTCGAGTGCAGCCTCCTATGGCGGCTGTGGAGCGAGCACGGCTGGATGCTCTCCGACACGGGTGGCATCAGCCGTCAGACCGTCAGCGGCTTCGTCGGCACCGGGTCGGCCGGAGGCTCGGTTCAGTTCTCGGCCAACCAGAACCTCCACTCATTCCGGCTGATCGACGCAGCCGGCAACACGCACGACGTCGTCGTCCCACCGCAGCCCGCAGCTGCGGCCACCGCCGCCGATCCGGCCTTTGCGATGGCGCCGCATCTCGGGCTCGTCGGCGTCGTATCGACGATCACGTTCCGTTGCGTCGACACGTTCACGATCAGCGGCGAGCAGGCGATCACGAGTCGTGCGAGCTGCGAGATCAACCTCTTCGGGGCGGACGACGACCCGCGGCCCTCGCTCGCGTGCTTCCTCCGGAAGACCCAGTTCGCGCGGGTCGAATGGTGGCCGCAGCGTCACTGCGAGCGCGTGGTCGTATGGAAGGCCTGGCAAGCCGCTCCCAAGGCCGGCTTCAGGCCGCAGCCCTACCGGCAGTTCACGGCACATCCCGGCGTCGCCGAGTTCGTGATCTGCATCCTCTTCACGCTGCTCGGAAATCTCGATCACCCGTCAGCCGCAAAGGCGAAGCTTGGGCCGGTCTTTGACGACGTCACCCTCAGCGTCGCAGAGAAGATCCGCGCGGCGGCCCGTCTACTGGGCGCGCCCGGACACCTGCTGGCCCACTTCGTCGGCGACGTTCTGCGGATCGGCGTCGACCAAGCCCTCGACGACCTGGAGCACTTGGAGCTCGGGCCGTTCATCCTGGACAGGCTCCCGGACTTCTTCCCGAAGCTGCTCGACGAGTTCCTGCCGTTCGACAAGCCCGTTCAAGCGGACGGGAAGGGTGGCCCGCAGCTGTTCCACGATTGGGCATGGAGTGGCCTGCCGATGGACAACGAGGCGAGCGACGTCGAGATCCCGGTCCAGTTCACCGAGATCTGGGTTCCGCTGTCGGAGGCCGAGACCGTCATGCGCCTGCTCGACAACCACTTCCAGGCCGGACCGGATGGACCGGAAGCCTATGCACGTACCGGCACATTCGCGTTCGAACTCTACGCCGCCCCGCCCAGCTCATTCTGGCTGAACCCGGCGTACGCGGACCATGCGGACGACACGGACGCGTGGCGGGATGGTGCGTTCCGGGTCGACATCTACTGGTTCGCCTACAACGCAGCCGACCCTGCGACGTCGTTCTACCCGCAGTTCTGGAAGCTCCTCTCCGGCGCAGGCATTCCGCTGCGCTTCCATTGGGGAAAGTTCCTCCCCGAAGCCGATGACGAATACGGAGGGGCCGCATTCCTGAAGCGTCAGTATCCACGCTGGGAGTGCTTTCTCAAGCTCCGGGCAGAGCGCGATCCGGCTGGGATCTTCCTCAACGACTACTGGCGTGCTCATCTGGGGCTCGAGGCCGGCGCCCCCCCGCCCGAGCCCGCCGGCGGCGCCGCGTGACGCGCGCCGCCACGCGGCCCCGCGGTGTGCGTGAGTCACGACTCGTCATCGTCACCCGACCCTGGCGAGCCCGCTGATGCCAGTCATAGGCAGCGTCGTCTGGGAGCCGGAGCACCCTGTGATCGGGGAGTCGGTCAAGGTCACGGTGCTGAGACCCGACGGCAGCGGATTCGCGGCGACGGACTACGTGACGATCGACGGCGTCGTCGCATCCTGCCAATACCTCCAGTTCACATCGTCGGGCACCAACCCGCTCGCAATCACCGCGCTCGGTCCCGACGGCAAGCTCGAGTACGCCAGCGCCGTCGTCAGTGTTCTCGACGCGCCGATCTCGACCACGGAGACCGGTCCCCACCCAGCGGCGGATACGCAGGTCCTGACGATCGCGAGCAACATCCCCGGCGAGTGCGTCTATGGCGCGACCTTCGCCCTCCAGCCGCTCTCCGTCCTCCTGGCGCAGCCGCCGGTCGTCAGCGTCACCGACGAGCGCAACCGCCTCCGCGGGGGAACGGTCAACTCCGGCCTGCTCGCGTCGACCGACCCGGCCGCGCGCTACGCCTGGTGCTTCGGGCACCCGGCCGACGTGCTCTACACGGCGACCCCGGTCATCGACCACGACTTCGGCCCGGCGATCGACGCCGCGACGCCCTACCAGGCGTTCCACGTCAGCGTGAAGGACCGCCGAGCGCCCGGAGAGCCGACCTACAAGCGCACGGTGTCGGTGATGAACATGTACGTGGCAGCCAAGCAGCGGGGATATGTCGTGCCGCCGGTCAGGGTCGGCGGCTGGGCGCTGGAGACGGGTGGAGCGCTCGAGGGTACTGCGGAGATCGCGAATCCTGAGGCTACGGACCCGATCATCCTGCGCTCCTGCCAGCTGGTTCCGATACACACCGGCGGGACCGGGCTGACGAGCCCGACGCCGCTCGCGCCCCTCGGCGGGCCGATCACCGTGCCGGCGGGCGGGACGGTCACGATCCAGGTGAGCGCTCCGATTGACCTCATCGGCCGCGACGCGATCGGCTTCTCGGTGATCCTCACCCAGCACGACGCGAAGGCGGCGGACGCTCCGGTGCTCGGCGGGTTCGCCGCTTTGAAGCTCCGCGCCACGGCCCACTTCCTGCTCGCTCCCGAGCATCGCCTCGAGCGGACGCAGGACTGCGGAGCCGAGGGCGTAGAGAGCCCGCGGACGGCAGGGCTGTTCGTCAACGCGCGCCGGGGCGATGTGATCCTCTCGGCCGGCGGAAACGCGTTCGTCGGCGGACTGTTGACCCAGGTGTCTCCGCCGCAGAACTTCAGCCACTGCGGGATCGTCACAGCAAGCCATGACCAGCTGACCCACTGTACGGCGTCTCAGGAGTGGCTTGAGGACCACCCGATCGGCTGGCCGGTGATCGCCGCGAACCAGCCGATCCACGGCTTCGAGTCGGACGCGGTCAAGTACGGCTGGCCAGGGGCCGTGACGCAGACCGTCGAGCAGGCCGTCGCCCAGCAGGACCTGCGCGCCCAGGACAACGGCCTCTGGTACCGGCTCGAACAGGACTTCAGCGTGCTCCCGCCGAGCCCGGTACCCGCAGGCGTCTTCATGCTGGTCCCGCCCCTCGTCGTCAAGCCCGACCCGATGCGCGAGACCCCGGCCGTGAGGAGGCAGCTGGTGACGGTGGCCGACGACGCCTGCGCCAACACCGGACGTGCCCACTACCGCTTCTACACGTTCACCGAGCCCCGGATCGGGGCCGACCCCGCCTGGGTCGCCCGGCCGGACAAGGGATGGGCCGCCGGGACGTTCCCAGCCTGCTGCTCGTCGTTCATCTGGTTGATGATGAAACGCAACGGCGCGCTCGCGCCCGGCGCCGACGGGCTGGCCGACTACGCCGCGGCCGACCGCGAGACAGCCGTGGACTGGCTTCACGGGCAGATCGAGCGCGAGGTCCGGGAGCTGGCCCCGCGTCGGGCTCGGGGTATCCAGCGGTGGGTGGTCGGGCCGATTCTCAAATGGAAGCGTGTGCCCGAACGACTAGCAAACCAGAACAGCAACGCGTTCGTCGACGACGACACCGAACCGGACAACGACTCGATGGCCTGGAGCAAGCCCGGAGACGCCAGAGCGGTCAGCCCGGACGACCTGCTCGCCTGGAGCGGTCCGGAGCAGGGCGGAAGCCTCGGGTACTTCGAGCCGCTCGTCTACGCGAGCCCCCGCGACCACGCCGTGCCGATGCCCGAGTGGCCGCCCGTCGACGGAGGGGATGACGATGCGCCCGCCGCCGCGCCGACGATTCCACCTGCGACGGGCGGCATCACCGTCCTGGAGGTCGGCGCGCTCGACCTCCGCCCGGGGCCCCGGACCCCGCCGGGCCGGCCGCTGGTGATCGAGGGAACGATGACCGTCAAATGCGGCTGGAACCCCCTGAGCAAGCACGTCACTGACACGAGGTTTCTGATCTCGCTACCCGCAGGTCCGCCGGGGGCGTGTACGACCGGCCGGATCCACGCCTTCTCGAACACGGCAGGCGCCGAGCTCAGCGCCGCAGCCGACTGGCGGGGCGACGGTGGCGTGATCGTCACGCTGAGCTGCAAGCTCGACGGCAGGCCGGCCGGCCGCAGCCACGAGTTCGCGCTGGACTGCGGCGCCCACCGTCCGGCCGGCCGGATCACGTTCTCGCGCGGCAGCCGACGCGTCAAGCTCGACTTCGAGATCGCGAACCCAAATCAGGCGACCGGCTGACCTTGTCGGCGGCGCGACCGCCGACCTCAGGGACCGAGTGGAGCTAGAGGGGCTCGAACCCTCGACCTCCGGTATGCCATACCGGCGCTCTCCCAGCTGAGCTATAGCCCCAGGGCGTGCTGCACGCCCATCTTAACACCCGACGTCCCCTCGGCCCGCCCCGGTCGCATGCCCCGCCGATCACGCGGCCAGCCTCCACGCCGCCCCGCCCGCGCCGTCCGCCGGCCGCGCGCCGCGCCCCGGTGGATCCGCGTCAGACCACCCCGCAGGCCCCACTCGCCAGCAGCGCGACCCATCAAGACCCGCTCCGCCGGCCGGCCGGCTTCGTCAGCCGCCGGCTGCCGCGTACCGCGCGAGGGCCTCCCGCCGGGCGCTCGCGTGGTCGACGATCGGCCACGGGTAGTCCCGCCCGACCACGCACCTGCACTCCAGGGCCAGGTCGTGCGGCATCCGCCACGGCTCGGCCAGGTGCGCGTTCGGCACGCCCCGGAGCTCTCGCACCCACCGGCGGACGTAGACCCCGTCCGGGTCGAAGCGCTCCTGCTGGCGGGTCGGGCTGAGCAGCCGGCGTCCGACCGGCTGGGGGTCTGATCCGACCGACGCGATCCACTGCCAGTTCCCGTTGTTCACGGCCGGGTCCCCGTCCAGCAGCAGGCCCATGAACCACCGCTCGCCCTCCCGCCAGTCGATCCCCAGGTGCTTGGTCAGGAACGATCCGACGACCATCCGCGTCCGATTGTGCATGAACCCCTCCGCCCTCAGCTGGCGCATGCCCGCGTCGACCAGCGGATACCCGGTCAGGCCCTCCTTCCACCGCTCGAGATCCTCCGGCGCGTCCCGCCACGCGATGCCCCGCCGCTCCACCTGCTGCTCGAGGCCCGCGTTCTCCGGATGACGGCGGAGCAGGTCGAGGTAGAAGTCACGCCAGCACAGCTGCCGTCTGAACGCCTCGGCCCCCTCCCCGCCGTCGAGTCCGGCCTCGATCTGCCGCGGCGAGATGCACCCGAACCGCAGGTACGCCGACAACCGCGACGTCCCCTCCTCGGCCAACCCGTCGTGGCCCCCGCTCGCATACCCGGCGACCCCGCCCGTCCGGAACTCGTCCAAGCGCCTCCACGCCGCCCGCTCGCCGCCCGGGATCGGTTGGCCAACGCACTGCTCCAGGCCGAGCTCGCCCAGGCTCGGGATCCGTCCGGTGTCGAGCCCGCCATCCCACCCGCCGAGGCTCGCCGGTGCCGCGCGGACCGACCGGCGGGGCTCGGCCAGCCACCGGCGGTGGAACGGCCTGAAGACCTGGTAGGCCGTCCCCGCCCCGGTCACCAGCCCCGCCGGGTCGTCGACCGCCCAGAGTCCCGGGTGACCGATCACGCGGATGCCCGACGCCTCGCACGCCGCCGCGACCCGCCGATCCCGTGCTCGCGCGTACGGCGTCGCGTCCTGCGTGAAGTGGATCTCCCCGGCTCCGACCGCCCCGGCCAGGTCGGGGATCTCCCGCTCGGGACGCCCCCGCCGGATCACCAGCCCCGACCCCCGCTCCCGCAGCGACCGGTCGACGTCGGCGAGGCATTCGAGCATGAACTGCGTCCGCGGGCCCGACGCCCTCCGGCTGCGCAGCAGCCGGTCGTCGACGCAGAACACGCCGACCACCCGGTCGGCCCGCTCGACCGCCGCGCACAGCGCCGGATGGTCGCTCACCCGGAGGTCCCGGCGAAACCAGACAACGCACGTCGAGCTCATCCTCCCGCCCACCTTAGCCCCCGCCTGCGACCCAATCGTGCTGCCGGCCCGGCCCTCTCCCCGGCCTCGCCCCGGCCCGATCGCGCGGTCCGGATCCGCCGACCCCGTCGACTAACCTGATCGGCCGATGGCCGACCACCGCTACGACCCCCAGGAGATCGAGCCTCGCTGGCAGGCGGTCTGGGCCCAGGAGAAGACCTGGGAGGTGACCAACGACCCGTTCGACGGCGAGTCGGCCTACATCCTCGTGATGCTGCCCTACCCGAGCGGCGAGCCCCACATCGGCCATCTGAAGGTCTACACGGTCGGCGACGCGATCGCCCACTTCCACCGCCGCCAGGGCGAGCGGGTGCTCAACCCGATGGGCTACGACGCGTTCGGCCTGCCGGCCGAGAACCACGCGATCGCGACCGGCGTCCACCCCCGCGACTCGACCGGCGCGTCGATCGCCGCCTTCCGGCGGGAGTTCCGCCGCTGGGGCGTCTCGATCGACTGGTCGCGCGAGCTCGCGACCAACGACCCGGCCTACTACCGCTGGACCCAGTGGATCTTCCTCGAGCTGCTGGGGGCCGGCCTCGCCTACAGGAAGAACGCAGCCGTCAACTGGTGCCCGGTCGACGCGACCGTGCTCGCCAACGAACAGGTCATCGACGGCCGCTGCGACCGCTGCGGATCGCTGGTCGAGACCCGCCAGCTCGAGCAGTGGCTGTTCAAGACGACCGCCTACGCCCAGCGTCTGCTCGACGACCTCGACCTGATCGACTGGCCCGACCACGTCAAGACGATGCAGCGCAACTGGATCGGCCGGTCCGACGGCGCCCTCGTCACGTTCCGCTCCGAAGACGATCCCGACGTCGGCTACGAGGTCTTCACGACCCGCCCGGACACCCTCTTCGGCGCGACCTTCTTCGTGATGGCGCCCGAGCACCCCGACGTCCTCAAGCTCGCCGCCGGCGGGCCGCACGAGGCGGAGGTCCGCGCGTACGTCGACGCGGCCCACGCGGCGCCCAACGACGAGCGCTCTGCCGCCGAGCGCCCGAAGACCGGCGTCCCGCTCGGGCGCAACGTGATCAACCCGGTCAACGGCGAGCCGATCCCGATCTGGGTCGCCGACTACGTCCTGATCTCCTACGGGACCGGCGCGATCATGGCCGTCCCCGGGCACGACGACCGCGACCACGCCTTCGCCACCGTCTACGACCTCCCGATCCGCCGGGTGATCGACGGCGGCGACGGGCAGCTGCCGTACACCGGCGACGGCCCGCTCGTCAACTCCCACGCCGACTTCGACGGCCTCCAGAACCGCGAGGCGCTGACCCGCATCGTCGCCTGGCTGGCCGAGGATGGGCGCGGCGAGCGGTCGATCAACTATCGCCTGCGCGACTGGCTGGTGTCCCGCCAGCGCTACTGGGGCTGCCCGATCCCGGTTGTCTACTGCGAGACCTGCGGGCTCGTTGCGGTCCCGGCCGACCAGCTTCCCGTGCTGCTTCCCGACATCGAGGACTACGCGCCCCACGGCCGGTCGCCGCTCGCCGCCGCCGAGGACTGGGTCGCCACGACCTGCCCGACCTGCGGTGGGCCGGCCCGGCGGGAGACCGACACGATGGACACGTTCGTCGACTCGTCCTGGTACTTCCTGCGCTACTGCGACCCCCACAACGACGAGGCCGCGTGGGATCCGGCGGCCGTCAAGCGGTGGATGCCGGTCGACCAGTACATCGGCGGGATCGAGCACGCGATCCTCCACCTGATGTACGCCCGCTTCTTCACCAAGGCGCTCGCCGACCTCGGCCACCTCGACTTCCAGGAGCCGTTCGCCGCCCTCTTCACCCAGGGGATGATCACCCGCGACGGCCACAAGATGTCCAAGTCCAAGGGCAACGTCGTCTCGCCGGGGCCGCTCGTCGCCCGCTACGGGGTCGACACCGCCCGCGCGTACATCCTCTTCATCGGTCCGCCCGACCAGGACGCCGACTGGTCTGATGAGGGGTTGGAGGGAGTCCACCGATTTCTGGGCCGGTTGTGGAGGTTGGCGGCCGAGACGGCGAGCGCCGCGCCGGCGAGCGGTGACTCGGGCAGCGCCGCGGGCGAGGCCCCGTCGGCGCCGCAGGGGCCGGATCTCGAGCTGGTGCGCAAGGCGCACTGGGCGATCGACAAGGTCACCCACGACATGGACGGCCGGTTCGCGTTCAACACGGCAATCGCCGCAGTCATGGAGCTGATCAACGACTGCTCCCGCCTGCGCGACTCAGCCTCCGGCCCGGCGCTCCGCTTCGCCCTGGCCACCGCCGCCTCACTCGTCTTCCCGTTCGCCCCGCACACCGGGACCGACGCGTATCACCTGCTGACCGGCCGCCGCGTCTGGGAGGAGCCCTGGCCGGTGGCCGACCCCCGGATGCTCGAGACCGACACGTTCGAGCTGGTCTGCCAGGTGATGGGCAAGCTCCGCGATCGCGTCCAGGCGTCGAGCTCGGCCAGCTCGGACGAGCTCGAGGCGTTGGCGCTCGCCGCGCCCAACGTCGTGCATCACATCGCCGGCCGCGAGATCGTCAAGGTCGTCGTCGTCCCCGGCAAGCTCGTCAACGTCGTCGTCCGCTGAGCCCGGCCGACCGCGCGCGAGACCTCCGAGTCGAGATCCAGGCCTCCGGGGAGATCCCTTGCCAGCGTTCAAGTCGGCCTATCTGATCCACGGCAACGACCACCCCCGGGTCGGCGAGCGGCGGGCCCGGCTGCGGGCGCTCGCAGACCAGCAGAGCGACGCCGGCGGGGTCGAGGTGATCGAGGGGGACGCCGCCACGCCCGAGTACGTCGCCTCGGCCCTCTGCACGATGACCTTCGCCGTCGGCCGGCGCTTCCTGATCGTCGACGGCGTCGAGCGCTGGCGCGACGCCGATGTGACCGCCCATCTCGCGGGCGTGCTCGGCGACATGCCCGACGAGACGACGGTCGCCTTCTTCGCCCGCGAGGACGGCCGCGCCAAGGCGCCGGCCGCCCTCCACGCCGCCGTCAAGCGGGCCGGCGGCGACATCTCCGAGCAGGCCACCCTGAAGGCCTGGGACCTCCCCAAGTGGGCGCAGGCCCACGCCCGGGGGCTCGGGCTCGAGCTTGACGCCGCGGCCGCCCGGACGCTCGTGCTCCAGGTCGGCGAGCGCCAGCAGCGCCTCGCCCGCGAGCTCGAGAAGATCGCCGTCTGCCTGGGCCCCGGCGGTCAGCTCGACTCCGAGGAGATCGCCGAGCTCGCGGCCGGCGGGGCCGAGCGCAAGCTCTGGGTTCTCGCCGACGCCCTCGTCGCCGGCGACGGTCGCGCAGCCGCCCGCCTCTTCCTGCGGCTGCGCGCCCAGGGCGAGCGGGTCGAGTCGATCGCCTACTGGATGACCAAGCGCGTCCGCGAGGCCTTGGGGGTCTCTTTGAGCCTCGAGGCGGGCGACGCCCCGGCCGTGGTCAAGCGGGGTCTGCGGATGCCGCCGAAGGCCGCCGATCGCTTCATCGCAGACGTCCGCCGGACCGACTCCCGCCGCCTGCGGTTGGCCGTCGTCGCGCTCGCCGACCTCGAGCTCAACACGCGCGGCGGGTCCGAGCTGGCGGCCGACACGCTCGCCCTGCGGGCGATCTCACAGATCGCCGGCTGACACGCTCAGCGGTCGGTCACATCCTCGAGCAGCTGGTCCCCGTCCGCTTCGACGCGCGCCCGCTGGATAGCTCTGGCGACGCCGGCCTCGACGTCTCAGCTTCTGATCGGAAGCCGCTCACGACCGCCCGCTCATCCGGTTGGGACCTCGCAGGTCCGACTGCCGGCAGGCCGAGCGTCCGGTCCCTGGCCCACGTCGGATCCCACCCGAGGTCGATCATCCGGGCGAGCTTCGCAGCGGACGGCACTTCACGGGGCGGCAGGCGAGCCGGGTCGACCCCGTGGAACCGCTGCGCGAAATCGGCCTCGGTGAGCACCTCCACGACTCGCGGGCGGCCACCACCTGCGCAAGTGCTTCACCTTCGACGCCGGTCTCGAATCCGCCGGGCAGCACCCCTGAGCACCTCGGCGTCACGAGACCGTGTCGCGTACTGCACGTAGGCCAACCGTCCCGACCGCAGGCTGAGGGCGAAGACGTCCCCGACCTGTGGACGCCGGCGCCGGTCGGCGGCGGCCGCGCGGTTAGACGACCGGACCTCGGCTCCGCGGCCTGGCGCCGGCCGGGCAAGCCTGTCGCCCAGGGCCGCCAGCACTCGGTCTCTCGCGGCGGCCGTCTCGCCCCTGATATCGGCGGCGAGGTCGTCATCGAAGATGCCCGTTCCCCAAGCGCCCACGGTTCCAGACTACGCCCGCCGAGGATGCGATGGCCGCGGCAGGTCGCTCAGCTGCGCAACTGGCGAACGAGCCTGGCGACGTGAGCTCGGGCGGGTGCGGCCCGACCGTCCTGTGGCGGGAGGATCGCGACCAGCGCCCTCGCCGCGGGCGCGTCGTCGGCCCCGAGCGAACTGCGGCACCAGGCGGCCAGCAGGTCGGGATCTCCGGCCCGCATGATCGCGTCCCGCAGGCCGGACTCGAGGCTCTCGCGGGCCTCGACGATCAGCGGTGCCCGCGACCGCGGCAGCACACCCTGGCCGGTCAGCGTGAGCGCGTCGGCCAGGCGATCGTCGGTCAGTAGCCGCTCGGCGTCGTGGAGGTCGCTCGTGACCGGCGCAGCCAGCGCGTACGGCCTTGCTCTCAGCAGGCCGCCGAGGTCCCGACGTAGGCGGCTCAGCTCAGCCCGCAGGGTGACCGGCTTGCCCGTCTCCCCGTAGACCTCGAGCGTCAGCTCCTCCGAGGTCAGTCCCCGGCCGGCCAGCATCAGGACGGCGAGGATCTCAGCGTGCCGGGCCGAGAGCTCGAGCGGGCCGCTCGGCAGGAGGATCCGCGGCCGGTCGCTCAGCAGCTCGAGTCGCACGCCGGCCGGCGCCTGCGGCCGTCGCTCTCCGGTCTTCCGGCCCCAGACGACGAACGCCCCGAGGCCATCGAGGGCCTCGACATCGGCGATCGTGCCGTCCGCGAGGGTCAGCTCGGCCCCCGGCTCGACGGTTCCGACCCCGGCGCCCACCCAGCCGTGCGGGACCGCCGCGATCACCTGGCCGGTTGGCCGGACCAGCGCCGTCGGCTGCGTCACCCCGGCGATCCGTTCGACGTAGGCCTCCCGCACCGCCTGGTCGCGGCGCAGCTGGTCGTGGCGCAGGTAGGCCTCGGCCATCCCGGCGGCTGCCGTCACGAGTGCCAGCGTGTGGGGGTGGGCTGTGCGCAGGTGGCCGGTCAGATCGACGACGCCGAGGATCTCCCCGGTCGCGGGGTCGTGGATCGGCGCGCCCGAGCACTGCCACGGGTGGACGATCCGGTTGAAGTGCTCGGCACTGAAGATCTGGACCGGGTGGTCGACGGCGATCGCCGTGCCCAGGGCGTTCGTCCCGGCTCCGGACTCGCTCCAGTCGGCCCCGCAGACGAAGTGCATGTCGTGGGTCGCCTCGATCACCCGGTGGTGGCCTTCGATCCACATCAGGACGCCCTTCGCGTCGGAGATCACCAGCATGTGCGACGACTCGCTCGTCGCCCCGCTGAGCAGGTCCCGGAGCATCGGCAGGACCGGGTAGAGCGGATGGCGCGACCAGCGCTCCTCGATCTCGCGGTCGTCCATCACGATCCGGGCGAGGTGGCCCGACGGGTCGATGCCGGCGTCGGCCGAGCGGGCCCATGAGCGCATCACGACGGCCCGCACGCGGCCGCCGACGTCCTTGCCTGACTGGAATGCCTCGTGGAGGCGGCGCAGGGCGCGCGCCTGTTCCAGCCGATCACCGACCGGTCTGACCGCGAGCCACGGGTTCGTCTGCTCGACGCGCATTTCCCTCGTCTGCTGATGCTATCCCCCGCCGCCGTGCCCGTGGGCCGGGCAGCCGGGTGGCGTGCAACGTGCTTGCAACATTGCTTCGAGGCAACCTGTCGGCAACGCCTCGAGTCCTATCCTCGGTAGGTCCGGTCAAAGACTTGAAGGAGACATTTCATGGCCATTGCCACCCCCGTTCCGATCGCCGAGGCGACGCGTCGCTTCATCTCCCAGCCGCGCCAGCTCCTGATCGGTGGTGAGTGGGTCGACGCCGCCGACGGCGCCACGTTCGAGACCACCGATCCCGGCACGGGTGAGGTTCTCACGACCGTCGCCCAGGGCAAGGCCGAGGACGTCGACCGCGCCGTCCGCGCCGCCCGCAAGGCCTTCGAGGGCCCGTGGTCGAAGATGACGCCGTCCGAGCGCGGTCGCGTGATCCACCGCCTGGGCGACCTGATCGCCGAGAACCTCGAAGAGCTGGCCGAGCTCGACTCGCTCGACAACGGCAAGGCCAAGGCCGTCGCCGCCGCGGCCGACGTCCCGCTCGCCGCCGACCTCTTCTGGTACATGTCCGGCTGGGCGACCAAGCTCCGCGGGTCGACGGTGACCCCGTCGCTCCCGTACATGCCGGGTGCCGAGTTCCACGCATACACGGTCAAGGAGCCGATCGGTGTCGTCGCCCAGATCATCCCGTGGAACTTCCCCCTCCTGATGGCCGCGTGGAAGGTCGGCCCGTCAAGCCGGCCGAGCAGACCCCGCTCAGCGCGCTTCGCCTCGGCGAGCTCGCCCTCGAGGCCGGCATCCCGCCCGGCGTGCTCAACGTGGTCACCGGTTACGGCGACGCCGGTGCCGCCCTGGCCGAGCACGGCGACGTCGACAAGGTCGCGTTCACCGGCAGCACCGAGGTCGGCAAGCTGATCGCCCAGGCGGCCGGTCGCACCAACCTCAAGCGCGTGTCGCTCGAGCTCGGCGGCAAGAGCCCGAACATCGTGCTCGACGATGCCGACGTCGGCGCGGCGATCGCCGGCGCGGCGATGGGGATCTTCTTCAACCAGGGTGAGGTCTGCACTGCGGGGAGCCGGCTCTACATCCACAACGACCTCTTCGACGAGGTCGTCGAAGGCGTCAGCCGGGCGGCCGAGGCGATCAAGGTCGGTCACGGGATGAGCCCCGACACCGAGATGGGCCCGCTGGTCAGCTCCGAGCAGTTCGATCGGGTCACCGGTTACCTGAAGATCGGCATCGACCAGGGCGCGCGCGCCACGACCGGCGGTCACGCGATCGACGGGCCGGGCTTCTTCGTCCAGCCGACCGTTCTCGTCGACGCGACATCCGACCACCGGATCATCCAGGAGGAGATCTTCGGGCCGGTCGTCGCGGCGATGCCGTTCGCCGACGTCGACGATCTCGCCGCCCAGGCCAACGACTCCGTCTACGGCCTGGCCGCCGGCGTCTGGACCCGTGACATCTCCAAGGCCCACAAGCTCGCCAAGCGGATCAAGGCGGGCACGATCCACATCAACACCTACCACATCTATGACGCCGCCCTCCCGTTCGGCGGCTACAAGCAGAGTGGCTGGGGCCGTGAGATGGGCGAAGAGGTTCTCAACGCCTACCAGGAGACGAAGTCGGTCGTCGTCGCCCTGTAGGCGGGTCGACCACGGTTTCCCGATCGGGCGGTCCGGCGCCAATGGAGCCGCCGCCGCCCGACCGAGGCCGAGGACCGGGGCCGGATCGAGGTCGAAGTCGAAGTCGACGCCGAGGGGTCAGGGAAGGATCGGGTCGGATCGGTGGTCTTAAGTCGTACACCGTAACCCGACCCAGGAGCCACGAGATGACCACTACAGAGAGCCTCGAAGCAGCGTCCCGGGATGTCCTGACCCGCGGCCTGGCGGCGATCGGCCTGCTCGGGATCGCTCTGGTCCACATCCTCGACGCGATCCCAACGTTCTCGGAGGTCGCCTACGAGGGCTGGCTGTACATCGCCCTGATCGTCTGCTCGGTGACCCTCGCCGGATGCCTCGTGCGAGGCCCTTCGCGCGCAGTCTGGAGCGCCGCCGGCGGGCTGGCCGCCGGGGCGATCGTCGTCTACGTCTACAGCCGCACGGTGGGTCTGCCGCGCGCCGGGGATGACATCGGCAACTGGTCGGATCCGCTGGGCGTCGCCGCGCTGTTCGTCGAGGGCGCCGTCGTCGCCGTCTCAGGGTACGCCCTGGCAGCCGTCATGCCCGTGCGTCGGGTCAGCGAACGCGCCCGGCTATCCGCACATCCGGCGTAGCGCAGGCATGCGTAGCGCAGGCTGGGAGGCCCGGCCTACTCAGGCGCTGCTGCGCTGGCGACGCGCGCCGCGCGGGACTTCCGGCGGGCGCCGGTGTTCGAGTGGAGGGCGCCCGTCTTGACTGCCTTGTCGATCTTCGAGACAAGGGTCCGGTGCTCGCTGGCGATGAGGTCCGTATCGCCGGCGGCGACGGCCGTCTCGAGGCGGCGGAAGTAGGTCTTGATCGCCGACGTGTAGCGGCGATTCTCGAGCCGCTCGCGCTCTGCCCGAAGGATCCGCTTCTTCTGAGAATGAATGTTCGCCATGAGGAATCTGCCCAGCCCGGAGCCCGGCAGCGCCCCGTACTATAGCGGCCTGTGGCCCTCCGAGAACATCCGCCGCAGAGCGGGGGCAGGCGGATCGCCCGCAACACGGCGATCTTCTCGGTTTTCACCGGTCTCTCCCGGGTCGTCGGCCTCGTACGGGAGATCGTAGCCGCGAGCTTCTTCGGGACGAGCGGCTCGTTCTCGGCCTTCACGATCGCCTTCCAGGTTCCCAACCTCGTCCGCTCGCTGTTCGCCGACGCCGCCCTCTCGGCGGCCTTCGTGCCGGTCTTCACAGAGCTGCTCGAGGAGAAGCGCAAGCGGGAGGCGTTCGAGCTCGCGTCGACGCTGTTCTTCGTGATGCTGATCGCCCTCACGGCGATCACGGCGTTCTTCATCCTCGCGGCCGGGGTCATCATGCCGATCTTCACGCCCGGCGAGGCCTTCACGAGCGCGGACACCGCGCTGACGATCGGGCTCTCCCAGGTCCTCTTCCCGATCGTGATCCTGCTCGGGATCAACGGTCTCCTGGTCGGGATCCTCCAGGTCTACGACCGCTTCGGCGTCGCGTCGATCTCGCCGGTCGTCTGGAACATCGTGATCCTCGTCGTGCTGATCGGCCTGAAGAGCCACTTCCGCGGGGGGGACCAGCTCTACGCGTACGCGATCGGCGTCCTCGTCGGGACCGCCGTCCAGCTCGGGATGGCCGTCTCCGCCCTGCGGAGAATCGACTTCCGCCTGTCGTTCCACTTCGACTGGCGCGACCCCCGCGTCAAGCAGGTGATGCTCCTGATGATCCCGGTCACCCTCGCGCTCGGGATCATCAACTTCGACCTGCTGATCAACTCCTCGCTCGGGACGCTCGTCTCCCAGGCCGCGCCGGTCGCGATCAACCAGGCCTTCAGGATCTACATGCTCCCCCAGGGGATGTTCAGCGTCGCCGTCGCCACGGTCCTCTTCCCGGCCCTGAGCGCGTTCGCCGCCCGCGGCGAGATCGACGGGCTCCGCTCGACGTTGAGCACAGGCCTCCGCCAGATCAACCTGCTCCTGATCCCGGCGACCGCGTTCACGCTCGTGCTCGCGACGCCGATCGTCCGGCTCGTCTTCCAGCACGGGTCGTTCAACTCGACGTCGACCAACGAGGTCTCGCTCGCGCTCTTCTGGTTCGCCTTCAGCCTCCCGTTCTCCGGCCTCAACCTCCTCCTCACGCGGACGTTCTTCTCACTCCAGAAGCCCTGGCTGCCGACCAAGCTCGCGGCGATGAACATGGTCGTCGACGTGATCGTCTCGGTCGCCCTCTACAAGCCGTTCGGGATCGCCGGCCTCGTGATCGGGACGGCGGCCGCCTCCGCGGTGATGACCTGGCTCCAGGCCAGCTACCTGCGCCGTGAGCTCGACGGCGACCTCGACGGCCACCAGACGATGATGATCACCGCCCGGATCACCGCCGCCTCCGTAGTCCTGGGGATCGGTTCGTGGATCGTCTGGAGGATCCTCGACGACATCCTCGGCCGGTCGGTCCCCGCCCAGATCATCTCGGTCGGCGGTGCCGCCTCGGCCGGCTTGTGGCTCTACATCCGGGCCGTGCTGCGGATGCGCGTGCCCGAGGCCCGGCAGGTCGAGCGGCTCGTCCGAGCGAGGCTGGGGCGCGCGTGACCGGCTGTGTGACCGGTCTCACACACACCACGACCGCTGGTCGGATGATTGGTGAACATCACCACCATGGCACGGTCGCCAAGGCGTTCGTCGGCACCGACGAGATCGAGGCGATCGTGACGGCGGTCGGCACTGTCGTCAGCGTGACGATCTTCCTCACCGTCGACTCAGGATCGACGAGCTTCTCGGTAGCACGCTGAGGCCGACCACGGCGACGACGATGTGGAAAAAGGTCAGCCGGAGGGCGGCCGGGTGCAGCTGGAGGCATCGCGTTCGCCGGCCGGCCCGAGTTGGAGCCAGTCCGGAGAGGAGGGGAGCGCCGGCGCACTCGTGACAAGTTCCGAAAGAAGCTGGTGGCAGGCGACTGGCGGTCCGTCGAGCGCAGGTTTTGCGGCGCCGCCTGCCTGTCATATGCTCGTGGCGATGCCGATGCTTCTGGAACGGGCGGACGAGCTCGCGGCCGTGGAGTCGATCGCGTGGGCTGCGGCGACCGGGAACGGCGGCGTCGTGGCGGTGACCGGGGCGGCCGGACTCGGCAAGACCCGACTGCTGGACGCGGCGATCGACACCGCGGCACTCAGCGGTTTCAGGGTCGCGCGCTCGCGCGGCGGGGAGCTCGAACAGGATCTCGGGTGGGGCGTTGCGGTGGAGGTGTTGGAAGATCTGCTGACTGGGTGCGACCTCGATCGTCGGCGGGCCTTGTTGTCGGGACGGGCGCGGGCTGCGGCCACGGTTCTCGAGGAGGACGAGTTGCTCGACGACGCGGCGCGTCTTGCATCGGGTCGGCAGGCTGCGATCGTTGCATCGCTCACGGTCCTTGTGGCGCGGCTGGCGGCTGACCAGCCGATCGCCTTGGTCGTCGATGACGCGCACTGGGCAGACCTTCCTTCGCTTCGCTGGCTCTGCCATCTCGCGGCCCGGGCCGTCCGCATACCCGTGCTCCTGATCGTCGCGTTTCGTCCTGCTGACCCCGACTATGGCGGCGCGGCTGATTTCCTCGCGCAACTCGGTTTGTCGGCGACGGCAACCCTGCGGCCAGCGCCGCTGTCGGCTGAAGCGACGGCGGAGATGGTTCGCGTGTCACTCGGCGGCTCGGCCGAACGTTCGACCAGCGTCGCCGTTCACGAGGTCACCGGCGGAAACCCCCTGTTGATCGGGGAGCTCCTACGCCATCTGGGCTCGGGCCCGGTCAGCGCCACGACCGTGCGGCGGGCGCGCCCGGCGGGCCTGGCTGCTTTCGTGATGCCGCGACTTGCCCGCGTCGGAGAGGCGGCGCGAGCCGTGTGCGACGCCGTCGCCGTGCTTGGCGTCGACACGGCGATGCGCCACGCTGCCGAGGTCGCCGGGATCGAGCGGTCGGCCGCAGCGACGGCCGCCGAGCGACTGGTTGGCGCGGGGCTGTTCGCGGACGGCCTGCCGCTGAACTTCGCGCACCCCTTGGTCCGCGAGGCGGTCACGGGTTGCCTCGGCGCTGCCCGCGCCGACGAGTTGCGACGCCGGGCCGCCCGGATGCTCGCGAGTACCGACGTCGATCCGGTCGAGGCTGCCGTCCACCTCTTGGCGGCCGAGCCCGTCGGTCAGGGTTGGGCCGGGAGTCTCCTCGTCGCAGCCGGCCACCGGGCGATGGGACGGGCGGCGTACGAGAGCGCCGCGTCGTTCTTCGGTCGAGCGTTGGACGAGCCCGTGCCGGGGGAGCCTCGCCACCGGGTGTGCCTCGATCACGGTCGAGCCCTCCTGCTCGCGGGCCGGGTCGCCGGTCTGATCGCGCTCGGCCGCGCGCTCGAGGAGACGCCCGACGGCGCGGAACGTGCGGGCGTGGCGCTCGAGGTCGGTCGTGCGCTGATGGCGGTCGGTCGGCCACAGCAGGCGGTCGAGGTCTACGAGCAGGGCCTCTCCGCGCTCGGCGGGCTCGATCAGCCGACTCGGATCGAGCTGCTGGCTCAGCGGGCACTCGCGGCGCTCGCGCTGCGCGACGAGGCGGGCCGCGCGGTCGCGGCGGTCGCGGATGCGATGGGCCCGGTGACGGAGGCGCCTGGGTCGGCACACCGTGCGGCGCTCGGATTGATGGGGATCGTGGCGGTCTGGATGGGCAACCCGGCCGACCGGTGCTCGGCATTGTTCGAGACGGCACTGGCCGCCGAGCCGTTCGGCGATCGGGCATCCATCGAGTGGACGCCCGACCTCGCCTGGGCGATGGCGGGACTCGCCTGGTGTGAGGCGTATACCCGCCGGGACGCGTTCCTCGACGCCGTGATCGAGCGCGGCCGTGGTCGCGGAGCAACGCTGGACGTCGCCCTCGCGGTGGGCTGGAGGTCATACGGAAGAATGCGGCAGGGACTGGTCGCCGAGGCCGAGGCGGACGCTGCCCTTGCGACGCAGATCTACGAGGACCTCGACGATACCCACCGAGCTCTCGTGACCGGGTTGCGTCTCGACCCGCTGCTCGCCAGGGGAGCCCTGGCTGAGGCCGAAGCGCTGCTCGAGGGGTCGCCGCCCCACACCGACGAGGACCAAGTCGTCTACCTGATGTTCCTCGACGCGCGCTCGCGCCTGCGGATCGCGCAGGGGCGGCTGGCGGAGGCGCGCACCGACCTGGAGCTGCTGCAACGGGAAGTTGTCGAGCGCGGGTTCCAGTGCCCGGCAGCGACAGGTTGGCGGCCGCAGCTGGCGGTCGTGCTGTATGCGCTCGGCGACGATCGGCAGGGTCGGGCGCTTGCGGCGGAGGACGTCGAGCGAGCCCGGGCGTTCGGTGCGCCGCGGGCAATCGGGCTCTCGCTGCTGGCGACGGCAGCGGTCAACGCGCCGGATGTCGCGCTCCCCGCGCTGGTCGAAGCGGTCGAGGTCCTCGCGGCGAGCTCGGCGCGGATCGAGTACGCACGGGCTCTCGTCGCGCTCGGGGCGCTCAATCGCCGCCTCGGGAACCGCAGCACGGCCGCTGGACTGCTGCGCCACGGGCTCGATCGCGCGGCCCAGTGCGGGGCGACGGCGCTTGCCCTGACGGCGCGCGCCGAGCTGAAGGTCGTCGGCGGACGGCCGCGACGAGAGCGCCTCGACGGTCCGGAGTCGCTGACGGCGGCGGAGCGGCGGGTCGCCGAGCTGGCGGCCGGGGGAGCGAGCAACGCCGAGATCGCGCAAGCGCTGTACGTCACGCTGCGGACCGTGGAGACGCATCTGACGAGTACCTATCGCAAACTCGACATCCGCCGACGCGACGAGTTGACACGCGTGCTCGGCGCGGATGAGCTTCCGGCGGTCGGGGCCTGAGCGCCGCCGGCGCTGGTCCCGAGAGCGCGCGCCGCTCTACGCCGTCTGGTCGGCCTTGCCCACGAGTCCCGTGGCGATCACGGCGACCGCGACGGCTGCGAATGCCGCGATCATCGAAGCCCGGCCAGGACGATGGCCTAGTCCCTCGTTGCCAGCGGCGTGCTGTTCCCGGTTCGAGTCGAGCCGGGCGCGGTGTCCTTTCGGGCCTTCATCTGGTTGGCGAAAACATGACATTCACGAGGCTCTTGGTAGGTCGGCGACGGTCGTAGCGATGATGTCCCGGCAGACCCGGCATCGCGTCGTGGTCGGCCCCGCCAGGCGGGGGTCGGCTGCCGACGTGCAGTTGGGTGCGGGCTGCTGCGACGGCGTCGCCGCCCGCGGCCGCCGGCAGCGCCTTCAGTCCGCGGGGACGAGCGCGCGCGGGTGATGACGCGTGGAAGGCGCTCACGCCGCCGACGACCCGTCGACGCCCAGCTCCGCCGCGTGGGGTGCGAGCGCGGCGATCACGAAGGCGACGTGCTCGTCGAAGTCGATCCCCAGCTCGTCGGCTCCCCGCTGGACGTCCGCCCGGTTGACGGCCGCCGCGAACGACGGCTGCTTGAGCTTCTTCTTGACGGACTTCGGCTGGAGTCCGTGGATGCCGGTTGGCCGGACGACCGCGCAGGCGATCAGGAATCCGCAGAGCTCGTCGACCGCAAGCAACGTCCGCTCGAGCGGAGCCTGCGCCTGCACGCCGAGGTACTCGGCGTGGCAGGCGATCGCCCGGACCATCTCCGGCGGCGCGCCGCGGCGCTCGAGCTCGGCCATGATGATCCGCGGGTGGCCCGTCTCGAGGTCCGGATACCGCTCGTAGTCGGCGTCGTGGAGCAGACCCGTCACGCCCCACAGCTCCTCGTCGGCCCCGTCTCGCACGGCGTACGCCCGGAGCGCGGCCTCGACCGCCAGGCAGTGCCGGCGGAGTGACTCGGACTCGACCCACTCCCTCAGCAGCGCCCAGGCCTGCTCGCGATCGATCACGCCGTCTCGGCCGCCGCGTCGCCAGCCCCGGCCGGAGTCGCGGAAGGGCCTGCGGCCGCGCGCTTGGCCATCTGCTTGAGCATCGTGTCGTGGTCGATGTCCAGCTGCGTCCGGTAGCGGGCGGCGACCGGGTGAGAGTCGAAGACGACCAGGCTGTTGTTCTGCGCCTTCGCGCCCGCCTCGCCCTCGCCCGACGGCGACCAGTTCGTCGAGCCGTCGAAGACGATCCGCCCGTCCAGCACGCCGGCCTTCATATGGGCGATCGCCCCGGCCGCCGATGTTCCGATCGCGACCGCGACCGAGTTCGCGTGGGCGTCGCCGCTCCACTTCGCAAGGATGTCCTTCTCGTGCGCGCCGCCGCTCTGCGAGCGGTCGAGGCTCAGCTGGACGAAGATGTGCTCGTCGTCGAGCTTGTCCCGGATCAGCTGGTCGAGCTCGTCGTCGTCGTACCCGAACATCGTGTCGACGATCGACAGAGTCGTCATCCGGTGGAGGGCCACGAGGCATTCGTGGGCGTGGTCGCGCTGGGTGAACCGCTGGACGCTGTTCGACGTCATCAGCGACGGGGCGATCTCACCCTCGCGGAAGAAGACGGCGAGATCGCCGAGCATGAAGTTGATCATCGTCACCGGCGTCCCGTCGCCCCGCGCGATCAGACCGCTCCCCGGCTCGAACTTGGCGCCGTCCTTGGCCTGCAGTGCGGCGGACGCGGGCAGCGGTTTGGGCGTGGCGCTCATGCGGGTCCCCTGGCGGTTCGGTTGCGGTTCGTGCCGTCGGCCCGATCGTACCGCGGCCGCACCCCATGTCGGCCTGCTGATCAACTTCGTCGCTCGGGACGCTCGTAGCCTCGACGACGTCCTCGGCCGTTCGGCGTCCGCCAGATCATCTCGTCGGCGGGCGGCCGCGGCCGGGTTGTGGTTCCACGTGCGGGCAGTCCGAGGATTGGGGCAGGCGTGAGCGTTGACCGGCTTGCGAGCTACTCCGTGAACGTGAGCTTCCGCCCGGACACGGCGTGTCTCGACCCGCCGGGGCTGATCCGGACGATCTTGAGCGTGGCCTTGAGGTGGTGGTGTGAAGCGAGCAGTCGCCGGCCGGTGGCGTTCAGCTTGACATGAACCACCTCATGCCTGCCGGCTGAGATCGTCGCTCTGGCGGAGCCGAGCGAGAGGACCTTGTGCTTGGTCTCGGCGGCGGCCGCCGCGAGCGCAACCAGCTTGCCGCCCCGTATCGTCTCGGTGGCCGACAGGGCCAGCGATAGGTCGCAGCCGGCCGTGTCGCTTCCGCTGCACGCCGCGCTCACGGCAGCGGTGCTTCCGCTTGTCGAAGCTCGGGACACGGAGACGGTGTCGGCGGCGATGATCGTCACGCCGACCGCCGCGCTCGTTGCGGTGGCGCTGCCCGCGGCGTTGCTCGCGGTGACCCTGCACGAGAGGTGCTTCCCGGCGTCGGCGGCGACGATCGCGTAGTTCGAGCCGGTGGCGCCCGGGATCGCGACGCCGTCACGCAGCCACTGATAGGCGAAGCTCAGCGGCGGTGTCCCGGTCCAGACGCTTGAGCAGCCGACCGACCGGCCGACCGTAGCCGTGCCCGTCACCGCAGGCGGCGTGGTGTTAGCCGGCGGGGGGGTCGTGGGCGGCGCGCCGCCCACGACTGCAGTCGTAGTCGAGGTCGCCGGCGCGCCGCCGCCACTCGCGTTTGAAGCGGTCTCTTGAACCCGGATCGTGTGCCCCACATCAGCAGCGGTCAGCGTGTACGACTGCCCAGTCGCGCCCCTGATCGCCGTGCAGGCGCTACCCGCACCGTCACAATCAAACCACTGGTAGGCATAAGAAGTCGGACTGTTCGTCCACGAACCGCGCGACTCCGTCAACACCTGGCCCTGAACCGTCGAGCCCGCGATCGTCGGCGCCGCCGTGTTCGCCGGAGACGGCGCGGGCGCCCCGCCGATCGTGCCCGTGAACTCACGGCCCACGCCATCCAGTGCCGCGCACTCAGTCACAGACGGGCAGGCGATACTGTCCAAGTGGCCCGCGTCGCTGTTTGGGTCTGGCGTCGTTACCGGCTCGACCGTCCAGGGCGCGGAGCTCGTCGGATCGCCTTTGACGGCCTGGCCCATCGTGTCGACCGCGACGCACTCGGTGGTCGACGGGCACGCCAGATCACGCAGGGAGTTGGATTCGGTCGAGTTGTTGACGAGCCCGGGGTCGATCGTGAAGGGCGACGGCGCACCAGGCGAGGATGGGTTGAACGTGACCTCCTGGCTGACCCCCTGGGCGTCACCGACGAACGCGGTGCACTGGCTTGTCGACGGGCACGCCAGCCCAAATAGGCCGCCGCTGCCGATCGTCCCGATCGTCGAGACCGACGCACTGCTGGCCGCAGAGGACGGATCGAAGACCACCACCTGGCCGGAGTCGCCGACGGCCACGCATTCCGACACCGACGGGCACGCCACCGACCCCAGGCTATACGCAGGGTCGATCGGCGTGGTCGCGACTGCCGGGCCGGGGGACTCCGGGTTGAACGTCTCCTCCTGTCCCATGACGAGAACCTGATTGCCGCTACCGTCTTCCACCTGTCCAGCGTCACCGACGGTGACGCATAAGGTCAACGACGGGCACGCTACGGCATCCATCGCCGCGTAGTTGTCGTTGTCGTCGATTGCGACTGGCGTCGGGTTCCCAGGCGCAGTCGGATTGAACGTGACTTCCTCGGCGCCCGCGACCGCCGTGCACTGGTTTGTCGACGGGCATGCGACGTCGATGACGGTCGTGTGATCTGGGTCAACGATCGCGGGCGTCGGGAGACCGGGTGCCGCTGGGTTGAACGTCTCCTCTGACGCCCCGGCCACCCCTTGACCGGCCGCGTTGAAGCCGACGGCCGTGCACTGCGAGACGGACGGGCATGCCAGCCCGTAGTCGAACGCGCCGAACGGTGACGGCGCCGACCATGAAAAGTCTGCCGCACCCGCCGTGCTTGGGGCGTAGCTCAGCGCCGCCGCGCAGATCAGGACGACGATACAGAGGTACACACAGTCTGGACCGTGACGTCCGGCGCAGCGCGCTTCCACTCCCATGACGCTTCCCCCTCGATCAGGATTCCCCGGCAACGACCGCGAGAATGCTGCATTCGGTGGGGGATGTCGTCGTGGTCGCGACCACGAACATTTCTCGCGCGACCGTGGGTCAGTCGCGCGCGGCGTACGCCCGCATCGCGTTTCGACAGCCAGGCAGGTGGCGGCGGAGGGGTGCTGAGGAGACCCACTCGGTCAGTAGTTGCAGGCGTGGTCGGGTGACCATCGCCGGCAACCCACCCGGGGCAACCAGCCAGTCGGTCCGGCTCACGTGAGCGGATCCCGCCAGCGAAGTCCCGGGAACCGGGCGAAGCCGCGGTCGCAGGTGCAGAGCTCGAGACCGTGCTCGACGGCGAGGGCCGCGAGATGCGCGTCCGGGACGTGGTCTGCGCCCGGCGTGGCCGCGAGCATCGACGCCAGGGCTTCGGGGTGGCGAGCGCTCGGCAGGGGAATCCAGGCGACCGGTGCCGAGAGCCACCGCTCGACCTGGGCCCAGGCGCCGGCGACCGAGACGGGCCGTGCGAACACCCGAGGATTGGAGGCGATCCGCAGGAACGCCAGCAGCGTCGGCCACGGGAGGCCGACCCGAGTCGTCCCGCTGAGCTGCGCGTCGAGCCAGTCGGTCGCCGCCGCGTGGGCCGGGCTGTCGGTGTTGTGCGCGTAGAGCAGGAGGTTGGCGTCCAGCAGGATCACCGGTGGTCGTCGGGGAGCGGCTCGGCGGATCTGAAGTCGGGTTCACAGCCTCCGTGGGAAGGCTGTCCTGGGCGAGGCCGACGGCCTACCCCGGTGCCGCGCCGGGTGCATGGGAAATGCGGCCCTGCCATGCAATCGCTACCGTCTTGCGGGTGTCCAGAGTTCAGGTTCGCGGAGTCCCCGAAGACGTCCATCTGGCACGCCTGCGCGACGTAGCCAGTCTCCCGACCGTGCCGGAGCTCGCCGCTCGCATTCGCGCCCGGGCGCCCTACGGCGGACCATCCAGCGCTGTCGTGATCCGCGCGGAGCGCGACGCCCGGTGATCGTGCTGGACGCGAGCGTCCTGACCGACTTTCCTGCTCGGCCGGGAGGCGACCGTCGCCGCGCTGGAGTCGGAGCTTGCGATCGCCGACCAGGCGCCGCTCCACGCTCCGGAGCTGATCGAGCTCGAGACACTGAATGCGCTGCGGCGGCTCGCGCGCGCCGGCGTGGTCAGCGACCAACGGGCTACCGAGGCGGCCAGCGACCTCGCCGACGCCCGCGTGATCCGCTATCCGCACGCACCTCTACGCGCCCGGGTGTGGCAACTCCGGCACAACCTCACGGCCTATGACGCCGCCTACCTCGCGCTCGCCGAGGCCTTGGATGACCCGCTCCTGATGACTGCCGACGGCGGGCTCGCGTCGGCCGCACGCGCGTCGCTCGGTGCGCCGCGGGTGCGCGAGCGCTCGTAGCGCACCAGTCGACCCAGGCCGGGCGCCCGGGCCGGTCGCGGACGGAGATCCTGCCACCAGACCGCCTACCCTGTATGCCTCGCCTCGCTCGACTCCCGCTTGACGTCCAGCGGAACCGCTTGCATGGCCGAACTCTCCGAAAGTGCTCCGAAAAATGGCCGATCAAGCACACATCCGCAACTTCTCGATCATCGCCCACATCGACCACGGGAAGTCGACGCTGGCCGACCGGATCCTCGAGCTGACCCACACGGTCGATGCCCGGGCGATGCGCGCGCAGGTGCTCGACTCGATGGACCTCGAGCGCGAGCGGGGGATCACGATCAAGGCCCAAGCCGTAAGGGTCAACTACACGGCGAGGGATGGCCAGGCCTACCAGCTCCAGCTGATCGACACGCCCGGCCACGTCGACTTCACCTACGAGGTCTCCCGCTCGCTCGCCGCCTGCGAGGGCGCCGTGCTGGTCGTCGACGCCTCCCAGGGCGTCGAGGCCCAGACCCTCGCGAACACGTACATGGCCGTCGAGGCCGGGCTCGAGCTGATCCCCTGCCTCAACAAGATCGATCTGCCCGGGGCCGAGCCCGAGCGCGTCGCCGAGGAGATCCACGACCTGCTCGGCGATCCCGGCGAGGAGATCCTGCGGATCTCGGGCAAGACCGGCGCCGGCGTCGCGGAGATCCTCGAGCGCGTCGTCGAGCGGATCCCGCCGCCCGCCGGCGACCTCGACGCGCCGGCGAGGGCCCTGATCTTCGACTCGGAGTTCGACCAGTACCGCGGCGTCGTCGCGTACATCCGCGTCGTCGACGGCGTCTTTCGGAAGGGCGCGGCGATCCGGGCGATGGCGGGGGGGACGCAGGCCGAGATCGACGACGTCGGCTTCTTCTCGCCGCAGATGGTCTCCTCAGGTCAGCTCGCCGCCGGCGAGGTCGGCTACCTGATCACGGGGATCAAGGACGTCACCCAGCTGCGGGTCGGCGACACCCTGACGACGAAGGCGAACCCGGCAACCGAGGCCCTGCCCGGCTACCGGGAGGTCAAGCCGATGGTCTTCTGCGGCCTCTTCCCGATCGACTCCGAGCGCTTCCCGGAGTTGCGCGACGCCCTCGAGAAATTGACTTTGAATGATGCCGCGCTCTCCTGGGAGCCGGAGACGTCTGACGCGCTGGGGTTCGGCTTTCGGGCGGGTTTCCTCGGTCTGCTGCACATGGACATCGTCCGGGAGCGGCTCGAGCGGGAGTACGACCTCGAGCTGTTGACGACGATGCCGTCGGTCGGCTTCGAGGTCACCCTGACCAACGGCGACGAGCTCGAGGTCCACAACCCCTCAGACATGCCCGACCCGATGCGGATCGCCGAGATCCGCGAGCCGTACATCCGGGCGACGATCATCACGCCGAAGGAGTACATCGGCGTGATCATGGAGCTCTGCCTCGACCGGCGGGGCACCCACGTCGACATGCACTTCCTCTCGTCAGATCGCGTCCAGCTGACCTATGACCTCCCGCTCGCCGAGATCGTGCTCGACTTCTTCGACCAGCTGAAGTCCCGCACGCGTGGCTACGCGTCGCTCGACTACGACCTGACCGGGATGCACCCGTCGAATCTCGTCCGCCTCGACGTCCTGCTGGCCGGCGACCAGGTCGACGCGCTGTCGATGATCACGCACAGGGACAAGGCCTACGACCTCGGGCGGATGCTGACCGAGCGGCTGCGCAAGAAGATCCCCCGCCAGCAGTACGACGTCCCGATCCAGGCGGCGATCGGCGCGCACGTGATCGCCCGGGAGACGGTCAAGGCCTACCGCAAGGACGTCATCGCCAAGTGCTACGGCGGGGACATCAGCCGCAAGAAGAAGCTCCTCTCCAAGCAGAAGGAGGGCAAGAAGCGGATGAAGCAGATCGGCCGCGTCGAGGTCCCGCAGGAGGCCTTTCTCGCCGTGCTCGAGCTCGGTGACCGCTGAAGGCCTTTACGAAGCTCGTCCGTTGTGTTTCAATACGCGATCTTCGGCCGCCGTGCGTCTCATGGGAGGCGGTCGGATCACTGGGAATCGGTTACGAGAGGGTGGAGAAGCATGTCGAAACAGGGATCGTTGAGACTTGTCCTGGGCGTGATCGCGGGGGCGCTGCTGATGATGCCAGCCGCTGCGAGCGCCGATACGACGTACCCCGGAGGCGGCGCGCTGCCGAGCCAGTTCAGCGGCGGGTCCGAAGGCTGGACCGATACGAACCACTCGTGCACGCTGCTCTTCATCCTGCCGAACGCCCTCTGCACGATCACCAACGGCGTCGACGCGACGACCGGCAACCCGGCCGGGTCGCTCGAGTCGACCTACGAGACGGCAGCCAACGTGCTGGACCTCGCCACGGGCACGAGCACCTTCAGCTCCCCTTCGTTCACGGTCACCGGACCGGTCGCGGCGGCCAGCTTCACGCTTGACGACCAGGCCCAGATCGCCGCCCTGCTCGACATCGGCGGCTCCGCGACGACGACCGCGAACCTGATCGACGAGACGACGAGCACGACGACCCAGCTCTACAACGAGACGCTCAGCTGCGGACCGCTGTTCCTCGTCACGAAGACCTGCGCCACGGGCTTTACGACCCACGCGTCGATCGTCCCGACCGGTGACGTGATCGCCGGCCACTCCTACCACATCGACCTGACGACGGTCTTCACGTCGACCCTGCTCCAGGCGGCGCTCGGGTCGGTCACCGTCAACTACGACAACGTCGGCCTGAAGATCGCCGACGGCACGCCGACCGGCGGCCCGCCGCAGGTCGAGACGCTCGAGGCGGACGGGATCACCAGCAACAAGGCCGAGATCAACGCTCTCGTCAACCCGGAAGGGCTGCCGACGACCTATCACTTCGACTTCGGCACGACGACCGCCTACGGGACGACCGTGCCGATCCCGGACGCACCGGCGGGATCCGGGTCGATTCCGGTCGAGGTCTTCGTTCCGGTCACGGGTCTTGCCGCCTGCACGACCTACCACTTCCGGATCTTCGCGTCGAACTCGTCGGGCGGTGCCCACGGGGATGACGCGACCTTCAACACCAATTGCGCGCCGTCGGCGACGACGCTCCCAGTCGGTCCGATCAGCGCGACGACGGCCGACCTCAACGGCTCGGTCACACCGAACGGGCCGGCGACGACGTACTTCTACGAGTACGGGACAAGCGCGACGTCGCTCACCGTGAGCACGACTCGGTCGGCCGGCGACGGTGACATGGCGGTCCAGCCGTTGACCGAGCCGGTCGGAGGCCTGACGCCATCGACGACGTACTTCGTCCAGCTGGTCGCCAACAACGCCCTCGGCACGACGCTCGGCGGGGTGGTCACGTTCACGACGCCGCCCCAGAGCGGGCCCGGCCCGACAGGTCCGGTCGGACCTGTCGGCCTGACCGGTCCTACGGGCGCTCCCGGTGCCGCGGGCGCGGCTGGTCCGGTTGGTCCGGCGGGCGCGGCTGGGGCGGTTGGTCCGGCGGGCGCGGCTGGTGCGGCTGGGGCGACCGGCCCTCCCGGTCCGGTGACGGCTGCGAGCAAGGCACCGACGACGGTGATCATCCAGAACGGCAGCAGCAAGGGGCTGCTGCGGATCTCGACCACGAACGTCCAGGTCGGGACCACGGGTCGGCGCAAGGGCCAGGTGCGCCTGTCGATCTTCTGCAAGTCGATCACCGGGCAGGACTGCGCCGGGACGGTGAAGCTGCGGACGATCAACAAGATCAACCCGTCGACGTTGGGCAAGCACGCGACGCTGGCCCGGGTGACGTTCATCACGTTCGCCTACCAGCTGGCCAAGGGCAAGCTGGGCGTGGCGATCGGCCAGCTGTCGCCGGAGAAGCTGACGCGGATCGAGCAGCTCAAGAGCGTGCCGGTCGACATCGATGTCCAGGTGACGGATGCCGGCGGCAACCGCCAGGTGATCGTCCAGCCGGGGCGCCTGACGGCGGTCAAGAGCCCGGTCTGAGAGATGTCAGCGCGCACCGGGCTGTAGGGTCGGCCCGGTGCGCGTGCTGTTCGTCTGCCTCGGAAACATCTGCCGGTCGCCGACGGCCGAGGGCGTGATGCGAAAGCTGGTCGGCGAGGCTGGCCTCGCCGACCGGATCGAGCTCGACAGCGCCGGGACCGGAGCGTGGCACGTCGGGGCAAAGCCGGATCCCCGGGCTACGGCTGCGGCCCTCAAGGGCGGGTTCGAGCTGTCGGGCAGGGCCCGCCAGGTCACCGGCGCGGATTTCGACGACTTCGACATGATCCTCGCGATGGATCGCTTCAACGCGTCCGAGCTCCTCGGGATGGCCCCGGGTGGTGCCGCGGCCGAGAAGGTGCGCCTGCTGCGGGAGTTCGACCCGGCCAGCTCGGCCGAATGGAACCTGGATGTGCCGGATCCCTACGAGGGAGGCCCGCGGGGCTTCAGCCACGCGCTCGAGCTGATCGAGGCCGCCTGCAGAGGGCTGATCGACGAGTTGCGCCGGCGTGAGCCTGTCGCCTGAGATCCTCCGCCGACTCGGCGGGAAGGTCGGCTCGGCCGAGCGGGTCGGCGGTGGTGACATCAACGAGGCGTGGCGGGTCAGGCTCGACGGTGGCCGGGACGTCTTCGTCAAGACGCGTAGGAACCCGGGGGACGGCGAGTACGCGACGGAGGCCGGCGGCCTTCGGTGGCTCGGGGAGCCCGGCGGGCTCCGGGTTCCGGAGGTGGTCGGGGTCGGGGAGGACTTCCTCGCCCTCGAGTGGATTGCCGCCGGCCGGCTCGACCGGGCCGGGGAGGAGGAGCTCGGACGGGGGTTGGCGGGTGTCCACCGGGCCGGCGCCGAGGACTTCGGCGGACCCCAGCCGCTGCGGATCGGTTCGATCAGCCTGTCGAACGACCCGTCCGACGGCTGGGGCGCCTTCTACGCCGAGCGGCGCCTGCGCCCGCTGATCGGCCGGGCCGGGCTTTCGGGGAGCGGAGCGCGTGCGGTCGAGCGGGTCTGCGACCGGATCGACGAGCTCGCCGGGCCGAGCGAGCCGGTCGCCCGGCTCCACGGGGATCTCTGGTCGGGCAACGTGCTCGCCGGCCGCGACGGCCGGCCGTGGCTGATCGACCCGGCGGCCTACGGCGGGCACCGCGAGGTCGATCTGGCGATGCTCGCCCTGTTCGGGGGGCCCGGCCCGCGGTTCCTCGACGCCTACTCCGAGGTCTGGCCGCCGGCCGACGGATGGGACGAGCGGGTCGGGCTGTGGCAGCTCTTCCCGCTGCTCGTCCACGCCGTCCTGTTCGGCGGCGGCTACGCGTCATCGGTGGAGCGCGTAGCCCGACGATACGCGTGATCCCGGCTGAGTGGAGCGCGCGGGTACGCGTGATCTCTGCTGGACGGCGAATCCGGTTCGACGGGCGCAGAACCGGGCTATGCTCAAAAAAGTTTGAGTGGGCGTGTCCCGTCCGGCGGACGGGGTCGGAGACACATGCAGCGGCGGCCCGAAGTGTCCGCCGGAGACTCAGCGGCGTGAGCCGAACCGAGGAGGAACCCGGATGTCGATGCAGCGAGAAAGGCGAGCGGCCGTGCTGGTCGGCATCGGGCTGGGGCTCGGGATCGGCTTCTCACCGGCTCTGGCGGCGGCGGGGAGCTTTCATGCGTACTCGTGTCACACACCGAACGGGAACGTCGCGCCGACCGACGGTTGGACCGGGTCGGCGAGCGGTCCGGACGCGGACGCGATCAACGACTGCGCGGGAACGACGACCTACGCGCTGACCGCCGGCCTCAACGGCCAGATCCCCCACGCGGCGGACACCGACTACGCGCTGTGGTCGTTCAGCGTGGCCCCGGGTCTGACGATTGGGTCGGCGTCGCTCTACCGGCACGAGGGGACGCCGGGTGGGGTGGGAGCCAACTCGGGCTATGTGACGGCGCTCTACGCGCCGAACTTCCTCTACGACGCGGGCGACGTCTTCGACGACTGCCAGGCCCTGCTGGGGTGCAGCCAGGTCGGGACGAACAACGGCGGGTTCAGCGCGAGCAACCACGAGAACGTCCCGGCCGGCCACATCAGCGGGTCGAGCCATCTCTACATGTCGGCCGACTGCGGCGGGGCTCCGGGAGCGTCGTGTCCGGCCTACCCGGGCTACGCGGCCGAGGCGGATCTCTACGCGGCAGACCTGACCCTCGAGGACGACACGGATCCGACGGTTTCGAACGTCCGCGGGCCGCTGGTGGCCGGCGGGACGCTGAGCGGCGCACAGGACATCGTGTTCGACGCGGCCGACACCGGAAGCGGGATCTACTCGGCGTCGGTGCTCGTCGACGGGTCGCAGGTCTACGGCGCGGTCCTCGATCAGAACGGGGGTCACTGCCAGACGGTCGGTCAGGCGACCGACGGTCTCCGAGACTTCCTCTACCAGGTTCCGTGCAAGACGGCGCTGACCGGCGACGTCAGCCTGGACACGACCAAGCTGACCGACGGGAGCCATTCGATGCGGGTCGTGATCGACGACGCGGCCGGGAACGCGGCGACGGTCTACAGCGGAACGATCACGACCCATAACGCGGTGGCCCCGATCTCGGCGCAGGGCGGCGGCCTGACCGGGGCGACGCCGCCGGCGACGGGTGCGACAGGTCCGACGGGTGCGACCGGACCGACCGCGGGACACCTCCCGAACGGAACGGGCGCCTGCGAGAGCGCGACGCTTGCCGCGGACTTCGGCAAGTCGACGGCGATCCATGTCGGGCTCAACAAGGGCGCGACGATCACGGGCACGTTGACGTGTGCCGGACACGGAGTGGGGAACGCGCTGATCGGACTCGCGATCGCCCCGGAGGGCGGGGGTCGCGGATCGACATCGGCTTCGGTCCGGACGGCGGCGGACGGGTCGTTCTCCTATGCGTTCGGGGCCGGCCCGTCGCGGGCGATCAAGCTGTCGTATCAGGCGTTCTCCGACGACGCGGCGCCGGCGGCGAGCGCGAGCGCCGACCTTCTGGTGGCGGCCTCGGTCTCGCTGACCGTGCTGCCGACGCGGACGCGAAACGGCCACACGATCACCTACCGGGGGCGGGTCTACGGGGGATATATCCCGGCCAACGGGCTGCTCCTGAATGTGGAGTACCGGGACGGCAGCCGATGGCGTGCGTTCGACCAGACACGGGCTCGAGGCAAGAGCGGAAGCTTTGTGTACCGGTACACGCTGAAGCGCACGACAATCCCGATCATCTACAAGTTCCGGGTCGCGATCCCTGCGGCTGGGGTGAAGGGCTACCCGTATGAAGCGGCGGCCAGCCGATCGAGATCGGTCCGGGTGGACCCGTAGGACGTAGGACGAGTCGATGATCCGCCGTCGAACCCTGGGAGTCGGGGCCTTGGCCGTCGTGGCGGCTGGCCCGTGGTGGGCAACGTCACCTGCCGGAGCCGAGGTCGGTGCTCCGGGGGCGACGGTCCAGGCGATCGCGGCCGACGCCCAGTTCCTCGAGTACGCGCCCCCACCCGCTACTCCGGGGATCGTCTGCCTTGTCGACTCTGGGGTGGACCCAAACCCGGACACGACGCCGATCCTGGCCGGGTCCTACGCGACACAGCCGGGAACAGACACGGCCGACGAGTTGTCGAGGGTCACCCCACCATTGCAGCCGGGGACTCACCCGGACGGCCACGGAACCTACATGGCCATGGTCATGGCTGCGCCCGTAAACGGATGGGGAATGGTCGGCATCGCGCCGACGAGCGTCAAGGTCTTCAACCTGAAGGTCCTAGGCGCTGGACAGAGCACATTTGCGTTCGCGGAATATGCCAACTCGATCGAACACTGCATTGATGGTCCGACCGGCGTCACTGGTATGTCTGTCGTAAATCTCAGTCTGGGTTCAGATGACCAACCGAGTCAGGTCGACGCTGAAGCGCTGGCGTTTGCCGTTGCCGACGTCCGAGGTCGCGGAGTGGACGTTGTTGGCGCCGCCGGCAACGGGGGAGGCGCTGTGGCGTTTCCGGCTGCCACCGACGGAGTCCTTGCTGTGGGAGCAACGGACGCTAACCCGGCCAACCTGGGTGTGTTCTGCGCGTCGAGTGACCGCGGTCCTGCTCTGGGACTGCTGGCGCCCGGATGCGGAACACAGAGCGAAGCCGGCGGGGGAGGCGACGGCATCGACGCGGCGTTTTCTGACGACGGGACGCCCGCGTGGGCATCAGGTACGAGCGAGGCAGCCGCCGTTGTGTCTGCCGTTCTCGCGAGCCTGCGGGCTTACGACCCGAATCTGACCGCAGCGGAGGCCGAAGCTTGCCTGACATCCACGGTGGTCAGTGGCGGGAACCTCGACGCTGCTGCGGCCTTTCGCGCATGCGGCGTCGGAATAGTGGTGAGCGAGGGCATGGCTGCGTACGAGGCCGCAATCGCAACCCCGCCAGCCTCTACTCAAGCAGGTCAGGTCCCGCCTCCGGCGGCTGTGCCACCGATCAAAACGACGCTGCCCAAATCTCCCGGCGCCCTTAAGCCATGGACGGTCCGTCCGCGGGTGGTCAGCGTCCGGTCTCGGCGTGACGGTGTGGTAGTTGCAGTGGAGAGCGTGCCGCGCGGTGCACGACTACGCGTCGACGCTCAACGCGGAACCGGCGACGACCGCTACAAGACGGTCGCCAGCACGACCTCCGGAGGGCGGTTCGTGACGGTCGCGATTCGTCACTGGGACCGACTCGCGGTCCTCTTCGTGAAGGGCAGCCGGCGGTCCGGCGTATTGACGGTTCCTCGGGGCAGCAGGTTGGTCCGGGTGTCGGGGGCGGCGAGCGCCGCGAACGGTCGACGAGCCGTGCACGGATGAGCCAACCACAACGCAGGATCTTCATCGTCGTCGTGTTGGCGTTCGTAACGGCAAACTGGCCGCCAACTGCGCAGGCGGGGACGTACGTGGTCCGGTCGTGCTCGGCTGCACCGGGCTCAGTCGACAATGCGTGGGTGCCGTTCAACGTGGATCCGGCGGAGCTGCAGACGTCGACTGCGTGCGGCCTGCCAGACGTGACCGGCCTGAGCTCCGCGACATCGGGCCTGGCAGCATCGGACGCGCCTGGGTCACCGACGACCGTTCCAGGGGGCGAGAGCGCGGGCTGGCGCTTCACGGCTCCGGCGGGAGACGCGGTCAGCGGCATCATCCTCGATCGAGACCTATTTTTTACGCTCGCTCCGGGCTGGCTTGCCGAGGTTGTCGATGCAACAGGCACGCCGCTACCCGGCGAGGCGTGCGTCTTTGACTTCGACCAGTCGGGCTGCGAGGTGCAGGGAACCACGAGCCACGCCGCTCTGGACACGACCTCTCTAGCTATCCAGGTGGTGTGTGACCCTGCGCCGGCGGCACAAACGAGCTGCAGCGGCGGACAGCCTGAGCATCGGGCTCGCGTTGAGCTCAATGCCGCGACCGTCACCGTCACCGACAACCAGCCCCCGACCGTCACCGCGGCCACCGGCGCCCTCTTCAGCCCGTCCGGCTACCAGCACGGCGTCCTCACCGGGACGATTGCCGGATCCGACGACAGCGGCGTCTCCAGCGTCAGGGTCTACGTCGACGGCAACCCCGTCGCGCAGTCGGCGTTCAACTGCGACTACACCTACGCCCAGCCGTGCCCGGCCACCGCGACGAGTCCAACCCTGAGCCTCGACACGACGCGTCTCGCCGACGGCCCCCACCAGGTCCAGGCGGCCGTGACCGACGCGGCCGGGAACGAGACCCGGGGCCCGGCCCTGCCGCTCCTGGTCGCCAACCACCCGCCTGGCGCGCCGACCGCTGTTGGCGTCGCGAACTCCCCGACCGGGTGGATCAACCACGCGGCGACGATCACCTGGAAGAACCCCGCCCAGGGCGCCGGCCTGCCGCTCGCCGCGGTCGGCTGGGTCGCCTGTCGCGGCGTCGACTCGAGCATCCCCGCGTCGGGTTGCGGCTCGGTTCACTCCCAGGCAACCCCGCTGACCTCCCTCACCGAGGACCCTCGCACCGAACCGGCCTTCGCAGGCCAGGTTCCAGGCAGCTACACCGTGTTCGTCTGGCTGATCGACAGCTCCGGGGATGTGAACCCGGCGAGCGCCGGCCGGGCGAGCTTCGGCTTCGACAACACCAGCCCCGGCCCGCCTTCCACGCTCAAGGCGACCCCCAGCTCGACCGGGAGGTCGTTCATGATCAGGGCGACCCCCGGACCGCACGTCGCCCCGATCTCCAGCGTCAACTGGGTCGCATGCCGGACCGCCGGCAAGTGCACGGCCGCGAAGAACGTCTCGGGCGATGCGTTCGGCTTCGACCCGGCGACCAACCCGACCTTCAGATCCGCGCCCCGCGGTCGCTACGTGGTCGCCGCATGGCTCGAGGACGCCGCCGGAAACACGAGCCGGAGCGCTGCCAGGTCCACGACGCTCAACTACCCCCACGCCGGCGGGTCGTCAGGGACCCCGACCGCACGCGCCAGCCCGCTTCTGCGCCTCACCGCCGTGAAGCTCGTCAGCCGGACACTCCGGGTCACCGGCACCGCCAGCCGCGCGCTTCACGGTCACGTGCACGTGACCGAGCGCTGCCTCGTCGGGCGCGTCCTCCACACCATCCGGCGAACTGCCACGGCGGCCGCCGGCCATTTCTCGACGGGGCTCGTCCAGCCACGAGGCGGGCATGCCGAGCGCCTCACGGTTACCTTCGCTGGCGACAAGCATCTCCGCGCCGAGACCGTGACCCGCACATTCGCCCATCCCTGACGATTGCTCGCTGCGGCCCGCCCTGGAAGCCCAGCCCGCGTGGCCTCCTGGCCGTGGCCGCCGTCGTCGGTCTCTGCGGTTGCGGTCGACCTGCCAGCCGGGTTGACGACCCCGCCCGGCCCGCGGACGCCCCCCGGCCCGCGGACGCCCCCCGGCCCGCGGGAGCCGCCCGGTTCCCTGCCGCCGCCCGGCTCCCGGCCAGCTACATCCCGCTGAGCGTCGGCCACGGCCCCCGCTACCGGCCCGGCGTCCACCCGAGGTCTGCCGTCCTTGAGGCCGCCGCGCTGCGGGGAGACGGTCTCCCATGCGAACCCGCGCTCGGCCCGCGCTTCGGTGTGCACGTCGAGCTCTTCGCCAACCGGCACGTCGTCGTGATCCCCGCGGGCATCGGCGTCTTCAGGCCGCTCCTCGCGGGCGCGTTCGTCCGCGCCGGCCGCTGCTACTACCCGCTCGTCACGCTCGACCCGACCGGCGTCGTCGAGATCGCCGTCTTCGACGACCCCGTCACGCTCGGCACGCTCTTCGAGCTCTGGGGCCAGCGGCTCAGCTCGACCCGTCTGGCCGGGTTCGCCGGCCACCGGGTTCGCGCGTTCGTCGACGGCCGCGCCGTCCCCGGCGATCCCGCGGCGATCCGGCTGCGTCGACACGACGAGGTCGTGCTCGAAACGTCGGGATCCGTCGTGCCGCACGCGTCCTATCAGTTCGCCGGCGGTCTCTGACCGCGTCTGCCGAAGTGTGTCGCCGCCCTGCCGACCGCCGCCGGCCGCCGGTCGTGACACAGCGCGCTACTCGTCCGCCGACCGGGAGCTAGGGTGCCGCCAAGATGCCGGCCATGCGCTTCGCCCATCTCGTGGGTCTGGTTGCCGGGCTCGCCCTGCTCGCCGCTCCGGTCCAGGCAACGGCCGACGGGGATCCGGCGAGCGATGTCCTGCTCGTCTCGAACGTCTTCTACCCCTACCAGCAGACCGTCTCAAACGACCTGATCGCCGCGCTCAACACCGCCACCGCTCGAGCGCACGCCGCGAAGTTCCCGATCAGGGTGGCGATCATCGCGACGCCGGTCGATCTCGGCGCGGTGCCCGACCTCTTCGCCAAGCCCCAGGACTACGCGAACTTTCTCGAGAGGGAGATCTCGTTCAACTCGAGGCCGGTGCTCCTCGTCGTGATGCAGTCCGGCTTCGGCCTCGCCAACAGCGGCCCGTCGAGTGCGCTCGCGGGTCTGCGCATTCCGACCGAACGTGGGTCCGACGGGCTGGCCACGGCCGCGATCAAGGCGGTCGGCCTGCTGGCGGCAGCCTCCGGTCACCCGATCGTGCTCCCCCCGATCCCGGCGGGCGGGGCCGCGAGCACCGGCAGCTCGGCGTTCGTCACGTTCGTCGCCCCGGCGGCCCTAGTCCTCGTCGTCGTCGCGATCGTCGCCTTCACGCGGCCGTCCCGCCCGTCCCCGAAGGTCGACGAGATCGAGCAGGAACCGCCGGGAGGCAGCGAGTGATGCGGCGGCTGGCGATGGTCCTCGCGGCCGCCGGCCTCGGCCTCTTCGGCTGTCGAGGCCAGACCGTCCCCGCGCGCGAGTTCCTCGCCCGCGGCAACTCCGTCTGCGCCGCCTCGGCCAAGCGGATCAGCGACCTCGCAGCCCCGCGAACACCGCCGACCGCCGCGCCCGAGGACTACGCCGGATACGTCGACGACTATGTCGCCGAGCTGCGACTCGAGCTGGCCAACCTCCGGGCGATCGGCTACCGCCCGGCCAGCGCCTCCGCCTCGAGGCGATCTACGGGCAGCTCGACGCCGCGCTCGCCGCAGCCGAGCGCGACCCGCTCGGCTTCCGGCCGCAGCTGCTCGGACAGGCCGGCCTCGCCCTCCGCCGGGCCGGCCTGTCGGCCTGCCGGCCGTAGGCCGCCTCGCCGCCGCCGCCCCGCCGCCGCCGCCCCGCCGCCGACCGCGCTTCGCTCGAACGCCGCAGCCGCCCTACGCGGTCGGCAGGCGAACCCGGGCCAACGTCCCCCCGCCGACGGCCCGCTCGATCGCGACGCTCCCCCCGTGGAGGTCGATCACCTGCCTGACGATCGCCAGGCCCAGCCCGCTGCCCGGCAGAGCCCGGGCCTTGGCGCCCCGGTAGAAGCGATCGAAGACGTGGGGCAACTCGGTCGCGTCGATGCCCGGGCCGTGGTCGCGGACGGTCAGCTCCCCACCGGCGAGGCGGACCTCGATCGGCTGCTCGGTGCCGGCGAACTTGACCGCGTTGTCGAGCACGTTGTTGATCGCCCGATCCAGGCGGGACGGCACGCCGCTGACGATCGTCTCCTCGAGCTCGACGTCGAATCGAGCGGTCGGCGCGTGGAGCACGGCTCGGGCGATCGCCTCGCTGATCAGCGTGTCCAGGCGGATCTCCTCGGGGGCCTCGTGGCGCGTCTCGTCCCGCGCGAGCTCGATCAGGTCGCCGACCAGGGCGCTGAGCTCCTCGAGCTGCTCGACCACGTCGGCGATCAGCCGCCGCCGATCGCCCTCCTCGAGCTGATCGGCCTGCTCGAGGATCTCGATGTTCGTCCGCAGGCTCGTGACCGGCGTGCGCAACTCGTGCGACGCGTCGGCCACCAGCTGGCGCTGGGCCCGCGCCGACTCGTCGAGTGCGGCCATCGTCCCGGCGAGGACGTCGAGCATCGAGTTGAACGACGTCGCCAGCCGCCCGAGCTCGTCCGGTCCGCCGTCCTCGATTCGCTTGCTGAGATCCTGCGTCTCGGCGACATGCTCTGCGGCGTCCGTCAGCCGCCGGACCGGCACGACCGCCGCGCCGGCGACGAACCGTCCGAGCACGGCCGCCAGGGCTATCCCGCCCGCCGTCAGGAGGACCAGGATCAGGCGGATGTTGCCGAGCACGGAGTCGACCTCGGCCAGCGGACGGGCGACCTCGACGGCGTGGCCCGGCTCGAAGCCGACGGTCAGTATCCGCAGGTGCTGGCCGTCGACGGTCGCGTCGAAGATCCTCGAGCCCGACCCCTTCCTGGCGAGCGTCCGCGACTGCGCGCTGACCGGCAGCACGACCGAGCTGGCCGGCAGCTTCACGGCCGGGCCCGACGCGCTGATGACCTGGCTGTACCCGGCACCCTCGGCCGGGTTGACGGGGATCCGGAAGAGCAGCCCGGTCGCGCCCGTCGCTCCGTCGGCGCCCTGGTTCTGCCCGTAGAGCAGCTCGGACGGCGGCGCCCCGTCAGCCGCCTGCGTGCCGTGACGGGCCTGCGCACCCCGGCCGAGCACGAACGGGTCGGCTCCGCGGCCACCGGTCAGCGTCGCCAGGGCCGCCGCCCTCGCCGGACTGAGCTTCGGCGGGGGATTCGTCACGTGGTTGATGTACACGGCCGCCCGCTGGCGCAACGACGTGTCGACCTGGCCGCGGAGCGAGTCGCGGACGAGGACGTAGGTCAACAGCGAGGCGATCGCCACCGCGATCGCGACGGCTCCCGCCGAGGCGATCGTGATGCGGCGACGAAAGCTCACGGTGTCCGGAGTATGTAACCCACTCCGCGAACCGTGTGGAGGAGCCGCGCCGCGCCACCGTCCTCGGTCTTGCGCCGGAGATAGCCCATGTACACGCCCAGCGTGTTCGACGCCGCGCCGAAGTCATAGCCCCAGACGTGCTCGAAGATCGTCGACCGGGTCAGCACCTGCCGGGGATGGCGCATGAAGACCTCGAGCAGGGAGAACTCCGTCCGCGTCAGCTCGAGCCGCCGCTCGCCCCGCTTGACCTCGTGGGCGAGCAGGTCGATCGACAGGTCGTCGAAGCCGAGCACGCTGATCTCCTCGTCCTCGGCACGCCGGCGCAGCAGCGCCCGGACCCGGGCCATCAGCTCGCGCAGGGCGAACGGCTTGACCAAGTAGTCGTCGGCGCCCGCATCCAGGCCGGCCACCCGATCGTCGATCGAGTCCCGCGCCGTCAGCATCAGGACCGGCGTCCGGTCGCTCGCTGACCGCAGCCGCCGGCAGACCTCGATGCCGGAGACCCGCGGCATCGAGACGTCGAGCACGATCACGTCGAAGCGCTCGCTCGCAAGCATCTCCAGCGCGACGACCCCGTCGGCTGCCAGGGCCACGCCGTAGTGCTCGAGGGAGAGCGCCCGCGAGAGCGCCTGACGAACGGCCGGCTCGTCGTCTACGACGAGTATCTGGGGGCGGTCTGGCATCGGTCGATCATTGCGCGCGCGAGCGCGCCGCGCGCTCTACGACGTCGTCGTGCCCGATGTGCCCGAGGCTTGGCCGCCGCCGCCGCCGCCGCCGCCGCCGCCGGCGGTCCGCAACGCGGCGATCTGCGTCGCGCATGCATGGACCGCGGCACGCCCGGCTGCTGTGTTGGCCGCGGCCGCCAGGCCAGCGGTCGCCCCGCCGGCGCCGCCGCCGCCGCCGAACCCGCGTCCGCCACCCGGGCCGGCGCCGCCCGTGGCTCCGGCCCCGCCGGTCGCTCCGGTTGGGCCGCCGGCACCGCCGCGCCGCCCACCGCCGCCGCCGCCGCCGAGGAAGAGGAAGAGGAGCCCGTTGGCCGCCCCGGCGCCGCCCCGTGCTCCGCCGGCGAAGCCGCCGGGACCCGTCGCGCCCGTCGCTCCGGTGCGCGCCGGCCGGGTCGGCAGCTTGTAGCCGTGTGCGGCGAGGCAGGTCGTGACCGCCGTCAGCGCGGCCTGCTGCGCCTTGCGCTGCGCCGCCGTCGGCGTCGGCCGCGTGCCCCGCGCAAGCTGGGGGACCGCGCTAAGCTCGGTCTTGCATGCCGTCTGAGCGGCCGTCACCGTCGCCGCCGGGATCTTCGCGAGGGCGCCCGTCACGCCGGCGAAGCCGGTCGTGCCGGTCGGAACGGCTACGCCGTTCTTGGCAAGACAGCTGATCGCCGCCGTACGGGCGGCCGTCGTCGCCGGTGAGGCGCCTGGGGTCGTGCTCGCGGAGTTCGTCGACGACGCCGTCGTGGACGAGCTCGACGACGAGCCGCACGCGCTCAGCAGGACGCCCGACGCCAACACGACGGTCAGCCTGGGCCAGAGAGATCTCGACATCGCCGTCACTTTCGCAACAGATCCGAAGAGCCGCGTAAGAAGCCCGGCCGGGCTCAGGGCTCGGCGAGCCGGGGGTCGCCACGGACGTAGGCGAGCACGCAGGCGAGGCCGAAGCAGCCGATCACCAGGAGGACCGGACCCGAGTCGTTGGCCAGCGACCCGAGGATCGATCCGGTGAAGCCTGCGACCAGACATGCCCGCCAGCCGGCCGCCGTACCGGTCGGCGCGAGCAGGCGGTCGCGGTTGCGGATCACGTAGGCCCCGGCGATCAGGCAGACGCCGGTGTTGATCGGCATCACGCCCTTGACCAGCTGGCCGGCGGCCGAATCGAGCTTGCGCCTGATCGTGGCGAGCACGTCGCCGAGCGACGCGGCGTGGAGGATCGTGTTCGTGTAGTGGCCGCCGGCATGCGTCAGCAGGTCGAGCCCGGCCAGGCCGGCCAGCCCGATGAACGGCGTCGCGCAGGTCAGGACGAGCGCTGCCCGAGACCGGCGGCGGCGGAGCACCAGCGTGCCCGCGGCGGTGCCGCCGCCGATCGTGAACAGCGCGCCGACATCCGCCCCGAGCCGGCCCCAGGCGATGATCGCGGTGAAGAGGAGTCCGGCCGCCGCGAAGATCGTCGCCTCCCGGCGGTGAGCCGCCCGCTGGGGGAGAGCGGCCGCGAGGCCGGCGAACAGCACGATCGGCAGGGCAGCCTCCATCTCGTTGCCGACGCCGAAGAACCGCGACCCGGCGATCGGGTTCGAGCCGAGCAGTGACCGGGCGATCAGTGGCGAGCCGAGCGACAGGTCGATCGCGTAGGCGAGGACCATCGCCGCCGCCGGCACGGCCGGCCCGCGCGGCCACCGGGCCAGGCGATCGGTCGGGAGCGCGAGCAGGAAGGCGCCGCCGACGATGATCGCGATCTCCACGGCCCGCCGGGGGGCGAGCGCGGCGCTGACCAGCATCGTGCACGGCGTCCACAGCGCCGCCAGGCCGCCGACGCGCAGCCCCGCTCGCAGCCCGCGACGTCCGCGGCCGCACGCGGCTGCGACGAGGATCACAAGCCAGGCGAGGACGAACGACTCGATCGTCGGCCAGCGGCGTCCGGCGATCACACCCAGCCGGGCGTCGAGCCCCTGCAGCCCGCCGACGCTCCGCGGCCCACTCGTCGTGATCGGACGACCCGTGAACCCTGCCGGCGCCGGCAGGCCGAGCCAGCCCAGGGCGGTCGGAGCGACGTCGAGTCCGGTGACCAGACCCGGCCGGCGGGTCGTCGCCGTCGTCAGCTGTGCCCCGCCTCCCGGCAGCCCGCTCGCGCCGATCGCCAGCAGCTCGGGCCGGATCTGCTCGGTCGGCGTGGTCGGGGGCGGCTGCTCCACGACGAGCGCCAGCTCGCCGGCCGGTCGACCGGCCAGCAGCTTCTCGAGTCCCCGGATGTCCGGCTCCTCGACGACGACGACACGGTGGCCACGCAGCAGGAACTGCGTTCGTCGGGTCAGGGTCTGCGCCCCGCCCAGCGAGATCGCCGAGACCAGGCCGTCGCGGTCGGCGGCGACGATCGCGTCGGCGCCCGGACGGTCGCCGGCCCCGGCATACGCCACGCCCCCGGGAACCGTCGACGCGAACAGGCCCGGCCGGATGTCGCCGGCCGCCCGGCGGGCCCGCCGGAGGATCGCCGGCCAGTGGGAGACGACGCCCGCCCGGGAGACCGTGATCGCCGGTGGCGCGCTCGGCGTGTAGGCCGCGCTCGAGATCCGCGCGCTCTGCGTCAGGTCGAGCAGGGCCTGCTGCTCGTTGTAGTCGCCGTCGGACGGGTCGAGCAGGCCGAGCGCATCGACCTTGAGGTCCTCGCCGAGCCGGGCGAGCAGCCGCGGCGGCGAGTCGCGCGACGCCACGAAGGCGATCACGACCCGCCGACCGGCCACCGACCCGCCGGCTCGGGTGGTGGATCCGGCCTGCGCCCCGGCTGCCGCCGGAACGCTCAGGCCGGCAAGCCCGCTGACGCCGACCCCGCCGACCCCGCCGATGGCAACCCCGCCGACGGCAACCCCGCCGACGGCGAGTCCGATCGCCCGGGCGATCCTGGCCCATCCCACCGCCACCGCGCCTGGGTCAGCCCGTCTTCGACCGCTGGCTGGAGCTCCGGGGACTCCGGCCGGGCGTGGTCGTTCCCTGCCGGGACGTCGTCCCGGTCGGCGTGCCACGCCGGCCGCCGGACCCGGTCGCCGGGGCGGCCGGTCGGGCCGCCGCCGCCCGGCGGGCGGCTGCCCTCCGGACCGCGGTTGCGGCAGTGCGCGCGGCCGTCAGCCGGCGCTCGATCACCAGCAGCTCGGGGTCGACGTCCTTGGCGAACTGCGGCGGACTGAGCAGGTCGGGATGGGGGTCTTCGGGCCGGTTCATCGGGACGACCGACCGGGCGGCGGCGAGCGCGCGGGCCGGGCTGTCGGCGTAGATGTCGATCGCCAGCTGGTCGGTGTAGAGCTGGATCGACCGGCCGGCGTTGAAGATCACGGCCGGGACGCCGCGGATCACGGTGTTGGTCCTGGTGCCGAGACCCTCGTTGCGCCGGGAGTCGATCATGTGGTATTCGACGGTCGCGATCTCGAGCGGCAGCCGGCAGCCGACCGTCGAGATGATCGACGCCTGCTTGTCGCAGTTGCCGTAGTAGACCCGTTCGCCGGCCGCGGCGTCGTAGTCGCGCTGGGTGTCGGCGGCGGTCAGGGGAACACCGTCGAAGGACGGACCGACCCAGTAGACGGTGAACAGGCGAAAGCTCTGGGCGGTGTCGAGATCCCCGGTCGAGATCGGGCCGGCCGGGTGCGTCGTGCACCCGGTGAGCAGACCCAGGGCGAGCGCGAGCACCGCGCTGCTGGCGAGACGCCGGAGCGTGGTGGTCGTCATCGACGGCAAAGTATTCCGGCAAGCCGCGCGCGCGGCGCCGCCGCCGGCCCCGGCAGCCTCCGGGACGGGGGTTCCCCTGCGAGAATGCGACGCCGTGAGGCCCGCAGACGAAGCCGACGCCGGCGGCGACCCACCGACCCCGAGGTTTCGCCCGAACGATCCGCGATACCGGTTCGTTCGACGGCGCCTGATCGCCGGGGCGACGTTCGTCGTCGTCGCGATCTGGATCTTCAGCCTGGTGTCGTCGGGCGGCGCCCGCAGGCGTCCGGCCGTGGCGGCGACGCACACCGGATCGACGGCCGCGGTGGGCCCGAGCGCGGCGGCGACGACGACGGCGGCGGCGGCCGAGCAGACCCGCGAGGATCAGGCGGTCCAGACGGCGCTCGGCTACACGGCCTACGTGACGTCGGGCAGCGCGTCCAAGCGGGAGATCGCCCTGACCTTCGACGACGGCCCGGGGCCGTACACGCCGCAGATCGTGGGAATCCTCAAGCGCCACAAGGTTCCGGCGACGTTCTTCGTCGTCGGACGGTCGGTCAAGGACTTCGGCGCGTACCTGCCGAGTGAGCTGTCGGCCGGCTTCGTGCTCGGCGACCACACGCAGGATCACGAGGCGATGGCGGCCCTCTCGCGCAAGGACCAGACCGCCCAGCTGGTCGACCAGGCCGCGGACATCGAGCACTACGGCGCGCCGTTTCCCGACCTCTTCCGCCCGCCGTACGGGTCGTTCAACGAGACGACCCTGTCGATCACCAAGAAGCTGAAGATGCTGACGATCCTCTGGACGATCGACACGAACGACTTCGCCCAGCCGGGCGTAAAGAAGATCGTCAGCGCCGTGCTCGTCGGGGCCAAGCCCGGGGCGATCGTCCTGATGCACGACGCCGGCGGCACCCGGACGCAGACGATCCAGGCCCTGCCGACGATCATCAAGGCGCTGCGCAAGCGGGGCTACACCCTCGTCACGGTGCCCCGACTGCTCGCCGACGACCCACCGCTCGTCGCGGCCCAGGTTCCCCCGAAGGGCCTCTCGGGAGGCTAGGGCCGGGGCGTCTGGAGGTAGCGGACGCGCCGGCGGGATCGCGCCGTCGTCGCGAGGGCGCCGCCGAGGCCGACCATCGCGACCAGCAGCACCCATCCGGCTGTGCCGGCCCCGCGGGTCGGGCCGCCGCCGACCGGGTCGCCGACCGCGGTGATCGGCCGGGAGCGGTAGAACGGCGTCTGGGCGAAGAGCTCGGCCGTCGCCGCGAAGGCCGGCTTGCGGACGCCGCCGTAGCTGATCAGGCCCTTGTGGTGGATCGACGTCCGCGGGTCGATCGTCCGCGGCGGGCCACCGTCCCAGTGGGGCTTGACGGCGAACTCGCGGACCGTCCAGTAGAGGGCGCCGCTGAGGAACGGGAGCGTGTTGACGATGCCGAGCGTCTTCTGGATGAACTGCGTCTGGAATGCGTAGCTGCCCTTCTCGTCGGCCGGCCCCGGAGCCGAGGACTCGGCGCCGAACTCGCTCATCACGATCGCCTGGGTCGGGTAGTCGGCGCGGGTCTGGCGCATGAACGGCGCAAGCCCGGCGATGTTCGCCGTCGAGTGGGCCTTCTGGCCCGTGTACCAGCCGTAGTAGTTGCTGATCCCGAGCAGGTCGAACTGGCGGTAGGTCTGCTCGGGCGGATAGCCGGGGTAGGAGAGGATGTCCGCGGCGATCGGTACGTCGGGGTCGAGCTGGCGGACGAGGGCCACGGCCTGGTCGAGGTAGGCCTTCGTCCCGGGGACGACGTCAGGCGTGGGGGTCAGCTCGTTGGCGACCGACTCGGTCATCACGCTGGGGTGATCGCGGGTCGACAGGACCGCGTCGCGGAGCGTGGCGAGGGCGACGGCGCGCTGGGCGGGCGTGTGGAGGAGGTCGTCACGGTGGTAGATCGGCGCCTCCGTCCAGATCAGGATGCCGGCCTGGTCGAGCATGTCGAGCAGCGGCTGGCTGAGCGGGTACTGCGAGCGGGTGACGTTCGCGTGGAGGGCCTTCAGCTCGGTCACGATCTGCGCCTCCTCGGCCGTCGTCAGGGCGGCGCCGTGGCCGGGGAAGTCCTCCTCGATCGACGCGCCGCGGACGTTGATCTGCCGGCCGTTGAGGTAGAGCAGGCCGCCGCGGACGTCGACCCGGCGCATGCCGATCGCCAACTGGTCGCGCTGGGTCACGAGCGTGCCGACCGACGTGTCGAGCTGCGTCTGGTAGAGGCTCGGATGGCCGGGCTCCCAGAGGTCGAGGTCGCCGCGCAGCGGCACCGAGAAGCGGACGCTCGCGGTCTGGCCGGCCCGGAGCGTTCCGGGTGCGAGCGTGTCGACCTGGGCCAGCGCGGTCGATCCGAACGGGGGGGTCAGGTTGAGCGTGAGCGTCGGCGTCAGGCTCGTCCCGCTGCGGTTGGCGACGACCGCGTCGACGAGCAGATGCCCGGTGCACCGGTCGGCCTGCGGGCAGTCCAGCTGGGGCATCACGCCGAGATCGGAGACGGTCACCGCGCCGACCGGGACGAGCGACACCGGCTGGACGATGCCGCCCCAGTTCCACCAGCCCTCGCGCGGCTCGATCTTCTTGCGGTTGTCGACGCGGACGACCATCGTCGTCAGCGCGCCCGGCCTCGTCGCGCCGAGGTCGAACTGGAAGGACGTGTACGGGTCGGTGTTCGAGCCGATCAGCCGGCCGTCGACCCAGACCTCGGTGAACCGCCGGGACTCGCCGAAGTGGACGGCCCACGCGAACCCGACGTCGTCCGGCGTGCGGAAGCGGACCCGGTACCAGCCGATCGTCCCGGGGAAGTCCGCGGGGAGCGGCCGGGAGTCGAACACGTCGGGCACGTTGACCGAGCTCCACCCGCTCCCGCCGACGCCCTTCTCGAGGCCCTCCGCGAGGCCCTTGTCGTGGGGGTCCATCAGCCGCTGCCAGCCCTGCGTCAGCGGGATCGGCTGGGGCGGGACGACGGTCGGGCCGGCGGCGCGGACCGGGGGCGGCTTGCCCGCGAGCAGGGCGAGCGCGAGCACGGCGAGCATGACCGTCTGCATCGAGCGGCGCGTCATCGGCGCGAATGATCGCCGATTGCCCGGCGTCGGCGGTGCGGAGCCCGCGAAGCGGCCCGCAGCGCGGCGTCGGCGGGCAGCGTCGCGCGGTCGGTCTGCGGCCACGCGCGCGTGCGGGATCATTTTCCGGAGCGGTTGCCGGCGGGTGCGGCCGGGGCGCCGCACGGTCGCCGGGCGGCCGGCGGGCGGCCAGGTCCGGGGGGACGCGGACGGCCGTGAAACCGGCGGTCGGCAAGCTGCGTGGGAAACCTTGCACGGATTGGCTCAAATCCCTAACATCCGCCTCAATGTCAGGTAAGCGCGAGGAACGGAAAGCCATGGATCGGTTTAAGAAGAGATTGTCGGTCGTAGCAATGACGTTGGTCGGACTCACGGTTTGGCTCGCACCAGCGACGGCGGATGCGGCCACGCCGACAGCCTTCAACTGCGACGCGACGGCGCTCTCGCTGACGCTTCTCACCCTTGCGCCGATCACGCTCGGCAGCGCGAACGCGGGTTCGACGCAATGCCAGAACGAAGACGGCACGCTGCTCACGATCCCGGCGAGCGCCGGCCTCCCGCTGACCGCGGGCGTCCTCGTCGCGAAGACGGGCGTCAGCACCGACGGACAGACGGCCACGGCAGTCGGCGGCGTGACCGGCCTCGGCGTCGGTCTCGGCGGCAGCATCCTCAGCAAGATCACCGGCCCGATCTCCCAGGACCTCACGGGGAGCCAGACGCCGATCACGCTGCAGAACCCGCTGATCACCCAACTCCTGACGAGCCTCGGGCTCGGCGGCTCGACCCCGACCCTCTCGCAGGGTGATCTGGCGACCGGCCTCCAACAACTCCTCGACAGCGTGCTCAGCCAGGTGCTGGACGGCAGCATCGCGGGCGTCGGCGTGGCCGACTCGATCGCGACGACGAAGTGCGTCAACGGGTCGCCCGTGCTGTCGGGCCAGTCCCAGCTCGCGGGTCTCCAGGTGCTCGGATCGAACATTCCGCTCGATCCGGTCGTCAACCAGGCGCTCAACCTGCTCAACACACAGCAGCTCGACCAGGTCAACCTGGCCGACACGCTGACCAGCCTGCTGACGAACCTCGAGACGTCGCTCGGCCTCCAGTCGCTGGCCACCGGACCGCTCGGTTCGACCGTGACGCAACTCGAGACGGCACTCAGCAACCTCCTCAACACGACGGTCCAGCCGCTTCTGACGAACCTGTTGACGGCGGCCCAGCCGTTGATCAACTCGATCATCGAGATCACCGTCCAGCCGGACATCCAGACGAAGACGGCGACGCAGTTGACGCAGACTGCGCTGCACCTCAACGTGACGCTGCTCGGCCAGAGCATCCTCGACCTGACGCTCGGTCAGGCTCGGGTCAGCAACAACAGCGTCCAGTGCGTCTCGCCGGTCACGGTCGCCTCGCTCCAGTGCACGACCCGCAAGCTGACGCTGATCGATGTGCTCCAGCGTGGCAACCGGACGTACGTGACGGGTGCCGCCCAGAGCTCGTTGATCGGCAAGAAGGTCGGGATCTACTTCACGGCCTCGGGCAAGCAGGTCGGCACGGCGACGGTCGCCAAGTCGGGCCTCTTCCACGCGTACGTGGCGCTCCCGCCGATCGGCATCAGATACACGAACTCGGCGCGGTACTTCGCGAAGATCGGGCAGCAGACGTCGCTGCGGCTGAAGTTCTCCCGGCGGATGCACATCCTCGGGTTGAGCAGCAGCGGCGGCAAGGTCAAGATCTCCGGTGAGGTGTCGCAGCCGCTGACCCAGCCGGTCAGCAAGATCGTGATCCAGCGACGGATCTCCTGCACGAAGACGGTCAACGTGAAGACGCTCACGGGCACCGGCTCCGGCAAGTTCTCGGCGACGCTCGCGGCTCCGCCGAGCAAGCAGGCCGGCGTCTACCGGGCGGAGACGTTCGTCAGGCAGAACACGCACAGCACGAAGCCGTTCCCGACGTTCACGCTCCCCGGTTACGTCCAGATCGGCTAGCCGAGCGCAGCAGGACCGGCGGGGAACTCGGGGGGCGCTCAGGCGCCCCCCGAGTCGCTGTGGCGGCGTGACGTCGCCGGCCGGCGAGGATCCGCGCCCGGCTCACGCGATCTGTAGTTTCTGAGCCGATGCGGGCCCTCCCCCGGCGGTCCGACGCCGCAGCGACACGGGCCGTCGCCGGCCGGTCGGACGTCCAGGCGTGCGTGGTCGCCGGGCTGGCCGGGCTGATCTGGCTGGTGGCCGGATCGAGGACGCCGGATCTCGCCGCCCAGTCCTACCGGGTCGGGCTCTTCAAACGGGAGGGCTTCGCGATCTGGGACAACAACTGGTACGCCGGGCATCACCTGCCGGCCTACAGCCTCGTCTTCCCGCCGCTCGGCGGCCTCGTCGGGATGCGCCTGGTCGGCGTGGGGGCGGCCGTCCTCGCGGCGTTCTGCTTTGCCCGGCTGGCCGAATCGCATTTCGGGCCGCGCGCCCGGATCGGGATCCTCTGGTTCGCGGTCGCGTCGGTCGCCGACCTGGCGATCGGCCGCCTGACCTACGCCCTGGCGGCTGCGATCGGCCTCGCCGCGGTGTACGCGGCGAGTCGCCGCCGGGTCGGGCTGACGGTCGTGCTCGCGGCGCTCTGCGGGGCGGCGGCCCCGCTCGCCGGGCTGTTCGTCGGGATGGCGGCCGTCGCCGTCATGCTGGGTGGCTGGAGGGATCCCGGGTCGCGTCGGATGGCGCTGATCCTCGGCATCCCGGCGGTCGGTGTCGGCCTGCTCCTGACGCTCGCCTTCGCCGAGGGCGGACGCGAGCCGTTCGGGACGGGGCCGGTGGTGGCCTCGCTCGCCCTGACGATCGGCTTCATCGCCGTCCTTCCCCGGCGGGAGCGGATCCTCCGCGCGGGGGCCGGTCTCTACCTCCTGGGGACCCTGGCGTCGTTCGTCCTGGTGACCCCGATCGGCGACAACACGACCCGCGTGGGTGCCGACTTCGCCGGGCCGCTGCTCGCGTGTGCGGTGCTCAACCGGCGGGGTTGGCCGTCCCGTTTCGGTGCTCTGACCGGGGCCCTGCTGGTCGGACTATTGGGGTGGCAGTGGTTCGCCCCGGTGCGCGAGCAGGCCAAGGGGCTCGGCGACCCGATCTCCCGGCCGTCGACCTACGCCGGCCTGTTCGCGTACCTCGGCGCTCATGACACGGGTCCCGGCCGGCTCGAGGTGACGTTCACCGAGTCGCACTGGGAGGCGGCGATCCTCGCGCCGCGGTATCCGCTGGCCCGGGGCTGGGAGAAACAGCTCGACACCGGGGACAACGGCCTCTTCTACCGGAGGTCGCTCACCTCCGCGGCGTATCACGCGTGGCTCGACGACCTGGCCGTTCGCTATGTCGTGGTCGCCAGGGCCCGCCTGGATCCGTCGAGTCGGCTCGAGGCGAGGCTCGTGCTCGGCGGGCTGCCCTACCTCCGGGCGGTCTTCTCAGATCCGCACTGGCGGGTCTACGAGGTGATCCACCCGGCCCCGCTGGCCAGCCCGCCGGCGAGCGTCACGGCGCTCGGCGGCCAGTCGTTCGTCGTGCGCTTCAGCCGGCCGGGGACGACCCTCGTGCGGGTCCGGTTCACGCCGTACTGGCGGGCGCGGGACGGGTGCGTTGGGCCGGGGGCCGGGGGGTTCACGCAGCTCAGCTCGAGGCGGGCGGGCGTCGTGCGGGTGACGATCGCCTTCGCGGTCGGCCGGGTCCTCGACCACGGGGTCCGCTGCGCCTGACCGCTTCCGGCTCGACGGATCGAGGCCGGCGGACCGGGTCAGGCGTGCGACGTCAGGGCTTGGGGTGGCGGTGGCCGGTCGGGATCAGGCCGTAGAGACCGGTGATCCCGCTGAGGAAGATCAGGCTGCCGTCGCTGACGACCGGGTCGAAGGAGCCGCTGTGGCGGGTGTAGATCACGGCACCCGTCTTCAGGTTGAGGGCGTACGTCTTGTGCAGGCCGAGGTCCGCGAAGTAGAGGATCTGGCCCAGGATCGTCGGCGAGCCGGAGATCCGCCCGCCGGCGTGGTACTTCCAGCGGACGGCGCCGGAGAACGCGCTGAGGGCGTACATCGTCCCGTCGTAGGATCCGACGAAGACCGTCGGTCCGAGGCCGGG